>NZ_RZOZ02000079.1:0-403 GCF_003999155.2 Mesorhizobium sp. M1D.F.Ca.ET.231.01.1.1
GCCACCCTGGCTTATCTCTACGCCCAGCGTGGCCGGCTGTTCGATCCTCGATGCGTGGACGCGCTGCTGCGCGGCCGCGAACAGCTGGACCAGATCTGCGCCGAGCATTCGATGGCGTCCGCGCGCCCGGGGCTGGGCGCGTGAAACGCCTGTTGTCGCAGCTGCGGCTGCGCCTGTCCCAGCGCCAGGACAGCGAGCACGGCCAGCAGATCGTCCGCATCGTGCTGATCAGCCTGATCCTGGCCTACGTGCTGTTGCCGGCGCCGCGCCACGATCTGCCGCACACCCAGTACGTCGGTGTGCTGGCGATCGTGCTGACCGGCCTGAGCCTGTCGCTGCTGCTGTTCGGCTGGCTGCTGTGGCGGCCGGCGCGTTCCGATCCCCGCCGCGTGCTGGGCATGCT
>NZ_RZOZ02000080.1:0-400 GCF_003999155.2 Mesorhizobium sp. M1D.F.Ca.ET.231.01.1.1
CGGTGAACCATTTCACGGACGCAAACGACCCAATGTCGGAATCGACATCGTAACGACACGATTGGGTCGAATTATTTGTATTCAAATGACTTTCGCGACGTTATGCGGGTGTCGCGAGCGTGCCGGATCTGAGGAGGGCGAGATGGTGACGGCGAAGCTTCACGGTGTTGAACTCGTGCGAGGCCAGAAGTGGACGGTGCGTGTCACCGCCTACGGCACGACGCTGACCTTCCCCTTCGAAGCCGAGCAGTATGCGCGCTCCTATGCCGATGGCCAGGCCTTTCGCCTCGGCGTCGAGGTGGTCGAATTGAAGGACTGCGCTTGAGAGGCCGACCGGCCGGTTTCGATGGAACGGAAGGCAAGGTAAGCGCGTTTTGCGCGACGATGCCGGGGATCTCTC
>NZ_RZOZ02000081.1:0-397 GCF_003999155.2 Mesorhizobium sp. M1D.F.Ca.ET.231.01.1.1
CTTATTCTCGATACGGCAGGGGATCTCATCATCGCGCTGCTCTGAATATGGGCGATTGTTTTGCCTATGCCTTGGCAAAGACACGAAATCTGCCTCTGCTTTTCAAGGGCGATGATTTCAACCATACCGACATCCAACCGGCGTTGAAGCTTGCGTAAAACTCGACTGGTATCAGGCATGATGACTCTTTCCGGCAAGCGCATCCTGCTCATCATCGGCGGCGGCATCGCCGCCTACAAATCGCTCGAGCTCATCCGCCGGCTGCGCGAACGCGCCGCGTCGGTGCGGGTGGTCATGACATCGGCCGCGCAGGAATTTGTCACCACGCTGCCGGTCGGCGCGCTTTCGGCCGATCATGTCTTCACCCAATTATTCGACCGCAATGACGAGCACGATG
>NZ_RZOZ02000082.1:0-396 GCF_003999155.2 Mesorhizobium sp. M1D.F.Ca.ET.231.01.1.1
GGCCTTCAGCTGACCGACATCGACCAGCTCTGGGTGGCCGACATCACCTATGTCCATCTCGCCGAGGAGTTCGCATTCCTGGCGATCGTGCTTGACGCCTTCAGCCGCAAGGTCACCGGCTGGGCGATTGCGACCCACCTGAAGGCGGAACTCGCCATCGAGGCGCTGGACAAGGCGATTGCGGCACGCCGGCCGGCACCGGGAAGTGTCATTCACCATAGTGATCGCGGTGTCCAATACGCCTGCGCTGACTACGCAGCACGACTTGCAAGCCACGACATCCAGCCGAGCATGAGCCGCATCGGCAATCCTTATGACAATGCCAAGGCCGAGAGGTTCATGAGGACCCTGAAGGAAGAGGAGGTAGATGGCCAAGCCTATCGCGACATCGACGAT
>NZ_RZOZ02000083.1:0-396 GCF_003999155.2 Mesorhizobium sp. M1D.F.Ca.ET.231.01.1.1
AGGCACCAGAGCATGATCCCGAAAGTGGGAACCGGTTTTCGGAAAAGATCAAGCTCCAACTGATCAAAGAGAGAATGGCAGCCAAGACGATCATCAGCCGGCCCATTTACGGAACGCTGTCTCCGCAGCCGGGCAAGCACCACCTCTTCATCGCCGATGCCGAAGGCGCGCTGGCGATCACCGACATGGCCGGCAAGGCGCCGCCCGGCTTTTTCGACGGTGCCGAGATCGTCTGCATTCCAGGCCGGGAGGGTAAGCACATCGCTGCCCTGGAAGCCCTGAAGCCCGCGCAGCTCCACCTGCCGCCGTCCTTTGCCAGCCTCGTGCCGCGCCTGCGGCAAACGCTGACCAACGCCCATATGGGTCTGCGGATTTATCTCGCCGGCACCGAGGGCC
>NZ_RZOZ02000084.1:0-396 GCF_003999155.2 Mesorhizobium sp. M1D.F.Ca.ET.231.01.1.1
GCAAAAGTGCCGCCCAGCAGCGGCCCGGCGACGCTGGCGACGGCCCATGTGCCGGAAAACCACGCCGCATAGCGCGCCCGCTCGCGCGGCGGGACAAGGTCGCCGACCACGGTCTGCGTCAGCGCGAAAAGGCCGCCGCCACCGGCCCCCTGGATCGCGCGCCCCAGGATAAGGACGAACATGTTGGGAGCCAGTGCGCTGACCAGCGATCCGACAAGAAAGATGAGAATTGCCGCATAGACGGTCGGCCGACGCCCATAGACGTCGGAAATCTTGCCGTAGAGCGGTGCCACGGCGGTTGCGGTCAAGAGGTAGCCGGTGACAATCCAGGGCAGGTATTCGGCATGGCCGAGCGAGCGCCCGATGGTCGGCATGGCGGGCGCGACGATGGTCTGG
>NZ_RZOZ02000085.1:0-396 GCF_003999155.2 Mesorhizobium sp. M1D.F.Ca.ET.231.01.1.1
GAAAGAAGCGTCGTTGCGGCGCCTCTCGCAGCCTTTAGCTTGCGGGCCTCGGCCTTGTCATAGGAGGCTTTGTCGGCAAAGCCCTTCTGCTTGGCATCGCGGTACGCTGCGGGGTCGGAAAACCCAGACGCGCGGTAGGCGGCCAACTCCACCCTAGTCTGCATGCCAAGTTGGACGGCCGCACGATATTCATTGGCAGCCGTGAAGCCGCCCGTCTGCGCCCGCTGATATTCGTCGCTGCTGCGGAAGCCGCCCGACATTGCCGCATCGTAGTCGCGCTGGGTAATGAAACCCATGCTCTTCGCCTGGGCGAATGCGCTTGCAGATGTGAAGCCGCCGGCCCTTGCGTCGTTGTAGCTCTGCGCATCCGTAAAGCCGAGATCCCGGGCGGCGTTT
>NZ_RZOZ02000086.1:0-390 GCF_003999155.2 Mesorhizobium sp. M1D.F.Ca.ET.231.01.1.1
AGCGCTTCCTCGAGCTCGCGATCCGATAGCCCATAGAGTGATTGCAGCAATAGCGCCTTGAAGAGTAACAACGGCGGCCAGGCCGCACGGCCCGCCCCGCCATCGCGTAGCGGGTTGAGCAGCTTCTCGAAGCGATACCACTTCACCAGACCGGACAGTCGATCGAGCGGCGAGGATCCACCTGCAAGCTTCTGGCCCAAAAAATGCTTCCGCCAGGCTCAACTGACCAGTCTGCTTCACCGCCATTGCGATTCCCTCCGAGCTTCCGTCTCAGAGAATCACAACCAGCCAATTACGCAACAGGCCCCCCTTGAGGGGGAGATTAGGGCTTCGCCGCTTCACCGGTGAATCAAATTTGCCGATCAGGGGAAAACTATTCGGTTGCGGTGA
>NZ_RZOZ02000087.1:0-389 GCF_003999155.2 Mesorhizobium sp. M1D.F.Ca.ET.231.01.1.1
CCCGCCGCTTGCGAACGCCTCGTCATAGCTCGCAGCGATCCAATAGCGGCTGCTGTCGGGCGTGTGGATTTCGTCCGCCAGCACGATGGTGCCGTCCGGCGCGGTGCCGAATTCATATTTGGTGTCGGCCAGGATCAGGCCGCGTTCGGCGGCGCGCTGCTGGCCGCGGGCGAACAGCTGCTGCGCATAGCGTGATACGGTGTCCCACTGCGCCTGCGTGAGAAGCCCCTGGCCGATGATCTCGGCTTCCGACAGCGGCTCGTCATGGCCGCCATGGGCAGCCTTGCTGGTCGGCGTGATGATTGCTTGCGGCAGTCTTTCATTGTCGCGGAGCCCGTCGGGAAAGCTGTGGCCGTAGAAGCTCCGTTCGCCTTTCCGGTATTTGGTCA
>NZ_RZOZ02000088.1:0-389 GCF_003999155.2 Mesorhizobium sp. M1D.F.Ca.ET.231.01.1.1
CTGGGCGTCGCGATTCCCACCGCGGATCACGGCTTCACCGGCGGCATTGTCTGGTGGGCCAACAAGGCAAAGGCCGATCTGGAGAAAGCGCACCCGAACCTCAAGGTGATCGTGAAGACCGCGGCCGGCTCGCCCGAGCAGGCAAACCAGTTGCAGGACCTCGTCACGGTCAACAAGATCAATGCGCTCGTGATCTTTCCGTTCGAATCGGCGTCGCTCACGCAGCCGGTTGCGCAGGTCAAGAAGAAGGGCGTGTATGTGACGGTAGTGGATCGCGGCCTGACCGACACCAGCGCGCAGGACGCCTACGTGGCCGGCGACAACACCGCCAATCAGCCGTGACGCGCGGCTGGGCGGCTCGCTGGCCGACGCAGTGAGCTGCAATGCCG
>NZ_RZOZ02000008.1:0-280280 GCF_003999155.2 Mesorhizobium sp. M1D.F.Ca.ET.231.01.1.1
TTCTCAGGCTCTCTTGACTATTCTGTATTGTTCGACGGATCGCCTCTGTCGTTGTGGCGCTGCCGTGAAGAACCTGGCCCATAGTGCATCCTTCCATTCTTGGGAAAACAATGCACCATCAAATGCCAGGATCAAACACCTAGAATGCCGTCGCGGTGCAAAACGACCCCCTGTAGCCACGGGTCTCCGTTCTGCATCGTAGCACCTGTCATGGATGTAACGGCATGGAATCCTGGGGTCTCCGCTTCGCTTCGCCCTAGGATGACGAAGGCGCGGTTCGCGCCCCACCCCACCATCCCGTGCCGCGACCGTCCTTTTGCGCTTCCGCCGCCGGGACCTGGCGACACTTTTCCAACAAAGCCCCGTTCCTTGGAAGGATTTAACTCTACAAACCCGATGGAATTAACCGACGATAGAAAGGCAATCCGGTTTTGTCAGGATTAGGGAGCCTTTCATGTCAACCATTTCACGACGCATTCTGCTTCTGTCGTCCGCCGCGCTCGCGGGCGTTGCCTATCTCGGCCCGGCCGCGGCGGAGGATCTCAAGATCACCATCGGCTACCAGACTGTGGTCGAGCCTTCGAAAGTGCCGCAGGCCGACGGCGTCTACGAGAAAGCGACCAAGGCGGCGATCGACTGGCGCAAATTCGATTCCGGCGCCGATGTCATCGCGGCGGTCGCGTCCGGATCGGTCGATATCGGCTATGTCGGCTCGAGCCCGCTGGCCGCGGCCGCCAGCCGCGAGCTGCCGATCCAGACCATTTTCGTCGTCGGGCTGATCGGCCCGTCGGAGGCGCTGGTCGCGCGCAACGGCGCCGGCATCGAGAAGGTCGCCGACCTTGCCGGCAAGAAGGTGGCCGTGCCTTTCGTGTCGACCACGCATTACAGCCTGCTTGCGGCGCTGAAGCATGAGAGCGTCGATCCGAAGTCGGTCGAGATCCTCAACCTCAGGCCGCCGGAAATCGCCGCTGCCTTCGCGCGCGGCGACATCGACGCGGCCTATGTCTGGGATCCGGCGCTCGGCCAGGTGAAGACGTCAGGCAAGGTGGTGCTTGATTCCGCGCAGGTGGCGGCCTGGGGCGCGCCGACCTTCGACGCCTGGATCGTGCGCACCGACTTCGCCGACAAGCACCCGGAAGCGGTGCGCGACTTCGTCAAGGTGACCGGCGACGCCTATGCCAAATTCCTGGCCAAGCCCGAGGCCTGGTCGGTATCCTCGCCGGAAGCCGGCAAGATCGCCAAGCTCACCGGCGCCAAGCTGGAAGAGGTGCCGGAACTGCTCAAGGGCTATGTCTTCCCGACGCTCGACGAGCAGGCCTCGGACAAGTTCCTCGGCGGCGCTACGGTCAAGGCGATCGCGGCGACGTCCGCCTTCCTCAAGGAGCAGGGCAAGATCGACGCCGTGCTGCCCGACTACTCGAAATACGTGACGACCAAATATGCCAGCGAGGCGCTCGCCTCGAACTGAGCGTTTCTCCCGGCAATTCCGGAAGGAAGACCGCCTTTCCTGGAATTGCTCAACAAGCGCGGCCCCTCTTCCCTGGCCTTGCGCTTGCCTGCCCCGGGACCGCTTACGATGAGCGGCCACGGGGCGGGCCCCCTCGTTTGACGGAGGCCTGGATCCCGATGCCGCATCTCGCCCTCGACAAGGTCAGCGTCCACTATGACGGCCAGCCGGAACCAGCGGTCGAGCGCGTCTCGCTCGACATCGGCAAGGGCGACTTCGTCGTGCTGGTCGGCCGCTCGGGCTGCGGCAAGACCTCGCTGCTCAACGTCGCCGCCGGGCTGGTCGAGCCGGCGCGCGGCCGGGCCACGATCGCCGGCCAAGTCATCACCGCGCGCGGACCGGACCGCGCCGTCGTCTTCCAGAACGATGCGCTGTTTCCGTGGCTGACCGCGCGCGAGAACGTCGCCTTCGCGCTCCGGCTGCGGGGCGTGCCTGCGGACAAGCGGGCGCGGCGCGCCGACGAATTGCTGTCGCTGGTCAAGCTCAACGGCGCCGGCGACAAGCGCATCTGGGAGCTTTCCGGCGGCATGCGGCAACGCGTCGGCCTAGCGCGCGCCTTGGCCGCCGAGCCGGACTTCCTTCTGCTCGACGAGCCGCTCGGCGCGCTCGATGCGCTGACCCGCGAGCGCATGCAGACGACGCTGCTCGATCTGTGGGCGGCTGCCCGGGTCGGCGTGCTGATGGTGACGCATGGCATCGAGGAAGCGCTGGTGCTCGCCACGCGCATCGTCGTGCTGGCGCCGGGGCCCGGCCATGTGGTGCGCAGTTTCGAGACCCATTTCGGCCGGCGCTATGCCGCGGGCGAGCCGATCCGCGCGATCAAGGCCGATCCGGCCTTTGCCGCGGCCCGCGCGGAGCTGACGGATGTGATCTTCCAGGGAGAAGCGGCATGAGCATCGGCAGCTACACGGTGCGGGCCGGAGCAAAGGTCGGTGAGAATGACGGTCTGTCGGTGCCGTGGTCGCGGCCGCGTCGCAAGCGGGCGGGCGTTTTGGCCCGCCTGATTAGCGCCCTCACCATTCTAGCGCTGTTGGCGGCATGGACGGTGTCGGCCCGGCTGCAGCTGGTGTCACCGGTCTTCCTGCCCTCGCCCGCCGCCGTCTGGGCGAAGTTCGTCGTGGTCGCCCGCGACGGGTTCGTCGATGCGACGTTGCTGCAGCACGTCACCGCCAGCCTCTGGCGGGTGTTCGCCGCGCTGATCGTGGCTATCGTCGTCGGCGTTCCCGTGGGGCTCGCCATCGGCATCAGCCGGATCGGGCGTGGCGTATTCGATCCGCTGCTCGAATTCCTGAGGCCGATCCCGCCGCTCGCATATTTGCCGCTGATCGTCATCTGGTTCGGCATCGGCGAGCCGTCGAAGATCCTGGTGATCGCCATTGCCATGCTGGCGCCGGTGGCGCTGTCGACCGCCGCCGGCGTGCGCGGCGTCTCGCGCGAGCGCATCGACGCGGCGCGTTCGCTGGGTGCGACGCGCAGGCAGGTCGTGCGCCACGTCATTTTGCCCAGCGCCTTGCCCTCGATCCTCACCGGCCTGCGCATAGCGCTCGGCGCCGGCTGGTCGACGCTGGTCGCGGCCGAACTGGTGGCGGCGACGCGCGGGCTCGGCTTCATGATCCAGTCGGCGGCGCAGTTCCTGGTCACCGACGTCGTGGTGATGGGCATCCTGGTGATCGCGACCATCGCCTTCGCGCTGGAATTCGTCATCCGCCGGGTCGAGCGGGCGCTGGTTCCCTGGGCGGGCAAGGATTGAGCGGAACAAAGATTGAGCGAAACAGGGAGAATGACGATGACGCATTCCGCCGCCGTGCTTTTCGCTGAGGTCGGCAACTGGCTGCTTGCCAGGTCGAAAGAGAGAGAAACGCCTGAGACCGAGCAGTCGCAAGGCGACCCGAAAGCGCCGGCACCGGTGGGGCCGGACGCCGAGCGTGACCGCCTGCCGCCGCGCGACGAGAGTTTCTATTGGGCCTGGCAGTACTGGTCGCAGTGATCAGCCCCCAATAGACCGGTCCTTTCCCTAATCAGCAAACGAGGAGATGCCCATGAGCAACCTAGCCGCCGTCGACCAGATCATTCCGCCAGCCGATGTCATTCCGCTGACCGCCCGTGTGGGAGCGGAAATCAGGGGCATCCGCCTTGGCGGAAGCCTGTCCGATGCCGCTATCGCGGCGATCAACCAGCTTCTATTGCGGTACAAGGTCGTCTTCTTCCGCGGCCAGGACCATCTCGACGATTCCGAGCATGAACTGTTCGCGCGGCGCCTGGGCGATCTCGTGCCGCATCCCACGCAGGGTCCGGTGGCGGGCACGGCCTCGATCCTCAACCTGGATTCGAGCCGCGGCGGAGGCCGCGCCGACCAATGGCACACGGACGTGACCTTCGTGGATGCCTATCCGAAATTCTCCGTCCTTCGCGGCGTCGTCATCCCCGCGGCCGGCGGCGATACCATCTGGTCCAACACGCATGCCGCATATGAAAGCCTGCCGGCGCCGCTGAAGCTCTTGGCGGACAATCTCTGGGCCATCCACAGCAATGCCTACGACTATGCCGCCGTGCGGCCGCGCGCCACCGCCGAGGAAAGGAAGCATTTCGATGAGGTCTTCACCTCGACGGTCTACGAAACCGAGCACCCCGTGGTGCGCGTGCATCCGGAAACCGGCGAGCGGTCGCTGCTTTTGGGCAATTTCGTCCAGCGCTTCGTCGGCCTGTCGAAGAACGACTCGGCAAAACTCTACGAGCTGTTCCAGAGCTATGTGACCACGCCGGAGAACACGGTGCGGTGGCGCTGGCATGCCGGCGACGTCGCGATCTGGGACAATCGGGCCACGCAGCACTATGCGGTGAACGACTATGGCGACCAGCAGCGGATCGTGCGCCGCGCCACCGTCGATGGTGACGTGCCGGTCAGCGTCGACGGACGCCGCAGCGTGACCCACGTCAAGACGGCCAAGCCGGCGGCGAAAGCCGCGTGAAGGCTGCCAGGGCGGCACCCTCCTTCTCCCTTTGTGGGAGAAGGTGGGCGCTGTCCGCTCAGAGGCGCGAGCGGTTCGCCCATCTGAGGCCGAGCAGGCCGACCAGCACGGTGACGAGGCCGATATAGAGCCATTGCCGCTGGCCGGTCATGAAGCTGCCGTGGACCAGCCCAAGGCCCTGCAGCGACCACAGCACGCCGATCGCCAGCACGAGCAGCGCCAGCAAATTCCTGATCAGTCGCATCAGCGAGATCCCCCCGGAAAGTCGATCCTCCACCCGAATGCATGCGCAATAAAGGAACGCAAGGAAGCGAAGCTATCGCTCCCTCTTCTACTTGCTGACTGACGGCCGATCCTATTCAGGACTTCCTGCAAACCGGCGCGGTCTTCACAAAGAATACGCCCGGGCACACCGGAAATGTCATGACAAACTGTTTCGCGGCGACTCCAAACGTGTGCATTTGCCATGGAACCGCCAGACGGTCGCCGCATTTCCCGCCTCAATCGACACATACGGCGGGTTGTCTATCAACGGAGCCCACCCCTAAAAGATGAAGAAAACCAACCGCACCGCGCTTGTCGCGGTAACGGTCGCGGCTGGCCTGATGGCTGGCGCCTCGACCGCCTCCTCCGCTGCCGCGCAATGCGGCCGCGCCTCCTGGTACGCGCTGCATTCCAGAACCGCTTCCGGCGAGCGCATGAACCCCGCCGCGCTGACCGCCGCGCACCGCTCGTTGCCGTTCGGCACCAAGCTCAGGGTCACCAACAAGAACAACGGCCGCAGCGTCGTCGTGCGCATCAACGATCGCGGACCTTTCGTCCGAGGCCGTGTGCTCGACCTCTCCCGCGGCGCCGCCACCCAGCTCGGCTTCATCGGCTCGGGCCACACAGCCGTGTGCATGGCGCGCGTCTGATATGTCCGACATGTCCGGCAAGAGGGGCCGGACATATTTCCGACACAGTTCGGCAACGCACATTGAGCCGGCTCGGCCGTTCGAGGCGGATTTCCAACGCTTTGGACGAAAGAAGCATTGATCACGCGACGTGACGTATTGCATCGCAACAATATCTTGTTAACCTCGCTGCGAGACATTCAAGGCTCGGCGCTGCTCGTCGGCCCTTTGGTCGCCAGGCAGCAGCGGGGTTCCCGATGTTCTACCAGCTCTACGAATTGAACCATGCGGCGCTGCAGCCCGCCCGCCTCTATGCCGATGCGGTGCGGCTTTTCTACTCCAACCCGCTCAATCCGATCTCGCACACGCCGCTCGGCCGCTCGGTGGCGGCGACCGCGGAGCTCTTCGAGCGCACGACGCGCCGCTACGGCAAGCCGCAATTCGGCCTGACCCAGACAGTGGTCGACTGGAAGACCGTCGACGTGACGGAAAAAACTGTCTGGTCGAAGCCGTTCTGCAACCTCGTCCGCTTCGAGCGCTCGCTGCCGGCCGGCCGCAAGGCCGATCCGAAGCTGCTGATCGTGGCGCCGATGTCCGGCCACTACGCGACGCTGCTGCGCGGCACGGTCGAGGCCATGCTTCCCCACGCCGACGTGCACATCACCGACTGGGTCGATGCCCGCGTGGTGCCGCTGTCGCAGGGCAGCTTCGATCTCGACAACTATATCGACTACGTCATCGAGATGTTCCATGCGCTGGGTCCCGATACCCATGTGATGGGGGTCTGCCAGCCGTCGGTGCCGGTGCTGGCGGCGGTGGCGCTGATGGAAAAGCGCGGCGATCCCTTCGTGCCGTCGACCATGACGCTGATGGGCGGCCCGATCGACACCCGCCGCAACCCGACCGCGGTCAACCTGCTGGCCGAGGAAAAGGGCATCGACTGGTTCCGCGACAACGTCATCATGCAGGCGCCCTGGCCGGTGCCGGGCTTCGGCCGCGAGGTCTATCCCGGCTTCCTGCAGCTTTCGGGTTTCATGAGCATGAACCTCGACCGCCACATCATCGCCCACAAGGACTTCTTCATGCACCTTGTGAAAAACGATGGCGACAACGCCGAGAAGCACCGCGACTTCTATGACGAATATCTGGCGGTGATGGACCTGACGGCGGAATTCTATCTGCAGACGGTCGACACAGTGTTTGTGCGCCATGCCTTGCCGAAAGGCGAGATGACGCATCGCGGCGAGACCGTCGATCCCAAGGCGATCCGCAACGTCGCCCTGTTCACCGTCGAGGGCGAGACCGACGACATTTCCGGCCTCGGCCAGACCCAGGCCGCGCACGACCTTTGCGTGAACATCCCGTCCGACCGGCAAGCCCACTACATGCAGCCGGCCGTCGGCCATTACGGCGTCTTCAACGGCTCGCGATTCCGCTCCGAGATCGTGCCGCGCATCGTCGACTTCATCACCAGCTATGGCCGCCAGACCCGCGTGGCCGCGAAGCCGAGGCTGGTCCGTTCCGCCAAGAGCTGAGCGAGTGGCGCGCCCGACCCGGGCCGGCGCCGGAATGCTTGGCGCTTTTTGTCCGGAAATTTTAGTAGAACCAAATATTTAGCGCGGCGCGGCGGCAGGCGGCTTCCGGCATTCGCCGACGCCGCTGTTGCCAAAGTGCCGCTGTCGGGACCGCGCGGGTAACCATGCCGTCAAACTAGCCGTTGTCTCTAATTGACACGGACTGTAAATCGCCTTTAACGTTTCGTTAATAAAAGAACAGGGCGGACCGGGGGACAATGACTTCCTCACCGATGGCGCGGATGCTGCGTTTGTGTGCAGTCGCAGGGCTGGCGATCTCGGCCCATTGGGCGGTGCCGGCATGGGCGGCGGGCGCCATGACCACCGGCGGCCTGACCTCGCAGCCGATCGGACACTATGATTTCTGCAAGGCGCATCCGAGCGAATGCAACATCCGCCCGGCCAATCTCGCGCCGGCCAAGCTGACCGACGGGCTCTGGCGCAGGCTGACCAATGTCACCGCCAGGGTCAACGCCGCCGTCAAGCCGCTGAGCGATCTCGACAATTACGGCAAGGACGAGGTCTGGACCTATCCGGACAACGGCTTTGGCGACTGCGAGGACTATGTGCTGGAGAAGCGGCGCCAGCTCTACCGCATGGGCGTGTCGCTCGCCGATCTGTTGATCACCGTCGTGCGCAAGCCCGACGGCGAAGGCCATTCGGTGCTGACGGTGCGCACCGACCGGGGCGACTACGTCCTCGACAATCTGACCGACAAGGTCAAAGCCTGGGACGAGACCGGCTATCGCTATCTGAAGCGGCAGGCGATCGACAACACCGGCCGCTGGGTCTCGATCCGCGACGGCCAGCAGGTGCTGGTCGGCTCGGTGCAGTAGGCAGAGCTGGCGGCGCCAACCTCAGTTTCGTCATTCTAGGGCGAAGCAAGGAGCGCAGCGACGCAGCGTAGACCCTAGAAGGGCTTCGCCGCTAATCCAAAACCGCGAACGTTGTCATGAGCAACGCGCCGACTATCGCCTCAACGCGGCCCGGACCGATGCAGTGATCTTCCGCAGCTCCGCCTCGTCCAGCTTCTCGATGCTCTCGGCCAGCAGGTTCGCCAGCTCGGTCGCGGCGGGCGACAGGCCCGACGTGTCGATCCTGACCCTCGGATGCGAGGTTTCGGCGAGGCGGGCGAGGTCCTCGGCGTCGTCCCAGATGATGTTGAAATAGCCGATGATCTTCTGGATCAACGTCCAGGTCGGGGTGCCGCGCCGGCCGTGCTCGAGCGCCGACAGATAGGCGGCGCTGACGCCGATGGCCTCGGCCATCGCCTTCTGGCTGACGCCGCGCTCGGCGCGCAGCGCGCGCAGCCTTTCGCCGAACGGGGTCATGACCGCATCCTCATGCGCGGGTCCGCCTCAGCCGGACATAGAGAGCGCCCGAACCGCCATGGTTGCGGGCGGCATGGTCGTGGCTGGAGACCAGGTGTCGGAAAGCCGGCGTCGACAGCCAGTGCGGCACCGAGCGCCGCAGGATCCCGTCGCCGCCGGAGGATGAGCCCTTGCCGGTGATGACCAGCACATAGCGGATGCCGCCGGCATGCGCGCGATGCAGGAAGGTTAGCAGCAGCGAATAGGCCTCGTCCTGCGTCATGCCATGCAGGTCGACGCGGCCCTCGATCGGCAGCCGGCCTTTTTTCAGCTTCTCGTGCGTCTGGTCGTCGAGCGCATGCGAGACATGGTGCGGCTTCGGCTTCGCGGCTGTGGCCGCAACACCGTTGACCGGCGCGGGCATAGGTGCCGGCTTCGGCTCGATAATTTCGGGAATCTCGACCGCGGCCTTGCCTTTCAGCGGCCGCGTCGTCTTCGCCACCAAGTTCCAGAGGATGCGGTCGTCCTCGCTGAGCGTGTCGTCGCGGCGGGTCACGCGCCCCTCCTCTCGACCAGCCCGCGCGGGACAAGCGCGTAGAAATCGGCGGCGTTGCGCACCACACCGGCGATCTCGCCGGCGGCGTCGCCGGAGCCGGCGAAGAGGTCGCCGCGAGCCGGACCGGTGATGGCCGAGCCGGTGTCCTGCGCGATCATCAGCCGCCGAAACGGATTTCCATCAAAAGCGGTGAGCGTCGGCGCGTCGATGTAGAAAGGCGTGCCGAATGTGTGCAGCAGCCGGTCGACGGCGACGGAGCGGCCGGGCGTCAGCGGTACCTTGGCGGCGGCGATCGGACCGAGCGCCGGATCGTCGACCGGCGCCTCGCGGAAGAAGATAAAGGATCGGTTCTGCCAGAGAATCTCGTCGACGCGGTCGGGATGCGCCTTGAACCAGGCGCGGATCGACTGCATCGTCACCTTTTTCAGCGGGATTTCGCCGAGCTCGCTCAAGATCCTGCCCGGGCCGGTGAAGCGCTGGCCGGATTTCGCGGCATAGGTGACGCGGCAGAGCCTGCCGTCGGTCATCCTCAGCCGCGCCGCGCCCTGCACATGGATGAAGAATGCGTCGACCTTGTCGGCCAGCCAGGCGATCTCGAGGTTCCGGCCGGCGAGCGCGCCGCGCTCGATCTCGCCGCGGTCGAAATATTCGACGGGGCCTGCCGCCGTGTCGCGCGCGAAGGCGAGATAGGGGTCCATGCCGGCAGGGCGGCTCTTATCGTCGATGTCGATCAGGTCGGCGGGGCGAGAAAGCAACGGCACGGTGAACCGCGCCGTCCCGGCCGGCGAAGCCTCGACCTCCGGCTCGTAGAAGCCGGTGACGAGCCCGGCGCCGCCGTTCTCCGCCGCCACCGAAGCGGGAACGAAATGGCGCTCGAAGAAGGACCGCGCCTCGGACCGATTCGCCGGCGAAACGCTGCGCGCCTCGGCATAGGCCGCGGCGAAAGCGTCGAACGCGACGCCGAGCGAACCGGTGCGATAAGGCTTGGTCGGCACGTAGAGAGCGCAGCGTTTGAACGCGGCGAAAGCGTCGAGGTGGTCGTCCTCGCCCCAGCCGGGCAGGTCGGTGAAGGATTTTCCGTTGAATGTAGGAGAGAGCGGCACGACTGGCCCCGCCGCTTTATCTCAGTCTTCTTCTTCCGTTGCGACCAGCTTCCAGTTCGGATCCCGCGAGCGGGTATCGCGGAAGAAAGTCCAGACGTCCTTGACCTCGGCAACCTTCTCGGGATCGCCGTCGATGACGGCGCCGACCTTGTCCCGGGTCGCCGAGATCAGCTCGCTGACGATGCGTAGCGTGATATGCGCCTCGGTGCCCTTCATCTCGGCGGCGACGACGTCGACCTTGTCGATGCCGACGAAGGAAGACTGAATCTTTTCCGCTTTCGCCTCGCGCTCGCCGATCGCGGCGGCGAAGCTGTCGTAGACCTCACGCGACAACAGGTTCTTCAGCGTCTTGCGGTCGCCGTCGGCAAAGGCCATGACGATCATCTCGTAGGCCATCTTGGCGCCGTCGATGAAGGTTTTTGGGTCGAAGGACGGGTCGTTGTCCTTGATCGCGCGCAGACCCTTGTTGAGGTCGGTCTCGGGCTTGGCGAAGGCGTCGATGGCGGCATAGGTTTCGGCCGCCGTTTCGCCCGGCATGCGCTTGCGCGGCAGCGACACCACATTCTCGGACTTCTGCGCCGCGTCCTGCTCGCGCGTGCGGCTTGCCGAATAGGGATCGAAGGGCGGGCGTTCGTTTCCGGTGCGACGTCCCAGCACGTTGCGCAGCTGGAAGAAGATCACAACCGCCGCAATCAAGAAGAAAATCGTACCGAAGTCGAAGAAACCCATATCTTCCGCCAATTCGATCCCTGTCCTGGCCGGACCACCAGAGCCCCTAGGATGGCGGCGGTCGCATAGCGTTCATTACCCAAAGCATATAGAACGGCGGGCGCAATCATTCAAATCAAAGCCAGCCATACCTATCTAAAGACCCCAGTGCCAGCGGCGATTGCCCGCGTGGCCTCCAAAAGAAGAAAGCGATCGGTCGAGACTTGCGACTTTCACTCTTCCCGCTGTTCCTGCTCCTGCTGCCGCTGCTGGAGATCGCCGGCTTCGTCATCGTCGGCCGCGAGGTGGGCGCCTTGGCGACGGTCGGGCTGGTTCTCCTGTCCACCATTGCCGGCAGCCTGCTGCTTCGGCATCAGGGTTTCGGGGTGATGGCACGGGTGCGGACGGAAATGGATGCCGGGCGCGATCCCAGCCGCCAGCTCGCGCATGGCGCGATGATCGTGCTGGCGGCGATCCTGCTCATCATTCCAGGCTTCATCACCGACATTGCCGCCATCCTGCTCCTCCTGCCGCCGGTGCGCGATCTCGCCTGGCGCCTGCTCAAGAACCGGATCGTGCTGGCGACGAGCCTCAGCAGCGGCTTTCGCGCCCGCCGCGACAAGGTCATCGATCTCGACGACAGCGACTATTCGCGCGAGGACGATTTCAAGCGCGGGCCGGACCACAATTCGCCCTGGCGACGGCTCAAGGACGACTAGTCCCGTTTCACGGGTGATTGCGGCTCCTTTGAGCGTTTGCGCATCGGCGCGGCCCGTCTTGCCATCGTCCCGTGCCAGCGACGCGATGATCGCCAATATCGATTTCAATCGACCGAAGCAGGAGGTTTCAGTGT
The DNA here is from genome assembly GCF_003999155.2 of Mesorhizobium sp. M1D.F.Ca.ET.231.01.1.1. Lineage (NCBI taxonomy): Bacteria > Pseudomonadati > Pseudomonadota > Alphaproteobacteria > Hyphomicrobiales > Phyllobacteriaceae > Mesorhizobium > Mesorhizobium sp. M1D.F.Ca.ET.231.01.1.1. The sequence goes on from NZ_RZOZ02000008.1 coordinate 11,474, forward strand.
CGCTCGAGCTCATCAACCCACAGGATCTGCCGGTTCCGGAGATGTACACGCAGGTTGTCGTCGCGACGGGATCCAGGCTGGTGTTCGTCTCGGGCCAGCAGCCAGAAGGCATAGACGGCAAGCTCGTCGGGCATGGTGATTTTGCCGCGCAGGCGCGCCTGGCATTCGGCAATCTCGGCCGGGCGCTCAGCGCGGCAGGCGCACGGCCCGGGCAGGTTTGCAAGATCACGATCTACATTGTCGACTATAAGCGCGATGACCACCTTCCGATCCTCGAAGAAGCCCAGATTTCGCTGTTTGGAGATCACAAACCGGCGAATGTGATCGTCGGGGTCGCGATAATGTCCCCAGGCTACCTCATCGAGGTCGACGCGATGGCGGTCATTTGACGAGGCCGTCAGAAGCTGGCGTCGCCCGGGTCGCTGCCCCTTCCTGGGCGGCGGGCCGCAAAACTTGTCTTGTCCTGCCGAGCATGGTAGCGAACCCCCGATTTCAATCCGGTCAGCAATGCTGCCCAGGCAAAAGGACTAAGGCTCATGGCCAGCAATGATGATGCCGCGGCGGGCGCCGCCAACGGCAACGGCAACCAGGCACAGCCCTCGCTGAACGTGCTCGCCCAATATGTGAAGGACCTGTCCTTCGAAAGCCCCGGCGCGCCGAACTCGCTGCGCGGCCGCGACAAGGCTCCGGGCATCGCCATCAACGTCAACGTCAACGCCAATCCGCTTTCGGACAAGCAGTTCGACGTCAACCTGACCTTGAACGCCAAGGCTTCCTTCGACCAGGAAGTGCTGTTCAACGTCGAATTGGTCTATGGCGGCGTCTTCGCCATCAGCGGCTTCCCGCAGGAGCACATGCTGCCGATCCTGTTCATCGAATGCCCGCGGCTGCTCTTCCCGTTCGCCCGCCAGATCATCGCCGACGCGACCCGCAATGGCGGCTTCCCGCCGCTGATGCTCGACCCGATCGATTTCGCGCAGATGTTCCAGCAGCGCATCGCCGAGGACCAGGCGGCGGCCAAGGTCCAGGTGAGCTGAGGCGAGCCTGCCGCACTCCTATCAGAGGCCCGGCCGCGCGCCGGGCTTTTTTGTTAAATGTTGGAGATTGGCGAGGCCGTCCTTTCCATCGTCATCCTAGGGCGGAGCAAGAGCGAAGCGACGCGCGCAGACCCTAGGATCCATGCCGTTATGCTAAGGCATTGCTGCGCTTACAGAATTCTGCACCGTTGCACTCTACGGCGAGGGTCACGGCATCGATACTCGGGTCAAGCCCGAGTATGACGAAGGGATGGGCGATTCGGCTAATCTCCGACGTTGAAGCGCCCGCTCAACCCGCCGCCGCCACCTTCAGCCACAGCGCCTTTTCGCCGAGCGTGCCGACCAGGCCGGCATGCGCCGCCCGATCCGCCTCGGTGAGGCGCGGCGGCAGGGCGATCGGCCTTGCGCCGATCGAAATGTCGATGTCGGCCACCTCGCCGTTGCCATTCATCTGCACGGCCACGCTCTCGAGCACCAGCGCCGCCTGCTTGCCGCCGATGAGCTCGATATAGACCTCGGCCAGCAATTCGGAGTCGAGCAGCGCGCCGTGCTTGGTGCGGCGGGTGTTGTCGATGCCATAGCGCCGGCAGAGCGCGTCCAGCGAATTCGGCCCCATCGGATGCTTGCGGCGCGCCAGCGCCAGCGTGTCGACGATGCGGCCGGGATCGATGGCCGGATGGTCGAGCCGGCTGAATTCGAGGTTGAGGAAGCCGATATCGAAAGTGGCATTGTGGGCGATCAGCTTGGCGCCGTCGGTGAAGGCCAGCCACTCCTCGACGACTTCGGCGAAGGTCGGCTTGCCGGCCAGGTCGGCGGCGCTGATGCCGTGCACGGCCTGCGCCTCGGCGTGAATCGCCCGGCCTTGCGGATTGATGAATCTGTGGAAGGTGCGGCCGGTCGGGAAGCGGTTGACCAGCTCGACGCCGCCGAGCTCGATGATGCGGTCGTCGCGCAAATCGAGGCCGGTGGTTTCCGTATCGAAGATGATCTCACGCATTCGAATCAGTTCGCTCCAAAGCGAGCAGAATCATACACCAGAACAAAATGGCAATGGGGACTGCTGACGGCCTGCCTTCAGGATTGGGCCTTGCCGGACTTTTCCCCCGAGAGTTCGGCGATGATCGCCTTGACCGCCGCACGCGCGGCATCGAAGCCCTGGCCGGTGTCGACGATGAAATCGGCCTGGCGGCGCTTCTCGGCGTCCGGCACCTGCTTGGCCAGGATCGCGGCGAATTTTTCTTCGCTCATGCCCGGCCGCTCCAGCACACGGGCGCGTTGGACCTCCGCCGGCGCGGTGACCACCACGACCTTGTCGACGCGCCCGCGGCCGCCGGTCTCGAACAGCAGCGGGATATCGAGCACGACGATCGGCGCGCCGGCGGCACGGTGGAGGCCGAGAAACGCATCGGCGTCGGCGCGCACCAGCGGATGGATGATCGCCTCCAGCGTCTTCAGCGCGGCGGGATCGCCCAGCACTTTCTCGGCCAGCCTGGCGCGATCGACCACGCCGGCTTTCGTGGTGCCGGGAAAGGCCGCCTCGACCAGAGGCGCCGCCTTGCCGGCATAGAGGCGATGCACTGTCTCGTCGGAATCATGCACCGGCACGCCGGCGTCGGTGAACATCTTTGCGGTCGTCGACTTGCCCATGCCGATCGATCCGGTGAGGCCGAGCACGATCATGTCCCTGCCAGTCATCTCAATGCGCTTCGATGTCGGCGACGATCATGCGCCGCAATTCCGGCGTCACCTCCGGCCGGCTGCCGAACCAGCGCTCGAAGCCGGGCACCGCCTGGTGCAGCAGCATGCCCAGCCCGTCGACCGTCTTCAGGCCACGCGTCCTGGCGGCCGCGAGCAGCGGCGTTTCCAGCGGCACATAGACGATATCGGTGACGATGGCATGGCCGGGCAGGCCCGCCGGATCGGCGGCGAGGCTGTCGTTGCCATGCATCCCGAGCGCCGTTGTGTTGATGAGCAGGCCGGCGTCGGCAAGCAGCTCGCCGATCGCGGCGGCGCCGTGCGCCGAGACGCCGGCGCCAAAGTGGCGGCCGAGTTCCTGGGCTCTCGCGAGCGTGCGGTTGACGATGCGGATGTCCTTGATGCCGCGCTCCTTCAGCGCATGGATGACGGCGCGGGAAGCGCCGCCCGCTCCCAGCACCACCGCCGGGCCGTTTTCCGCCCAATCCGGCGCATGGTCGTCGAGGTTGGCGGCGAAGCCGTAGCCGTCGGTATTGCCGCCCCAGAGAACACCGTCCTCGAGCCACAGCGTGTTGACGGCGCCGATCTCATCGGCCGCATGGTCGCGGCGGGCCACTGCGGCGAAAGCGGCTTCCTTGTGCGGAATGGTGACGTTGCCGCCGCGAAAGCCGTTGTCGCCAAGCGATGTCAGGAAGGCGGCGAAATCCTGCGGCCTGACGTCGATCGCTTCGTAGCTGCCGTCGATGCCGTATTTCGCCAGCCAGTGGCCATGGATCTTCGGCGAGCGCGAATGCGCGATGGGGTGGCCGGTGACGAAGGCCTTTTTCTCAGCCATCGATCGCCCCCAGCGCGCGAAGCTCCTTCAGCAGGGCCAGCAGCGGCAGGCCGACGATGGTGAAATAGTCGCCCTCGATCTTCTCGAAGAGCTGGATGCCCTCGCCCTCAATCTGATAGGCGCCGACGCTTCCCAGCGCCTTGGCGCCGACCCGAGCCAGGTGCCGGCCGACGAAGGCGGGATCGAGCTTGCGCATGGTAAGGCTGGCGACGCCGACATGGCGCCACAGCACCTCGCCGTCGCGACAGAGCACCGCGGCGCTGTTCAGCTGATGGGTCTTGCCCGACAATGCCAGGAGATGGCGGCGGGCGCCTTCCATGTCGGCCGGCTTGTGGAATATCTCGTCGCCCAGTGACAGCGTCTGGTCGCAGCCGAGCACCAGGGCGCCCGGCCGGCGTTCGCTGACTTCGGTCGCCTTGGCTTCGGCGAGGATCGAAGCGACGTCTTCGGGAGACACGCCGCTGTCTTTCAGCGGCGCCTCGAGCGCGCGCTCGTCGACATCGGCCGGGACCGCCTCGATGTCGAGCCCGGCATTGATGAGCATCGCCTTGCGGAACGGGCTGCCCGAAGCGAGGATGATTTTCTCGGCCATGGTTTTTTCGCGCCCATCGCGTCCCGGTTTACCGGGGCAATGGGTTATCTGTTCTTGCCGCGCAGGGCAACGATCGCCGCCGCCGTTTCCTCGATCGAGCGCCGGCTGACGTCGATCATCGGCCAGCCATGTCTGGTGCAGAGCTGGCGCGCATAGGCGAGCTCCTCGTTGATCGCGGCGCGGTCGATGTAATCGGTCGGCACATAGGCGCTGGTGTTGCCGAGGATGCGGTTTTGCCTGACGTGCGAGATGCGCTCGGCCGTGGCGACCAGGCCGACGATCAGCGGCGTCTTGGCGGCGATCAGGCTTTCCGGCAGCGGCACGCCGAGCACGATCGGGATGTTGGCGGTCTTGATGCCGCGGTTGGCGAGATAGATGCTGGTCGGCGTCTTCGAGGTGCGCGAGATGCCGATGAGCACGATATCGGCATCGTCCATGTTGGCCGGCAGCTGGCCGTCGTCATGCTCCATGGTGAAATTCAGCGCGTCGATGCGGCGGAAATATTCGGCGTCGAGCACGTGCTGGGCGCCGACGCGGCGGCCGGCCGGCGTGCCGAGATAGGACTGGAAGACGGCAAGCACCGGCTCCAGCACCGAAACGCAAGGCAGGCCCATGGCGGCGCAGCGCTCGTCGATCGAGCGCGCCAGCTTCTGGTCGACCACCGTGTAGAGAATGATGCCCGGCTCCTCCTCGATATCCTCGAACACCTTGGCGACCTGTTTTTCGGTGCGGATCAGCGGATAGATGTGCTCGATGGCGCGCGCATCCTTGTATTGGGCGGACGCCGCGCGGCCCGCCGCCAGCAACGTCTCGCCGGTGGCGTCGGAAATCAGATGCAGATGGAAGAAGCTCTGGGGTTTGTTCACAGGGGATGGGTCCTGGCTGTGGGCAATTGTGGACAAGGCTGGACGGAGAAGTCCGGCCGTTCGGGGCGACTGTATCAGATGACGGGTTGTCCACAATTCGCCCCGCTGTCGGCTCTATCGCGGCGCTGGGGACAAAACCGGGGATCAATTTTTCCAGAGCGGTTTCGTCCACAGCCACGAGTTCGATCGCGGAACGCCAAGCCGCTGACTCGAAAAGCGGAATCCGGTCCTTCCCCAGATCCCTCCAATTTGCGAACAGGACCGCGCGACAATATGCTGACTGGCCTTTTCGGGCGGCAGACGGGACAGGTCGCAACCACCACAACCAACAGACTCTTAGAATCAGAAGACTCTTTTAAAATAGATATTTGATTTAAGAGACCGCGCATGATCCCGAACCGGAGGTTCGGAAAGGATCATGCGCCAGATGAAAGTGCTACAGCGTCCTTTGCGCGTCTTAGGACGCGCGGCGCTGTAGGGAGGCGAGCGCTGGATGACTGGGAAACGGATCATGCTGGACGTCCTCAAGGGCGAGACGGTTTCACCGCCGCCGCTCTGGCTGATGCGTCAGGCAGGCCGCTATCTTCCGGAATACCGCGAGACCCGTAAGCGGGCCGGATCCTTCCTCGATCTCTGCTACGATCCAGACCTCGCCGTCGAAGTGACGCTGCAGCCTATCGAGCGTTTTGGCTTCGATGCCTCGATCCTGTTCTCCGACATCCTGGTCGTTCCCAACGCGCTGGGCCGCGAGGTCCGCTTCGAAGAGGGGCGAGGACCGATCCTGAAGCCGATCGCCGCGGCCGAGATTGCGGCGCTGGACGGCGAAACGTTTCACGTGAATCTCGAGCCGGTCTACGAGACGGTCCGACGGCTGCGCGCCACGCTTCCCGACCAGACGACGCTGATCGGCTTCTGCGGCGCACCCTGGACTGTCGCGACCTATATGATTGCCGGCCACGGCACGCCGGACCAGGGGCCGGCGCGGCTCTTCGCCTATCGCGAGCCGGAGGCCTTGGCGCGGCTTCTGAAGATACTGGCCGATCACTCGGCCGCCTATCTCATCCGCCAGATCGAGGCCGGCGCCGATGTGGTGCAGATCTTCGATTCCTGGTCGGGTGTTCTCGATGAGCCTTCCTTCGAGGCGTTCTGCGTCGAACCGGTGGCGGAGATCGTCCGGCAGGTGAAGGCGGCGCACCCGGATGTTCCGGTGATCGGATTTCCGAAGGGCGCCGGCGAGCGCTATCGCGACTACAGGAAGAAGACAGGCATCACGGGCCTCGGCCTCGACTGGACCGTGCCGCTGTCGATGGCGAAGGAGTTGCAGGGCGAAGGCGCCGTGCAGGGCAATCTCGATCCGCTTCGCCTGGTCGCCGGCGGCAGAGCGCTGGCCGACGGCGTCGACGCCATCCTTCGCATGCTGGGCGACGGGCCGCTGGTCTTCAATCTCGGCCATGGCATCACGCCGGAAACGCCGGTGGCGCATGTCGAGGCCATGGTGAAAATGGTGAGGAGCCACCGATGACCGACACGGCTAACGAGAACGGCGCCGGCCGGGCGATGAAGCGCATGACGGTCGGCATCGTCGTTCTCGTCGCGCTGACGGCGCTCCTCTATTTCGCGGCGCCCGACAGTTTCTATCCCTGGGCGAAGGCCATCCATGTCATTGCCGTCATCTCCTGGATGGCCGGCATGCTCTATCTGCCGCGGCTCTTCGTCTATCACGTCGATGCCGAGAAGGGCTCCGTGCAATCCGAGACGTTCAAGGTGATGGAGCGCCGGCTGCTGAGGGGCATCATCAATCCGGCGATGATCGTCACCTGGATGTTCGGGCTTTGGCTGGCCTGGAAGGGGTTCAATTTTCAGGGTGGCTGGCTGCACGCCAAGATCGCGGCGGTGCTTCTGCTTTCGGGGCTGCACGGCTATCTCGCCGGGGCGGTGCGGAAATTCGCCGAGGACAAGAACGAAAAGCCGGCCAGGCACTGGCGGATCGTCAATGAAATCCCCACATTGCTGATGATCGCCATCGTCATCCTGGTCATTGTGAAGCCGTTCTGAGGCTCGAACGACCCCGCAAAAGGCGGCTTGCTCTTTCAGACGACCGACGATAAAAGACGGGTCTTCCTTCCCGTCATGCGCCGCCCCTTTCTCGCTTTCGGCCGCGCCCGGCATTTGTCGCATCCAGCCGATTTTTTTCTCCCCAAAGCCTGCCCAGAGTCCATCTAATGCAAGAAATGAAACTCACCGAGTTCAAGAACAAGAAGCCGCCGGAGCTGATCGCTTACGCCGAATCGCTCGAGGTCGAGAACGCCAGCGTGATGCGCAAGCAGGAGCTGATGTTCGCGATCCTGAAGAAGCTCGCCACCCAGGACGTCGAGATCATCGGCGACGGCGTGGTGGAGGTGCTGCAGGACGGTTTCGGCTTCCTGCGCTCGGCCAATGCCAACTACCTGCCCGGTCCCGACGACATCTACATTTCGCCTTCGCAAATAAGGCGCTTTTCGCTGAAGACCGGCGACACCGTCGAGGGACCGATCCGCAGCCCGAAAGAGGGCGAGCGCTATTTCGCGCTGCTCAAGGTCAACTCCATCAATTTCGACGATCCGGAGAAGATCCGCCACAAGATCCACTTCGACAATCTGACGCCGCTCTATCCGACCTCGCGGCTGAAGATGGAGGTCGACAATCCGACCACCAAGGACATCTCGCCGCGCGTGATCGACCTGGTGGCGCCGATCGGCAAGGGCCAGCGCGCGTTGATCAACGCCCAGCCGCGCACCGGTAAGACGGTGCTTTTGCAGAACATCGCGCACTCGATCACCGCCAACCATCCGGAATGCTACCTGATCGTGCTTCTGATCGATGAGCGCCCGGAAGAAGTGACCGACATGCAGCGCTCGGTCAAAGGCGAAGTGATCTCCTCGACCTTCGACGAGCCGGCGGCGCGCCATGTGCAGGTCGCCGAAATGGTGATCGAGAAGGCCAAGCGCCTGGTCGAGCACGGCCGCGACGTCGTCATCCTGCTCGATTCGATCACGCGCCTCGGCCGCGCCTACAACACCGTCGTGCCGTCATCCGGCAAGGTGCTGACCGGCGGTGTCGACGCCAACGCGCTGCAGCGGCCGAAGCGCTTCTTCGGCGCGGCCCGCAACATCGAGGAAGGCGGCTCGCTGACCATCATCGCCACCGCGCTGATCGACACCGGAAGCCGCATGGACGAAGTCATCTTCGAAGAGTTCAAGGGTACCGGCAACTGCGAAATCCAGCTCGATCGCAAGGTGGCCGACAAGCGTATCTACCCGGCGATCGACATCCTCAAATCCGGTACCCGCAAGGAAGACCTTCTGGTACCGCGCTCGGACCTGCAGAAGATCTTCGTGCTGCGCCGCATCCTGGCGCCGATGGGAACGACCGACGCGATCGAGTTCCTCATCGATAAGCTCAAGCAGACCAAGACCAACGGCGATTTCTTCGATTCGATGAATACGTGATTGGGCGACCGTCCCCCTTGTGGAGACGGTCGATCCGCGCAGCGCTCCCCCTTCTCCCCTTGTGGGAGGAGGCACTATCGCCGCAACAGCTTCTCCATCTCCGTTGGATCCGTCACCGCCGGCAAGCACACCTGGCCGCTGCAGAACCAGGCGCCCGGCCTGTCCGTCGGCGGCAGCACGCCGCCCGGCAGAAGCGGTCGATTCGCTTCCGTACCGACCGCCACGACGATATCGATCCGGCGCGGATCCGGATTCCGATTCGCAGCCGGAACAAGGCTTGCTGACTCTGGGTCGTCGATGAGGATCAGCTTCAACGGCTCGAGCGCCAGGGCGCAGGCGTTGACGATGCCGGCCTGGCCGTAGGCCTGCTGCGCGGCGCGACCCATGGCATGTTCGGCCGTCGTCCAGGCTTCTTCCCAAAGATCGGGGTCGCCGGTGAGCGAAGAAAGCCGCACCAGCGCTTCGACGATCTGGCTGGTGGCCGAAGGGATCGCCTCGTCGACATCGCCGCGGATGCGGATCGGGACGTCGCCGCTGTCGGATGCCGTCAGATAGTAGCCGGTCTTTTCGCCGTCCTGATGCCAGCGGTCGAGCTCGGCGATGAAACGCTTGGCGTGGTCGGAATAGGCTGGATCCCCGGTAGCCTCGAACAGCGCGATCGCCGCATTGGTCATGGCGGCATAGTCGCTCGACAGCGCCGGAAACAGCTTCTTGTCGCCAAGCATGGAATGCGCCAGCCGGCCGTCCTTGCCGGCAGCGACGATATGGGCGAAGGCCCTCGCGGCAGCGTCGATCCAGTCAGCTCGTTCGAGCGAACGACCTGCCTCGGCGAGGGCGGCGATCATCAGGCCGTTCCAATCGGTGAGCGCCTTGCCGTCGCGGCCGGGCCTGATGCGCTTTTCTCGGGTGGCCAGCAGCTTCGCTTTCAGCGGGGCGATTTGGTCGCGGTCAGCGACGCCCTGGCGCTGTTGAGCCTCGCCCTGGCGGATGATCGGCTTGCCTTCCCAGCCAGGCGGGGCGACGAGCTCGAAATATCGGAAGAACGCGGCCGGATCGCCGTGAAGCGCGGTTTCGACCTCTTCCCGGCTCCAGGTGTAAAAAAGCCCCTCCTCGCCTTCGCTGTCGGCGTCGAGGCTGGCGGCGAAGGCGCCGCCTTCGACCCGCATCTCGCGTAGCAGCCAGGCGACGGTTTCTTCGATTCGTATCCGGAACAAGTCGTTGCCGGTAGCGGCATAGGCCCAGTTGCACATACGAACGAGCTGGGCGTTATCGTAAAGCATCTTCTCGAAATGCGGCACCAGCCATTTGGCGTCGGTCGAATAACGGCTGAGGCCGCCGCCGACATGATCGTAGATGCCGCCGGCAAGCATCTTTTCCAGGCTGATGAGCACCGCGTCGCGATGGGTGGTCCGGCCGTCGCGCAGCCAGGACAGCCAGAGGGTCTGCATGAAGGGCGCATTGGGGAATTTCGGCGCGCCGCGCAAGCCGCCGAGGTCGCGGTCGATCATGCCGTCGAGGCGGGCGGCAAGATCGGCAAGCGTGTCGCCGTCGAGCGCCGTCTTGCCTTTCGCGCCGGCCAGCCGCTGCTCGACATGGACGGTCAGGCCATCGGCGCTTTCGGCGAGGCTTTGCTGCTTTTCGCGCCAGGCCTTGTCGACCGCTTCCAGCACCTGAACGAATCCCGGCCGGCCATAGCGCGCCTCGCGCGGAAAATAGGTGCCGCCCCAGAAGGGCTTGCCGTCGGGCGTCAGGAACATGGTCAGCGGCCACCCGCCCTGCTCGCCCATGGCATGCAGCGCTGCCATATAGATCTGGTCGATGTCCGGACGCTCCTCGCGATCGACCTTGATATTGACGAAGAGCCGGTTCATGACGGCGGCGACGGCGTCGTTCTCGAAGCTTTCATGCGCCATGACATGGCACCAATGGCAGGCGGCATAGCCGATGGAGAGCAGAATCGGGCGCCCGCGTTCCCTGGCTTCGGCAAGGGCGTCCGGCGACCAGGCTCGCCAGTGCACGGGATTGTCGCTGTGCTGCTGCAGATAGGGGCTCGCCTCTTCGGCAAGCAGGTTTCGCGCGGGCAGGGTCACGATGGGCGGCTCGGTTCGTTGATGGCAACGCAATTCCGCGAAAGCCGCGGCTTCCGTGCGGAACGGCGCGTGAACAAGATACCTAGGGTGGTTCGGCAGGTCGGGCAAATGGTAACTTCGAAGGATACGATCGCGGCGCTGTCGAGTGGCCGCTTGCCCGCCGGCATCGCCGTGATCCGCGTCTCCGGCCCCAAGACTCGATTCGCGGTCGAAACGATCGCCGGCGGCACGGTTAAGGATCGGTTTACCACGTTGCGCAAGCTGAAGGCGCCCGACGGCTCGGTCATCGACCACGGGCTCGTCCTGTTCTTTCCGGGGCCCGGCAGCTTCACCGGCGAGGACGTTGCCGAGTTCCACGTCCACGGCAGCCGCGCCGTCGCCGCGAGAATGCTGGAGACGATCACCGGCTTCGAGGGCGTCAGACATGCCGAGCCCGGCGAATTCACCCGGCGCGCATTCCTTAACGGGAAACTCGATCTGGTCGAGACGGAGGCATTGGCCGACCTCGTCAACGCCGAGACCGAGGCCCAGCGCCGCTTCGCCGTGCGCAATGCCGAGGGAGCGCAGAGCGCGCTCTATTCGAGCTGGCGCCGACGGCTGATCGAGGCGCGGGCGATGATCGAAGCCGAGATCGACTTCGCCGACGAAGAGGACGTGCCAGGTTCCGTGTCCGACGCGGTCTGGGCCGATGTGGCAAGAATGATCGATGAGATCGGACACCACATCCGGGGATTCAAAGCCGCCGAGGTCATCCGCGATGGATTCGAGGTGGTTATTCTCGGGGCGCCGAATGCCGGCAAGTCCAGCCTGTTCAATGCGCTGGCCCGACGCGAGGCTGCGATCGTCACCGACGAACCGGGAACGACCCGAGACCTGCTTGAAGTGGTGCTTGATCTCAACGGGATGATGGTGCGGGTGGTCGATACGGCTGGGCTGCGCGATGGTAGCGGCAAGGTTGAAGCGATCGGGATTGAAAGAGCGCGCGCCCGGGCCCGTGAAGCGAACCTTGTCTTGTTGCTGGAAGACATTGCCAACCCGCTGGCGGTGGGCGCAGTTCCCGACGATATTCCTTCGCTGAGGATAGGCACGAAGGTCGATCTCGGCGCAGCGCCGTCGCATGCGTATGACCTGGTGATTTCCTCGACGACCGGAACCGGCCTTTCGGATTTGCTGGACGAGATCGCACGGCGCGCGGCGTCGGCAATCGGAGACACCGGAGACGTCCTGCCATCCAGGCTGAGGCATGTCGAATTGCTGGCCGAAGCTCAGGATTTCCTCTCGGCTGCCGTAGTGGGATTGAGCCAGGAGTTGCGGGCGGAGGAATTGCGGCTGGCAAGCGAGCGGCTCGGGCGGATCGTCGGCGCGGTCGATGTCGAGGATATGCTCGACGTCATCTTCTCGCAGTTCTGCATCGGTAAGTGATTCACGTGAAACACCGATTCGCCATCGAGCGAGCGATTGACTCACGTGAAACATCCACAAGCGGTATCGGACAGATGTTTCACGTGAAACGAGTGCGGGCTTCGTCCTTGACAGCGAAGGCCGTCGGGGACATGTGTCAACCGATCTCTGAAAGCGGATTCTTGAAATGACCGATCACTATGATGTGGTGGTGGTGGGCGGCGGCCATGCCGGATGCGAGGCGGCCAGCGCTGCCGCGCGCGCCGGCGCCAGGACGGCACTGGTGACGCTGCGTTTCGACACGATCGGCGTCATGTCCTGCAACCCGGCGATCGGCGGCCTGGGCAAAGGCCATCTGGTGCGCGAGATTGATGCCATGGACGGATTGATGGGGCGCATAACAGACGCGGCCGGTATCCAGTTCCGTCTGCTCAACCGCCGCAAGGGCCCCGCCGTGCGCGGTCCGCGCGCCCAGGCCGACCGCAAGCTCTATCGCCTCGCCATGCAGGCCGCGATCCGCGAGCAGGCCAATCTCGACGTGGTCGAGGGCGAGGTGCTCGATCTGGAGATCGAGCTCGGCCGGATCGCGGCCGTGCTGGTCTCCGGCGACCGGCGCCTCGCTTGCGGCGCCGTCGTGCTGACCACCGGCACGTTCCTGCGCGGGCTGATCCATATCGGCGAGAAGAAGATCGTCGCCGGCCGCATGAACGAGCAGGCAAGCCACGGGCTTTCGGCGACGATGGCTCGTGCAGGCTTCAAGCTCGGACGGCTGAAGACCGGGACGCCCCCTCGCCTCGACGGCCGCACGATCGACTGGGCGTCGCTGGAGAGCCAGGCGGCGGACGAGGACCCGGTGCCGTTCTCGCTGATGACCGACCGCATCGCCAACCCGCAGATCCATTGCGGCATCACCCGCACCTCGACGGCGACGCATGAGCTGATTCGCCTCAATCTCGGCCGTTCGGCGATGTATTCCGGCTCGATCGAAGGTGTCGGCCCGCGCTACTGCCCTTCGATCGAGGACAAGATCGTGAAGTTCGGCGATCGCGAAGGCCACCAGATCTTCCTCGAGCCGGAAGGCCTCGACGACAACACCGTCTATCCGAACGGCATTTCGACCTCCCTGCCGGAAGACGTGCAGCTCGACATACTGAAGACGATCCCCGGCTTGGAGAAGGCGACGATGCTGCAGCCCGGCTACGCGATCGAATACGACCATGTCGATCCGCGCGAGCTCAAGACAACGCTGGAGACGAAGCGCGTCGAGGGCCTGTTTCTGGCCGGGCAGATCAACGGCACCACCGGCTACGAAGAGGCCGGGGCGCAAGGCCTGCTCGCCGGCATCAATGCCGCGCGCAAGGCGTCGGGCGGCGAGCCGGTCGTGCTCAGCCGCACCGAAGCCTATATCGGCGTGATGGTCGACGACCTGACCAGCCGCGGCATCGCCGAGCCCTATCGCATGTTCACCTCGCGGGCCGAGTTCCGGCTTTCGCTGCGCGCCGACAATGCCGATGAGCGGCTGACGTCGCTGGCCGGCCGGCTCGGGATTGCCTCGTCGGAGCGCATGCAGCGATTCGACGGCATGGCGAGCAAGCTCGACCATGCGCGGGCGCTGGCAAAGTCGATTACATTCACGCCGAACGAAGCGGCGCGGCATGGGCTGGAGATCAACAAGGACGGGGTGCGTCGCTCGGCCTACGAGCTGCTCGCGCATCCGGGCGTCGATATGGCCTGGCTGATTCGTGTCGAGCGGGGTTTCGCCGCGCTTGACGCCAAGACGGGCGAGCGGCTCGAGACGGAAGCGAAGTATGCCGTCTATCTCGAACGGCAGCAGGCCGACGTCGCGCAGATCAGGCATGAAGAGTCACGGCTCATTCCGGAGAGCATCGACTTCTCCGAGGTGCCGGGCCTTTCCAACGAGCTGAAGCAGAAGATGAAGATGCGGCAGCCGCGCTCGATCGCCGACGCGCAGCGCATGGAAGGCATGACGCCGGCGGCGCTGGCGATCATTGTCGCCCATGTCCGCAATGCCGAGCTCGCTGCGCGAAGGTCGGTGGCGTGAGCGCCGATGCCTGGGCGGAGTTGCAGAAAGCGGCAGGTCCGGTTTCACGTGAAACATTCGAACGCCTGCAAGTCTTCGAGCAGCTCTTCCTGAAATGGAACCGCAGCATCAATCTGGCGGCGCCGTCGACACTGGACGATGTCTGGCGCCGCCACATCCTTGACAGCGCGCAGCTTGCCCGAATCGCACCCGCCGCAATGCGCTGGGTCGACCTCGGCTCGGGCGGCGGTTTTCCCGGGCTGGTGCTCGGCTTCCTGCTTGCCGAGCGGCCGGGCGCCTCGATCGATCTGGTCGAGAGCAACCGCAAGAAAGCATCGTTCCTGCAATCCGTCATCGGCCAATTCGACCTGCCGGCGCGCGTCCTGGCCAAGCGAATCGATGACAGCTATCCCCTTGTTTCCGAACCGGAAATCGTGACGGCGCGGGCATTGGCGGCGCTTCCGGACCTGCTTGATCTGTCGACGCCGTGGCTGACCAACGGGGCGCGCGGGCTTTTCCACAAAGGCCGGGATTACCGGGCCGAAGTGGAAGAAAGCGCTCACCGCTGGGCCTTCGATCTGGTAGAACATCCAAGCATGACCGACCCTCATGGCGTCATCCTCGAAATCACCGATCTGCGCCCGGCGACCCCGCAATGAATTACTGGCATAAACCCATGAAAACTGGACCGCGTATCATCACCGTCGCCAACCAGAAGGGCGGCGTCGGCAAGACCACCACGGCCATCAACCTCGCCACGGCGCTGGCGGCGATCGGCGAGCGGGTGCTGATCGTCGACCTCGATCCGCAGGGCAATGCCAGCACCGGGCTGGGCATCGACCGCAAGGACCGCACCGTCTCGTCCTATGACGTGCTGACCGGCGAGCTCGAGCTGGAAGCGGCCGCGGTGCCGACGGCGGTGCCGGGCTTGTCCATCGTTCCTTCGACGCTCGACCTGCTCGGCATCGAAATGGAGATCGCCTCGGCGCCGGACCGGGTGCTGAGGCTGCGCAACGCGCTGCGCGCCGCGGCCGAGCGTTCGGCGCCGTTCGGCTACGTGCTGATCGACTGCCCGCCCTCGCTCAATCTTTTGACCTTGAATTCAATGGCGGCAGCCGATTCCGTTCTGGTGCCGCTGCAATGCGAGTTCTTCGCGCTCGAAGGTCTAAGCCAGCTCCTCGAAACGGTCGAGCAGGTGCGCGGAACGATCAATCCGGATCTCACCATCCAGGGCATCGTGCTCACCATGTATGACGGGCGCAACAACCTCGCCAATCAGGTGGTGCAGGACGTGCGCACCCATATGGGCGACAAGGTCTATGAGACGATCATCCCGCGCAACGTGCGCGTCTCCGAAGCGCCGTCCTACGGCAAGCCGGCGATCCTTTACGATCTCAAATGCTCCGGCAGCCAGGCCTATCTGCAGCTCGCCTCGGAAGTGATCCGCCGCGAGCGCAAGCTGCGCGCGGCTTGAGGCGAACAGGCCGAATTCCATTGACGAATAGCCGATTCGATTCCGAAACGATCTGGACAGGGTAATGAGCGAAGACCAATCGAGAAAAAGACTGGGCCGTGGCCTTGCGGCGCTGATCGGCGAGATCGACCGTCCGGCGGCGCCGGAAAAGCCGAGCGCGGTCACCGCGGACGGCAAGGTGCCGATCGAGTTCGTCAGCCCGAATCCAAAGAACCCGCGCCGGCATTTCGGCGACGCCGAGCTTACCGATCTCGCGCAGTCGATCCGCGAGCATGGCGTGGTGCAGCCGGTGGTGGCGCGGCCCTCGCCCTCATCTCCCGGCCGCTACGAGATCATCGCCGGCGAGCGGCGCTGGCGGGCGGCGCAGCGCGCCGGCCTGACCGAGATTCCGCTCATCGTGCGCGACGTCAACGACCGCACGGCGCTGGAACTGGCGATCATCGAGAACGTGCAGCGCGCCGACCTCAACCCGGTCGAGGAAGCGCAAGGCTACCAGCAGCTGATCGACGAGCACGGCTACACCCAGGCCGATCTCGGCCAGGTGATCGGCAAGAGCCGCAGCCATGTCGCCAACACGCTGCGTCTTTTGAAGCTGCCCAATGTCATCCGCGACATGCTGGTCGATGGCGATTTGTCGGCCGGCCATGCCCGCACGCTGGTCACAGCCGAGGATCCGGCCGGCCTTGCCAAGCGCATCGTCAAGGAGGGGCTTTCGGTGCGCCAGGCCGAGGCGCTGGCGCAGATGCCCGCCGGCCCGACGCCCGCCAAGGTGAAGTCCGCGGCGAGCGCGCCGGAGAAGGACCCCGACACGCTGGCGCTGGAGAAGCTGATGACCGACACGATCGGCATGATCGTGTCGATCGAGCACAAGGGCAAAGGCGGCACGCTGCGGGTCAGCTACCGCACGCTGGACCAGCTCGACGAGCTGTGCCGGCGCCTGAAGGACGAGCGGTAAGTTGCTGATGCGCAAGGAATTAGCCGGCTAATGAAAGTTCTGGCTTAAGGCCGGATGTGCCTGATATATCGGTGATAGACGCGTGAAGGGGGGGCGATGTGCCGGCCCTTTTTCTATGGCGATTGGCAATCGGCGAGGATCTGCAAATCTCCCCTCTGAGAAAGGTACGCTGTCTCGCCAACGCATCCGTCGTCATTCTAGGGCGGAGCAAGGAGCGAAGCGACGCGCGCAGACCCTAGAATCCATGCCGTTACATGGGAGCGCCGCAACGGCGCAGAACAATCACCAGCCAATTCCGCGAAAGAGCTCGAACCATTCCGGGTTGGCTTTCTCTATGAGCTCGACCTTCCATCGGCGGGGCCAGCGCTTCGGCGATGTCGAAATACTCCCCGTACCAGACCAAACGCTGCACGCCGTAGCGGCTGGTGAAGCGCGAGCCTTTGCCGGTTTTGTGCTCCGGCATCCGACGAGCAAGGTCGTTGGTGACACCGATATAGATCGTGCCGCCTTTCTAGCTCGCGGTCATATAGACGTAGCCTGTCATATTGCGATCTTAGCTGGCGCTGTCGCTAGCGGCTATTCTGGACGGCAGCATTCTACGGCCAATGTCACGGCATGGATTCTAGGGTCTGCGCGCGTCGCTTCGCTCCTTGCTCCGCCCTAGAATGACGAAGGATATGTTGGCGGGACAGCGCCCCCCTCTGGCTTGCCAGCCATCTCCCCCGCAAGGGGGGAGATCAGCCGGCATCTCGGCTCTCGCCAATCGCCGGGGTTGCTCTCTACTTCTGCCCCAATCTCGCGCTCTCAATCGCAATGCCGAGCAGCGCTTGTCTTGTCAGCGTCTCCAACAGGTCCGGCCGTCTGGCCAGCGCAGCCGCCGGTGCCGGGTGCTCGGCTTGACTGTGCCGGGCTTCGGCGTACGCTTAAATCAGCAAGTTAAATCATATGCCCTGGCGTGCCGATCAGTCGCGGCGTGGGCTATTTGCCGCGATCGACGTGAAGCGGCGCCACAAGAAGCGATCCTGCCGACGCGCCTGACACAAATGGGAGGTGTAGATGGCGGTCAGCTGGCAATTGTCTGGAAGTTACTTCGAAAATTGTAGCTGCGATGTCGTATGTCCTTGCCTGCTGTCCACCAATGCGCAGCTGACATCGAAGCCGACGAAAGGCGTTTGCGACGTCGGCCTGGTCTTTCATATCGACAAGGGCAATTTCGGCGACGTTCGATTGGATGGCCTCAGCGTCGCGATGGTTGCCCACACGCCGGGTCCGATGGCGGACGGCAATTGGACGGCTGCCGCCTATATCGACGAACGCGCCGATGACAGGCAAACGGAGGCGCTGGGCGCGATCTTCACCGGCGCCGCGGGCGGTCCGATGGCCTTGCTGGCACCCATGATCGGCACCAATCTCGGAGCCAAGAAGGTTCCGATAAGCTACCGGATAGACGGCAAGAAGCGGTCGGCGGAGATTGCGGGCGTCCTGAAGATGGCGGTCGAACCGCTGCCGACAATGCGCGAGGACGGGCAGATGTGGGCGGCCACCGGCCATCCGATCAATCCCGACTGGCTGGCTCTGGCGTTGGGGGCGGAGGGCAGCACGTTCAGCGACCATGGCATGAGTTGGGACAATTCGCGCCGGAACGGACATTACGCGCCGATCAATTGGTCCGGCCAGCAATAGCGCCTGGCGGCATGCTCGGACCTCACTCGCCCATGGCGCTGACGTTGCAGCGAAACATCGTTCTGGCGCTGCTGATCGCTATCGCGGCGGCGGCGTGGACCTTGCTCATCTGGCAGCAGATCGGCAACGACGCGGACATGCGCATGGACATGTACTCACCCACCATGGGCATGACGGCGCCGCTGTTTCTCGCCGCCTGGATGATCATGATGGTTGCGATGATGTTTCCAACGGCCGCGCCGATGATCCTGACGTTTCACCAGGTCCAGGCCGGCAAGCAGGGTCGCGGCGAAACCTTTGTCTCGACCTGGGTGTTCATGGCGGGCTACCTGCTAGTTTGGGGGCTGATGGGCGTTCTCGCCTTTGCCGGCGCGGCGGGCGCGGAGATGCTCGCCGAGCATGTGGGATTGTCCGCGGCGGCGGCGGCGCGCATCGGCGGCGTGCTGTTGATGATGGCGGGCGCCTATCAGCTCTCCCCGTTGAAAGATCTGTGCCTCGCCAAATGCCGGACGCCGATCGGCTTCATCCTAACCTCGTGGCGTGATGGTCAGTGGGGCGCGGTGCGCATGGGCCTGGAACATGGCCTCTTTTGCCTGGGCTGCTGCTGGCTGTTGTTCCTTGCTCTCTTTCCTCTCGGGATCATGAACCTCGCCGCTATGGCCGTGGTCACCTTGCTGGTTTTCGCGGAAAAGACCCTCGCGTCAGGAGCGCGGATAGCGAAGCTGTCGGGTGTCGCTCTGATTCTCTACGGCGCGGCGGCACTGGTCTTTCCACAAGCGCTGCCAACCTTCCAGCCGGCGGACGCCATGATGATGAACTGAGCGGCAGGACAAGTGCGATGGCGCGCGAAGGGGGCCGTTTACGCCTGATATATTGGTGATAGCCGGGAAGGCTACGCCGGCTTTTGTTAGCGGCGGTAATTGGCGAAAACGGCCGCGACGGCTGATCTCCCCCCTTGTGGGGGAGATGCCCGGCAGGGCAGGGGGGCGTGAAGGAATGCTTCGTCTGAAAGGTTCGGCCACTCGCACGACTCCACGGGGAGGCTGCGAGACCGATTGAGGCGCTGGCGGGACAGCGCCCCCCTCTGTCCTGCCGGACATCTCCCCCACAAGGGGGGAGATCAGCTAATCGCTTACCTTTGCCCCAGCCGAGCGCTTTCCACCGCGATGCCGAGCAACGCCTGCCTTGCCAGCGCCTCGGACAAATCCGGCCGTTTGCGGGTCTGCAGCACCGCCGTCTGCAGGCGGTTGAGCGCCCGCCCAAGCGCCTCGACATTCCAGCGCTCCAGCGTTTTTTCCACCAGCTTGCGGCGCGAGAAGAAGACAGGCGGGCGGGCGCCGGCCACGACCGAGGCGGCGTTGCGGCCGCCGGCCTCCATCTGGCCGCGCATCAGCTGGATCGCCTGCAATTGCCGCATCGCCGACGACAGCACCAGGAAAGGGTGGCCGCCCGACTGGCAGTGGCGGGTGAAGGCGGTGTCGAAGTCGCCGACCTTGCCATCGAGCATGGCGTCGACCGCGGCGTCGAAGGAAGCGCCGGAGACATCGCCCGACAGCGCGCCGACGTCGTCGATGCCGATCTCCTTGCGGCCGTGCGCGTAGAGAACCAGTTTCTCGATCTCGCCGCGCGACGCAAGCCGGTCGCCGCCAAGATTGCGGCGCAGCGCCTGGCGGGCGTCGAGCGTCATCGACATGCCGGCCTTGCGCAATTCGTCGTCGATCACCGAATCCAGGTCGCGGGCCTCGTCGGCGTAGCAGGGCAAGGCGATGGCGTTGCCGGCGGCCTCGACGATGGCCCGAAGCCCAGTGCCCTTCTTCAGGTCGCCCGCTTCAATCAGAATGATCGCGTCCCGCGCCGGTTCGGCCGTCAGCGCCTTGATGTCGTCGGCCAGCGCCTTCTGGCCGCTGGCGTTGCGCACCCAGAGCAGACGCCGGTCGGAGAACATCGGCACGGTGCGGGCCTCGTCGAGCAGGCGGCCCTCGTCGCGGTCGACCTCCGCGCCGTCGAGCTTGACCACCGAGAACGGGTCGTCGAGCGGCAGGCCGGTCTTGCCGGCAAAAGCCTTGGCCCGTTCGGCGACAAGGCCGCGGTCGGGGCCGTAAAGCAGCACGATTGCCATGGCCGGATCCGGCTTCGCGAGCCACGAATCGACCTCATATCCCTTCTTCTGTGCCATACGGGCTGAGTTAGCATGAGGCGGGGTGGGGGAACCAGCGTTTCGGTGCATCGGGCGTGCGGCGCATGTGCCGCGAGCATTTTGGTTGACACCGGCCGATCACTCGGGCCTGGGAGCCAATGTCAAAGGTCGGCGCTGCCCCTCACCTGCCGGGCACTTCTCCCCGTATAGTGACGGGGAGAAGGGGGCTGGCCGCAACGCTGGTATCTTCTCTGCAACGTTGGAGATTTGCGAAATCAACGGCGAGAGAGCCCCTCTCCCCGTCACTATACGGGGAGAGGATGCCGGCAGGCAGGTGAGGGGCAGCGCCAACGCTGACAAAACTTGGCCGCTGACCGAACCTACCGCTTTTGCCTCCTCTTGCGCCTAAAGCTCTGCCGGCATTCGCCAAATTGCGCATGGCCCGAAAACATCGACAAGAAATTTCGCCGCCATATCTGCATCTTGGCGCCTGCGTGCCGCATCGGGTCCACAGGGCCGACGACCGGAGGATGGCCGCGCTCTGATCCGGCGAAATCGCACTGGTCTGGCGGCGCGGATGTGCCACTATCGCACCGGCAACATTGGAGGATGAAGGTCATGGCCGATGCTGGAATGTTGCGCTTTCATGTGCCCGAGCCCGAGGTCCGGCCCGGCGGCACGCCCGATTTCTCGAATGTGACCATTCCCAAGGCTGGCTCGGTGCCGCGCCCGGAGATCGACGTCGATCCGCGCACCATCCGCGACATGGCATTCTCCATCATCCGGGTGCTCAACCGCGCCGGCGAGGCCGTCGGTCCATGGGCCGGGCTGCTCACCGACGAGGAGCTGCTCGAGGGCCTGCGCAACATGATGCGGCTCAGGACCTTCGATGCGCGCATGCAGATGGCGCAGCGCCAGGGCAAGACCTCCTTCTACATGCAGCATCTCGGCGAAGAGGCGGTGAGCTCGGCCTTCCGCAAGGCGCTCAAGCCAGGCGACATGAATTTCCCGACCTATCGGCAAGCCGGCCTGCTGATCGCCGACGGCTATCCGATGGTCACGATGATGAACCAGATCTATTCCAACGAGGCCGATCCGCTGAAGGGCCGGCAGCTGCCGATCATGTATTCGTCGAAGGAGCACGGCTTCTTCTCGATCTCCGGCAATCTGGCGACGCAATACATCCAGGCGGTCGGCTGGGCGATGGCCTCGGCGATCTCGAAGGATTCGCGCATCGCCGCGGCCTGGATCGGCGACGGCTCGACGGCGGAATCGGATTTCCACTCGGCGCTGGTCTTCGCCTCGACCTACAAGGCGCCGGTCATCCTCAACGTCGTCAACAACCAGTGGGCGATCTCGACCTTTCAAGGGATCGCGCGCGGCGGCTCCGGCACTTTCGCCGCGCGGGGCCTGGGCTTCGGCATTCCGGCGCTGCGCGTCGACGGCAACGACTACCTCGCCGTCTATGCGGTGGCCAGGTGGGCGGCCGAGCGGGCGCGGAACAACCTCGGGCCGACGCTGGTCGAATATGTCACCTACCGCGCCGGCGCGCATTCGAGCTCGGACGATCCGTCCGCCTATCGGCCGAAGGCGGAGTCAGATGCCTGGCCGCTCGGCGACCCGATCATCCGGCTGAAGAACCATCTCATCCGCCAAGGCGCCTGGTCGGAGGAGCGCCACACCCAGGCAGAGGCGGAGATCCTGGAGACGGTGATCGCGGCGCAGAAGGAGGCCGAGAGCCACGGCACGCTGCATGCCGGCGGCAAGCCCTCGACCCGCGACATGTTCGAAGGCGTCTACGCCGAGATGCCGCCGCATCTCAGGCGTCAGCGCCAGCAGGCGGGGGTCTGACCATGCCCAGACGGACGATGATCGAGGCGATCCGCGACGCCATGGACGTGTCCATGGGAAGCGACGAGCGCGTCGTTGTGTTCGGCGAGGATGTCGGTTTCTTCGGCGGCGTCTTCCGCTGCACACAAGGGTTGCAGGCCAAATACGGCAAGAACCGCTGCTTCGACGCGCCGATCAGCGAATCCGGCATTGTCGGCGCCGCCATCGGCATGGCCGCCTATGGGCTGAAGCCGTGCGTCGAGGTGCAGTTCGCCGACTATGTCTACCCGGCCTACGACCAGATCGTCTCGGAAGCGGCGCGGCTGCGCTACCGCTCGAACGGCGACTTCACCTCCCCGATCGTGGTGCGCATGCCGACCGGTGGCGGCATTTTCGGCGGCCAGACGCACAGCCAGAGCCCGGAAGCTCTATTCACGCATGTGTCGGGCCTGAAGACGGTGGTGCCGTCCAACCCGCACGACGCCAAGGGGCTCCTGATCGCGGCGATCGAGGATCCGGACCCGGTGATCTTCCTCGAGCCGAAGCGGCTCTACAACGGTCCCTTCGACGGCCATCACGACCGGCCGGTGACGCCATGGTCGAAGCATCAGCTCGGCGAGGTCGCCGACGGCCATTACACCATCCCGCTCGGCAAGGCGGCGATCCGAAGGCCGGGCTCGGCCGTCACCGTGCTCGCCTACGGCACCATGGTCTATGTCGCGCAGGCCGCGGCCGACGAGACCGGCATCGATGCCGAGATCATCGATCTCAGGACGCTGTTGCCGCTCGATCTCGACACCATCGTCGCGTCGGTGAAGAAGACCGGGCGCTGCGTCGTGGTGCACGAGGCGACGCTCACCTCCGGCTTCGGCGCCGAGCTGGTCGCGCTGGTGCAGGAAAACTGCTTCTACCATCTGGAATCCCCGGTGGCGCGGGTCGCCGGCTGGGACACGCCCTACCCGCACGCACAGGAGTGGGAGTATTTCCCCGGCCCGGCGCGGGTCGGGCGCGCCCTCGTCGAGACGATTGAAGCTTGAAGAAGAGGGAAGCCTGAGGATGGGTGAATATGTGATCAAGCTTCCCGATGTCGGCGAAGGCGTCGCCGAGGCCGAGCTTGTCGAGTGGCATGTCAAGATCGGCGACCTGGTGCGCGAGGACGCTGTGCTGGCGGCGGTCATGACCGACAAGGCGACGGTCGAGATCCCGTCGCCGGTCGACGGCGAGATCCTTTGGCTCGGCGCCGAGATTGGCGACACGGTGGCGATCGGCTCGCCGATCGTGCGACTGAAGGTAGCCGGCGAGGGGAATGTGAAGGGCGGCGCCAATGAGAGCAGCGAGAACACCACCGCCGCTGGGGCGGACCACGGTTCTCGCCCTCCCGTTCAGTCCAGCCAAGAAACAACGCCGTCATCCTCGGGCTTGTCCCGAGGATCCACCGCCCCCTCAGGATTGGCAACGTCGCATCCTTCCAGGCCGGCAGATCCTCGGGACAAGCCCGAGGATGACGGCGTAAAAACGAATCGCGCCACGCCTGGCCCCTTAGGCGCACCACGCGCCGAAGGCGAAAAGCCGCTGGCTTCACCCGCCGTTCGTCTGCGCGCCAAGGAAGCTGGCATCGACCTTCGCCAGGTTGCGGGCAGTGGCCCGGCCGGGCGCATCAGCCATGGGGACATCGACGCCTTCCTGGCGCGCGGGCCGCAGCTTGCCCGCGCCACCGGCCTTGCGCCGAAGGACGGCGTCGAGGACATCAAGGTTGTCGGCCTGCGGCGCAAGATCGCCGAGAAAATGTCGCTCGCCAAATCGCGCATCCCGCACATCACCTATGTCGAGGAGATCGACGTCACGGCGCTGGAGGAGCTGCGCGCAACCCTCAACAAGGAGAAGCGCGGGACCAAGGGGGCGGAAAGGCCGAAGCTCACGCTGCTGCCCTTCCTGATGCGGGCGATGGTCAAGGCGATCGCCGACCAGCCGAACCTCAACGCGCTGTTCGACGACGAGGCCGGCGTCATCCATCGGCATGAAGGCATCCATATCGGCATCGCCGCGCAGACGCCCACCGGACTTGTGGTGCCGGTGGTCAAGCATGCCGAGGCGCGCGACATCTGGGATTGCGCCGCCGAGGTCAACCGGCTTGCCGAGGCGGCCAAGTCCGGCACGGCGAGCCGCGAGGAGCTTTCCGGCTCGACCATCACCATCACCTCGCTCGGCGCGATGGGCGGGGTCGCGACGACGCCGGTCATCAACCATCCGGAGGTGGCGATCGTCGGCGTCAACAAGATGATGGTGCGGCCGGTATGGGACGGCACCCAGTTCATCCCGCGCAAGATGATGAACCTGTCGTCCAGTTTCGACCATCGCGTCATCGACGGCTGGGATGCCGCGGTGTTCGTGCAGCGGATCAAGGCGCTGCTGGAGACGCCGGCGCTGATCTTCGTGGATTGAGGGGGAACATCCGAGATGATGGCGGGACAGCGCCCCCCTCTGCCTTGCCAGGCATCTCCCCCACAAGGGGGGAGATTGGACGTCACGCCGGATTTCGCCAATCACCAACGCTCCCGAAATGAGCGAGGCGCCGAAGCTGCTGATCTCCCCCCTCGTGGGGGAGATGTCCGGCAGGACAGAGGGGGGCGCGAAGGATCTCGACGGAACGTTCCCTCGGATCGAAGGATCACGTCATGAAAGAAATCTCCTGCAAGCTGCTCGTCATCGGCGCCGGTCCCGGCGGCTATGTCTGCGCCATCCGCGCCGGCCAGCTCGGCGTCGACACGGTGATCGTCGAGGTTGCGAAGCCGGGCGGCACCTGCCTCAATGTCGGCTGCATCCCGTCCAAGGCGCTCATCCATGCGGCGGAGGAGTTCGAGAAGATCGCTCACGTGGCCGGCGGCAAGGACCCGCTCGGCATCAAAATAGGCGAGCCGACGCTCGATCTGACCAAGACAGTGGCGTGGAAGGACGGCATCGTTAGCCGGCTCAACAGCGGCGTGGCCGGACTGCTCAAGAAGGCCAGGGTCAAGACCGTGCATGGCTGGGCGACGTTCCGGGACGGCAAAACCGTCGAGGTCGAGACCGAGACCGGCACGCAGGTGATCCGCGCCGAGACGGTGGTGATCGCGACCGGCTCGGCGCCGGTGGAATTGCCGTTCCTGCCCTTCGGCGGACCGGTCATCTCGTCGACGGAAGCGCTGGCGCTGAGCGAGGTGCCGAAGAAGCTCGCCGTGGTCGGCGGCGGCTATATCGGGCTGGAGCTCGGCATGGCCTTCGCCAAGATGGGCGCCAAGGTGACCGTGGTCGAAGCGCTGCCGCGCGTGCTCGCGCAATATGACGCGGAATTGACGCGGCCGGTTCTGAAGCGGCTCGGCGATCTCGGCGTCGAGGTGATGACCAATGCCAAGGCCAGGGGGCTGTCGACCCAGGGGCAGATGGGCAAGGGCGACGCGCTGCTGGTCGAGACGGCCGACGGCAAGAACGGCAAGGTCGCCGCCGACAGGATCCTGGTCACGGTCGGCCGCAAGCCGCTCACCGAGGGCTGGGGGCTGGAGCAGATCGACCTCGATATGGCGGGAAAATTCATCCGCATCGACGACCAGTGCCGGACCTCGATGCGCGGCATTTTTGCCATCGGCGACGTCACCGGCGAGCCGATGCTGGCGCACCGCGCCATGGCGCAGGGCGAGCTGGTGGCCGAGATCGTCGCCGGCCACAAGAGAAGCTGGGACAAGCGCGCTATTTCCGCGATCTGCTTCACCGATCCGGAGCTGGTCACTGCGGGCCTGTCACCGGACGAGGCGAAGGCGCTCGCCGGCGAGATCAAGATCGGCCAGTTTCCCTTCGCCGCCAACGGCCGCGCCATGACCAAGCAGGGCGAGGACGGCTTCGTGCGCGTCGTCGCCCGCGCCGACAATCATCTGGTGCTCGGCATCCAGGCGGTCGGGCAGGGCGTGTCGGAACTGTCGGCGGCGTTCGGCCTGGCGCTGGAAATGGGCGCGCGGCTGGAGGACATCGCCGGCACCATCCATGCGCACCCGACGCAGGGCGAAGGTTTCCAGGAAGCGGCGCTCAAGGCGCTCGGCCACGCGCTGCATATTTAGAGCTCCCCCTTCTCCCCTTGTGAGAGAAGGTGTCGCCGAAGGCGACGGATGAGGGGTGTTCCAGGGAACGCCGACGTCTCATTCCGTCCAAAACCCCTCATCCGTCTCGGCGCTGCGCGCCGATCCACCGCCCGGGCCACGGGTCTCGCCCCGTCCTTCGGACCCCACAAGGGGAGAAGGAGAGGGCACAACTCAGCTCGCCAGCCGGCTCACCATCTCGTGCTGGGCGTAGGCGCGGCCGAAGCGGTTGGCCAGGAAGGCGTCGAGGGCGATGTCCTCCTGGCGGACAAAACCCCGGGCCGGCAGCGAGCCGTCGGCCAGCATGTCGAGCACGGCGCAGATACCGGAGGCGGTGGTGATCTGGATGGCGCTGCGCACGATGGTGCCGGCGCGGTGCGAATAGATCTTGTTGGCGTAGGTTTCCTGCAGCAGGCGGCCGTTCTTGCGGCCCGAGACCGTGACGAAGACGATGACGACATCCTGCAGCGTCGCCGGAAGCGCGCTTTCGAAAATGTCCTTCAGAACGTCGCGGCGGTGGCGGAGCCCCAGATCGTTGAGCAGTGCCTTCATGATCGCGGCGTGGCCGGGATAGCGGATGGTGCGGTAGTTCAGCGTGCGCACCTTGCCTTTCAGCGTCTCGGCCAAAGTGCCGAGCCCGCCCGAGGTGTTGAAGGCTTCATAGGTGACGCCGTCGAGCGAGAATTCCTCGCGCTCTTCCAGCGGCGGCACCTCGATCAGCTCGCCTTCGACGATCGCCTCGCAGGGCTCGCAATATTCGTTGATGACGCCGTCCGTGCTCCAGGTGAGGTTGTAGTTCAGCGCGTTCGACGGATATTGCGGCAGCGCGCCGACGCGCATGCGCACACTCTCCAGCGTGTCGAAGCGGCTGGCGAGATCGTTGGCGACGATCGAGATGAAGCCGGGCGCCAGGCCGCATTGCGGGATGAAGGCGCTCTTGGCGTCGCGCGCCAGTTCCTTCACGCGCCGGGTCGAGACGACGTCCTCGGTGAGGTCGAGAT
Organism: Mesorhizobium sp. M1D.F.Ca.ET.231.01.1.1; assembly: GCF_003999155.2. Classification (NCBI taxonomy): domain Bacteria; kingdom Pseudomonadati; phylum Pseudomonadota; class Alphaproteobacteria; order Hyphomicrobiales; family Phyllobacteriaceae; genus Mesorhizobium; species Mesorhizobium sp. M1D.F.Ca.ET.231.01.1.1. Next base: position 38,705 of record NZ_RZOZ02000008.1, read on the forward strand.
AGTGCACCCCGGTGGCGGCGGCTGCCTCGGCGATGCGCGTGGTGAGGTGGAAGGGGGCGGCGCTCAGCACGGCGAACTTGCCGGCAAGGGTTTTCTCCAGCGCGCCTGGTGCTGCGATGTCGAGCTCCTGCGTCTCGACGCCGGCCGGCAACTCGGCGGCGGCAAGCTGGGCGGCCGAGCGATCGACGAGCGTGACGTGGTAGTCGCCCGTGGAGCTGAGCATCTCGGCGATGGTCGAGCCGATCTTGCCGGCGCCGACGACAACGATGTTCTTCATGGTCAATACCCCTGCCAATTCGAGTTGCCGGGAATCATCGCAGCTTGCCTGTCGAAAGGAAGCGTGGAATCTGGCAAAGTGAAGCCCATGTTTAGGCAATATGCCGAAGGAGATCGTCGAAATGATCAGCGATGCGGAACAGGCCCTGCTTTCGCTTTTGCGCGCCAACGCGCGCGCTTCGACCGCGGAGCTGGCGAGGAAGCTCGGCGTGTCGCGCACCACGGTGCAGAGCCGCATCGAGCGGCTGGAGCAGCGCGGCATCATCGCGGGCTACGGTGTGCGGCTATCGCCCGACTATGAGCAGGGACTGGTCCGGGCGCATGTGCTGCTCACCGTCACGCCCAAGCTCGCCGACAAGGTGGTGCGCGCCTTGCAGGCGCTGCCGCAGGTGCGGACGCTGCATTCGGTGAGCGGCAACTTCGACATGATCGTCATCGTCGACGCGCCGTCGATCCGGGACCTCGACGCGCTGCTCGACCGGATCGGCGCTATGGACGGGGTGGAGCGGACCTCGTCGTCGATCATCCTGTCGACAAGGGTGGATCGGTAGGCGGGATCAGGCGGGACAGCGCCCCCCTCTGCCCTACCGGGCATCTCCCCCACGAGGGGGGAGATCAGATTTCACGCCGGCTTTCGCCAATCTCAAACGTTGCAGGAATGAGCAAGGCGCCGAAACTGACAATCTCCCCCCAAGTGGGGGAGATGGCCGGCAGGCCAGAGGGGGGCGCGAAGGAATGAGGCGTCCATTTTTTGCTCGCCCGTAATTTGACTCTACGCCCTCCTCCGTTCCGGTCCCTCATCCAGCCACGCCAAGTCCTCCGGCGTAAGCTCGATATCCAGCGCCCTGAGGCTGTCCTCCAGCTCGTCCAGCGTGCGCGGGCCGATCAGCGGCACCGACGGGAAGGGCTGCGCCAGGACGTAGGCCAGCGCGACATGGATCGGGCTCTTGCCCAGCCGCTTGGCGAGCTCGATGGCGCGGTCGCGGCGGCCGAAATTCTTTTCCGAATACCAGACCCGCACGAGCTCCTCATTGTCGGTCCGGTCACGCCCGGCGCGCTCGGTGAAGAAGCCGCGGCCCTGGCTCGACCAGGCGAAGTTGGGCATCTGCCGCGCCGCCAGCCAGGCTTTCCAGGCATCGGTGGACGAGGTGATGCAGCCCGCCCAGATCGGCTCCAGCATCTCGGCCAGCGAGAAATTGTTGGAGAGGGCGCCGGGCTTCTGCTTGCCGTTCCTTTCGGCATAGGCGATTGCCGCGTCCATGCGCTCCATCGTCCAGTTGGAGCCGCCGAACAGGCCGCGGATGCGGCCGGCCTTGGCCTCGCGGTCCATGGCGTCGACGAACTCGCCGACCGGCACGTCCGGATTGTCGCGATGCATGAAATAGATATCGACATGGTCGGTCTGCAGGCGGTCGAGCGACTGGGCAAGCTGCTTGCCGATGACATCGGGATAGCAGAGCGGCGAATGCGCGCCCTTGGCGATGATGACCGACTGCTCGCGCACGCCGCGATTCTTAAGCCACTGGCCGAGCAGCGTCTCGGTGTAGCCGGCGCCATAGACATAGCCGGTGTCGAACAGATTGCCGCCGGCCTCGAAGAAGGCGTCGAGCAGGATCGCACCGGAAGAGAAGGTGCGGAAATCCTCGAAGCCGAGCGCCAGCCGCGAGGCTGGGCGCGGCAGGCCCGGAATGGCGCGTTTGCCGATGGCGGTGCCGTTGGTTTGCAGCGGCCGGCCGGCGATGGTGTTGACGCGCTTAGCCGGCTTTTCGATCTCGTACTCCAGTCCGACCGCTGCCCGCCATCTGTCCAAAACACGCAGATTGTTGAGGCTGTCGGCCCAGCCCATGCCCGGCCAGGCGAATTCCTGCCGGCCGGCCAGGATCGCCTCGCCGGCGGCATCGACCTCGAAGGAATAGAGGTGGCGCGTCTCGTTGACGCTGATCGTCTCGCGCTCGCCGCCGGACCGGATCACCTCGATCCGGCCCGGTCCGACATCGCGATTGCCGCCGGCGAACCAGAAGTCCGGCACCTCGATCTGGCCCTTGGTGCCAAGGATGCGCAGCACATTGTCCTGGTTGAGCGAAATGCTGCAGGAGACCTCGGCGACGATGCCGCCGGGAAAGTGCAACAGTGCCGAGGCCCATTCGTCGACGCCGGACTGGCCGAGATGGGCGGCGCCCGCGACCTTGTCGGGCTCGAGCAAGGGCTGCCCCGCCGCGGCGCCGGCGATCAGCCTGGCCATCGACACCGGATAGCCGCCGACATCGAGGATGCCGCCGCCGGCCAGCTCGTTGGCATAGAGCCGGTGCTCCGGCATGAAGCCCGGCATGGCGAAGCCGAAGCTCGACTTGATCATGCGCACCTCGCCGATGACGCCCGACTTGATCAGCTCCACCAGCTGCAGCGTCTGCGGGTGCAGCCGGTACATGAAGGCTTCGCCCAGAAACGTGCCGGCCTTGCGCGCCGCGTGCATCATGGCGTCGGCCTCGAAGGCGGTCAGCGCCAGCGGCTTTTCGCACAGCACATGTTTGCCGGCTTCGGCGGCCTTGATCGCCCATTCGGCATGGCCGGGATGCGGGATCGAGATGTAGACGGCGTCGACGCCGCGGTCGGCCAGCAGCGCGTCATAGCCGTCGAGGATGCGCGCGCCGCGGAAAGTCTCGGCAAGACCGGGCTTGCCTGGATTGCGGGCGCCGAGCGCGACCAGCTCGCCGGTGCGCGACCGCGCCACGCCGCCGGCAAAGGACCTTGCGATGCTGCCGGGTCCAAGAATGCCCCAGCGGATTTTTCCAGATGTCATGTCGAATTCTCCATGGGTCGCCGCCACGCCTTCGCAAGCGGGCGGAAAAGGAAGTCAGCGGATCCTCGCGCCTGTCTTGTCGAAGAGCAGCGAGCGCTCGGCCTTGATCGCGACGGTGAAATGTTCGCTGCTGGCGCGCTGGCGGGCGGCCTCGCGCTCGATGATCAGCTCCTCGGGTCCGGCATCGGCGTAGACATAGCTCACCGAGCCCAGATGCTCGGCGACGTCGGCCTTGACCGGGATGTCGCAATCGCCCTCGCCGGCCTCGAAGAAATGCTCCGGCCTGACGCCGAGCACGACGTCGGCGCCGATCGCAGGCATGGCCTTGCACACCGGCTTGCGCAGCCTGGCGCCGCCGTGATTGACGAGCTCGATGATTGCTGCGCTGTTGGACGTCTCGACGACCTTCGCCGCGATGAAATTCATCTTCGGCGAGCCGATGAAGCCGGCGACAAAGCGGTTGGCCGGATCGTCATAGAGGTCGAGCGGGGCGCCGATCTGCTCGACATTGCCGCCTTTGAGCACGACGATGCGGTCGGCCAGCGTCATCGCCTCGGTCTGGTCGTGCGTCACATAGATCATGGTGACGCCGAGCTCCTTGTGCAGGCGCGAGATCTCGACCCGCATCTGCACCCTCAGCTCGGCGTCGAGATTCGAGAGCGGCTCGTCGAAGAGAAAAACCTGCGGCTCTCGCACGATGGCGCGGCCGATGGCGACGCGCTGGCGCTGGCCGCCGGAGAGTTGCTTCGGCCGCCGCTGCATCAATTCGTCGATGCGGAGGATCTCGGCGGCGCGCTTCACGCGCCGTTCGGTGTCGGCTTTCGGGTTGCCGTTCATGCGCAGCCCGAAGGAGAGGTTCTGCTCCACCGTCATGTGCGGATAGAGAGCGTAGGACTGGAACACCATGGCGATGCCGCGGTCGGCCGCCTCGACGTCGTTCACCAGCTTGCCGCCGATGGCGATCTCGCCGCCGCTGATGTCCTCCAGCCCGGCGATCATGCGCAGAAGCGTGGACTTGCCGCAGCCGGAGGGACCGACAAAGACGACGAACTCACCGTCGGCGACGTCGATGTCGGCGCCGTGGACGACCTCGAAATTGCCGAAGTGCTTGACGACGTTGCTAAGTGTGACCGCTGCCATCTCGCTCCTGTCCTATTTGACCGCGCCGGCGGCGATGCCGGCGATGAAATGACGCTGCAAGAGCACGAACACGATGAGCATCGGCACGGTCAGCATCACCGCGCCGGCCATGATGCCGCCCCACGAGACCTTGGTCAGGCCGATCAGCGTGCCGAGCGCCACCGGCGCCGTCATCGCGCCGGGCTGGCTGTTGATCAAAAGCGGCCAGAGATAGTTGTTCCAGGACGCAAGGAAGAGGATGATGGCCAAGGCCGCCAGCATCGGCCGCGCCAGAGGCAGCGCGACGAACAGGAAGATGCGCCATTCCTTGACGCCCTCGACCCTTGCGGCGTCGAACAGCTCGGCCGGCATCATCGAAAAAGCCTGGCGCATGAAGAGCACGCCGAGCGAATTGAACAGCGGCGGCACGATCAGCGCGATCCAGGTGTTGGCGAGCTGGAAGTCGCGCGCCACCATGATGAATTGCGGGATCAGCACCACGGCATAGGGCAGCGTGATGGTGCCGAGGATGATCGCCACGACGATACCCTTGCCGAGGAACTCGTAGCGCGCCAGCGCCCAGCCGGCCATCGAGGTGAGCAGCACCGAGAGGAAGGTGTAGGTCACCGCCACCGAGACCGAGATGCCGATGGCGCCAATGAAATTGGTGTCGCGCTGCAGATTGTTGACGTTCTCGAGGAAATTGTCGTGCGGCAGAAGCTCGATGCTGGGGCTGAAGATGCCGTTGTCGGGCATGGTGGAGAACACCACCATCATCCACAGCGGAAACAGCCAGACCAGCGCCAGCGGCGTCAGGACAAGATGCAGCAGGATGCTGCGGCCGAGGCGTCTTTGGGAGCGCGAGGTCATTTCGGCTCTCTCGTCAGCCAGAGCTGCACCAGGGTGATGGCGATGGCGAGGCCCGCCATGGTGTAGGCGACGGCCGAGGTATAGCCGAAATTGAGCGAGCGGAAGCCCTGCCGGTAGAGCAAGAGACCCAGTGTCTCGGTGCCGCCGCCCGGTCCGCCGCGCTCGGTGATCAGGAACGGTTCGGTGAAAAGCTGCATGGTGCCGATGATCGACAGCACGGCGCAGAAGACGATGACCGGCTTCAACAGCGGCAAGGTGATGTGGAAGAACTGCCTAACCTTGCTGACACGGTCGAGCGTCGCCGCCTCGTAGACGTCGTCGGGAATCGACTGCAGGCCGGCAAGGATGATGATGGCGTTGTATCCGGCCCAGCGCCACGTCACCGCGATCATGATCAGCGCCATGGCCGGCGTGACGTTGGAGAACCAGTCGATCTTGGGCAGGCCGACGCCGTTCAGGAGCTTGTTGACGATGCCGAAATCGAGGCTGAACATCAGCCGGAACACCGCCGAATAGGCCACCTCGCCGACCACGACCGGGGCGAAGAAGGCGAAGCGGTAGAGGCCGCGCGCCTTGAGCAGCGGCGAATTCAAAAGCACCGCCATCACGATCGCCAGCGAGATCATGACCGGCACCTGGATGACGAGGATGAGCAGCGTGTTCTTCAGCGCGTTGAAGAAGGCGGGGTCGCCGATCAGGCGGCCCCAGTTGAAGGTCGGCGCGAAGCGCCACGGCACGGTGCGTGTCGCCTGGAAGGAGATCAGGAACGAGCTGATGATCGGCCAGATCCAGAAGATGGCGAAGATCAGCAGATAGGGCGTGAGGAAGCGATACGCGGTGGCGTTGCGGTAGCGCATCGTGCTCCTCCTTCCTTTCCTGTCGCGCCTTCTTGACCAGCGCAGTTTCGATATTCGCCTGGAGTTTGCCTGAGCAGCGCCATTGTCGATCTAGGCGCTGCCCTATCTTGCCTTCTCCCCTGTGGGAGAAGGTGGCCGCGAAGCGGCCGGATGAGGGGTGTTCCAGCTTGGCAACGACGGCAGTCCGTCCAACACCCCTCATTGGTCTTGGCGCTGCGCCAATCCACCTTCTCCCCCACAAGGGGAGAAGGAAAAGTGGCGCTCACTTGACCGGCAGGCCGGTCGCCGCGGCGATCTGGCTGGCGGCGTCGTCGAGCGCGGCCTTGGCGTCCGCGTAGCCGCCGGCCAGATACTTGGTCTGCACGGCGCGCACGATGATCTCGGCGTCGCTCTGGAACGGCGTGCCGCGGCTCGGCGCGACCTTTGGCAAGGTGGCAAGGATGTCCTTCCACACCGCCTGGTCGCCCCAATAGGGCTGGCCGTGCGCGACGTAGGGATCCTCGAGCGCCGAGATCAGAGAGGGCACCAGGCCGAAATCCTTCAGCATGGTGATCTGACCCTCATTGGTCTCCAGCGTGTATTTGAGATAGGCGTAGGCCGCTTCCTTGTTCTTCGAGGCGGCGGTGATGGCCAGGGAGGAGCCGCCGAGATTGGCGGCGCGCGGGCCGTCGGCGGTCAGGCTCGGCATCAGGTAGACGCCCCATTTGCCGTTTTCCTTCGGCGATTCGGTGCGGATCGTGCCCTCGTACCAGCCGCCATAGACCTGGGTGGCGACGGTGCCGGCGGTGTTGTTGGTGATCTTGGTCGACCAGTCGGCCGAAGTGACGATGCCGGCGTCCTTCATCTCCTTGACCTTGGTCATGGCGTCGACGCATTTCGGCTGATTGACCGTGATCGACTGGCCGTCCTCGGCGAAATAGGCGCAGCCCTGTTCGTTCGAGATCATGCGGAAGAATTCGGTGTCGCCGTTGAAATCGGCATTGGTCATCGAGACGCCTGGATTGGCGGCCTGGATCTTCTTGCCGGCGGCGATGAAATCGTCCCAGGTCTTGATCGAGGCCGGATCGACGCCGGCCTTCTCGTAGAAGTCGCGGCGATAGAAGACGGCGACCGGGCCGGAATCCCAGGGCATGGCATAGGCCTTGTCGCCGACCTCGAGCTCGGTGCGCTTGAAGTCGGGGAATTTCTTCTCATCGTCCGCCGTGTAGCCCAGCGTGTGCAGGTCGACGAAGCAGTCGGGGAACTGGCTCCAGTAGTTCTCGGCCTCGCCGTTCTCGATCGAGACGATGTCCGGCAGGCCGACGCCGCCGGCGGCGCAGCCGGCGATCGACTTGTCATAGGTCGGCTGGTTGCCGAGGTCCTGAACCGTGACCTTGATATCGGGGTATTTCTTGTTGAAGCCCTCGATCGTCGACTTCAGCGACGAAGCGGCGATGTTCCAGCTCCAGATCGTCAGTTCGCCGGATTGCGCCAAGGCCGGGCCGGAGCCCAGGGCAAGCAAAAGCGTGGCGCAGGTCAGTGTGGTGCGCATTGAAATCCTCCCATTTCGTTTGCTCTCTCACCGTGAGCATGGCTAGAATATGCGGCGCGGAAGGCTTGTCCCCGACAAAGGGAATAAGAAGTTGGCGGAAAGTAAGATGCCGGAGCGTCCGTTCTATCAGCCAGGCGCGGGCGTCGAAGGCCTGCCTTTCGCCATGCAGATGTTCCACAACCACCCGCTGGTGATGCTGAAGCCGCATTGGCACGCCCAGGTGGAAGTGAATTTCATCGTGCGCGGCAGCGTGCATTACCGCATGGCCGAGCATGAGATCTCGCTGTCGGCCGGCGAGATGTGCCTGTTCTGGGGCGGGCTGCCGCACCAGATGGACGATCTCTCCGACGACGCGATCTATGCCGGCGCGCATCTGCCGCTGGTGCATTTCTTCAGGCTGCATCTGCCGGCCGATGTCCGGCACCGGCTGATGACCGGCGCGACACTGGTGACGAATGCCACCGACCAGTCCGACAACGACAATTTCAAGCGCTGGAACGAGTATGCGCGCTCGGGCGATGCGGCCAAGGCCGAACACGCCGTCAACGAGCTGCTGCTGAGGCTTGAGCGGGTGCGTTTCGAGCCCTACCGGCTGGTGCCGGAAACGGCAATCGGACACGGCGCCGGCAGCCCCTTCGACCAGCAGTCCTCGCGCAATGTCGGGCGCATGTGCGATTTCATCGCCGAGAATTTCCTCTACGACATCGACTGCGTGAACATCGCCTCAGCGGCCGACATCCATCCGAAATACGCCATGAGCCTGTTCAAGAAATCGACCGGCATGACGCTCAACGAATATGTCAATCTCTTGCGGCTGAGTTACGCGCAGGCGCTTCTGATGCATGAGGGCGCCAATGTGCTGAAGGTGGCCATGGACTCGGGCTTCGGCTCGCTCAGCGCCTTCAACAAATCCTTCCGCAAGCTTGCCGGCATGTCGCCCTCCGATTTCCGCCGGGCGGGAGCCGCGCGGTAGCGGAACGCTCTAACTCTTTGGAACATATCCCCTTCAAGCAAATGTAAGCGCGCCTTAAGAAAATTCTGCGCAGCGTCAAGTGAACCGTGGATTTGTCCTAATCATTAGGTAAGGATGCGACGCATGGCCGGGGGTGCACAGGAACGGATTCCGTTTAACAGCGAAGTTTTTCGCTGGGCGAGGAACCGTGTCCACGGCGATATCAAGGAAATTGCACGGCGGATCAACGTAAGCCCAGACAGGCTTGCGGAATGGGAATCAGGCGACAGATCGCCCACGGTCAAACAGGCGAGACGCCTAGCTGATATCTACGATCGGCCGTTTCTGGAGTTCTTCTCCAAGGAAATTCCCCACGTGCCGCCGACTGAGCTTGTGCCCGACTTTCGTTTTCATAGTGGGGGCACGCCAGGGCAAGAACTCGCTGCTCTGGAGGAGGTCCAGCGGTGGGCGGAAGAACAACGGCTCAACGCTCTAGATCTTCTGGAAATCATCGGAGACGAACCACCAAAATTCCCGTCCGATCTATATTCGTCGGTGAATGATGACGTCGAATCGATAGCTGAGAAGGTGCGTGACACCATCAAATTCAGCGTCGAAAGACAGCTTTCCATACGATCTGATCAACGCGACCAATTCCCAAATTTTCTCAGGCGCAAATTCGAAGAAATCGGAGTTCTGGTTCTTCGCATGAACGGGATAACGCGGCTTCGGACGAGGGGTATTTGCCTGTTCGCGGAGCCGCTTCCAATTATTGTGTACGGAGGCGAGGCACCTAGCGCGCAGGCATTTACGCTTTCGCACGAGCTTGCCCATATCCTGCTTAGGCAAAGCGCCATTAGTGGCCCACCCAGGTTTGGAGGGGCAAAGGGCCTCAAACAAATCGAGGCATGGTGCAACCGCTTTGCAGCGGCCTTTCTTATGCCGAAGAAGGCCATCGAAAAAGAAATGGGCGGCCTGAAAGCGCCAATGGATGAGATTGGAGAAAAAGAGCTCCGGTCGATGGCAAATCGCTATGCCGTAAGTCGTCATGCGATGCTGATCCGGCTGGTAGCGCTTGGGTTCGTGAAGCCCGCTTTTTATTGGTTCGTCAAGCGCCCCGAGTTCATCAAAGAGGAAGAGGAATACGTGGGAGGCGGAAGGCCGAAGTATTACGGCCAGCGCTATCGCTCAAGTCGCGGTGATTTCTATACGGGACTGGTTATCGAAGCTTGGAACAGCGGACGAATTACAAACCACAACGCGGCAGAATTCATGGGGATCAAGAGCCTGTCGCACCTATACGACATAAGGAACCACTTCGGGGACTAGAGTGCCGGCTTATTGCCTCGACACGTCTGGCTTCAGTAATCCTCTGGAGAACCTTCCGGAGGATATTTTCGCATCCCTGTGGGCGCAAGTTTCGAAGGTAGTCGAGGCGGGCAAGCTTTGCTGCAACCAAGAAATCCTGGACGAACTTGATTCCATTGAAGGCAAGATCGGCGAGTGCCTAAAATCGTGCGCTGAATCAATGTGTTACGAAGTCGGCGATGACAAGTGGCCGTGGACGGAGTACCTTGATTGCGTCGAGATGCTAAAGGCCAAGTACGAATCGGTGATTTCCGAATATAACGGAAACCGCAAGGGCACAGTTGGCTTGAATGATATTTCAATCATAGCGCTGGCGATGACCTTGAAGCTTCCGGTGATAAGCATGGAGAAGCCGAACACGTACCAGCAGAGCGCCAAGAAAATGCGCATTCCGGACATCTGCAAGATGGAAGGCGTGGCGCACCTGTCGTTCAATGAGTTCCTAAGAGCGGAAGGGATATCGATATGACGTTGTCGCTTCCTCGACCTCGGCCTGGGCGGAATAGGTGACGGTGATCTTTTCGCCAGGGTCTTCACCTCGTTCCCGAACCGGCGGACTTCGCAAGCCTAAAGACCGGAGTTTTCGAGCGGCTGGCAGCGGCTATACAAGTGCGTAAGACGGTTCGAACAGAACATACCAGTCCCGTCAGGCAGCTGGAGTTCCCACGGCCGGGAAGCTGACGATCACGGCGAGCCCTGGATTGTTGTCCTCCAGCGTGATGGTGGCGCCATGCAGGTCGGCCACCGCCTTGACGAGGCTGAGGCCCAGGCCGCTGCCAGGCGTCGTGCGGCTGGAATCCAGCCGGTAGAGCCGCTGGAAGACTTTTTCGCGCTCCTCCGCCGGGATGCCGGGACCGTTGTCGCTTACATGGACCAGGATTCGGTCGTCCTGCCCGGTCACCGCCAGCTCGATCGACGTGCCCGGCGGGCCGTGCCCGAGCGCGTTCTCGACCAGATTGGCGAGCATCTGCATCAGCAGGTCACGATCGCCGTGGATATACCATTTGGTGTCCGGAACGAGTTTTGTGGACAGGGACTTCCCGTCATCCTCCGCTACATCGGCATAGACCTCGCCGATGGTGCCGACGACGCTGCCGACGTCGAGATCGACGAAGCGCGCCTTGCGCGCGCCGGCCTCGATCTGGGCGATGCGCAGCAGCGCGTCGAAGGTCTCGTTGATCTGCCGGCTTTCGGCGCGGGCGTCCGACAGCTCGGCCGCGACTTCCTCGCCTGCAGCCGTCTTGTCGGCTGCCTGCTCCAGGATCATCTGCAGCCGGTTGAGCGGCGTCTTGAGGTCATGCGCGATGTTGGCGCTGACCTCCCTCATGCCGTCGACCAGCGCGGACAGCCGGTCGAGCGCGGCGTTGACCTGGGCGGAGACGGCGTCGATGTCGTCACCATTGCCGATCAGCGGGATGCGCGCGTCCAGCCGTCCGTGCGAGACGTCGACCATGGTGGCGGCGATGCCGTCGAGCCGCCGCTGGACACGCGAGGCGAGCAAGGCGCCGCCGGCGATCGCGAGCCCGGTGATGAACAGCATGCCCCAGCCGAAGCTCATCAGCACGATGGTCTCCAGCTCGTCGGTCTCGGCCAGCGAGAAGGCGACCGTGAGGCTGTTGCCGCCGACCTCGCCCGTATAGGCGCGATACATCGTGTCGGGCGGCACCCCCGGCAATCTGGCGGCAAACATGGAGAAACCGTCGGGCAGGCCTGAAGCGGTGAAATTTCCGGCCAGATGGTTGCCGTCGGCGTCGCTCAGCGAGAAAAGCTGGTCCTTGTCGGGGCTGAGGTCGGCGTTGTTGTTGACCGAGGCGACAAGGTCCTCCTTCTCGTTCCCGGCATAGGTCAGGGCCACGACCGTATAGGTTTCCTTGATCGATTGATCGAGCCGTCTCGCGAGGTCCGCGCTCATCAGCTGGTAGACGACAGCGCCGGACAGGATGAAGGCGAGCACGAACAGGAAGGCAAAGGTCAGCGCCAGCCGGAACGGCGTGCTGCGCAGCAGGCTGACGCGTGTTTCTTTCATCGCTCAAACTATTTGTTCTTACGCAATTCCGAACGGAAAACCGTTACACACTTTTCCTGGAATTGCTCTAGACGGACTTCGGCCAGAACAACCACAGCAAGGCCAGTGCCGCCAATATCCAAACCGCGATCATGAAGATCAGCCCCGCCTTGCTGACCGGCTTGGCGCGGCGCGTGGCCTCGTCGCGGAATTCCTGCATAAGACCGGCAGGGACCAGCTTCACCGCCAGCATGATGCCGAGCGGGACGATCAAAAGGTCATCCAGATAGCCGAAGACCGGGATGAAATCCGGAATGAGGTCGATGGGGCTGAGGGCATAGGCCGCGACCGCACCGGCAACGGCCTTCGCATACCAGGGAACGCGCGGATCGCGGGCAGCGAGCCACAACGCCACCACGTCGCGCTTGATGCCGCGCGCCCATCGCTTTGCAGTGTCCAGCATCGACATGCCGCTTATATACGGGCAGCTTGTCGGGCATGCGAGATGCGATCAGGCCTGGATCGTCAACCTTGGGGTCAACCTTGGGCGTGCAGGCTGTAGCCGGTGTTGCGCACGGTGTGGATGAGCGCCAATTCGAACGGCCTGTCTACCTTGGCCCTGAGCCGGCTGATATGGGTCTCGACGACGCTGGTCTTGGGGTCGAAATGGAAATCCCAGACGCGCTCCAGCAGCATGGTGCGCGTGATGACGCGGCCCTCGCCGCGCATCAGCACCTCGAGCAGGCTGAATTCCCGGGGCTGCAGGTCGATCACCTGGCCCTGCCGGGTCACGCGGCGCATGATCAGGTCCATTTCGAGATCGGCGACGCGCAGGCTGGTCTTCTGCTCCTGCGCCGCCGGCCGCCGGCCGAGCGCGTTGATGCGGGCGAGCAGCTCGGAAAAGGCGAAAGGCTTGACGAGATAGTCGTCGCCGCCGGCCTCGAGCCCTTCGACCCGGTCGTCGACGCCGCCGATCGAGGTCAGGAATATGGTCGGCGTCGTGACGCCCGCCGCGCGCACCGCCTTGATCATCGACAGGCCGTCGAGGCCGGGGACCATGCGGTCGGCCACGATGACGTCATAGGCATCGCGGGTCGCCGCGACGAGCGCGTCATGGCCGTTGCGCAAGAGGTCGCAGGCGTGCCCGGCTTCGCAGAGCCCCCTGACGATGTAGTCGGCCGTCCTTGGGTCATCCTCAACCAGCAGAAGTCGCATGTTGGCGTATCGTCCGGATTCCATCGCAGACGCCATGGTAGCATCGGCGATGAGCCATTCCCACAAGCCGGGCTTACGCGCGCCTGTCCAGCTCCTTACAAATTCGTAAGAATGACCGAAAATACTGATCGGGCCTCGCAATGAGGTTGGAGAAAGGCTAGTGGGGTAACGTCCCGCCCGGGCCGGAGTGACCGAAACCGAATGGCTTACACATTGCTCAAGTCAGCGCCGAAAGCGTTCGACCAGCACAGGCGCCTGATCGTCGTCCAGGCCGCAGCGGTGGTGGCCATCGTGCTGCTGCTGTTCTCCAAGCCGTTTCTCAGCGAGGGATCGAGCGGGCACGAGCTGGTGGAGACGGCCGGCTTCGGCCTCGTGCTGATCTGCTTCCTCGGCCGGCTGTGGAGCATCCTCTATGTCGGCGGCAGGAAGAACGACGAACTGATCGTCTCGGGTCCGTTCTCGATGACCCGCAACCCGCTCTATTTCTTCTCGACCATCGGCGCGGTCGGCATCGGGCTGATGTTCGGATCGGTGCTGGCGGCCGTGACGCTCGGCCTCGCGAGCTTCCTCGTCTTCCGCTTCACCGCCGGCCGGGAAGCCGAGTTCCTGTCCGGCAAGTTCGGCGCCGCCTACACCGCCTATGCCGAACGAACGCCGCGTTTCTGGCCGAACCCAATGCTTTACCGCGACCAGGATCAGTGGGTGTTTTCCACCGGCGCGCTGAAAAGCACGTTCCGGGACGGGCTTTATTTCCTGGCCTTGTTCCCGCTCATCGAGACGGTCGAGCATTTTCGCGTGATCGGCATGCTGCCGACCTTGTTCACGATCTACTGATCGCGATCGACCCGATTGCACCCAAAAGAAGTCAGCGGCAACGCCTTGAGTCCGGGCTGGCGAAGCATATACGTAGATATAACTTTGGCGGTCGGCTGGCGCGATGGACGTTCGCATATCGAAACACAATAGGCTCTCGGTGTTCGAGCTCGACGCCTTGCGAGAAGCTTTCAAGCGATCGGTCCGCGAGAACAACGTCACCGAAATCAAGTGGGCCGAGCACGCCGAGCTTTTCGTGAAACGCATGATCCGCAAGGAAAGCCGCGCAATCCGAGGTTGACCTGACCTGCCCGATGCCTCGGCTTAAAGCACGTCGCGTGGGAAAGATTCACGCGCCCCGCTTTAAATCTTTGATTTCAAGCATGTCTTTGTCCCGAAACCGGTCCACGGGAGACATGCTTTAGGTCCGGCCGCCGCCGCGCGCGGCGCGCCTCGTGCTTTCCAAAAGGATCGCCAGACAGCCGACCAGGATCAGGACGCCGCCGGCGAGCGGCGGCAACGCAAGCAGCTTCACGGCGCCGGCCACCAGGGCAATCAGGAGCAGCGACAGAAGCGCGAGACTGCCGTCGTCGACGAACATGCCGATGAGCTCCTTCAGGACAAGGCGGATGATCCTCATCGGGCAATTCCTTCAGCGGGCGCCGCGTGGCTGCCGCGCAGCCGTCGCACCATGGCGAAGGATGCGGCGGCGATGACGGCAAAGATGGCAAGCAGCGCAAGGTCCTCGCCTGGCCATTCGGCGCCGAGGCCTTCGCCTGTCCAGAACACGCCGAAGCTGGTCAGCATCAGGCCGACGACGAATTTGAGCGCATTTTCCGGCACGCGCGCCAACGGCCGGTGCACGGCCAGCCCGATCAGCATCACCAGCATGAAGGCCGCCAGCGCGCCGAGGCCGGCTTGAAGCGTCCGGCCGTGGGCGCCGCCGACGGCAATGACGATGAACACCACCTCGACGCCCTCGAGCAGCACCGCCTTGAAGGCGGCGACGCCGGCCAGATAATCGGCGCGGCGGTCTTCGGCCTGGTGGCTGAGCGCGTCGGTCTCGCGCGAAAAGGCGGCCTCCTCGTCGCGGAGCGCGATGACGCCGGCGCTGCGCAGGATCGCCTTCCTGAGCCAGCGCATGCCGAACAGGACCAGAAGCACGCCGACCGCGAACTGCAACGGCGTGATGGGGACGAGCGCCAGCAGCGGCCCGAAGGCCAGCACCAGCGCGGCCAGCACCGCGAGCGCCGATGCGGCGCCGGTCAGCGCCGGCCGCCAGCCGCGCGTCACGCCGACGGCGAGCACGATTGTGAAGGCTTCGACCACCTCGACGAAGGACGCCAGGAAGGAAGCCGCAACGGTGGAGAGAACGGGCGTCAGCTCATGCATGAACGGGTGCCGGGCTCCGTTTTTGCCGCCCCCTTGCCGGATGGCGGGCCGGTTCGGCCTTGTTCAGCAGGCGATGAAGCACAAAGTATGGCGGATGGACAAATCAGGCGCCGGCGACCGGACATTCGACGGCGGAGCAAACTTGCGCCCATGCGCGGGCCGGTGCCATAACTCCATGCTCATCGGAGGAAGCGGCTTCAGATGACGTTATCGGTGAGGGACCTTTCCTTGCACACGCCGATCGACGGCCGGCACCGGCAGATGCTGATCGATGGTGAATGGCGCGATTCGGTGAGCGGCCGGACTCTCGAGACGCGCAACCCCGCCACCGGCGCCGTGATCGGCACCGTGCCGCTGTCGGATTCCCGGGACATCGACCTGGCGGTCGCGGCGGCGCGGCGGGCCTTCGAGGGGCCGTGGAGCCGCTTCAAGCCCTATGAGCGCCAGCAGCTGCTGCTCAAGATCGCCGATCTGATGGAGCGGCATTGGGAGGAGCTTGCGCTTTCCGACACCACCGACATGGGCATGCCGGTCACCCGCACCTTGGCCAACAAGAACCGCGTGCTCGGCATGCTGCGCTTCTACGCCGGCATGGCGACGTCGATCCATGGCCAGACCATCGGCAACTCGCTGCCGGGCGAGATCGTCTCCTTCACGCGCAAGGAGCCGGTCGGCGTGGTCGGCGCGATCATCCCCTGGAATGCGCCCACCGCCGCCTCGATCTGGAAGATCGGCCCGGCCCTGGCCACCGGCTGCACCATCGTCCTGAAGCCCTCGGAAGAAGCGCCGCTGACGCCGCTTCTGATCGCCGACCTGATGCAGGAAGCCGGCGTGCCGCCCGGCGTCGTCAATGTCGTGACCGGAACCGGCGCGGAGGCCGGCGCGCCGCTGGCCGCGCATATGGATGTCGACAAGCTGGTCTTCACCGGCTCTACCGCCACCGGACAGGCGATCCTGCGCGCCTCCGGCGCCAACATGAAGCGCGTGTCGCTGGAGCTCGGCGGCAAGTCGCCGGTGATCGTCCTGGCCGATGCCGACATCGAGCGCGCCGTGCCGGTGGCGGCGATGTCGGTCTTCGCCAATTCGGGCCAGGTCTGCATCGCCGGGTCGCGGCTCTTCGTCGAGCGGCCGATTTATGAGGAGTTCGTCGAGCGCGTGGCTGGTTTTGCCGCCAGGCTCCGGATCGGCGACGGCGCCGATCCGGAGACCGAGATCGGGCCGCTGATCTCGCCAAGGCAGCTCGAGCGCGTCGGCGGCTTCATCGCGGACGGCGCGCGCGAGGGCGCGCGGCTGGTGACGGGCGGTCAGCGCATCACCGAAGGCGCTTTGGCCGCCGGCAATTTCATGACGCCCGGCATCTTTTCCGGCGTCACCGACGGCATGCGCATCGCGCGCGAGGAAATCTTTGGACCGATCATCGCGGCGCTGCCCTTCGACACGCTGGACGAAGCGGTGCGGCGCGGCAACGACACGCCGTACGGCCTCGGCGCCGGCGTGTTCACCAAGGATGTCGGCAAGGCGCATCAGCTCGCCAACCGGCTGCGCGCCGGCTCGGTCTGGGTCAACACCTATCACGCGATCGACCCGGCCGTGCCGTTCGGCGGCTACAAGATGAGCGGCTACGGCCGCGAGGGCGGCGCCGATCATCTCGAGGAATATCTCAACACCAAAGGCGTCTGGATCCGGATCGATTGACGGTCTGTATCCTGCTGCGTTGCGTTGAACCGCCGCTCGGCTTCGACTATCTGCCTTGCGCAATCCCGACGCGGGAGCCGTTCTACGCTGTTCCTTGGTATTGCGTTGGAGCAACACAACAGTTCGGGCGGCCGAGCAGGCCCGCCCTGAAGCGGAATGGAGCGCATGAAAAAGATCGGGTTTCTGTCCTTCGGGCATTGGTCGCCGTCGCCGCAATCGGGCACGCGCTCGGGCGCCGACGCGCTGCTGCAGTCGATCGACCTCGCGGTCGCGGCCGAGGAGCTCGGCGCCGACGGCGCCTATTTCCGCGTCCACCATTTCGCCCGCCAGCTCGGCTCGCCCTTTCCGCTGCTTGCCGCGGCCGGCGCCAAGACCAGCCGTATCGAGCTCGGCACCGCCGTCATCGACATGCGCTACGAGAACCCGCTCTACATGGCCGAGGATGCGGGCGCCGCCGACCTCATCGCGGGCGGGCGTTTGCAGCTGGGAATCAGCCGCGGCTCGCCGGAGCAGGTGATCGATGGCTGGCGCTATTTCGGCTACGTGCCGGAAGAGGGCAAGACCGACGCCGACATGGCGCGCCGCCACGCCGAAGTCTTCCTCGAAGTGCTGCGCGGCCAGGGTTTCGCCCAGCCCAATCCGCGGCCGATGTTTCCCAATCCGCCCGGCCTGCTGAGGTTGGAGCCGTTCTCGGAGGGCTTGCGCGAACGGATCTGGTGGGGCGCGGCGACCAACGCCACCGCCGAATGGGCGGCCAGGCTCGGCATGAACCTGCAGAGCTCGACGCTCAAATTCGACGAGAGCGGCCAGCCGCTGCACATCCAGCAGGCCGAGCAGATAAGGGCCTACCGCGCCGCCTGGAAAGAAGCCGGCCACGAACGAGAGCCGCGCGTCTCGGTGAGCCGCAGCATCTTTGCTTTGGTCAACGACATGGACCGCGCCTATTTCGGCGGCAGCGAGGGCGAGGACCATTTCGGCTATATCGAGCCGGAAAAGCGCGCCGTGTTCGGCCGCACCTACGCCGCCGAGCCGGACAAGCTGGTCGAACAGCTCAGGGAAGACCAGGCGATCGCCGAGGCCGACACGCTGCTCTTGACCGTGCCCAACCAGCTCGGCGTCGACTACAACGCCCATGTCATCGAGGCGATCCTGAAGCACGTCGCGCCGGCGCTCGGCTGGCGGTGATGATCGATCGGACCGTGGCCGACCCGGGCCACGGCCGGTAAATTTTTCTACAGTCGAGGATCCTTTTCATCGGCCATCGCGTCTTGGCAAGACGAGAGGTTTTGCCGGCGGATACGGCGGGCCGCGAAAAGGAAAGACCAATGATACTGGTGACAGGCGCGACCGGCTTGAGCGGTCAGATAATTGTTCGTGAGCTGGCCCATAACCACGTGCCGGCCAAAGCGCTGGTGAGAAACGCTCGCAAGGCGTCGGCCACCGGGATCGACAAGCTGCCGGGCATCGACGCGATTGAAGGCGACATGCGGGCCGGCGACGACGTCAAGGCAGCGCTCGACGGTGTCACGCGGGTGCTGCTGATCTCGTCGGGGACACCGGACATGCGCGAAACGCAATGCAGCTTCATCGATCTTTGCAAGCAGGCCGGTGTCCCGCATATCGTCAAATTCTCCGGAGCGGAGTCCGGGATCGGGTTCGATCCGGCCAAATTCCGCTTCACGCGAATGCATGAAGAGATCGAAGACCATCTTGAAGGATCGGGTCTGGCGTGGACGCACCTTCGGCCGTCCCAGTTCATGCAGGTCTATCTCAGGGAGGCCCCGACCATAAGCCGGGATGGCGAGCTGCGTCTGCCGCTCGCGGATATCGAGCTCGCGCCAGTGGCTATCGAGGACATCGCGAAAGTCGCCTGCCGGCTGCTGCGGGAGGGAGGTCACGAGAGCGAGAGCCTGAACATGACAGGGCCGGAAGCGCTGACGATGAACGAAGTAGCTGAACGGATATCGGCCACGACAGGCAGGCCTGTCAGATATGTCCCGATCAGTTGGGACGAACGCCGCAGCGTGTTGCTTGGGAGCGGCGCGCCTGCGGATTTTGTCGATGCGCTCGACGAGCAGCTGCAAGAGCGGCTCAGGCGCCCGAAGTCCCGCGTCAATCTCGCGACGCATGATGCCTTCGGTGTCAGGCCGACCAGTTTCGCCGAATTCGCCCGGACCTATGCACGGGCTTTTTCCGGATAGGCATCAACCCGACCACGCCATGAGGGGCCGCGCCAGCCTCTCAAGGAGGCCCGCAGGCACCAACAAATCGCGCGCCAATAGCTCGCTTGCGATATTGACATCTGATAAAATCGCAATCTAGTCTGCCGCGTAATCGGTTACGTAACCGATTACGGCTCATTAAAAGTGGAGGAAAGCATGAGCAAAGTTTCAAATACGCATAGGCTCGAGCTGGGCTCGTTCTCGCGTCGCCAGTTCCTCAAGACCAGCGCGCTTGCCGCGGGCGCGCTCGCGCTGCCGCTCGGACCGGCCTTCGCCGCCGACAAGCCGAAGGTCGGCCTGGTCATGAAGTCGCTCGCCAACGAGTTCTTCAAGCAGATGCAGGCCGGCGCGGAGGCGTACGCGGCCAAGAACAAGGACAAGTTCGATTTCGCCGCCGTCGGCATGAAGGACGAGCGCGACTTCGCCGCTCAGGTCGACGCCATCGAGAACTTCATCACCCAGAACTACAACATCATCGTCGTCGCGCCCGCCGATTCCAAGGCCATGGTCACCCCGATCGCCAAGGCGCTGAAGGCCGGCATCAAGGTCATCAACATCGACGTCGCGCTCGACGAGAAAGCCAAGAAGAAGGCCGGCGTCGATCTCGCCTTCTTCGGCCCGGACAACCGCGCCGGCGCCAAGCTTGCCGGCGACGCGCTCGGCAAGGCGCTGGGCAAGGGCGGCAAGGTCGTCATCCTGGAGGGCAATCCGGAGGCCGACAACGCCAAGCAGCGCAAGCTCGGCTTTGACGATTCGGTGAAGGAGTACAAGCTGAAGCTGCTCGACTCCAAGACGGCGCATTGGGAGACCGAGGAAGCCAACACCCTGATGACCAACTTCCTCACCCAGCATCCTGACATCCAGGGCGTGATGGCGGCCAATGATTCGATGGCGCTCGGCGTCGTCAAGGCGATCGACGCGGCCGGCAAGTCGGGCCAGATCAAGGTCGTCGGCTTCGACAACATCCCGGCCGTCGGCCCGCTGCTGAAGGAAGGCAAGATGCTCGCCACCGTCGAGCAGTATGGCGCGCAGATGGCGGCGATGGGCATCGACTACGGCCTGCGCGAGCTTGCCGGCGAGAAATTCTCCGGCTGGGTCAAGACGGACGTCAAGCTGATCACGGCATGAGGCGAGCAAGGGCGCCGGCACTCCCTCTGGCGCCTTCCATTCGCTTGTCCCATCATCGCCGCCGGCAGAGCGTCGGCGGCGATGACGCGCTCGTACCGCCGTTGCGGTAGAAGAGCGCCATTCAGGATTGCTGCATGGATGATGTGATTCTTTCCCTTGAAGGGGTCGGAAAGATCTTTCCCGGCGTCGTCGCGCTGAGCGACGTCTCGCTGTCGATCGCGCGCGGCGAAACCCATATCGTGCTGGGCGAGAACGGCGCCGGCAAGTCGACGCTGATCAAGCTGCTCGCCGGCATCTACCAGCCGGACAGCGGTGCGATCGCCTTCAACGGCCAGCCCTACCGGCCCAGGACGCCGCATGACGCGCAGCAGAGCGGCATCCGCATCGTGCATCAGGAGCTGAACCTCCTGCCCTATCTCAGCATCGCCGAGAACCTGATGCTGGAAAACCTGCCGCGCCGCGCCTTCGGCGTCGTCGACCGCGGGGCGCTGAACCGCCGGGCCGTCGCGCTGCTCAAGGAGGTCGGCCTCGACATCGATCCGAGGACGCGGGTCGAGGCGCTCGGCGTCGCGCAGATGCAGCTGGTCGAGATCGCCAAGGCGCTGAGCTACGACAGCAAGCTCCTGGTGCTGGACGAGCCGACGGCGACGCTGACGCCGCCGGAGATCGAGCGGCTGTTTTCCATCATCAAGCGGTTGAAGGCCAAGGGCGTCACCATCATCTACATCTCGCACCGCCTGCACGAGGTGTTCGAGATCGGCGACCGCGTGACCGTCCTGCGCAACGGCCGGCTGGTCGCGACCCGCGACCTTCACGGCCTGTCGGTGCCGGATATCGTGCGCATGATGATCGGCCGCGACATCGCCGACGAATTCGGCTTCGATGCCAGGGTCGTGCCGGGCAAGGTCGCGCTCAGCGTGACCAATCTGAAGCGCGATGCCGCGACCCCCGCGATTTCCTTCGACGTCCGCCATGGCGAGATCCTGGGCGTAGCCGGCCTGGTCGGCAGCGGCCGCACCGAAGCGATGCGGGCCCTGTTCGGCGCCGATCCCAAGCTCGACGGCGTCGTCGAGATCGACGGCCGGCCGGTGGCGATCACGGCGCCCAAGGACGCGGTCCGGGCTGGGCTCAGCCTGCTCACCGAGGACCGCAAGGGCCAGGGCCTGCTGCTCGACCTGGCCGTGGACAGGAACATCACCATCACCGACCTCGGCAAGGTCTCGCGCCACGGGCTGCTCAACCGCCGGGCCGAGAGCGCGGCAGCAAATGATCTCGTCGGCCAGCTGCGCGTCAAGGCAAGCTCGATCGAGCAGGCGGTGCGCAATCTTTCCGGCGGCAACCAGCAGAAGGTGGTTTTGGCCAAGTGGCTGTTCCGCGGCACCTCGACGCTGATCCTCGACGAGCCGACGCGCGGCGTCGACATCGGCGCGCGGCGCGAGATCTACCAGCTTCTGTGGATGCTGGCGGCGGCGCAAAAGGGCATCATCATGGTGTCGTCCGACCTGCCCGAGCTGATGGGCATGTGCCACCGCATCATCGTCTTTTCCAAGAACAGGATCGTCGGCGAGGTGCCGCGACCCGAATTCGACCAGGAGCGCATCCTGTCGCTTGCCTACCAGGAGTACGTGCGGCCATGAGCGAGACGTCCCAATCCCTCGTGTCGGCGCCGGTTTCCCCCGGGCGGGCGAAGTTCCTGCGCTTTCTCGTGCGCGACGCCGGCGTGCTGCTCGCCCTGGTGCTGATCACGCTGTTCTTCTCGGTCAGCGCGCCCTATTTCGCCACGCCCGGCAACGCGCTCAAGATCTTCGTGCAGATCGCCATCAACACGGTGCTGGCCGCCGGCATGACCTTCGTCATCCTCACCGGCGGCATCGACCTGTCGGTCGGTTCGGTGCTGGCGCTCTGCACCGTGGTTGGGGCGACCGTCATGATCAATGAGAGCCTCTCGCCGGCGATGGCGATCACGCTGGCGCTGCTCGCCTGCATGGCGACGGGCGCGGTCTGCGGCTTCCTCAACGGCTGGATCTCGACGCGCTGGAAGATCCCGTCCTTCATCGTCACGCTCGGCATGCTCAACATGGCCGCCGGCGCCGCCCGCGTGGTCAGCGACAATTCGACCATCACCGGCCTGCCGCAAAGCTTCGTCGATTTCGGCAATCTCATCATCGGCGGCTTCCTGCCGTCGATCTTCTTGGTCGCGGTGCTGGTGATCGCGGCCGGCTGGTTCGTGCTGCGCTTCACCGTCTTCGGCCGCATGATCTTCGCCGTCGGCACCAATGACGAGGCGGTGCGGCTCTCCGGCCACAATCCGGACTTCTACAAGGTCGCCGCCTTCACCATCAGCGGACTGACGGCCGGCATCGCGGCGATGGTCTATCTTTTGCGCCTCAACATCGGCAGCCCGATCGCCGGCGTCGGCTACGAGCTCAACGCGATCGCCGCCGTCATCATCGGCGGCACCAGCCTCAGCGGCGGCAAGGGCTCGATCGTCGGCACGCTGGTCGGCGCCTGCATCTTGCAGGTCTTGAGCACCGGGCTGCAGCTGCTCGGCGTCGGCGACAATTTCAAACCGATCGTGATCGGCCTTGTCATCGTGCTCGCGGTCATTCTAGACGCATATCGGGAGAGGCTGTTGCGGAGGATCCGCTAGAGCAGTTCCAAGGAAAAGTGCGTAGCGGCTTTTCGTCCGGAGTTGCGTAGGAAATGTAGGGAGTCACCGGGACCAAGGGACCATGACAACGATTGCCGATGTCGCACGCTACGCGGGGGTGTCCGTCGCAACCGTCTCGCATGTGATGAACCGCACGCGCCATGTCGAGCCGGAGACGGCCGAGCGCGTGCGCGCGGCGATCACCGCCTTGCGCTATAGCCCGAATTCGCTGGCGCGCAGCCTCAGGCGCGGCGAGACCAAGACCATCGGCCTGCTGCTCCCCGACAATTCCAATCCGTTCTTCGCCAGCGTGGCTCGCCAGATCGAGGATGCCGGCTTCGTCGCCGGCTATACCGTGATCCTGTGCAATTCCGACGGCAGCGCCGAGAAGGAGGAGCGCTATCTGTCGGTGCTGATGGCCAAGCAGATCGACGGGCTGATCTTTGCCGGCTCGTCCGACCATGCGCGGGTGTTTGCGAGCCTTTCCGCCGCCGTGCCGGCGGTGCTGCTCGACCGCGAGATCCATTCGGTCAATGTCGATTCCGTGCTGGTCGACCATGATCACGGCGGCTATCTCGCCGGGCGCCATCTGGTCGGGCTCGGCCACAAAAGGATCGGCGTCATCGGCGGCCCGCGCGATTCGAGCTCTAGCCCTGCCCGCCTGCGCGGCTTTACCCGCGCGCTCGAGGAAGCAGGCCTCGCACTGCCCCCCTCGTCGGTGGTCGATTCCGACTATCATTTCGCCGGCGGCCGGCTGGCGATGGAGCGGCTGCTGGAACAGGCGCCGGAGATCACCGCGGTGTTCGCCTGCAACGACCTGATGGCCATGGGCGCCATCACCGCGCTGCGCTCGCGCGGCTTGCGGGTGCCAGACGACATGTCGCTGATCGGCTTCGACGACATTCCCTACGCCGTCACCACCTGGCCGCCGCTGACGACGATCGCCCAGCCGGTCGAGAAGATCGGCACGCGGGCGGTGAGCCTGCTGCTCGAGCGCGTCGTCGAGCCGGAAGCGCCCTCGCGCCGCGAGGTGCTGACGCCAGTCCTGGTGGAGAGGGAGAGCTGCGCGGCGGCGCGCCGGTAGCGCGCCGTCGATTTCGGTCAAGCCGCCGGCTGCATGGCGGCTCTCAGCAGCATGCCGAACAGGTCGCGCGGCTCGTCGGGATCGGCGAGCAGGTCGAGCTCCTCGTAGAGGCCGGTGGCCTGGAGCTGATCGCGGACATAACGCAGCGCGGAAAAATCTTCCGTGGCGAAGCCGACGGAATCGAACAGCGTGATCTGCTCCGGCGTCTTGCGGCCTTTGGCCTGGCCGGTCATCACTTGCCACAGCTCGGTCACCGGATGGTCGGCGTCGAGCTGCTGGATCTCGCCCTCGATGCGCGTCTGCGGCGGAAACTCGACGAAGATGTCGGAGCGCAACAGGATGTCGCGGTGCAGCTCGGTCTTGCCGGGGCAGTCGCCGCCGACCGCGTTGATGTGCACGCACGAGCCAACCATATTGTCGGTGAGGATGGTGGCGTACTGCTTGTCGGCGGTCACGGTGGTGATGATGTCGACGCCTTCCACCGCGTCCTGGCCGGTCTGGCAGATGGCGATGTCGAAACCCTTGCCGGCCAGGTTGCGGGCGCATTTTTCCGAGGCCGAACGGTCGATGTCGTAGAGCCGCAGCCGGTCGATGCCGAGCAGCGCCTTGAAGGCGATGGCCTGGAACTCGGACTGGGCGCCGTTGCCGATGATCGCCATGGCTCGGCTGCCCTTGGGCGCCAGGTATTTGGCGGCGACGGCGGAGGTGGCGGCGGTGCGCAGCGCCGTCAGGATCGTCATTTCAGTCAAGAGCATCGGATAGCCGGAACCGACATCGGCGAGCACGCCGAAGGCGGTGACCGTCTGGCGGCCCTCGCGCATGTTCTTCGGATGGCCGTTGACATATTTGAAGCCATACATCTTGCCGTCGCTGGTCGGCATCAGCTCGATGACGCCGTCATGGCTGTGCGAGGCGATGCGCGGCGTCTTGTCGAATAGCTCCCAGCGGCGGAAATCCTCCTCGATATAGGCGGCGAGCTCGGTGAGGAAGCGTTCGACGCCGATGGCGAGCACCAGCTTCATCATGCGGTCGACGCTGACGAAGGGGACGATGGCAAGGCGCGAAGGCTGGGTCATGATCAGAGGCTTCCGGAATGGCTGCGGGTCGGGCGGTCCATGATGCGGCGGCCCATCAGGCTGGCGGTGAGGTCGACCATCAGCGTCGCGGTGCGGCCGCGCTCGTCGAGGAAGGGATTCAATTCCACAAGGTCGAGGCTGGAGACCAGGCCGCTGTCGGACAGCATCTCCATCACCAGATGCGCCTCGCGGAAGGTGGCGCCGCCGGGCACGGTGGTGCCGACCGCCGGCGCGATCGACGGGTCGAGGAAATCGACGTCGAGGCTGACATGCAGGAGCCCGTTTGCCGCTTCGACCTTGGCCAGGAAAGCGCGCAGCAGCGGGGCGATGCCGTGCTCGTCGATGGCGCGCATGTCGTGCACGGTCACGCCTGCCTCTTTCAGCGCGCGGCGCTCGGCCGGATCGACGCTGCGCAGGCCCATCGTGCAGATGCGGGCCGGGTCGACGGCGGCCGGCAGATCCGGAAAATAGCCCTGGAAACCTGCCTGTCCGCTGGCATAGGCGAGCGGCACGCCGTGCAGATTGCCGCTGGTGGTGGTGTCGAGCGTATGGAAATCCGGATGCGCGTCGAGCCACAGCACGAAGAGCGGCCGGCCGCGTTCGGCCGCGCGGCGCGCCACGCCGGACACCGTGCCGGCGGAGATCGAGTGGTCGCCGCCGAGGAAGATCGGCATGGCATCCTTCGAAGCCGCACAGGCGGTCTCGGCGATCGCCGTCGTCCAGGCGGAAATCTCCGGCAGCGCCTTGAGCGCAAGATTGCCGTGGACGACGGCGCGCGCCTGAGCCTTCTCGACCGCGCCCCAGTCCTCGACCTCATGGCCGAGCTCCGACAGCACCGAGACGAGCCCGGCGGTGCGCAGCGCGCTCGGCCCCATCTCGCATCCCATCCTGCCCGCGCCGTCCTGCACCGGCGCGCCGACGATCCTGCAGCGCATGATTCTTTTTAGCCCTTTTGCGAATAGATCTGGCGATTTGATCGAGAGAGTGAACCACTGCGGCCTGGCGGTTTGAATAGGGAAAATTGGCATTTCGAAAAGCTTGATCTATCATATTGCGCAGATATCCTGATCGAAATGGACAAGCATGGATGCGCTCGACGAAAGGCTGGTGACGCTGCTGAGGCACGATGCGCGGCGCAGCGTCTCCGACCTCGCGCTCGATCTCGGCGTCTCGCGCGCCACGGTCAGGGCGCGCATGGAGCGGCTGCAGAAATCAGGCGAGATCATCGGCTATACGGTGGTGCTGCGCGCCGACGCGGTCGACCAGCGCATACGCGGCGTGATGATGATCGAGATCGAGGGTCATGCGGCGGACCGCGTCATCCGGGCGCTAGGCGGTTTTCCCGAGGTTTCGACCATCCACACCACCAATGGCCGCTGGGACCTTGTGGTCGAGCTCGGCACCGCTTCGCTGACCGATTTCGACGCCGTGCTGCGGCGGATAAGGCTGATCCCGGGCATCACCGGCAGCGAGACGAGCCTGCTGTTGGCGACGCCGCGGACGACCAGGGCACGGCTGGGGTAAGGTGGGGGAATATCCGAGCTCAAAACGCGAAAAGCCGCGGTTCTCCGCGGCTTTTCGTTTGCTTGATCCGTGGAGAACGCTCCAATTTGCCAGAGCACGCATCCGCGCAGGCGGATACAAAGCTCCTTCCCCGAGCCAGAGCCGACCCCGCTTGGGTTGCCGGGCCATAACCCTTCACCACATCAATTGATCCCCTCGCCATCAACCGCGACGGTGTTGTCGGACGGAAGTTTGTCGCCAGCTTGCGGCGATTGCGATGTCACCTTGATCTTGCTGTCTGGAAACTGAAGCGTGTATCCATCCATTAGCGTTATCGCTGACAGTGACATTATCTTGTCACTATACCCCAGTGTCACGCCAAAACGTTCGGCAAGTTCGGTCGCCGCAGCTACTGTCATGCCCACGAAGTTCGGAGCCGCCAGTGGCATGGCCATTCCGGATTTCATTGTTGGTATAGGGGACGGTATCGATCCGAGTGGAAATGACTTGCCCTGTTGCTTAGCGAAGTCAGCTGGCATGACCGCCTTGGTAACTTGGCGCATCGCCTGCGAAGCGCAGCCCGCTACCACGTCCAGATCAGACTCGTAGCCGTTCGATGCCTTGATGAAGTCAGCAGCAGATAACCCATCAGTAAACTCGCACCGGTAGGCATTTTCAGTGATGAAATTGACCAGATTCCAGCTATCGAGGATACGGCTTCGTGTTTTAGCACAGATAGCAAGTACATCTGACGCATGCTGAATATCCGCTTCGTTAGGTGCTGGCGGCGCTTTTGCAATCGTCATTGGTGCCAATGTGGCAGAGTAGGGCACCGAATTTGCGGTTGGGTCATCGCGAAACGATGTCAACCACTTGCGCAGCATATCATAAAGATCCGAAGTGGAATTTGGTGAGCTAATATCCAAATCGACCGGGCCGCCTTCATGATACGTTTCGACATGGAGCTCGCTTGCATACTTCTGATGCAATTCGTCGAGCTTCATTTTGCCTTCAGCGGAAAAGGCGGAATAGGAACCACCAAGGCTGGCGGCAATCGACATTGCGTCTTGTTTAGACAGAGCGTCAATACGCATTACGGCGAAAAATAAGCCGCCGCGATCGACACCACGCACGAACATGTTGCCATAGCGGCCGTTAAAAGCTTTGGGTTCGGAGATCAATTGTTTCGCGGCATCTGTAAGCTCTGGTTCGTCTATCGACAGATATTCCAACTTGACAAATGCGCTGAGCATCAAAAATAGGGAGCTGCTTTGAACTTTTGATCGCTTGGCGAAATCGAAGCGGGCGCTTGCGCCCTGAAAGGCGGGAACCCCATAACTTGCCTCGGCACTGATGCCCAAAGCGCTCTCTAGCTCTTCAGTTGTGGTGATGCGAGTAATGGACCAGCTCGCAGTCGAGCCCCCGGCATTCTTAACGCCTGTTATCTCCCCCTGAACAGCTCTGTTCATGGGACTACCCGTTGAATAATCCACGCCAATGCCAAAGTCATAGCTCTTGATCATCGGCACGACGACTTGAGTCAAACCCATTGAACTCTCCAATTTGCTGGTGTGGCAAGCAAGGCGTAGTACGACTACTAAGAGTCATCATCTAGTAGACGCGAAAGTGTTTGTCGCGATGGAAATTGGCAATTCCCGAAACCGACGAAATCTCGACCGGCAGGAGGGGTACACCTCGATCCTGCGCCCTAAGAATGAGGCGCTGGTCCTGAGCTATCGGGAAATTCCGACCGCCACAAAATACCACGCAATTGGGATAACGCGTGTGAAGTGCGTCACGCCGTATGGACTTTCAGCGTGCTCTCCGCAACGGTTTGGTCTTGTAGAAATCAGCGACGATCTTGGATCATCGCCGCCGAGTGTGGACGGTTTCGAGAACGCGTTCCAGCCATGGCCGGGCTGGTAACCCGCTCGTGATCCCGGCCCTTTGATCTGGCTCTTGCCGTCCGGGCTCTTCGTGCGTTCAAACGCGTTTCGTTTGCCGGGGCGGGTGAGGCTATATTCGAACGCCTCAAAGGCGAACGCATCAAACAGCCCAGACGCCGGCGACCCGGAAAGGATAGCGGCCGAAGCGGTCGATCTCGGCCTGGGTGGCGCCCGGCCGCAGGAAATGCGTCGGCCGCGCCGAGATCGACAGCAGGGCCGTGTCGTTCACACGCTCCGGCAGCGGGATGCGGAACAGCTTCGTCACCTCCGCCTTCGAATGTCCGCCGCCGGACCGGGCACGCAGCCGCGCGATCGCGACGCCGTCGACGCAGACGTCGAAAAAGAGCCGGCGCGACCGGCCGGGGCGGTCGAGCCCGAGCTTCAGGACGAGATGCGAGCGATGCCGCAGACCGGCAAGATGATGACGATAGTCGAGATGTTCCACCGAGGCCGGAACCAGGCTTGGCCGGGCCTGTCGGATGAAAGCCCGCGGCGACAGCGTCGGACGGGCGACGGTGATGGCGCTGTGATCCTTGACCACGACGGAAAACCCGTCGCGGCTCAGCATCGCATCCGCCAGCCGGTTTGCGATCTTCTCCGCCAGGCCACGCTCGCCGCGGTCCCTTACGTTCGACCAGTATTTCAGCCGCTGCGAGACGGGCACCCGCGCGGCGGAGAAGGCGGCGAGCACGTGCCCGGGCACCGGCAGCCCGATGCGCCAGGACAGATAGGCGAGGCCGGCAAGGCATGCCGGCACGATGCCGCGCCTGCCGGCCGTCTCGACCAGACGGTCCCAGTCGATGTGCTGCCCGGCCATCCGTGTCGCGACATCCATCGTCCAGTCGCCGTTCGAGCTTTCCGTGGCATGCGCCAGCACAATCAGCACCGAATCGGTCGGGTCGGGAACACGCACCCGGCAGGGACCGAGGCTTGCCGTCCCGGCCCGCATCCACAATGCCTCGTCGAGCGAGGCGTCATTGCGGCTGTAGTGGAACGGGCTGACATGCAGATCGACATTGCCGTGGTGGCCCTTCCTGAAATTGCCGTTCAGCCTGACCGTGGCCAGCCGTCGAAGATATTCGAAGGATTCGCCGTTCGCGGCGGTCCAGCCGGATGCCTCCAGGCGCTCGAGCGCGCCAACGGCGTCCCGGTGACGGATGAGGATGTCGACGTCGCCGATGACACGACGGTTGGCCATGGCCAGGCCCTCCGCCTGATAGGCTCCGCCCTTGAAGACGAGCACCGGGATGCCGCTGTCGAGAAGCGCCGCGAATGCGTCGTAGGTTTCCCTCAGCTTCAGCTGGGCCAGCACCCAGCGATTCTTCAGGATGCCGTCGATGCGCGGCCGCAACGGCGTCTCCGGGTCGAGTTCCGGCAACCGCGCATAGACCGGCCCGAGCAGGCGAATCTCCTGCCAGGAAATGTCCTCGAAGCGCGCGGCATTCTTCCATGCCCGCCAGGCGGCCATGGCCTGGGGCTCTGGGGAAAGGGCTGCCTGGACAAGCAGGTCCAGGCTGCCCTTGGGCCAGCTTCTGAATTCTCTCGTCACGGCTCTTCGGCAACCACGGCCGGCGTGGCGGGGCGACCGGGCCCCGGCATTTCATCCAGGGCGTCGGCAAGTTCGGAGTAGGTGCAGAACCGCACATCCGGGCGATGGATCACGCTCCCGATGAACCGCATGAGGGCGCGTTCGTAGGCCTTGCCGACATAGTCGGTGAAGTGATGGCCGATATGGATCGGGGCGCGGTTGCCGACATAGTTCTTCTTGAAATAGTTGAGATAGGCCTCGACGACGTCATCCTCCAGGCGCCGCGGATCGTTGAGCACATCGGGATTGCCGAGCGACTGCGCAACGAACAGATTGTAGTCCATCGACAGCGGCTTCAGCCGGCAATCCCTGAGCGGGATGCTGGCCAGCCTGAACTTCCAGACGTTGTCGCGGTTTTTCGTGGGCCAGTCACCGGCCCGTCCGGCCGAGCTCGCATCGTAGCGAAAGCCGCGCGCCGCGAGCGCCGCCGCCAATCCCGGGCCGGTGCTGAGGAACGGAGCGCGAAAGCCCTTGATGTCGCGCGATCCGAAGGCCAGCCCATGCTCCGGGCCCAGGCCGTTGTTGGCCGGGAAGTTGTCGACAAGCCGGTCGTAGAGGCTGAATTCGTCAAGCCACTGCCCGGATGTCCATGCCGCGCCGTCGAGATGGCCGACGGCATGGGAGGCGATCTCATGCCCCGACCGGAACAAGGCGTCCATGTAGCCGGCCCTGGCGGCCAGCTGCGATTGCGTGCCGCCGAACCGGATGCGGGCCTTGCCCGGCTCGGAACCGGGACCGCAATAGAGGCGGCGCCTTTCGTCCGACAGGAATGAGGTTCCGCTGACGAAGAATGTCAGGCGAAGCGAGGGGTGTTTGGCCGCGAATGCCGCCCAGGCGCTCCAGCTGTCGAGGTCGACGCACCCATCGAATGAAACAACCACATATTGGATGGGCAATTTCCGCCGGCCTTCGCAAATCCGCACATTGGGCATTGTGGCATGTGATGGTATTGCAATCCAGCGGCGCACGGCGGGGACCCGGCGGCGGGTGGGTTGTCTTCCTTGGCGGATATCGAGCGACATTCTTCAGCAGGCGATGCGGCGCTGGTCGGCTCCATGCTGACGAATGCACGTCTCGGCAAATGGCGGGAGGCGTTCGCGCAGGCCAACCAGGTCGCGATGCTGGATCACGCCGACCCCATGCATCTGGCGTCGGCGGGCCGCATGCTGGAGATATCCGGTGTCTGGGCCGATGCGGAGCGTCTTTACCGGCGGTTCGCGCAATATGCCCCGCATCTGCTTTTTCCGCGGTTCAGGCTCTGCCAGGTCCTGGCACGGGCCGGCCGGCGCGCGGAGGCGACCGGGCTCTTCGATCAGTTGAAAAGCCGGGCGCCGTCCAATCCGCGGATCGCGGCGCTGCAGGCCTTGCTCGTCCCCGCCGCGGCCGAAAATGTGCCGGACGCGATTTCTCCCGGTCTCTGGCGACGATGGTTCGGCGGCGAGGCCCAATGGCACGAGGGCGGCTCGGTAGGGCGCGCCGAGATGGCGGTCGTCGTCATCGGCTTCAGGTGCCAGCCAGGCCTTGCCGATGCGGTGAGGTCGATCCTCGAGCAAGGCGACGGCGCCGAGATCGTGGTGGTCAACAGCGGCGGCGGATGTCCCGAGGCGCTGCTGGCCGACTGCGCCTCCCGTCTGCGCATCATCAACATCCTCGCCCCGCTCTATGCGGGTGCCGCACGCAATGTCGGCATCGACGCAAGCGCGGCGCCCTATGTGTCGTTCCTGGCAGCGGACTGCCGGGCGCGGCCGGGCTGGATCAGCGCGCGGCTCAACGCGCACCGGCGCGGGGCGAGAGCCGTCGCCTCGGCGATCGCTCCGCCGGACGCTGGCGGCAGCCTGGCCATGGCAGCCCACATCAGCCTGTTCGGGGCGCGCTCTCCGCAGGTGCCGCCGGTTCAGGCGCTGCGCTACGGAGCATCCTACGACAGGCAGGTTTTTCGGGAGTTCGGCTATTTCAACCCGGCGCTGAGGATAAGCGAAGACACCGACTTCGCCAGGCGCATTGGCCGCAAGGTGTTCCCGATCTGGGACCCGCGCGTGCTGACCGAGCATGCCGGCCCGGCAAGCCTCGTTCGTTTCGCATCCGAAATGTTTTCCCGGGGCCGGCGCGCGGCGCGCCACCAGTTTCCCGGCGCTGGCCAATCGGCCTGGCGGCTGCCGACGGCATTGTTAAACGCGGTCCGGCAGCGGAACGACGCGGCACGACGGATTGCGCGCGAGATCCTGCGGCTCGAGACGCCTCGCCAGAGGGCCGTCATGCGGCGCCTTCTGCCGGCATCCCTGGCGTATGGGGCCGGCATCCTCGCCGGACTGCTGGATGGCCGCAGCGCCGGTCGCGAACACGGAAAAAGCCTGCGCGCCGGCCCGGATGACGCGCTTCGCCACGCCGGCCGGGCGACGCGCTGGGACCCGGAAAGCACCGCCTTCCTGCTCACCCATGCCGAGCTGCTTCGTTCGCGGCCGGACACCGATGCGCAGGAGAAATCGATGCGCGAGCTCGACGCCGCCGGCCGCCTGTCAGGTTTCCGGGAGGACGGATTGCTGTCGCTGGCCCGGTGGCTCGTCGAGCGCGGCCTCTATGAGCGAGCCTGGATGCTTGGGGACGCCGCCACCTTCGACCTGCCCGCGGCGGCGGGCATTCACGAATATCTTGCCGAGGCCGCGCATGCGCGCGGCGACGCGGCGGCGTTCGAACTGGCGGCCCTCGATGCCTTCGCCCGCAATGCCTTGTCCGAACGGCTGCGGCTTCAGTTTCAGGCTTTTCTGAAGTCGGGTCCGTCCGGCGCCTAAATCAGCCGGGAAGCCGCTCCACGAAGTGGCACAGCAAGTCGCCATTCCTCCTGGCGTCGGCGGACAGGTCCAGCTGGAAGCAGGGCATTCCGGCCAGGAAGCGCGAGAAGAAGCGCATTCCATCGTCCTCTTCACCGGCAAACTGATGCAGGTTCGAGGTCATCAGCGCCAGCATCGCTGCCTGCGGGCGCACGTCAACCAGCGACGGTTTTTCGGCATGCGCGATGCGGGGCAGGATGACCGCCTCGATCGACATCTCTGCGGCGAATGCGCCGTTGAAATAGGCGCTCGGATCGAACTCGGCCTTGCCGCGCCAGTTGACGTCGAGATTGGCGGCGTGACCGGCAAGCCCCTGGATCCGGGACAGCCCGGCCCTGTCCTGCTTGACCATGCGATAGAGCGGCCTGGCCAGCGGGCGTGGGGAGAGGCCAAGCGCTATGTAGTCGTCGCCGACGGTGGAAAGCCCGGCCGCGAGGCCCGCCAGGGTGGTTCCGGATTTTCCCGCCCCGCCACGGCCAAACAAGATGACGCCGCGCTTGTCGAGACCGAGGGTCGCGGCATGCGCCAGCCGCATGCCGGTGTCTTCCAGCATCCAGTGCAGATGCTGGCGCAAGGGCGCGGAGCCGTCCCATGGCGGCAATTCGGAAGGCGCCGCGCACCATTGCAGGCCGACACGGGAACGCTCGTCGAACAGCCGCCACAGGCGCTTCTGGAACGGATAGGCCGCCCGCAGGCCGGCCGCCTTCAGCCTGGCGTGGAATTCCTTCGGCTGAAATGAGGGGTCATCCCACTCGGCGAGCGTTTCGAACCCATTGCTGCTGCCGGTCAGCACATGGACACGCGTAGCGGCGCGGCCGGCAGGCGCGCTGCTGTGGAAGCGACTCCTGTAGCCTGCGCTCAGGCCGCCATCGTCGAAACGCAGCTCCATGGGCATCGCCGCCGGCGAGACCTGTTCCAGGGCTGCGGCTTCTCGTGGGAGCGCTTCGGCGGCGGCGATGATCTCGCGGCACCAATCGACGAGGTTGTCGCGACCCACGCTGCGCGCGGCGTTGCAAATCATTGTCATCGACCCATTCTGTCCCGCTCGATCTGCTATCTGATACCTACGCTGGAAAACCTACGCTGGAAAAACGCGGGTGAGCCCTATGAACGAGATTGTCGATGTCGAGGTGCGACATGCAAGCCCGGCGGTCGAAAGGCGAGTCAAAGCCTGGTTCCTGTCCCAGTTCAAGGGCGCCGCCGCCGATGGCAACCGTTCCATCCATTTGCCGCATCCGGAAAGACCGGGATACGCGCTGAAGATCAAGGGGGCAGGCTATAATGCCGGGCCGATCCGCTTCGGCACCTACAGCCGCACGGGTCCGGCGGCCTTGGCCTTCGACTTCGAAGGCCGCGCCGCGAGCGACGTCGCGTCCGGTCACGACAACGCCTATCTCGGCGGGGCCTCTTTCCAGCAGGCCGTCACCGAATACAATGTCAGCCGCCTGCTCGCCGATCGGGGCGTCGCCGTCGTGCCTTGCCTCGGCTACGGCCGGGTTGCAACGAAAGACCACACGGCCTGGTTCTCGCTCTTCGATTGGCATCGCGGCTGGTCGAGCATTTCGGTCGCGGAGGCAGGCTCGGTGCAGGCGTATCTTGAAAGCGCGGCGCGCCTCGCCGGCGAGATGCTGCGATTGGCGATCGAGCATGAATTGATCGGATATTGCGGCCTGGTCCGGGCCGCCGAGGGCCAATATCTGCTCAAGGATCTGCATCCGTTCCGGCGTGCCGACCCGATCACGATGTCGCAACTGTCCTGGGTCATGCAGGTCATATTCGCGCTGAACATCCGCTGCAGGGCGACGCAGCTCTTCACTGCGGCGGCGCAAGACGCCCCGGCCGACGCCATCAGCCGATCGCTGCGGGCGGTGCTGCCGGATGCGAGCCAGGCGGACTACGAGGCGTTGAGGGCCAGGATCGTCAAGCCGTACATGACATTGCCGCTGCAAAGCTTCGATCCGCGTGCGCTTTTCCAGGCCTTGCGCGACACGCGCGTCGGCGGCGCGCTTCTGGAGCTCTGCCCGTCCCGATATACGCGCTGGTAGGCGCAAGCCCGGCATCAAAAGCCCGACATCAAAGGCTTGTCCCGCCGGGCCCGGGCTTTTATGGCTGATCGGGCGGCGATGGGGACTTGGATGCAAAAGACCGGGATGCAAAGGAAGACAGCTTCGGATCGGGGCGAACGGATCAGCGTCGTCATTCCGGCCTTCAATGCCGAGAAATACCTGGCCGAAGCGATCGGGAGCGTGCGGCGCCAAAGCTTTCCCGCCGCCGAGATCGTCGTCGTCGACGACGGGTCGACCGACCGCACCGCCGAGATAGCGAAGCGCTTTTCCGGGGTGACCTATGTCCGGCAGGCCAATGCCGGCGTCGCCGCGGCGCTCAATCACGGCGTCCGCGTCGCGCGGGGCGACCTCATCGCCTTCCTCAGCGCCGACGATATCTGGTGCGACGACAAGCTCGCGCTGCAGCGGGCGGCGCTCGAAGGCGCCGCAAGCCGGCTCGTGTTCGGCCACATGCTGCATTTCCTTTCGCCGGAACTCGCGCCGGAGGAAGCGCGCGGACTTGTCTGCCCGCCCGACCCGATGCCGGCGTTCTCCGCCGGAACGATGCTGACCCGCCTCGATACGTTCCGCGGCATCGGGGAGCTCAATGAGACCTTCGCCGTCGGCGAGTTCATGGATTGGTACGGCCGCGCCAGGGACGCAGGCGCCGAGATCGTCATGCTCGACGCCGTCGTCTCGCGGCGCCGGGTCCACCTCGGCAACCAGTCGACCAAAGCGCTGCGGCAGAAGAGCTACGCGCCCGTGCTCAAGGCGCTGATCGATCGGCGCCGCGCCGCCAAGACCACATGACGCGGTTGATCGCCCTTCTTCAGGCCCGCAACGAAGAACGGTTCCTGCCGGGCTGGCTCGAAAACGTCGCGCCCGCGGTGGACGGCATCATCGCGCTCGACGATGGTTCCGAGGATGCGACGGCCAGGATGCTTTCGGCGCACCCGAAGACGCTCGAGGTCATCGGCAATCCGCCCGGCCAGGGCTGGAACGAGCGCGCCAACCACATGGCGCTGATCAAGGCAGGCAGGCGGCATGGCGCCGCGTGGTTCCTCTGCGTCGACGCCGACGAGCGGCTGGAGCGGCGGTTTGCGGCCGACATCGCGCAAATCCTGGACGATGCGGAGCGCAAGGGCATCGAAGCCTACACGCTGCAGCTGCGCGAACTGTGGAGCGACCGCCATCACTACCGCAAGGACGGCATATGGGGCCGCAAGGCCCGCTATCGGCTGTTCAGGAACGACCCCCGCCACATCAAGTTCGATCCGCGGCCGCTGCATCGCTACTGGATGCCGCTGGAAATCGTGACGAGGCTGGCCGATGTCGGCGCGCACCTGCCGCACAGTCTCTATCATCTGCGCATGGTTCTGCCCGACGATCGGCGCGCCCGCCATTTGCGCTACGTGACGCTGGATCCGGACAGCCGCTACCAGCCCGAGGGCTATGATTACCTTGTGGACGAAACCGGGATCGAGCTTGCGGAAATACCGCCGGAACGGGACTTTCTGCCGCTGCGGGATAGTTCGCTGTTCGAATAGCGTTTAAGGTCGGACGCTCCCGCTGCCCGGCAATGAAAGGACAATCGGTGTCGACGCGCTTCCTCGAACAGGCATTGCCGCAATGCTCGGCCGACGATTTCGACGGCGAGATCGTCGCCATCAATCTCGACACCGGCATCTATTACAGCATCAAGGATAGCGCCGCGCTGATCTGGCACGATCTGGCGGACGGCCATTCGGTGGAGTCGCTGCTCGGGCTTGTCCAGGCCAGGCCGGACCTCCATGAAGCCGTCGAAGGTTTTGTCAATGAGCTGGTGAAAACCGGACTGATGCGGCCGGCCGAAGGCAGCGTTGCCCCGGCTCCGCCGAGAATCGCCGCCGTCGCCGCGACGATGCCGGCACCGGTGCTGGAACCCTTCGGGGACATGCAGGACCTTCTGCTGCTCGACCCGGTGCACGAGGTCGACGAGGATATCGGCTGGCCGAAGGCGCCGGCTTGAGCGGACTTGGCCTGAGCCGCCGCATCGACCCCAAACGCGAAAAAGCCGCGGAAAACCGCGGCTTTTCGTTTGCTTGATCCTCGGTGAGGAACTGGAGCGGGTGAGGCGATTCGAACGCCCGACCCCAACCTTGGCAAGGTTGTGCTCTACCCCTGAGCTACACCCGCTCGCGCGGCCTTGGGCCGCAAGCCGCGCCTATATGGCCGAAGAGCGCGCCGATTGCAACAGGGAAATGACGGTCTTTTTGGAGCTAGCTCTTCATGCGCGGACGGTTCGTTTCGAACCGGCGGAGTCCGTTGGGCCACTCAAAGCTTCTTGCGCAATTCCGGGCGTCTTGCGCAATTCCGGGCGCGTCTTACGCAATTGCGGACGGAAACCGCTTCGCGCTTTTTCTCGAATTGCTCCGGCGATCTTGCCGCGAGGGGATGGTTGGCCGTAAACGGCATATCCTTCCCGACGATGCGAGGACCGATGCCGAAGACCGAAGCCGAGCTTTACGCCTTTCTTGCCGATCTCGGCATCTCCGTCTCGACGGTGCGCCATCCGCCCTTGTTCACGGTCGCCGATTCGCAGGCGCTGCGCGGCGAGATCCCAGGCGGCCACACCAAGAACCTCTTCCTCAAGGACAAGAAGGACAATTTCTTCCTCGTCACTGTCGGCGAGGAGGCGGAGGTCGATCTCAAGCAGATCCATCATCTGATCGGCGCCGCCGGCCGCGTTTCGTTCGGCAAGCCGGAAATGCTGATGGAGCTGCTCGGCGTCATTCCGGGCGCCGTCACCGTGTTCGGCCTGATCAACGACACGGCCGGGCGGGTGAAGGTGTTTCTCGACCAGGAATTGATGAGCCACGAGGTCATCAACGGCCATCCGCTGACCAATGAGGCGACGACGACCATCGCCGCCGCCGATCTCGTCAGATTCGTCGAGGCAACCGGCCACGATGCTGTTATCTTGAAAGTCTCATTATCTTGAAAGTCGGGGCCTGATCGCCACATGGATGGCGAAACCGAACTCCGACAATGACGCGCCGCGCCTTCATGCCGGCGGCGGCGCGACCGAAAGGGCGACGACATGAGTGACAACAACCCGTTCAGCGGTTCATTTGGCGGCAATGGCGGCCAGTACGCCCAATCCGTCCAGTATGGCGGGGCAGACCGCGCCAAGGCATCGCTCGGCGAGGCGCCGGCGGCGGCCGACCTGATCAAGGACACCACGACCGCGACATTCGCGGCCGACGTCATCCAGGAATCGCGCCGCCAGCCGGTGCTGGTCGACTTCTGGGCGCCCTGGTGCGGTCCCTGCAAGCAGCTGACGCCGCAGCTCGAAAAGGCGGTCAAGGCCGCCGGCGGCAAGGTCAAGCTGGTCAAGATGAACATCGACGACCATCCCTCGATCGCCGGCCAGCTCGGCATCCAGTCGATCCCCGCGGTCATCGCCTTCAAGGACGGCCAGCCGGTCGACGGCTTCATGGGCGCCATTCCCGAGAGCCAGATCACGCAGTTCATCCAGAAGGTCGGCGGCACGGGCGGCGGCGGCGCGCCGCAGATCACCGAAGCGCTGGCCGCGGCCGCCGAGGCACGCGAGGCGGGCGACGTCCAGACGGCTGCCGACATCTATGACGCGATCCTCGAGCAGGCGCCCGAGACCATCGAGGCGATCGCCGGGCTGGGCGAGATCCTGTTCGAGGCCGGCGACAGCCAGGGCGCCGAGGCGGTGCTTGCGAAGGCGCCCGAGGACAAGAAGGACGCGCCGGCGCTTAGCGCCCTGCGCGCCAAGATGACGCTGGCGGCGGAAGCGGCCGCGCTCGGCAATCCGGCAGAGTTCGAGCGCCGGCTCGCCGCCGATCCGAACGATCATCAGGCGCGGTTCGACCTGGCGATGGTGCAGAATGCGCGCGGCCAGAAGACGCAGGCCGCCGACAACCTGCTGGCCATCATCAAGGCCGACCGGACCTGGAACGACGACGGCGCCCGGGCGCAGCTCTTGAAGTTCTTCGAGGCCTGGGGGATGACCGACGAGGCGACGCTGGCGGCACGGCGCAAGCTGTCGTCGCTGTTGTTTTCCTGAGCGCTTTGCCGGCTCTATTGCCGGGCGGGCTTGCGCGAGGCGGCAACTGCGCCAGATAGTGGGCTTGCCCGGCCGGCGAACGGGTCGGGCAAGCCGGGCTGCGTCGGAGGAGATCGCCGGTTTCAAAGCTGGCCGGCGACGACGCTTTTTGGAGGGTTGAAGTGCAGGTCGGAAACGCCCGCTACCGGCTCGCGAGGGATCTGCCGTCGACGATCCCGGTGTTTCCGCTCGACGGAGCGCTGCTCTTGCCGGGTGGCCGCATGCCGCTCAATATTTTCGAGCCGCGCTATCTGCAGATGATCGACCAGGCGATGGCCGGGCCCCGGCTGATCGGCATGATCCAGCCCAGCCTCGACGGCGCGTTGCGCGACGATGGCGAGCCGGAGCTTTGCAGTGTCGGCTGCGCCGGGCGCATCATCTCGCTCGCCGAGACCGGCGACGGGCGCTACCTGATCTCGCTGCAAGGCGTCTGCCGCTTCCGCGTCACGCAGGAGCTGACGGTCAAGACGCCGTTCAGGCAATGCCGGATCGCGCCCTTCCTCGCCGATCTCGAGGAGGACCCGGCCGGGGCCGAGGTCGACCGGCCGGCGCTGCTCAAGGCGTTCCGCGCCTATCTGCAGGCCAATGACCTCGAGGCCGACTGGGAAAGCGTCAGCCGCGCCGAGAACGCCATGCTGGTCAACGCGCTGTCGATGATGGCGCCCTATGGGCCGGCCGAGAAGCAGGCGCTGCTCGAAGCGGCGGACCTGAAGACGCGCGCCGAGACGCTGATCGCCATCACCGAGATAACGCTGGCGCGCGAGGACGAGGATTTTGGCTCCAGCATCCAGTAAAGTGTATCGATATTCAGGTGAGGCGGCCTGCAATGGCGGCTTCCTGCGCTTGCGGCCTTCGCCGGCCGAAGGCACTCATGCGTGGCGTGGCAATTAAAGTCAGGCTACGGTCGGTGTAGGCCGGTGCTCACGTACCTTGAGTACGCTCCGCTGCGGTTCTCGAAAGCCACCATTTTCGGCTCGGCCTGACCTGAATCTCAACACACTTGGTCTGTGGCGTTGGGCCTATGGCAGTTGGACAAAGGAAAAGTGCGATGGCGGCAGACGGACGTGACGCGCGCAAAGCCACGGTCGACCCAAAGCTGCTGGAACTGCTCGCCTGCCCGCTGACCAAGGGACCGCTGACCTGGGACGCGGAGCGCAGCGAGCTGATCTCGCGCGTGGCGAAGCTCGCCTATCCGGTGCGCGACGGCATCCCGATCATGCTGCCTTCGGAAGCGCGCACGATTTCGGCCGAAGATGCGCTGCCGCCGCAGCCGCGGCTGAGCGGGCCGTCGTGAGTGGAGCGTCTTCAAAGGCAGCAACGCAGAGGTCGGCGATCCTTCGCGCCCCCCTCTGGCCTGCCGGCCATCTCCCCCACAAGGGGGGAGATTGGCAGCTTCGGCGCCTTGCCCATTCTGCAATGTTGGAGATTAGCGAAAGCCGGCGTGACATCTGATCTCCCCCCTTGTTGTGGGGGAGATGTCCGGCAGGACAGAGGGGGGCGCTGTCCTGCCGACATCAAAGTTGTGCATCGT
Organism: Mesorhizobium sp. M1D.F.Ca.ET.231.01.1.1; assembly: GCF_003999155.2. Lineage (NCBI taxonomy): Bacteria > Pseudomonadati > Pseudomonadota > Alphaproteobacteria > Hyphomicrobiales > Phyllobacteriaceae > Mesorhizobium > Mesorhizobium sp. M1D.F.Ca.ET.231.01.1.1. Next base: position 79,313 of record NZ_RZOZ02000008.1, read on the forward strand.
GACGGAACCCGCAGTTGGGCCTCTGCTTCCTCGTGTCGTCGTCCTACTGAAAATTCCGCCCTTTCGGCATGACCTGTTGCGCGGTACTCGACAGCGTCTCGATGTCCTGGCGGACTGGCAGACTGCGGTTCGCCGGGGCAGACCGGTTTGCATCCGGCTGATGCTCGATTACGGGCGGCCGCAAAAGCACGCCCAGCCAGGGGGTCAAATCCTCGATCCTGTCGGCGACGATGTGGATGACATCCGATTCCTGCTGCAGCTTGCCGGTGACGCGGATGAAGCGCGCGCCCATCACGACAGAGCGGAAGCGGTCGAAGACGCGCGGCCAGATGATGACATTGGCGATCGCCTTCTCATCCTCAAGGGTGATGAAGATCGCATTGCCCTTGCCGGGACGCTGGCGCACCAGCACCAGGCCGGCGACGGTGACGCGGCGGCCGTCACGCACCGACGGCAGGCTGGCATTGGGCGTGATGCCGGCGCGGGTGAGCCGCTCGCGCAGGAAGGCGACCGGATGCTCCTTCAGCGACAGGCCGAGCGAGCGGTAGTCATGGACGACATGCTCGCCGAGCGGCATTTTCGGCAGCCTCGTCTCGGGCTCCAGCTCGCGCAGGCCGAGCGACGGCCGGTCGAACAGCGGCAGCTTTTCGGCAGCGCTCCTGCCGTCGAGCGCGCGCACTTCCCAGAGCGCGGCGCGGCGGTCGAGGCCGAGCGAGCGGAAGGCGTCGGCCTGCGCCAGTTTCTCGATCTCGCCGACATCGAGGCCCGAGCGCAGCCAGACATCCCTGACCGATCGATAGCCGTCGCCGCGACGGGCGACGGCGGCCTCCATGCGCTCCCCGGACAGTCCCTTGATCTGGCGGAAACCGAGCCGCACGGCATGAGCCGCCTCGATGACACCGCGCATCGAGGCATGACGTTCGAGGATGCGGGACGGATCGAAGGCCGACCTTTCCAGCGTGCAATCCCAGACGGAATGGTTGATGTCGACCTCGCGCACCTCGACGCCATGGTCGCGCGCGTCGCGGACGAGCTGGGCCGGCTGGTAGAATCCCATCGGCTGCGCGTTCAGGATCGCGGCGCAGAAAACGTCGGGAAAGAAGGTCTTGAACCAGCAGGAGGCATAGACCAGCAGCGCGAAGGACGCGGCATGGCTTTCGGGGAAGCCATATTCGCCAAAACCTTCGATCTGCTTGAAGCAGCGCTCGGCGAAGTCCTGCTCGTAGCCATTGTTCATCATGCCGTCGATCATGCGCTGGCGGTAATTGCCGATCGTGCCGGTGCGTTTGAAGGTCGCCATGGCGCGCCGCAATTCGTCGGCCTCGCCCGGCCTGAAGCCGCCGGCGACGATGGCGATCTTCATCGCCTGTTCCTGGAACAGCGGCACGCCAAGCGTCTTGCCAAGGATCTTCTCCAAGTCCGGGCTGGGATAATTGACGTCCTCCTTGCCCTGCCGTCTGCGCAGGTAGGGGTGCACCATGTCGCCCTGGATCGGGCCGGGCCGCACGATCGCCACCTCGATGACGAGATCGTAGAATTCGCGGGGCTTGAGCCGCGGCAGCATCGACATCTGGGCGCGGGATTCGATCTGGAAGACGCCGAGCGTATCGGCCCGGCAGATCATGTCGTAGACGCGAGGGTGCTCCGGCGGCAGGGAATTCAAGCCATAGGGCCGGCCGTAGTCGTCCCGCGCCGCCGGATAATGCTGCGTGAGCAGGGTCAGGGCGCGCTTCAGGCAGGTCAGCATGCCGAGCGCCAGCACATCCACCTTAAGGATCTTCACCGCGTCGAGATCGTCCTTGTCCCACTCGACCATCTTGCGCTCCTCCATCGCCGTCTTGACGATGGGCACGACCTCGTCGAGGCGGTCGCGGGTGATGACGAAGCCGCCGACATGCTGGGAGAGGTGGCGGGGGAAGCCCATGATCTCGTTGGCGCGCTCCAGCACCTGCCGCGACAGCGGATCGGTGCGGTCGAGGCCGCCGGCATTGGCTTCCCTTTCGCCGAGCTCGGAGGTCGACCAGCCCCAGATGGTGCTCGACAGGGCGCTCCTGACGTCCTCCGAAAGGCCCATGGCCTTCGCCACCTCGCGCAACGCCGAGCGGCCGCGATAGCTGATGACGGCGGCCGCGAGCGCGGTGCGCTTGGCACTGTATTTCTCGTAGATATAGGCGATGACCTCGTCGCGCCGCTCATGCTCGAAGTCGACGTCGATATCGGGCGGCTCGTTGCGCTCCTCGGAGATGAAGCGCTCGAACAGCGCATCGATCCGGTCGGGGCCGACCTCGGTGATGCCGATGCAGAAGCAGATGACGGAATTGGCGGCCGAGCCGCGGCCCTGGCAAAGGATGTCCTTGCTGCGGGCGAATTTGACGATGTCGTGGACGGTCAGGAAATAGCGCGCGTAATTCAGGCGCTCGATGAGCGCGAGCTCTTCCGCGATGCGCCGCGTGACATGGACGGGAACGCCGGCCGGATAGCGTCTTACGGCGCCTTCCCGCGCCAGGCGTTCGAGCTCGGCCTGCGGGCCGAGGCCGGATTCGGTCGGCTCGTCCGGATAATTGTACTCGAGATCGCTGAGCGAGAAGGTCAATTCGTCGGCGAAGCACAGCGTCTCGGCCAATGCCTCAGGATGGCGGCGGAAAAGGCGCGCCATTTCGAGCGGCGGCTTCAGGTGGCGCTCGGCATTGGCCGTCAGCTCCAGTCCGACCTCGGAAACCGGCGTGTTGAGGCGGATCGCGGTGAGCACGTCCTGCAGCGGCCGGCGGTCGGCGGCATGATAGAGCACGTCGTTGGTCGCCATCAGCGGAATGCCGGCATGTTTGGCCATCGCCGCCGCCTGCTCGATGCGGAAGCGGTCGTTGCCGCCGTAATCCGGCGCCACGGCGAGCCGGAGCGCTGCGCCGAAGCGACCCTTAAGCCGGCTAATGAGCGCCAGATTGCCTTCCGCGCCTCCCGACAGGCCGGGCAGCACCGCCAGCGACATCAGGTCGCCCCATTCGAGCAGGTCGCCGAGCTCGAGCAGCGTCGCGCCCTTCTCGTTCTCGTCGCGCAGATTGGCCTGCGTCAGCATGCGGCAGAGATGCCCCCAGCCCTTGCGGTCGCGGGGATAGGCGAGGATGTCGGGCGTGCCGTCGCGGAAAACCAGGCGGCAGCCCGGATGATAGGCGAGCTTCTCGACCTTGGCCTGCTGCCAGGCCCGCACGACGCCGGCAACCGTGTTCCTGTCGGCAAGGCCGATCGAGGAAAAACCGTAGAATTTGGCCGTCACCACCAGTTCCTCCGGCTTGGAGGCGCCGCGCAGGAAGGAGAAATTCGAGCTTATGCCGAACTCGGCATAGGGGATGGCGGTCAGCGCGTTCATGCGAAGACACCGTGCATGAACCAGCGCGGCGCGGCCTGCGCGGCGCCGCCGTAGAGGCCCTGGCGGTAGAGCCAGTAGCGGCGGCCCTCGCTGTCCTCGATGCGGTAATAGTCGCGCGTCGGCGCTTCCTCCTCGCCGGGCAGCCGCCGCCACCATTCGGCGGCGATGCGCTCCGGCCCTTCGGCGCGGGCCACACGATAAAGCGCGCGCCGCCAGCGGAAATTCATCGGCGGGCCCTCGGGGATCTCGGTCGCCGGCACCTCGATCGGCTCGGGCGAGCGGAACAGCCGCACCGGCCGCTCCGGCGGATAGATGGTCATCGGCGGGGCGGCCCGGTCGGATTGTTTCGGCGGCATGCGCCTTTGCGGCGCTTCCGCGAAAGGAACGATTGCGACGGCGCGTTCCGGCAGGTGGCTTTCGACGACGGCCGGCTTCAGCACGGCGGCCTCGCCGAGGCGGGCGCGGATGCGGTCGGCGAATAAAGCGATGTCGGCGTCGTCGTCGTCGGCCTCGCCGGCAAGGTCGCCCTGAGCCAAGTCGAAGGCGGCGACCGAAAGCACCGACAGCCGCACGAGGTCGAAGCCGAAGCCGGCATCGATGTTTTGCTCCAGCGCGGTCAGCCGCTCATGGAACAGTTTTCGGATCAGTTGCGGCTCGCGCATCGGGCGCGAGGTACCGACCGCGATGCGGCTGACGGCGCCGTCGACGCGGAAGAGGAGAAGGGCGAGCGCCCTGGCACCCTCGCCGCGGCGCTCGAGATCGGCCTTCAGAGCGATGGCAAGCCGGCTCACCAGCCGCTCGATGTCGTCGGTGAGCATGACCGGTTCGGCAAGATGGCGCTCGACCGAGAGCGGCGCCACGGGAAGGCGCGGCGACACGGCCTCGTCGAGGCGGCCGAGCGCCTGATCGAGGCGCAGAAGCAAGGTGGCGCCGAAGCGGCGGGCGAGCGGGGCGCGGGGCGCGGCCATCACCGCGCCCGCCGTGCGCAGGCCGACGCTTTCCAGGCTGGCGCGGGTCTCCGGCGCGATGCGCAGCGCGGACAAGGGAAGCGGCGCCAGAAGCGCCTCCTCCTCGCCGAAGGCGACGATGCGGTCGCCGTGGAAGCGCGCCGCCGCCCAGGCGGCTCCGGGCGTCGAGGCAAGGCCGGCGCGGACATCGAAGCCCTGCTCGAAGAAACGGGTGAGGATCTCGTCCTGCATGGCGCGCTCGCCGCCGAACAGATGCGTGCAGCCGGTGACGTCGAGGAAGAGCCCGTCCTCGCCGTCGATCGCCACCAGCGGCGTGTAGCGGTCGCACCAGTCGGCGAGGCCTTCGAGCAGACGGCGGTCGGCCTCCGTGTCGGCCTCCATCACATCGATCGACGGATGCATGGCGCGCGCATCGGCAATGCCCATGCCGCGCTTCAATTTGAGCGCCTCAGCCCGCTCGTCGAGGGCCGCGATGCGCTGGGTGTTGTTGTCGCGATGGCTGATCACCAGCGGTGGGTGAGGCGAGGGCAGGTGATGCGAGGGCCGGGAACGCCAGGACCGCCCCAGACGCTGGCGCAGGATCCGCTCCGCGCAAAGGTACGGGAACCACAGCGACAGAATTCTCTGTTCTTTCGGCAAAAGCGTGCTCATCGGGGTTCCACTCCAGTGTGAATTGTCCGGGCAGGGCCTTGCGGCTCTTGCCGATATCGACGGTGAAGGCGGGGCGGCCGATCGAGCCGGCGAGTGGGCCGGCGACCGTCCGGCGCGCTGCCGCCGGCGCGGCCGAGACGATGAGGCGCACGGGCGCGGCGGTGGGCTCGGCCTCGCCGGCCTGGCGCAGCAAAAGCACCGGGCGGCCGGCGCTTTGGGCGCGGGCGTGCAGCCGCCGCGTCGCGGTCAGGTCGAGGAGCCGCGGGCTGCCGCGGATCTCGAGGATGACGGCGGCGAAGGCCGTCATGCGGGCGGCCTCCTCGGCGATCCACAGCGCGTCGAGCAGTTTCGGCGCCTCGGAGAACAGCAATTGCTCGGGCTCGATGCCGAAGAGGGCGTGGAGCCCCTTGGCATAAGGAAAGCCGGCCTCGCGGAAGATCTCCGCCGTGCCGATCCAGAGGACCGGCAGGCCGTGCTTCTTTCTGAGGATCAGGCTGGTGAGGGAGAGCGCGAAGCCGGCGCCGGCGCCGGCATCGCGGGTCTCCAGCCCATGGATTTCGCTGAGCGCTGCCTTGGGCAGGCCGCCGCCGAGTGCCGCGTCGAGACCTTCGATGCCGGTGTGCAGGAAGGCATCCGGCGAGGCCACGGCAAGGCCGCGCCGGACAATGTTGGTCCCGGGGGTGATGCCCGATCCGGCGGCATCGCCAGCTATTTGTTTTTCCGCAATTCCGGACGGAAAACCGCTTCGCACTTTTCCTGGAATTGCTCGCCCCGGAATTGTTCGGGGCGCGCCGCTTGCCGGCGCTTCCAGGCGCTCGGGCAGCGTTCCCTCGATCTTCGCGATCTGGCGGCGCAGGGCAAAAACAGTTTCCCGCGCCACGACGCTCATCGCCATGACGTTCACTTCCGACAGCAGTTGTTCCTGTTATGTTCTTATAGATTCCAGAGGGCTTCGGAAGAGTCAAGCGGAGTCATAAAGAATTTATTCCTTCTCTCTTCAGCCTAAGGCGTCCCGCCAGCCGGCTCATTTGCCTCGATCGGCGCGAAAGCCTATATGCCGGGATCAAAGGAAATTTCATGGCCCGCATCTACAAGACCCGCACCTGGCACGACCAGCTCTCGCCGTCGATGGACGAAATGGAGCTTCTGGCGCTGGAGGCCTACGCCCATCTGCCGGAAGACTTCCGCAAGCTCACGGGCGAGATCATCATCCAGATCGCCGACTTCCCGACCGACGAGATCATGGACGACCTGTCGCTCGAGACGCCGTTCGACCTGCTCGGCCTGTTCGAGGGGCGCGGCATCGCCGATCGCTGGAACCCGCAGACCGGCGAGGGGCCGAACCGCATCACGCTCTATCGCCGCGCCATCCTCGACTACTGGGCCGAGAACGAGGAGACGCTGGGCGACATCGTCACCCATGTCCTGATCCACGAGATCGGCCACCATTTCGGCCTCTCGGACGACGACATGGAGCGGATCGAGGAGGCGGCCGAGCAAGCGGCGGCGGGGTAGAGACTGTTTGGAAATTCTACTCCGGCGGCCATCTGCTGGCGTTTTCTGCGCTTCCGGTGCTCACGGACCCAAATGTCCGCTCCGCTCCGGTTCTCGAAACCACCACCATATGACTCGCCAGAGCGAATTTCGAAACAGTCTCTGAGCGCTTTCGCCGTTTCCGGGCGCCGCCTCGTTCCTTCGCGCGCCCCTCTGCCCTGTTGGCATCTCCCAGGGAGAACTCGGCTGTAATCTACCAATCGCTGAGCTTGGTGTCGGGTCCGTATTCCTGGCCCTCGACGTCCTTCACCACGGCCTGGCCGCAGCGCATCGACTTGGTCGTCTTGTCATAGGCATAGGTCGGCGAGCCGAACAGGTGCCAGCCCTTGTTCAAGGCCGCCGTCACCTTGTGGCAGAAGGTGGCGTCGTCCGGACCAGACAGAAAGCGGTAAAGTTTCATTTTTTAACCCTGTCATGAATATCCGCGCATCATGCGCCGATGATTGCGGCCTTCGCCAGAAGTTTCTCGGCCTCGGCCAGATGCAGCCGCTCGACCATGCGGCCGTCCAGCGCGATGACGCCCTTGCCGGCATTTTCAGGCAGCGCGAACGCGTCCCTGATCGCGCGCGCCCTGGCCAGCGCCTCCGGCGCCGGCGCAAAGGCGCGGTTCGCCGGCTCGATCTGGGCAGGGTGGATCAGCGACTTGCCGTCGAAACCCATGGCGGCCGCCTCGGCGCATTCGCGGGCGAAGCCGTCCAAGTCGCTAAAGTCGTTGGCGACGCCGTCGATCACATCGAGGCCGCCGGCGCGGGCCGCGAGCACCAGCTGCAGCAGCCAGGGCATCAGATAGCGCCGGTCGGGCGTCGCCAGAATGCCGGTCGCCTTCACCAGATCATTCGTTCCGGCAACGAAACAAGCCAGACGAGACGCCCGGTCGCGGCCGAGCTCGGCGATGGCGCCGACGTTGAGCAGCGCCTTCGGCGTCTCGATCATCGCCCACAGCTTCACCGTATCCGGCGCGAAATTGTCATCGAGCAGATCGCCGGCCTCGAGGATGTCGCGCGGCGTGCCGACCTTGGGCAGAAGGATGGCGTCGGGCTCGGCCTTGGCGACGGCCAGCAGGTCGTCGATGCCCCATTTGCTGGAGAGCGGATTGACGCGCACCACCATCTCGCAACGCCGTTGGCGTCCGGCAAGGATGCCGGCAACCCTGTCGCGAGCGGTCGCCTTGTCGGCGGGCAGGACGGCGTCTTCCAGGTCGAGGATGACGGCGTCGCAGGCCAGCGAGGCGACCTTGGCCAGCGCCTTGTCGTTCGAGGCGGGGATGTAAAGCACCGAGCGGCGCGGTTTGTAAGGGTCAACGGCCATGGCCGATCTATGCCGCCTTGAGGCGGGTGAGGCAAGGCGCAGCCCCCTTGAGAGGTCTCAAGGGGAGATTGCGCCTGCACCAAATCTGCAAATCAATGCGGAAAACCTCCTCCAATCCGCCCCGACCCCACCGCGCCAGCGCGCCAAACAGCCGGCCATGCAAACACATCGCAAACCCCGCCGGTCCCTGCCGCGCCGGCTGCGCAACGAAGGCTGGTGGCTCGTCGAGCCGCAAGGTCCCACGGCGGCGGTGCTTCGCTTCACCCTGAAATCGCGTCCGGCATGGAGCCGCCGCATGACAAGCGGCGGGAAGGCGCAGCGATGACGACGATGACCATGCCGGCGCCGACGATGAAGAGGTCGCTCGCCCCGAGCTATTGCCGCCGCATCGGCGCCGGCATCCTGCTGGTGGCGCTCGCGGATTTCCTTTTCTACGGCCAGCCGGCCGGCATCACGGTCTTCCTGTTCGGCATCGTGCTTGCCGGCGCGGTCGTCGCCGTGCATCCCGCCGCCCTGAGCGACGGCCGGGTCTGGCTCAGGCCTCTCGCGCTTTTCGCAGCGCTGCTGCCGCTCATCGAAAATGTCAGCCCGCTATCGGTGCTGGTCGCGATCGTGGCGCTGGCGGCGTTCGCGCTGTCGCACGCCGGGCGGCTGCGCGCGGGCGTTGCCCGTATCGCCGGCCAGCTCTGCCTCTTCTCGATTGCGGCGCCATTCCGGTTCGTTCGCGACTTCTTCCGCTGGCGCAAGGTGGCGCGCCGGCTCGGGCGGCGGCGCATCCGGCTGGCAGCGACCGCCGTCTGGGCGATGCCGCTGACCCTCGGCGCCGTCTTCCTGGCGCTGTTCGGCGTCGCCAACCCGATCATCGAACACTGGCTGTCGCTGATCGACCTCTACGCGCTGCTGGAACGCATCGAGGTCGGGCGGCTTGTCTTCTGGGTGATCGTACTGGCCGGCGCCTGGGCTTTCCTAAGGCCGCGCCTGCCCCGCTTCCTGTCAGGCATCAAGCGGGTCGCGCGCGCCGCGCCGGCGGCGCGGCCGGCGAGAACCGCGGCCGAGGACATCATCTTCGGCAAGGCGGCCATCCTGCGCGCGCTGATCGTCTTCAACGCCCTGTTCGCCGTGCAGACGGTGCTCGACGCCGCCTATCTCTGGGGCCGCGTGGCACTCCCGGACGGGCTGACCTATGCCGCCTATGCGCATCGCGGCGCCTATCCACTGGTCGTCACCGCGCTGCTCGCCGCCGGCTTCGTGCTGGCGGCGCTGAGACCCGGCAGCGAGACCTCGAGCGACCCGCTGATCCGTGGGCTGGTCTATCTCTGGGTGGCGCAGAACATCGCGCTGGTCGTCTCCTCGATCTTGAGGCTGAACCTCTATGTCGGCGTCTACGCGTTGACCTATCTGCGCGTCGCCGCCTTCATCTGGATGGGACTGGTGGCGGCAGGGCTGGCGCTCATCATCGCCCGCATCGCGCTCCAAAAATCCGGCGAATGGCTGCTCTCCGCCAATCTTCTGACGCTTTCGGCGGCGCTTTATGCCTGCTGTTTCGTCAACTTCGCCGCGCTGATCGCCAACTACAATGTCGACCATTCCCTCGAAATGACCGGACAGGGCGTTCCCCTCGACATCTGGTATGTGCGGTCGCTAGGTGCGGGCGCATTTCCCGCCCTCGACCGCTTCATTGACCGTCACGCCCCGACGAACGCCGAAGATCCAGCCTTTCGCCAACTAATAGGGATACGCCCGGTCGACGAAGGCGCGTATCGCGCTGTCCTGAATCACTGGCGGGCCTGGAGCTTTCGCGACTGGAGGCTTTTGCGCTATCTCGACAGGCGCGGCTCGCTTGCCAATCCTGCCGTCACCCAACCTTATGCGCCGGGCCACTGATCGATGCCGCACACCATCCTCGTCGCCGACGACGACCCGCATATCCGCGAGATCATCTGCTTCGCGCTGGAAAAGGCCGGCATGAGGACGCAGGCCGTCGCCGACGGCGGCGCCGCCCTCGAGGCCGTCGGGCGGCGGGCGCCCGACCTCATCGTGCTCGACATCGGCATGCCGGAGATGGACGGGCTGGAGGTCTGCCGGCGGCTCAGGCAGCGCTCCGACGTGCCGGTGCTGTTCCTGTCGGCGCGCGACGAAGAGATCGACCGTATCCTTGGCCTCGAAATGGGCGGCGACGACTATGTGACGAAGCCGTTCAGCCCGCGCGAGCTGGTCGCCCGCGTCAACGTCATCCTGCGGCGCGCGCGTCCTCAGGCGGCGGCGGAGGAAGAGGACGGCCGGCAGTTCGCGCATGGCAAGCTCGTGCTTGTTCCGGCAAGCCATGCCGCGAGCTTCGACGGCAAGCCGCTCACCTTCACGGCCATCGAGTTCGCCATCATAAAAGGGTTTCTCGCCCGCCCGCTTCATGTGCTCGGCCGCGACGTGGTGATGGCCAACGCCTATCAATCGAACATCCATGTCTCGGAACGCACCGTCGACAGCCATATCCGCAACATCCGCGCCAAGCTGGCGGCCGTCGGCTGCCTTGACGCGATCGCGACCGTGCATGGCGTCGGCTTCCGGCTCGGCCGATGCGGTGGTTGAGCAAGGAAAGATGGCGGCCCAGGCTCGCCACCGTCGTGGTCGCCATCCTGATCGTGGTGATGGCGCTGCCGCTGGTCGGGCTGTTCTTCTTCCGGCTCTATGAGAACCAGCTGATCCGCCAGACCGAGGCCGAGCTCATCGCGCAGGGCGCGGTCGTTGCCGCCATCTATGCCGATGCGGTGCGCGCTGCTGGCATTTCGCCTGAAAAGCTCGGCGCGCAAATCCCCCCGATTCATGACAGCGTCAACTATCCTTACGAACCGATCGAGCCGCAGCTCGACCTTGCCTCCGACTATGTCATGCCATCGCGCCCGGCGGGTCTTCCCGCGGTGGCCGATCCGGCTTTCGCGGCCATCGGGGCGCGGCTCGACGGTATTCTCGACGAGACGCAGAAGACGACGCTCGCCGGCTTCCGGCTGCTCGACCCGCATGGCGTGGTGATTGCCGGCGGCGGTGAGGTGGGCTTGTCGCTCGGCCAGGTCGCGGAGGTGCGGCAGGCGCTTGCGGGCTCCTATGCCAGCGAGCTCCGCCTAAGGATCCCCGACCAGCCGGTGCCGCCGCTTTATTCGGTGAGCCGCGGCACCAAGGTGCGCGTCTTCGTCGCCCTGCCGGCCGAAGTGGGAGGCAGGGTCGCCGGCGTGGTCTATCTGTCGCGAACGCCCAACAACATCGTCAAGCATCTCTATGGCGAGCGCGGCAAGGTGACCTTGGCGGCGATCGCCATCCTCGGCGGCACGCTGCTGATCGCGCTGGTGTTCATCCGCACCGTCAGCCGGCCGATCTATGCGCTGATCGAGCGGACGAAACGCATCGCCGCCGGCGACCGCGAAGCGATCAAGCCGCTCGACCATCACGGCACGCGCGAGATGGCGGCGCTGTCGGCCGCCTTCCTCGACATGGCCGCCAAATTGCAGGCGCGCTCCGACAGCATCCAGACCTTCGCCACCCATGTCTCGCACGAGCTGAAATCGCCGCTGACGGCGATCCAGGGCGCGGCCGAGCTGCTCAGGGATTCCGGCGGGACGATGGACGAGGCCGAGCGGCGGCGTTTCTCCAACAACATCGTCACCGATGCCGGCCGGCTCAATCTCCTGGTGCGCCGGCTGCTCGAACTGGCGCGCGCCGAAAACCTGGCGCCGAGCGGCGAAAGCACGACGCTCAAGGCGGCGCTGGCGCTGCTGCCGGTCGACGCCAGGCTGGAGGCGCGCGTCGAGGCCGGCGGTGATATCGGCCTCGGCATTTCGGGCGAGAACCTCGCGATCGTGCTTGCCAATCTCATCGACAATTCGGCGCGGCACGGCGCCGGGAAGGTGACGGTCGGCGCCGAAAGAGCAGGCGAAAGAGCGGCTGTCCATGTCGGCGACGACGGCGACGGCATTTCGGCCAGCAACCGCGCAAAAGTGTTCGAGCCGTTCTTCACCACACGGCGCGAGGCCGGCGGCACCGGCATGGGGCTCGGCATCGTGCTGGCCCTCCTGAAAGCGCATGATGGCACGATAACGCTGGTTGACTCCGAGCGCGGCACGCGCTTCGAGATCAATCTGCCTTTATCAAGTTGAGCATGATCTTATCCGAAGACCGGTACCCACTTTTCGGGATCATGCTCTGGAGCCGGAGAGCCGAAAGAAGTGCGCTACGACATCGTCATCATCGGCGGGGCCATCGTCGGGTCCTCGGTCGCCTATTATCTGCGCGAAGAGGGCTTTACCGGCTCCATCGCGCTGATCGAGCGCGATCCTCAATTCTCCCATGCGGCGACGACGCTGTCCTGCGCCTCGATACGCCAGCAGTTCTCGATCGGGGAGAACATCCGCCTGTCGCAGTTCACGCTGAAACTGTTCCGGCGGCTGAAGGAAACCTTCGGCGCCGATGCCGATATCGGTTTTCGCGAAGGCGGCTACCTGATCCTCGCCGGCGAGGCCGGGCTGCCGATCCTGAAGGCCAATCACGAGGCGCAGATCGCCGAGGGCGCCGACATCGTGCTGGAGGACGCCGGGCAGCTGACGCGCCGCTTTCCATGGCTATCGACCGAAGGCATTTCGGCCGGCGCCTACGGCCGCAGCGGCGAAGGCTGGTTCGACGCCCATGCGCTGCTGATGCTGTTCCGCAAGGCGCTGCGCGAGAAGAATATCGACTTCATCGCCGCCACGGTCACCGGCATCGCGCGCCAGGGCAATCGCGTCACCGCAGTGAGCCTCAACAATGGCGACACGCTTAAAGCCGGCATCGTCATCAACGCCGCCGGCCCCAACGCCGGCAAGGTGGCGGCTTTGGCCGGGCTCGCGCTGCCGGTCGAGCCGCGCAAGCGCAACGTCTTCGTCTTCGAGGCGCGCGAGAAATACGCCGACATGCCGCTGCTGGTCGACCCCTCCGGCATCTATGTGCGGCCTGAAGGGTCGGTCTACATCACCGGCGGCGCCGAGCCGGAGGAAGGCGACCATGCGCCCGATCCCACGGATTTCGAGGTGAATTGGCCGCTGTTCGAGGAGGTGATCTGGCCGACTTTAGCCACCCGCATCCCGGCCTTCGAGGCGATCAAGCCGACGCGCGCCTGGGTCGGGCATTACGACTACAACACGCTCGACCAGAACGCGGTCATCGGCCCGCATCCGGAGGTCGAAAACTTCCTCTTCGCCAACGGCTTCTCCGGTCACGGCCTGCAGCAGGCGCCGGCGGTCGGCAAGGCGCTCGCCGAGCTCATCGTGCATGGCGGCTACCGGACTGTGGATTGCTCGGCCTTCGGGTATGTGCGCGTGGCGGAGGGAAGGGCGTTCCGGGAGCTGAATGTTATCTAGCGGGCTCCCCCTTCCCCCCCTTGTGGGGGAAGGTGTCGCCGAAGGCGACGGATGAGGGGTGTTCCAGGGAACGCCAGGGTCTCACTCCGCTGGAGCACCCCTCATCCGTCTCGGCGCTCCGCGCCGATCCACCTTCTCCCACAAGAAGAAGGGGAGAAGGGGGCGCTACGCCGCCTGCCTTCCCGCAACAAAATACCTCTGCAGCCACCCGAGCACCCGCGCCCATCCCTCCGCATGCTCGGCGGCGGCGTCCGGGAAGCCGGCGAAACCGCCGTGGCAGATGGTGAGCCGCGTGCCGCAAACGGTCGGCTCCAGCAGATAGGCGACCGTCGTCTCGTGACGGCCGAGCGTCGGATGGTCCCAGTCATAGCGCCGGGTCTGCACGATGCGGCGCGGCGTCTCGATCTCGATGAAGGTGCCGCCGGCGGGCAGGGGCCTGCCGTCGGCCGTTCGCACCGTGACGCTCCAACGCCCGCCGACGCGAAGATCGGCGGTCCAGCCGGTCATCCGGTAGGTGTCGGTCGAGCCCCACCAGCGCTCGACGTCGCTGGTGACGAGCGCTGCGACGACCTGCTCCGGCGAGGCGAGAATTTCGGCCGAAGCCATGACCGTCTCGCCGTTCGCCATGGCTCGCGGCCAGTCATGCGGCAGCATCATTGCAACCTCCTTGGCGGCTGTCCGGCGACGAAGCTCAACCCTTTGACGGCGGGCGCTCATAGCCCTTGCCGGTCTCGAGCAGGCTCTTCAGGCTCGACAGCACCAGCGGCCAGCCCTTGGCCACGTTTGCGATCAGCTTGTGCGGGCCGTCGGCCTCGTGGGTGACAGCAAGCTTCATCAGCTCGCCATCCTGCTCGATGGTGAAGGTGCAGCGGGTGTAGCCGTCCTCCTTCACCTCAGGCATCCATTCGTTGCGCCATTTGATGACGAGGCGCCTTGGCGGGTCGATCTCGAGGATCTCGCCCGAGTCGGCAACGCGGCCGTCGGGAAACATCAGTTTCCAGCTCGAGCCGACCTTCCAGTCGCTCTCCTGATAGGAGCAGAGGAAGAACTGGCGGTTGAATTCCGGGTCGGTCAGCGCTGTCCAAAGCTTTTCGGGCGTGGTGCGGATGTAGGTGATATAGACGAAGCTGTTGTTGCTCACGGCTCTTCCCTTTCAAGTCGTTTCTTCAGGTCGCTCAATGCATCCAGCCGATGGCGCTCGAACTTGCCGATCCAGCGCTCGGCGATCTCGTTGATCGGAACGGGGTTGAGGTAATGCTCCTTCTCCCGGCCCCGGCGGACAGTGGTGACGAGGTTTGCTTCTTCCAGGATCGCCAGGTGCTTGGTCACCGCCTGGCGCGTCATCTCCATCCGTTCGCAGAGCGCGTTCAGCGTCTGCCCGTTCCGGGCATAGAGGCTGTCCAGCAATTGCCGGCGGGTCGGGTCGGCCAAAGCGCGAAAGACGGCATCCATGCTCATGACTCTAATATGCAACCAAATGGTTGCATGTCAAGTGGCATGCCAGACCCGGGCAATCACTTGCCGGTGAATGGCGTCAGCGCTTGCGGGAGAACCAGAAGGCGTCGGTCATGCGCTGCATGCCAATGCGCTCGTAGAAGCCGACGGCGTCGGGCATCGAGATCAGGCCGATGGCGACAGCTGGGCCGAGCTGCCGGCGGGCCTCGTCCATCAGGCCCCTGCCGACGCCCAGCCCCTGCGCCGAAGCCGACACAGCAAGCTCGGAGACATAGCAGACCCAGGAGAAGTCGGTGATGGCGCGGGCGACACCGACAAGCGGCCTGCCTTCGACGTCGAGGCGCGCCGTCAGCACAAGATTGGCGCTGCCGAGCATCGACTTGAGGCGGGCTTCGTCATCGACCGGCCGCGTTTCGCCGAGCCCGGACTCCACCAGCACGCGGCGGAAATCGGCAACATCGAGCGCGGGCTCGCTTGCGTAAAAAACCTTCGAAGTCGGTGTCATGCCGCCAAGGTGCACGAAAGACCCGCGTTTTGAAAGCAGGCGATGCGATCTCAACTGCCAACAGTTGCCTTTCATTTGCCCGCTGCTTTGTGTAAAGCGTGCGCCAGCAAATCCCCCGCAGCGAGAAGAAGACGGGCAAGGAACCATGGACAAATTCACCAAGCTCACCGGCGTCGCCGCGCCCATGCCGATCGTCAATGTCGACACCGACATGATCATCCCGAAGGATTATCTGAAGACGATCAAGCGCACCGGGCTTGGCACCGGCCTGTTCGCCGAAATGCGCTACAAGGACGACGGCTCGGAGAATCCGGATTTCGTGCTCAACAAGCCGGCCTACCGCAAGGCGCAGATCCTGGTCGCCGGCGACAATTTCGGCTGCGGCTCGAGCCGCGAGCATGCGCCCTGGGCGCTGCTCGATTTCGGCATCCGCTGCGTCATCTCGACCTCGTTCGCCGACATCTTCTACAACAACTGCTTCAAGAACGGCATCCTGCCGATCACGGTCAGCCCGGAAGACCTCGACAAGCTGATGGACGACGCCTCGCGCGGCTCGAACGCGACGATCTCGGTCGATCTCGAGGCCAAGGAGATCCGCGGTCCGGACGGCGGCGTGGTCAAGTTCGACCTCGACGACTTCAAGCGCCACTGCCTCTTGAACGGCCTCGACGACATCGGGCTGACCATGGAGAAGGCCGGCGCCATCGCTTCCTTCGAGAAGAAGAACGCCGAGCTGCGCCCCTGGGCCTGAGACTGGTCTGAACTCATGGCCGGCCATCGCAGGCCGGGTTTGCGGCGGCTGAATGGAGGGACAGTCATGACACGCTCGCTTCTGCCCTGCGCCTGCGCTTCAATGGCAATCCTTCTGGCTGTGGCTGGCGCAAGCGCGCAGACGCAAACGTCCGCTGCTTCCGACCAGCCCGCCGCCGATCAAGGAGCGGCCGATCAAGGCACTCCCGCCGACGAGGATAGCCAAGCGCCAATCCCGTTCGAGGGCGGCCAGCTGACCATCACGCAGCCGGAGCAGGATGGCGAGAAGGTGCTGGCCTATGACGGCAAGGAGCTCGCCAGCAATTACGACGTCTTCTTCGACAGGATCGTCAAGATCGGCGACGTCAGCGTGGCGCTGGTCGATGTCGGCGACGGCGGCAATCAATGCGGCCCGGCCAAGGTGATCGTCTGGAAGAAGGACGGCGAGATCCAGACCACGACGGTCGAGCAGGACGAATGCGGCGCGCCGCCGGCCGCGGTTTCCGACGCCGCCATCTATTTCGTGCCCTATCTGCTGCCGGGCGAGACGCGGCCGGCGCTGCAGTGGTCGCCGACCACCGGGCTGACGACGTCCGGCGAGCTCACCTATGCGCCGGAACCCGGCACCGGCTGGAAGGATGTCGATCCGTCGAAATACGACAACATCATCGACGCCTTCCACAACGAGGCCGTCTACAAGGCGGCCGAGGCGCTGCTCGGCAAGGCCATGCCCGACGTGGCGACCAGCCTGCTGGTCGGCGGCGGCACCGAAAAGACGGCGTCCGGCGCCTTCTACGCCAGCGGCTGCGTGCCGCATGACTGCGGCGGCAATGACGGCTTCATGGCGGTCGACCCGGTGAAGCACAAGGTCTATTTCGCCCGCCGCGGCGACAATCCCGAGCCGGACGCCTGGCCGCCGGTGAAGGACTGGCCGGCGGATATCAAGAAAGCGCTGGACGCGGCGCAGGGGTCGGGGAATTAGCCTAAGCCACTTCTTCTAGGCTGTGATCCTTCGCGCCCCCCTCTGGCCTGCCGGCCATCTCCCCCACAAGGGGGGAGATTGGCTGTTTCGGCGCTTCGCTCATTCTGCAACGCTGGTGATTGGCGAAAGCCGGCGCGACATCTGATCTCCCCCCTTGTGGGGGAGATGCCCGGCAGGGCAGAGGGGGGCGCTGTCCCGCCAGCATTGCGTTGTCTGGCTCACGACTGGATCGTGGATGCATTTCAGAATGACTGAAACAAATCCTGAGAGACCCCCATGCGCAAGCTCATCTCCACTGGCTCCCCCTTCGAAAGGACCGCCGGCTATTCGCGCGCGGTGGTGCAGGGCGACTGGTGCTTCGTCTCCGGAACGACCGGCTACGACTATGCCACAATGACCATGCCGGAGACCGTCGAGGCGCAGACGCGCAATTGCCTCGCAACAATCGCCAAGGCATTGCGCGACGGCGGCTTCGAGATGGCCGACGTGGTGCGGGCGCATTACTATATCACCGACCAGGCCTATGTTGACGTGGTCTTCCCGATCCTCGGCGAGGCGTTCGGCGACATCCGCCCGGCGGCGACGATGATCGTCTGCCAGCTCAACAAGCCCGAGATGAAGATCGAGATCGAGGTCACGGCGCTCAAGCGCACGGCCTGATGCGGTTCGCTCAACAAGCCGTTTGGGCAACGGCTGCATGAAGCGAGGATCAGCCCATGGTGAAGGTCAAGCGCATCGTCGCCAACATCGCCACGCAGGACACCGCCGCGGCGAAACATTTCTATCAGGACGTGCTCGGACTTGATGTGTTGATGGATCAAGGCTGGATCGTCACGTGCGGCTCGGCCGAGACGATGCAGGTGCAGATGAGCTTCATGGCCGAAGGCGGTTCGGGTACGCCGGTGCCTGACCTTTCGATCGAGGTCGACGATGTCGATATGGCGTTCGATGCCATGAAGAGCGCCGGCTTCGCCATCGAATACG
The DNA here is from genome assembly GCF_003999155.2 of Mesorhizobium sp. M1D.F.Ca.ET.231.01.1.1. NCBI lineage: Bacteria > Pseudomonadati > Pseudomonadota > Alphaproteobacteria > Hyphomicrobiales > Phyllobacteriaceae > Mesorhizobium > Mesorhizobium sp. M1D.F.Ca.ET.231.01.1.1. The sequence goes on from NZ_RZOZ02000008.1 coordinate 97,215, forward strand.
GACCCGCCGACGAGCCCTGGGGCGTACGGCGCTTCTATGTGCGCGACCCGTTCGGCCGGCTGGTCAATATTCTCTCGCACCGTTGATGGTTCAAAGGCTTGCGCGGCAAGCGCTCGGCGTTTAGCAAGGCCGCGGTTCAAAAACTTTCCCGGGACGGTTCTCCATGGCTTCGAAAAATCTTTTCCTGCTCGCCGGCGACGGCATCGGCCCCGAGGCCATGGCCGAGGTGAAGAAGCTGATTGCCGCCATGAACGAAAAGCTCGGCAGCGGCTTTGCCACCGACGAGGGGCTGGTCGGCGGTTGCGCCTACGATGCGCATGGCGCGGCGATCTCCGACGCCGACATGGAAAAGGCTGTTGCCGCGGACGCCGTGCTGTTCGGCGCCGTCGGCGGGCCGAAATGGGACAAGGTGCCTTACGAGGTGCGCCCCGAGGCCGGGCTGCTGCGCCTGCGCAAGGACATGGAGCTGTTCGCCAATCTCAGGCCCGCGATCTGCTATCCGGCGCTGGCGGCATCCTCCTCGCTCAAGCAGGAGGTGGTCGAAGGCCTCGACATCCTCATCGTGCGCGAGCTCACCGGCGGCGTCTATTTCGGCGAGCCGAAGCAGATCATCGATCTCGGCAACGGCCAGAAGCGCGGCATCGACACCCAGGTCTACGATACGTTCGAGATCGAGCGCATCTCGGGTGTCGCCTTCGAGCTGGCGCGCACGCGCAAGAACCACGTCACCTCCATGGAAAAGCGCAACGTCATGAAGTCGGGCGTGCTGTGGAACGAGGTGGTGAGCCAGACGCACAAGGCCAGGTACAGCGACGTCAAGCTCGACCACATGCTGGCCGACGCCGGCGGCATGCAGCTGGTGCGCTGGCCAAAACAGTTCGACGTCATCGTCACCGACAATCTGTTCGGCGACATGCTTTCCGACGTGGCGGCAATGTTGACCGGCTCACTCGGCATGCTGCCGTCGGCCTCGCTCGGCGCGCCGGATGCCAAGACCAAGAAGCGCAAGGCGCTCTACGAGCCGGTTCACGGCTCGGCGCCCGACATCGCCGGCAAGGGCATCGCCAACCCGATCGCGATGATCGCCTCCTTCGCCATGTGCCTGCGCTATTCCTTCGGCATGGTGGCGGAAGCCGACAAGCTCGAAGCCGCGATCGCCGCGGTGCTCGACGACGGCCTGCGCACCAAGGACATCATGTCGGAAGGCATGACCGAGGTCGGCACGGTCGAGATGGGCGACGCCATCATCGCCAAGTTCCTGGGCTAAGCTTTCGGGCAGGCTTTCAGGCCGGGCCGGCTCCAGCCGGTATCGGCCCCCACCGGTTCTCCTTGAATTGAGATGGAAGAAGGCCGAAGACGAGCAAGGCAACAGCCCCCAAAACCGGAGTGTAGCAAAGCAAGACAAGCCAGCCGGTGAGACCGATGTCGTGCAAACGCCGCACGACCACTGCGATCGACGGCAGGATTGCAGCCAGCACGAAAAGCAGGGCCGGAATGTGCCCGATCGAGGTCTTTGGACCATCATCGAAACCGCTTATCGCCAGGTTTAGCAAAATGCCGAAACCGAACAACGCGGCAGATACCACGCAGAACCAGAGATAGAACGCCCAAAATTCCTTAGGGCGGGCTCGGCCGGTGAAATTGTGGTAGTCGTCGCCGAACGCACGTAGAAAATAGGCCCACAGTCCCATGGACCTGGCGGAACGGTTTTCGGTGGTGCGGCCGAACTGCTGCGGACTGCCAGTTGGCGACGGTGCGGGTGGGTTCGCGGCTACGATGTCGTGCGCAGTCCCGTCGTCCGGCGTGAACTCGACCAGCATGCTTCCGACTGGGGTCATGCCCCGGGTCAGATTGTCCCGGCTGAAGATGTAGCGCTTGCCGTCAACGCCGGTGATATAGCCGTAGTCGTGGTCCTCGTCGTAGTGAAACACAGTGCCGCGCATTGACTCCCCCTGCATCGCCTTACCGCAACTATCTACAGTTGCTGTCAATTGCAAGATGCACGTTTGGCGCTAGATCCTGACGCCGGCCGGCACCGGTCCCCATTTGTTGTCGCCGGCTTGGGTCGGGATCAGCGCGAAGACCAGGGTGGCGAGCCCGCCGACATAGGGGACAAAGCACAGGATCGCGAGCCAGCCGGTCACGCCGAGGTCGTGCAGGCGGCGCACGATCAGCGCGACCCATGGCAGCAAGGTCAGCAGGATGTAGAGAACGACAAGGCCGATCATGACGATCGGCAGGTCGTCGCCCTGTTCGATGCCGCTTCCCAAATCCACGGAGAGGCCGACGCTGACAATGACGGCGAGGCCGATCGTCCAGAACAGGCAAAAGCCCCAGAACTCCTTGCGTCGTGCACGGCCGGAGAAGTTGACGTAGTTCGTCGTCAGGCCGCGCCAGAAATAGCTCCACAGGCCGGTGGATTCGACCGTTCCGTTCCCGGCGTTGCGGCCAAAATGCGCCGGCGCCGCGGGCACACTGCCCGGCAACGCAGGGGCGGCCGCCGCGGCTGGAGCGGGACCCTCCGCCGGGACGGCCATGCGGGCGCGGACAGAAAAGATATTGCCGGCGCGGTCGCCGTTCGGCAGGAACTCGACCTCGGCGCCCCTCGCCAGCGCCATCTCGCGGCGCAAATCCTCGCGCGCGAAGCTGTAGCGCTTGCCGTCGGCGCCGGCGATGAAGCCGAAGCCCTGCTCCTGGTCGTAGTGAAGCACCTCGCCGCGCATTGCCTTGTCCCCCTTTGCCGCGCCTACCCAGACTGTTCAAAGTCGCGGCGAACCGCAAGAGGCATGCGGAAATGGAGAGCATTTGGTCAGGTCTAAAGCCTCGTCTTTGCCTATCCGACGTAGGCGCTGCCCCTCACCTGCCTGCCGGCATCCTCTCCCCGTATAGTGACGGGAGAGGGCGCTGTCGTTGCCGCCTTCGCCAATCGCCAATGTCGCAAGAAGAGCGCCGAGGTCGCGGCCAGCCCCCTTCTCCCCGTCAGTATACGGGGAGAAGTGCCCGGCAGGGCGATGAGGGGCGGCGCAGACTTCTGTAGTTGGTTCCGTTGCCCTGGCGAGTCCTTAGGTGGCTATGGACCACTGAATCGGGTCGAGGGCTCAGCCAGGCCGTTTCCTTGCCTTTTTGTGCTTGGTCGGCCCGGCCTTCTCGAATTTCGCTTTGCCGGGCTTCTTTGCCCAGGGTTTTGAGTCCGGCGCCCCGGCAGGCTTACGCTCGCTCGGTGCCCGCTTCTCGAACCCGGGAGCATCCTGGTCAAACGCGCGCTTGCCGCGATGCGGCCTCTTCTCCGGTTTCGGCGGCTGGTATCCGGCCCGCGACAGGTCGGGCGTGCCGTCGAGCCTTCTCACCGCGATGTTGCCCTGCAACTTGCGGTCGGGCCCGATCGCTGCGAGGAAGCGGTCGGCCCAGTCGGCGGCGATCTGCACGAAGGTCTCTTCCGGCTGCATCTTGATGGCGCCGATCTCGCGCTTGGAGATGCCGCCGGTGCGGCACAGCATCGGGATCAGCCAGCGCGGCTCGGCATTCTGCCGGCGTCCCACCGACAGCGAGAACCAGACGCTGTCGCCGAAATCGTCGCGGCGGCCGGGCGCTTCCTCCCTGCGCGAGAACTTCTCCTTCGACGGCGCGAACGGCGCGACGTCGAGCAGGTCCTCGGGCGCCGAGCGGCTGCCGCGGCAAAGCCGCACGAAGGCCGCGGCCACCAGTTCGGCGCCATGCCGCGCGAGAAGCGCCGTGGCGAAGTCACGCTCCTCGTCCTTCACCGGCTCGCCGAAGGCCGGATCGGCCAGGATGCGTTCGTCGTCGCGCCTCAGAACCTCGTCGGCCGAGGGCGGGCTCGCCCAGGCAGCGGTGAGGCCGGCATTGTTGAGCAGGCGCTCGGTGCGCCGGCGGGCGTTGCCCGGCACGATCAGCGCGCTGACGCCCTTGCGCCCGGCGCGCCCAGTGCGCCCGCTGCGATGCAGCAGCGTCTCCGGATTGGTCGGCAGGTCGGCATGGATGACCAGGTCGAGATTGGGCAGGTCGATGCCGCGCGCCGCCACGTCGGTGGCGATGCAGACCCTGGCGCGGCCGTCGCGCATTGCCTGCAGCGCGTGGCTGCGCTCGTTCTGGCTGAGCTCGCCGGACAGCGCCACGACGGAGAAATTGCGGTTGTTGAAGCGCGCGGTGAGATGGTTGACGGCGGCACGGGTGTTGCAAAACACCATCGCGTTGGTGGCCTCGTAATAGCGCAGCACGTTGATGATGGCGTTCTCGCGATCGGCGGGCGCGACGGAAAGCGCCCGGTACTCGATGTCGAGATGCTGCCTCTCCTCGCCGCCGGCCGAGATGCGCACCGCATCGCGCTGGTAGCTTTTCGCCAGCGTGGTGATGGAGCGCGGCACGGTGGCGGAAAACATCAGCGTGCGGCGCTCGGCGGGCGCAGCGTCGAGGATGAATTCGAGGTCCTCGCGGAAGCCGAGATCGAGCATCTCGTCGGCCTCGTCCAGCACCACGACCTTCAGCGCCGACATGTCGAGCGCCCCGCGGGTGATGTGGTCGCGCAGCCGGCCCGGCGTGCCGACGACGATGTTGGCACCGCGCTCCAGCGCGCGCCGCTCGCTGCGCATGTCCATGCCGCCGACGCAGGAGGCGACCGTCGCGCCGGTCAGTTCATAGAGCCATTCCAGCTCGCGCCGCACCTGCAGCGCGAGCTCGCGCGTCGGCGCCACGATCAACCCCAGCGGCGCGCCGGCCTCGGCAAAACGCTCGGCGCCGGCAAGCAAGGTCGGCGCCATGGCGAGGCCGAAGGCGACGGTCTTGCCGGAGCCGGTCTGCGCCGAAACCAGGGCGTCGGCCTGGCCCAACTCCGGCGCAAGCACCGCCTGCTGCACCGGCGTCAGCGCGGCGTAACCGCGCTTTTCCAGCGCCTCCGCAAGCGCAGGCACGATAGTATCGAAACTGGACATTTTCTTCTTTCGGAATTCGGAGCTTGCTTATCGGGCAGCACGCCGGGCTGACACATGCCAGCCAAAGGATATTTGGGCGTTCGTACTTCCTGCGACCGCACTTGTATAGAGCAGGCGCCGGCGCTTTCCCTTCTCCCCTTGTGGGAGAAGGTGGATCGGCGCGCAGCGCCGAGACGGATGAGGGGTGCGTGAAGGAACGAGGCGGAAGAACAAATGCTTCAAGCGATCGATTCCTTAAACGCCGCGATCCTTCCAACACCCCTCATCCGGCCGCTTCGCGGCCACCTTCTCCCACAAGCGGAGAAGGAGAGGCACTGCCAATTGACTCTTTTAGCAAAGCGCGTAAAAGCCGGCACCGAACGGGATCATCCTCGATGCGCGGCCTTCCGACGGCTCTTCTTGCATTCGATGTCCCCAGCCGCGATGCACAATATCGGGCCGGGCGCTTCGGCGCGTCCTCTCGTTCCAGCAAAACTATGGCCAAAACCACCAAAACGGTGTGATTCCCTTGGCCTAACCACCCTCTCCCGGGTTCGGCCCGGGGGACGGAACCCGCATGAGGCCGGCGGGTTTTCTCCCAACAACCAAGCGGAGAGGGACAGGAGATCTTTATGAGTTTCAAGGTTGCGGTAGTCGGCGCCACGGGCAATGTGGGCCGCGAAATGCTCAACATTCTGGACGAGCGCGGCTTCCCGGCGAGCGAGGTGGTGGCGCTGGCCTCGCGGCGCAGCCAAGGCACAGAAGTGTCCTTCGGCGACCGCACGCTGAAGGTCAAGGCGCTCGACACCTACGACTTTTCCGACACCGACATCTGCGTCATGTCGGCCGGCGGCAATGTTTCCAAGGAATGGTCGCCCAGGATCGGCAAGCAGGGCTGCGTGGTCATCGATAATTCGTCGGCCTTCCGCTACGACCCGGATGTGCCGCTGATCGTGCCGGAAGTGAACCCGGACGCGATCGAGCAGTTCTCGCGCAAGAACATCATCGCCAACCCGAACTGCTCGACGGCGCAGCTGGTGGTGGCGCTGAAGCCGCTGCACGACGTCGCCACCATCAAGCGCGTCGTCGTCGCCACCTACCAGTCGGTGTCCGGCGCCGGCAAGGAAGGCATGGACGAGCTGTTCACGCAGACGCGGGCGGTCTTCGTCGCCGATCAGGTCGACGTCAAGAAGTTCACCAAGCGCATCGCCTTCAACGTCATCCCGCATATCGACGTCTTCCTCGACGACGGCTTCACCAAGGAAGAGTGGAAGATGGTGGCCGAGACCAAGAAGATGCTCGACCCCAAGATCAAGCTGACGGCGACCTGCGTGCGCGTGCCGGTGTTCATCGGCCATTCGGAAGCGGTCAACATCGAGTTCGAGAAGCCGATCACCGCCGACGAGGCGCGCGAGATCCTGCGCGAGGCGCCGGGTTGCCAGGTCTTGGACAAGCGCGAGAACGGCGGCTACATCACGCCGCTCGAATCGGCCGGCGAGGACGCCACCTTCATCTCGCGCATCCGCGAGGATTCGACCGTCGACAACGGCCTGTCGATGTGGGTCGTCTCCGACAATCTGCGCAAGGGCGCGGCGCTCAACGCCGTCCAGATCGCCGAGCTGCTGGTCGAGCGCGGTTTGATCCAGCCCAAGAAGAAGGCGGCTTAGTTTTCGCTCACGGGCTGTTCCGCCGCTGCCGCGGCGGGCGCTGCGCGGGCGCGCCGGACGACCGGCGGCCCGCAGTCGCGGGCTCGGCCTTCGGCCGTTGGCACGACGCTGAAACTGCCGATCTCCCCCCTCGTGGGGGAGATGCCCCGGCAGGGCAGAGGGGGGCGCTGTCCCTCCAGCCTAACAGACAAATACTTGGCAGATCCCTGCGAATGCAGTTCCTGGCGCTATCGGATTTGTGCCAACGATGGCGTTCCTTCGCGCCCCCCTCTGGCCTGCCGGCCATCTTCCCCACAAGGGGGGAGATCGGTCGTCGCGCGCGTCTTCGCCAATTGCCAGCGCTGCAGGAAGCGCCGTCGGCGAAGCATCATGCCCGGCTCTCTTCCACCAGCTTTGCCAGTATCGCCATCGCCTCTTCTGCCCGCTCCGCCGGGACGAAGAGATGGTCGTGGTAGAAAGCCGAGACCGGATTGACGCCCATGCCGGCGGCGGCCAGCCGTGTTGTGATGGCGGCCAGGAAGCCGACAGCCTCCAGCGAGGAATGGATATTCAGCGTGATCATCCGGCAGCGGAACGTGCCGGCAAAGCCCGCTGATTTCGCCGCGTCCTCCGTCACGATCAGCGTCAAGCCTTCCCGCTCCCGGAAGCTCATCATCGGATCGAGCCCGTCCGGCACGGCTACGCCCGGCGCCAGCGTCGCAAAGACATGGACATCGGGCAGCAGTTGCGGCGTCATCGACGCCAGCAGTCTTTGCAGGTTGGTCTCGCCGATCATGTTGCCTCCCGCCCCATCACCATCTCATTGAAGCACGCGTTTGAAAAAAGCGCACTGACCCTTGTAGGATCGTCGCACGGTCCCTCGTCCTTGGCTCGAACCCGGCAAAACTGCCAGGGCTGCAACCAACCGGAGGGAACACCAATGAGCATCTCGGAAGCCGCGCCGGCCTCGAACGGCGCGTTGTGGACCGGGCGCGTGCTCAGCGCCATCGTCGTCCTGTTCGACGGCCTCATGAAGCTGCCGCCGCTCGCCATCGTCACCCAGACCATGGCTGAACTCGGCTGGCCGTCCGATCCAAGCATCGCGCGGCTGCTCGGCATCATCGGACTGATTTCGACCGCACTCTACGCACTGCCGCGCACCTCGGTTCTCGGCGCCATCCTGCTCACCGCCTATATGGGCGGCGCCATCGCCACCAAGGTGCGGGTGGACAGCCCGCTGTTCTCGCACACGCTGTTCGGCGTCTATCTCGGTGTTATCCTGTGGGGCGGGCTTTATCTGCGCGATGCAAGACTGCGCGCGCTGATCCCGTTGACGCGATAAGCGAGGAGAAAAAAGATGCTTGCCACCATCCTGATCATCCTGGTCGTCATCATCGCCGCCGTGCTCATCTATGCCGCCACACGGCCGAACGATTTCGTCGTCAGCCGCTCCGCCAGGATCAACGCGCCGGTCGAGGCGATCTTCCCGCTGATCAACGACTTCAAGCGCTGGCCCGAATGGTCGCCCTTCGAAAAGCTCGATCCGAACATGAAACGCACGCTCTCGGGCGCTGAAAGCGGCAAAGGCGCCGCCTATGCCTGGGAAGGCAACAGCAAGGCCGGAAAGGGCCGCATGGAGATCGTCAACGCGGTGCCGTCGTCGCTGGTCTCGATGAAGCTCGATTTCGAAAAGCCGTTCCGGGCGAACAACAGCGTCGACTTCACCTTGGCGCCGTCGGACGGGAACACGACCGTCACCTGGGCGATGCGGGGCGGCCGGCCGTTCATCGCCAAGCTCATGGGCCTGTTCATGAATTTCGACGCGCTGATCGGCAAGGACTTCGAGGCCGGGCTCGACAATCTGAAGCGCGCCACCGAGCGGTAAAAAGCCAGCAATCTCAACTGTATCGCCTAAGGGCAACGCAACCGGCGCCGCCAAACTTCACTGTCTACGGGATCAAATTAGCCGTCTGAGAGTTAAGGACAGGGCGGCGAGGACGGCGATCCGCGTGTGAGAGGAACGACAATGAAGAAAGCAATTACCATACTGGTGCTGACCATGGCGCTTGGCGCCTGCTCGCAGACGGAAAAGGGTGCGGCTGTGGGTGGTCTGGGCGGTGCGGCCGTAGGCGCCGCAGTGGCGAATGATCCGGTGGAGGGCGCTGTCGTTGGCGGCGCCGTGGGCGCAGTGGCCGGCGCACTGATCGGACGGGCCAGCGAACCCGATCGCTGCCGCTATCGCGACCGCTACGGACGCGTCTATATCGCCCGCTGTCCGCAAGGCTATTGAGGCGGAGGCAAATCCAAAAGCAAACCGGCGGGCCATGGCCCGCCGGTTTCGTAAGCGACAGGGGCCGGACTATTCGGCGGTCGCGGCTTCGGCCTCGGCCGGTGCTGCGCTCGCCGCGGCAACGGCGGCGGCGGCGTCTTCCTGGGCCTTCTTCAAGAGGGCGGCGCGCTCCTGCGCCTTCTTGCCGGGCAGGGCCTTGTTCGGGTTCGAGCGGGCCTCGCGTTTGGCGATGCCGGCCTCGTCGAGGAAGCGCAGCACGCGGTCGGTCGGCTGGGCGCCGTGCGAGAGCCAGTGCTTGAGGCGGTCGGCGTCGACCTTCACGCGTTCGCCGTCCTTCGGCAGCAGCGGGTTCCAGGAACCCAGCGCCTCGATGAAACGGCCGTCGCGGGGCGAGCGGGCGTCGGCGACGACGACGTGGTAGTAAGGACGCTTCTTCGAGCCCGCACGGGCCAGTCTGATCTTCAGTGCCATTCTTTATCTCCTAAAAGCTCTGATTTCTTTCATTGATCTCCGGCTGGTTAGCCGGCTTTCGTCACGCCGTTGGCAGCGGCGATCTGTTCGTGATGACGGATCACTTCGCGGATGACGAAGTTCAGGAACTTCTCCGCGAAATCCGGATCGAGATGCGCATCCTTCGCCAGCTGGCGAAGGCGGGCGATCTGCTGCTGCTCGCGCGCCGGATCGGCAGGGGGCAGACCATGCTCGGCCTTGAGCACGCCGACCGCCTTGGTGCAGCGGAAGCGCTCGGCCAGCATATGGATGAGGGCGGCGTCGATGTTGTCGATCGAAGCGCGGTAGCCCGCCAGAACGGCGCGTGCGTCGGCCATGTCCTTCTCCTCGTTCATCGCCCACTCACTTCTTTTTCCCGAGACCAGGCAGCCCGCCGCCGCCGAGGCCGGGAAGGCCCGGCAACTTCATGCCGCCGGGCAGGCCCGGCAACCCGCCACCGGGAAGCCCGCCGGGCAACCCGCCCGGCAGGCCTTTGCCGAGACCGGCAGCCTGGGCCTGCTTCTGCAGGGCCTCGAGCTGCTTCGGATCCATCTTGGAGAGGTCGGGCATGCCGCCGCCCGGCATCATGCCGCCAAGGCCCATCTTCGAGGCAAGGCCGCCCATCATGCCGCGCATCAGGCCGCCGCCTTTGCCCTTGCCGCCCATCGCCTTCATCATGTCGGCCATGCCGCGATGCATCTTCAGAAGCTTGTTGATCTCGGCGGCATCCGTGCCGGAGCCGGAAGCGATGCGTTTCTTGCGCGAGTGCTTCAGGATGTCGGGGTTGGCGCGCTCGGCCTTGGTCATCGAGGAGATGATGGCGAGCTGGCGGCGGAACATCTTGTCGTCGAAACCGGCCGCGGCAAGCTGGTCCTTCATCTTGCCCATGCCGGGCATCATGCCCATGATGCCGCCCATGCCGCCCATCTTCGACATCTGCTGAAGCTGCGCGGCAAGGTCGTTCAGGTCGAACTTGCCCGACTGCATCTTCCTGGCCATCGCCGCCGCCTGCTCGGCGTCGATGGTCTCGGCGGCCTTCTCGACGAGCGAGACGATGTCGCCCATGCCGAGGATGCGGTCGGCGATGCGCTTGGGGTGGAATTCCTCCAGCCCGTCCATCTTTTCGCCGGTACCGATCAGCTTGATCGGCTTGCCGGTGACGGCGCGCATCGAAAGCGCCGCGCCGCCGCGGCCGTCGCCATCCATACGGGTCAGCACCAGGCCGGTGATGCCGACGCGCTCGTCGAAGCTCTTTGCGAGGTTGACGGCGTCCTGGCCGGTGAGCGAGTCGGCGACCAGCAGGATCTCGTGCGGCGACGACACCTTCTTGATGTCGGCCATCTCGACCATCAGCGGCTCGTCGATATGGGTGCGGCCGGCGGTATCGAGGATGACGACGTCATGGCCGCCGAGCCTGGCCGCCTGCACGGCGCGCTTGGCGATGTCGACAGGGCTCTGGCCGGCGATGATCGGCAGCGTCGCAACCCTGGTCTGCTCGCCGAGCTGGCGCAGCTGTTCCTGAGCGGCCGGTCGACGCGTGTCGAGCGAGGCCATCAGGACCTTCTTGTTCTGGCGCTCGGTCAGGCGCTTGGCGATCTTGGCCGAGGTCGTCGTCTTGCCGGAGCCCTGCAGGCCGACCATCATCACGACGACGGGCGCCGGCGCGTTGAGGTCGATGGCGACGCCTTCGGCGCCCAGCATGTCGACCAGCTCGTCATGGACGATCTTGACGACCATCTGTCCGGGCTTGATCGACTTCAGCACAGCGGCGCCGACGGCCTTCTCGCGCACCTTGTCGGTGAAGGAACGCACCACCTCCAGCGCGACGTCGGCCTCGAGCAGCGCCCGGCGCACCTCGCGCAGCGCCGCCGAGACATCCGCCTCGGACAGCGCGCCGCGGCCCGTCAGGCCGTTCAGGATGGAGCCAAGGCGCTCTTGCAGGGACTCAAACATTGATCAAACCGCCCTGTATGAGCGCCTTGGATTCTTGTTGATCCCTGTCGGGCCTTTGGCCCTCCGCGCCTCTTGTGGGCTCCTGGAGTGATTCAAACATCGGTCGTCCTTCGATCTCGGTTCGGTTCGACCCGAGAGGTAGTGCGTTCGCGCCGGGTCGCCAAGCAAAAGTCCAAAGCCAAAAAGCACCCGGGGGCGCATCGCGCTGCCGGGTGTTGGCCTCCAGGATCGGTTTACAGCTCTGGCCCCAAAGGGCGTCGGCGTCCTGGTCGGCTTTCGCGGAGGTGTACTCGTCGCGGAATTCGTGCGCGTCTAGACAGGAAATCGGCGGCGGAGTCAAGGCTTGGGGTGGGAACGGAGCCAAAACGCCGTGATCTAGGCCAGCTTTTCGCCGTCGAGGATGCGCGTGTAGAGATCGAGATAGCCTTTTGCAGTCTTTGCGATCGGAAACCGGTCGGCGGCGGATTCACGGCACCGTTCGGGCGAAAGCGCGGCGATGTCGGCCAGGGCCTGCGCGAACTCGGCATCGGTGTCGAAGAGGCGGCCGGTGGCGTCGTCGACGATTTCCGGCAGCGCGCCGCGCGGCGTTGTCAGCACCGGCGTGCCGCACAGCATTGCTTCGACCGGCGCCATGCCGAACGGCTCCTCCCAGGCGATCGGATTGAGGAAGGCCCTGGCCTCGCCGAGCAGGCGCAGCTTCTCATCGCCGTCGACTGTGCCGTGGTAACGGAAGCGGCGGCCCAGGCTCTTGAAGAAGACGCCCTGGCGGCGAACCTTCGTGCGCAGCAGGAGCTGCCAGCGCGCGCCGCCGGCGATGTCGAGCTGGAAATCGAAGGCCCTGGCGAGATCGACGGCCCGGTTGAGGTTCTTGCCGGCCCGGGCGATGCCGGCCAGGAACAGCAGCCGGCTCGTATTGCTGGCGGACAGCCGATAGGCATCGATCGGAAAGCCGTTGTAGACGAAGGTTTCCCGCCCGTGATTGCGCGCATGGCTGGCGCTGACGAAGCTCCAGTTCTGCCCCTGTTTCTGGTATCCCGGGGCAAAGCCGTGCATGGTGTAGAGCGCCGGGCGCGACGTCTCGACGTACCAGCCGTTGAAATGCACGATGTCGGCGTCGGCCGGGATCGCGGCGCGGCATTCGGCGGCCGAAGACGCCTGCCGCACTTCGCAAAGCGGGTGGCTCGAGCCGCGACCGGCGATCAGGACCACCTTGTGGCCGAGGCGCGAAAGCTCATTTGCCAGCCAGTCGACCTGCCGCTCGGTGCCGCCATAGCCTTGGCAGGGAATGGTGCGTTCCGCCACCAGCGTGATGCGCATCAGCTGAGCCCGCCGTTCTTCTGCCCGACCCCGATCCGGTCCAGAAGCCGGTTTCCGCCTTTCCGGATCATGGTGCCTCCGGCCCGACTTTCAGGGGCGAGCGGCGATGCAGAAGCAAGAACATCGTCAGCAGCGTGCTCGCGACGCCGATCGCGGCGATGAGAGCAGCGTCCCAATTCGTCCAGCCGGGGCCTTCGAGCGGCCTGGCGGTGAAGAGGGCGAAGGAATTGTAGCTCTGCTGGTGCGAGATGAGCAGGAAGCCGGTCAGGTTGTTGCCGAGATGGGCGCCGAAGGCGGCGCCCAAATTGCCGGTCACATAGACCAGCAGCGTCAGCAGCAGCGCGAATGTGCCGATCGAGACCAGAACGCAGGCATTGATGGCAAGCGACGAGGCCGAGCTCCAGTGCAGGGCGGTGAACAGGAGCGCCGGCAGCGCGCCCCAGATGAGCGGGCTGCCAAACCGGTTGCTGAGGCCGCGCAGCAGATAGCCGCGGAACAGGGCCTCCTCCGCCGAGGTCTGCAGGAAGGCGAGCGGCACGATCGGAACGAGGAAGAGCAGCCAGGACGAGAAGGCGATCGATCCGCGGGTGATCTCCGGCTGCAGCCAATAGAGCAGCACCTCCGAGAACAGGGAGGTGATCAGAACAGCGACGAGGCCCTTGAGAAAGCTGCCGCGCGAGATGCGGCGGCTGGTCCCGATCAGCGCCGAGAGCGGCTCGCCATGCACGAAGCGCATCGCCACCCAAAGGCCGATCCAGATGCCGGCAAAGGACGCCAGCGCGGTGAGGATGCCGACGGGCGAGGCAAGGAAATCCTGGATCGGCTGTCCGGTCGCCGGTCCAGGGAGGCGCAAGACGATGAAGGCGGCGGTGCCGGCGACGAGCACGACAAGCGTCATGGCGAGCCAGAAGAAAACGACGATCGCCGCTCCCAGCAGGAGCCGGAGCGGGGTGGTCTTCTCGTTCGGCGAGCGCCGGTAACGCTCGAAGGCGGCACTGTCGATGATCACGCGGCTCCCCTGCCGGACGCTTCCGGGTCGCCTGATCTAGGGGATTGGCGTTTTCGGCGCAATCGCTCGCGTCGAATCCGGCAACGGGTTGGATCGCTTGAAGCCGGTCGGAAACAATTTCGGTCGCGGATTAACCGTTTTGCCGCTTTTTCCGCTTAAGAAGCTCACCATGAAACGCGTCATCGCCATCGCCGACCGCGCGGCCTTCGTCTCGTTGAGACTGCTCGCAGCGCTCAACATGTTGTTTTTCCTGTCGTTCCTCATCGTCCTGCTGCTGGCCGGCAGGGCGCATGCCGAAGCGGCCGCCTGCGCCGGCAGCGATCTGCTGGCAAGTCTCGCAAAGACCGATCCCGCCGCCTTCAAGAAGGTCGAGACCGAGGCCGCCGCCGTTCCGAACGGCAAGGTCCTGTTGTGGAAGCTGGAGAAACCGGGCGAAAGGCCGTCCTTCCTGTTCGGCACCATGCATATCACCGACCAGCGCGTCACGACGCTGCCGGCCGCGGCGCAGCAAGCCTATGACGGCGCCGACACCGTCATTATCGAAACCACCGACGCGCTCGATAAGGCCAAGATGATGGCCGCCTTGGCCGCCGAGCCTGGCCTGATGATGTTCACCGACAACACGACGCTGTCCTCGTTGCTGTCGCCCGAGGACGTGGCGGTGCTGAACAAGGGGCTCGACGCGCGCGGCATCCCGCCCCTGACGGTCGCCAAGATGAAGCCGTGGATCCTGTCCGCCATGGTGGCGCTGCCGGCCTGCGAGGTGGCGCGCCAGGCCGCCGGCGCGCCGGTGCTGGACGTCAAGCTGGCCGCCGAGGCCAAAGCGTCCGGCAAGGACGTCGAGGGCTTGGAAACCGCCGCCGACCAGTTGCGCGCCATGGCCTCGCTGCCGCTCGCCTACCACATGAAGGGGCTGGTGGAGACGCTGAAGCTCGGCGACAGGGTGAACGACGTCAACGAGACCATGATCATCCTCTACCAGCGCGGCGAGGTCGGCATGTTCTGGCCGCTGTTCCGCGCCGTGCTGCCCGACGCCGCGGACGACCAGGCCGGCTATGCCGCCTTCGAGCAGACCATGATCACCAGCCGCAACAAGGTCATGGTCGCCCATGCCATGCCTATGCTGGCCAAGGGCAATGCCTTCATGGCCGTCGGCGCGCTGCATCTGCCCGGCCCTGACGGACTGGTCGAAGATTTCCGCAAGGCGGGGTATACTGTTACCGCCGTCAACTGAGTCGTCTGGCGGCTGGGGAGCGGAAAACGCCGGTTTTTCAGCGCTTTCCGTCCGCCTGCGTGAAACCGATTGGTGGGATCGCGCGTTGATGGCTGTTGATTGAAGCCTTTCATTCCAAGGAGGACACGTTTTATGGCGAACCCGAACGACCCCTTCACCCCTCCGAGCACGCCTCCCTCGTCGGGCGGCGGCGGCAGCGGGTGGCTGATCGCCCTTGTTGTCATTATCCTGGCCATTGTTGCGTATTATGTTTTTGGCAGAACCGGCGGCGAAAAGGCCCCGGCGCCCGCCGAGCCGCCGGCCGCCAGTACGCCGGCTCCGGCGCCCGAGCCAGCGCCTGCAACTCCTGCTCCGGCTCCCGCGCCAGCACCGGCTGAGCCAGCGCCTGCACCGGCTCCTGCCCCTGCGCCCGCCCCGGCCCCTGCGCCGGCTCCTGCTCCGTCACCCGCTCCGGCTCAGTAACCAGACCGCGATTCTTGGAAAAACGGCCCGCCTTTCGGCGGGCCGTTTTGTGTTGGAGCAACCACGCCTCGTCACCCAAGGGTCTGCGCGCGTCGCTTCGCTCCCTGCTTCGCCCTGGGATGACGAAGCGATGGAGGTTCGGCGCCAAGCGCGGTCAAATGTGGATCGGCTTGAAGAACGTGGCCAGCGCCGCTTCCTTGACCGCTTCCGACATCGTCGGATGCGCATGGCAGGTGCGGGCGAGGTCTTCCGAGGAACCGCCGAATTCCATCAGCACCGCCGCTTCGTGGATCATCTCGCCGGCGCCGAAGCCGACGATATGGACGCCGAGCACGCGATCGCTAGCCTTGTCGGCCAGGATCTTCACGAAGCCGTCGGTGTGCAGCATGGCGCGCGCGCGGCCATTGGCGGTGAACGGGAATTTGCCGACCTTGTAGTCGATGCCGGCCTTCTTCAATTCCTCCTCGGTCTTGCCGACGGAGGCGATTTCCGGGCTGGTGTAGACGACGCTCGGGATGACGTCGTAGTTCACGTGACCGGCCTGGCCGGCGATCATCTCGGCCACCGCCACCCCCTCGTCCTCGGCCTTGTGCGCCAGCATCGGCCCGGCGATGACGTCGCCGATGGCATAGATGCCCGGCACGCTGGTCCTCAAATGCGCGTCGGTCTTGACCCGGCCGCGCTCGTCCGTCTCGACGCCCGCTTCCTTCAAGCCAAGGCTGTCCGCATAGGGGCGACGGCCGGTGGCGACCAGCACGACGTCGGCCTCGATGGTTTCGGCCGCGCCACCCTTGACCGGCTCGAAGGTGACGCTGGCGCCCTTCTTCGATTTGGCGACGCCGGTGACCTTGGCGCCGAGCCTGAACTCGAAGCCCTGCTTGGACAAGAGCCGCTGGAACTGCTTCGAGACCTCGCCGTCCATGCCGCCGAGGATGGTGTCGAGGAACTCGACGACGGTGACCTTGGCGCCGAGCCTGGCCCACACCGAGCCTAGCTCCAGCCCGATGACGCCGCCGCCCACCACCACGAGGCTGCCGGGTACCTTGGGCAGCGACAGCGCGCCGGTCGAGGATACGATCACCTTCTCGTCGAAGTCGACCTTGACACCCGGAATGCCGGCGACGTCGGAACCGGTGGCAATCACGATGTTCTTGGTCTCGAGCTCCTCGACCTTGCCGTCCTCGCCGGTGACGGAAATCTTGCCGGCGCCGATCACGTTGCCGGTGCCGCGGAAGCTGTCGATCTTGTTCTTCTTGAACAGGAAGGCGACGCCGCTGACATTGGAGGCTACCGTCGCATCCTTGTGCGCCAGCATCTTCTTCAGATTGAGCTTTGGCGCGCCGACCTCGACCCCCAACATGTCGAAGGTATGGCCGGCTTCGGCGAACATCTCGGAGGCGTGGAGCAGCGCTTTCGACGGGATGCAGCCGATGTTGAGGCAGGTGCCGCCGAAGGTGGCGTTCTTCTCGACTACCGCCGTCTTCAGGCCGAGTTGCGCCGCCTTGATGGCGCAGACATAGCCGCCCGGTCCCGATCCGATGATTACGACGTCATAAGCCATGATGGTGTCCTTCTGGTCTGGCCTTCAACGGCCGCCGCTCACATTGAGGATCGCGCCCGTTATATAGGAGGCCGCGTCCGACAGAAGATAGAGAACCGCGCTGGCGACCTCGTCGGCCGTGCCCGCCCGCTTCATCGGCAGCATGTCCCGCATCCGCGCCACGCGATCAGGCTGGCCGCCCGAGGCATGGATCTCGGTTTCGGTGATGCCGGGGCTGACCGCGTTGACGCGGATGCCTTCGAGCACCACCTCGCGCGCCAGGCCGATGGTCAGCGTGTCGATCGCGCCCTTGGAGGCGGCGTAGTCGACATATTCGCCGGGTGAGCCCAGCCTGGCCGCCGCCGAGGACAGGTTCACGATGGCGCCGCCCCTGCCGCCGTGACGGGTCGACATGCGCTTGACCGCCTCGCGCGCGCAGAGGAAGGAGCCGACGACGTTGATGCGCATCATGCGCTCGACCCGCTCGGCGCTCATCTCGTCGACGCGCGCCTTGACGTCGACGATGCCGGCATTGTTGACGAAGGCGTCGAGCCGGCCGAAGGCCTTGTCCACCTGCTCGAATATCGCCATGACGTCGGCCTCGTTGCCGACATCGCCCTTGACCGCAAAGGCCGCGCCGCCGGCAGCCTTGAGTTCGGCGACGAGCGCATC
Source organism: Mesorhizobium sp. M1D.F.Ca.ET.231.01.1.1 (assembly GCF_003999155.2). NCBI lineage: Bacteria > Pseudomonadati > Pseudomonadota > Alphaproteobacteria > Hyphomicrobiales > Phyllobacteriaceae > Mesorhizobium > Mesorhizobium sp. M1D.F.Ca.ET.231.01.1.1. Next base: position 114,752 of record NZ_RZOZ02000008.1, read on the forward strand.
GGCGGCCGCCTGGTTGGAGACGTAGTTGATCGCCACCCGATAGCCGGCCTGGACGGCCTGCCTGCAGATGGCGGCGCCGATGCCGCGGCTGCCGCCGGTGACCAGCAGCATCTTCTTGTCCGCGCTCATTCCTGGCAGCCTTTCAGGGTAAAGACGTCCCACGGCACTTTGGAGAAGCCGGCAGGGCCGTAAGCGGCCGACATTTCGAGCGACGGCCCGAGATCGGGAAAGATCAGGTTTTTCGGCGCATCGGCGCCCTCGGCCGGCAGCAGCCCGACGGTGCCCTTTTCGTCGGCGCTGTAGATCACGCCCTCCCAGACCGTGCAGGCGGCAAGCTCCTCGCCGGTGACGTCGCCGGTCGGGCATTTGTACATCAGCGAGCCGTGTGGGCGCGAGGCGGAGCCCTCGGTCCACATGGCGATGCCATCGAGCACGACATTATTGTCGAGGATCATGCGGAATGTGTTGGTGATCGTCGCCGAGGTGCCGGTCGGGGTGAAGTCGATCTCGGCTCCGCTTTTTGCCTCGGCATAGACGGCAAGCTGGATCGGGCAGGCGGCATGGGCGCCGGAATTCGCCGCCGTCAGCGCCAGCGATCCGGCCAAAAATCCGATCAAAGGCGAAGCGACGTTGGTCATCAGTTAGCCTGATCGCCTTCGCGGCCGTCGGCGTTTTCGAGCACTTCGAAGTCGGTCATCAGGAGAAGTGGTTCGCCGGCCGAGTCCAGTCCCCAGAAGGACCGATACGCGCCGTCGCCATAGCCAGTGTCGAACATGGCAACATTGAGCGGGTTGCCCTCAATGGGATTATCCAAACCAAACCTGTCGAGAGAGCATGCAACGTCGGCGAGGTAGTCGTCGAGTTCTTCAGTGTCGGTCATGAGCGTCAGAAAGGACTTGTCCATGAACGCCGCAACCGCGTCGTCGACGATAAATTCAAGAAATTCGGACTTATAGGCCGGTGGGCGATCGGGAACGAAGGTCGCCAATTCCCAGCGCATCGGCAAGCCGGAGCCGAACCGCAAGACCGCTGCGGCAATGCGGCCCTGCGCCTGAAACAGCGTGACCGGATAGCGTCCTGGCTCCACCTTGCGGCTGAAAGCAGGCCGGCTTAGTCCGGTGATGAGCGGATCGCAGGCGACAATTTCGCCGGTTGGCAGCTCAAGCTCACCGATCGTGATGGCGCTGATCTTCCGCTCCGCCATCTCAGCGTCGCTGAGAGCGAAGACGCCCAGATTACTGCTTTCCGGCGGCGGATCCGATTCAATCGATTTCACCGGTGAAGCGGCGGCAACCGAGGCAGTTGGCCGAAAAGTCCGAAGGGCGCGCCCCAGCGCAAACCCGAACCGTTCCAGCCAGCCGCTCATTGCGGATCAGCTCCGATCACAGATCGAGCACCAGCCGCTCGGGATCCTCCAGGCTTTCCTTGACGCGCACGAGGAAGGTCACCGCTTCCTTGCCGTCGACGATGCGGTGGTCATAGCTCAGCGCCAGATACATCATCGGCCTAATCACGATCTGGCCGCCGACCACCACCGGCCGATCCTGGATCTTGTGCATGCCGAGGATGCCGGACTGCGGCGCATTGAGGATCGGCGTCGACATCAGCGAGCCATAGACGCCGCCATTGGAGATGGTGAAGGTGCCGCCCTGCATGTCCGCCACCGACAGCTTGCCGTCGCGCGCGGCGAGGCCCAGCCGACCGATTTCCTTCTCGATCTCGGCGATGGACATCTGGTCGGCGTCGCGCACCACCGGCACCACCAGACCCTTGTCGGTACCCACCGCAACGCCGACATGGGCGAAGTTCTTGTAGATGATGTCGGTGCCGTCGATCTCGGCATTGACCGCCGGGATTTCCTTCAGCGCATGGGTGACGGCCTTGGTGAAGAAGCCCATGAAGCCGAGCTTCACGCCATGCTTCTTCTCGAACACGTCCTTGTACTTGGCTCTCAGCGCCATCACCGCGCTCATGTCCACCTCGTTGAAGGTGGTCAGCATGGCGGCGGTCGACTGCGCCTCCTTGAGGCGGCGGGCGATCGTCTGGCGGAGCTTGGTCATGCGCACGCGTTCCTCGCGCGAGGCATCGTCGGCCGTGGATGGCGCGCGGGCCGCGACGGGAGCAGGTGCCGCCTTGGGCGTCTCCGCCGGCTGCGACGGCGCGCCCTTGGCGATCGCGTCGAGCACGTCGCCCTTCAGCACCTGGCCGCGCTTGCCCGAGCCCGAGAGTTGGTCGACCGAGAGATTATGCTCCGCGATGAGTTTGGCCGCAGCCGGCGCCGGCGGCATGGTGCGCGGCTCGATCGGCCCGGCGTCGCCGGCCATCTTGGCGGTTTCGGCCTGGGCCTGCTTGACCGTGGACGCGGCGTCCGGGCTCGAGGCCTGCGCCACCGCCTGCGGCTTGGTCGCGGGAGCGGCGGTGGCGGCCGCGCCGCCAGCCGAAATCGAGCCGAGCAGCGCGCCGACATTGACCGTCTCGCCTTCCTTGACGGCGATCTCGGCCAGCGTTCCGGCACCCGCGGCAGGCACCTCCACCGTCACCTTGTCGGTTTCGAGCTCGACCAGCGGCTCATCGGCGGCGATCGCGTCGCCGACCTTCTTGAACCACTTGCCGACGGTCGCCTCGGTAACGGATTCGCCGAGAGTGGGGACGCGGATTTCGGTAGCCATTGTGCCTGTCCGTTCTTTTCTCTTCTTGAGGTCTGTTCGTCCGGTCTGCTTATTCGCCCAACCTGCCTACTCACCGAGCGCGTCGTCGAGCAGCGCGGCGAGCTGGCTGAGATGCTTCGACATCAACCCGGTCGCCGGCGAGGCAGAAGCCGGCCGGCCGGTGTAGCGCACCCGCTGATGCTTGGCGTCGATATGCGCCAGCACCCATTCCAGATACGGATCGATGAACGACCAGGCGCCCATGTTCTTGGGCTCCTCCTGGCACCACACCATCTCGGCGTTTCGGAAGCGCGACAGCTCGGTGATCAGCGCCTTGGCCGGGAACGGATAGAGCTGCTCGACGCGCAGCAGGTAGATGTCGTTGATGCCGCGCTTCTCGCGCTCCTCGTAGAGGTCGTAATAGACCTTGCCCGAGCACAGCACGACACGGCGGATCTTGGAGTCCTTCACCAGCTTGATCGCCTGGTTGGGCAACAGCTGCGCGTCGTCCCACAACAGCCGGTGGAACGAGCTTTCGCCCGCCATTTCCGACAGCGTCGACACCGCCCGCTTGTGGCGCAGCAGTGACTTCGGCGTCATCAGGATCAGCGGCTTGCGGAAGTCGCGCTTCAACTGCCGGCGCAGGATGTGGAAATAGTTAGCCGGCGTGGTGACGTTCGCCACCTGCATGTTGTCCTCGGCGCAGAGCTGCAGGAAGCGCTCCAGGCGGGCCGACGAATGCTCCGGCCCCTGGCCCTCATAGCCATGCGGCAGGAGGCAGACGAGGCCCGACATTCTGAGCCACTTGCGCTCGCCGGACGAGATGAACTGGTCGAACACCACCTGGGCGCCGTTGGCGAAGTCGCCGAACTGCGCTTCCCAGAGCGTCAGCGCCTTGGGTTCGGCAAGGCTGTAGCCATATTCGAAGCCGAGCACCGCCTCTTCCGAGAGCATCGAGTTGATGACCTCATAGCCGGCCTGCGCCGCCGACAGGTTGTTGAGCGGGATGTAGCGGTTCTCGTCGCGCTGGTCGTAGAGCACGGAGTGGCGTTGCGAGAAGGTGCCGCGCTCCGAATCCTGGCCGGAGAGCCGGATCGGGTTGCCGTCGAGCAGGATGGCGCCGAAAGCCAGCGCCTCGGCCGTCGACCAGTCGATGCCTTCGCCGGATTCGATCGCCTGGCGGCGGTTCTCGAGGAAGCGCAGGATCGTCTTGTGCGCCTCGAAATCCTTCGGCACCTCGGTCAGCTTCTTGCCGATTTCCTTGAGCGTGCGGACCGGCACCGCGGTCTTGCCGCGCCGCTGTTCGTCCTGGTTGTCGGCGGTGCGCAGGCCCGACCAGGCGCCGTCCAGCCAGTCGGCCTTGTTGGGCTTGTAGGACTGGCCGACTTCCCACTCCTGCTCCAGATGCGCGCGCCAGTCGGCCCGCATCTTGTCGACCTCGGCCTGGGTGATGTGACCCTCGGCGATCAGCCGGTCGGCATAGACCTGCACCACCGTCTTATGGGTGCGGATGCTGCGATACATGATCGGCTGCGTGAAGGCCGGCTCGTCGCCCTCGTTGTGGCCGAAGCGGCGGTAGCAGAACATGTCCACCACCACCGGCTTGTGGAACTTCATGCGGAACTCGGTCGCGACCTTGGCGGCATGCACCACCGCTTCCGGATCGTCGCCGTTGACGTGGAAGATCGGCGCCTCGATCATCTTGGCCACATCCGACGGATAGGGCGACGAGCGCGAGAAGCGCGGATTGGTGGTGAAGCCGATCTGGTTGTTGATGATGACGTGCAGCGTGCCGGCGACGCGATGCCCGCGCAGGCCGGACAGGCCGAGGATTTCGGCGATAACACCCTGGCCGGCAAAGGCGGCATCGCCGTGCAGCAAGAGCGGCATCACCTTGGCGCGTTCCGAAAGCGGCACGACCTCGCCGCGCTCGCGGCCGGCGAACTGGTCCTGCTTGGCGCGCGCCTTGCCCATCACGACGGGGTCGACGATCTCCAGATGCGAGGGATTGGCGGTCAGCGACAGATGCACCTTGTTGCCGTCGAACTCGCGGTCCGACGAGGCGCCGAGATGGTACTTGACGTCGCCCGAGCCTTCGACCTCGTCTGGCGCGGCCGAGCCGCCCTTGAATTCGTGGAAGATGGCGCGATGCGGCTTGGCCATCACCTGGGAAAGCACGTTAAGGCGGCCCCGATGGGCCATGCCGAGCACGATCTCCTTCAGGCCGAGTTGGCCGCCGCGCTTGAGGATCTGCTCCAGCGCCGGTATCAGCGACTCGCCGCCGTCGAGGCCGAAGCGCTTGGTGCCCTTGTACTTGACGTCGATATACTGCTCGAAGCCCTCGGCCTCGACCAGCTTCGACAGGATCGCCTTCTTGCCGGTGGCGGTGAAGGTGATCTCCTTGTCGGCGCCCTCGATGCGCGCCTGGATCCACGCCTTCTCCTCGGGGTCGGAGATGTGCATGAACTCGACACCGAGCGTCGAGCAATAGGTGCGGGTGAGGATGTCCAGCATCTGCCGGATGGTGCCGAACTCAAGCCCCAGCACATTGTCGAGGAAGATCGGCCGGTCGTAGTCGGCCGGGGTGAAACCGTAATTTTCCGGCGACAGCTCGTTATAGTCCTCGAGCGGGTTAGCGATGCCGAGCGGATCGAGATTGGCATGCAAATGGCCGCGCATGCGGTAGGCGCGGATCATCATGATGGCGCGCACGGAATCGCGCGTCGCCTGGTGCACGTCGGCGTCGGAAAGCGCCGCGCCGTTGACAACCGCCTTTTCCTTCACCTTCTTTTCGATGTGCTTCTCGATGAGGCCCCAATTGCCGTCGAGCGCCGATACCAGCTCGCCATTGGCCTGCATCGGCCAGGAAGGCTTCGCCCACGAGGCGCCCTTGGCGTTCTTGCGGACGTCGCCGGCATCGTCCTTCAGCGCCGCGAAGAAATCCTGCCATTCCGAATCGACGGAGGCCGGATCATCCTCATAGGCGGCGTAGAGCGCGTCGATATAGTCGGCATTGCCGCCATAGAGGAACGAGGTGAGCGAGAATTGGTCGTTGGCCTGATCTTGTCTTGCCATTTTTCGTCCGCGGAGCCTGGCTCCGTCTCCTTTTTGGAGTGAATGGTGAGTGGTGAATAGTGAATGGGTCCGACATGACGTCGCTATTCACTTGTTCCTTCCATTCACCATTCACCACGCACTATTCACTAACCCTTGATCGCCTCGACGAGCGTCGTTCCGAGCCTTGCCGGCGACGGCGAAACCTTGATGCCCGCCGATTCCATCGCCGCGATCTTGTCTTCCGCGCCGCCCTTGCCGCCGGAGATCACCGCGCCCGCATGGCCCATGGTGCGTCCTGCCGGCGCCGTGCGCCCGGCGATGAAGCCCGCCATCGGCTTCCTGCGGCCGCGCTTGGCCTCGTCCTTCAGGAACTGCGCGGCGTCTTCCTCGGCCGAGCCGCCGATCTCGCCGATCATGATGATCGACTTGGTCTCGTCGTCGGCGAGGAACATCTCGAGCACGTCGATGAACTCGGTGCCCTTGACCGGGTCGCCGCCGATGCCGACCGCGGTGGTCTGGCCGAGGCCGACATTGGAGGTCTGGAAGACCGCCTCATAGGTAAGCGTTCCCGAGCGCGAAACAACGCCGACCGAGCCCTTGCGGAAGATGTTGCCGGGCATGATGCCGATCTTGCATTCGTCGGGGGTGAGCACGCCCGGGCAGTTCGGACCGATCAGCCGTGAGCTGGAGCGGTCGAGCCGCGCCTTGACCTTGACCATGTCCATCACCGGGATACCCTCGGTGATGCACACGATCAGCGGGATCTCGGCCTCGATCGCCTCGATGATCGCTTCGCCCGCGCCCGCCGGCGGCACATAGATAACGGAAGCGTTGGCGCCGGTCTTTTCCTTGCCCTCGGCGACGGTGGCGAAGATCGGCAGGCTCTCGCCCTTGGAGCCGGTCCAGGTCTCGCCGCCCTTCTTCGGATGGATGCCGCCCACCATCCTGGTGCCGTGATAGGCCAGCGCCTGCTCGGTATGGAACGTGCCGGTCTTGCCGGTCAGACCCTGAACCAGCACCTTGGTGTTCTTGTCGACGAGAATGGACATGGGTGGGAACGCCTCTGACTTCAGCGATTACAGGAAAGGATTGACGGCCCGGACCGAGCCATAGACCTGGTTGTGGTTGAGATCTTCGGTGTAGAAAACCGGCGCGCCGAGATACGCCGCCGCCGCAAGCAGCGCAGCGTCGTAGTAGTGAATTCCGTAGCGCCGCGCGAGGTCCAATCCCGCACGGACATAAGTTTCGTCGACAGGTGCCAGCGGGCAGGTTCCGAGGAACACCAGCCATTGGTCGAGCAGATCATCCCCGACAAGGGACTTCCCACGCGCCACGGCGACGAATTCAGCCAAGATCTGCCCAGACACGCCAAAGACGGTCCGCGAGATAAGCTCTTCGGCGATTGGCGCGCGGCGCGGATCACGATTTTTCTCCGAAGCCGCGTAGATCAGGACGTTCGTGTCGAGAAAGCAATCGATCTTCCCGGTCGGCATAGGCGTCCCTTCGATCCCATTTGTAGGGAGTGTCGGCGCTGTCGCTTCGTTTCGCCGCCTCGTCCATGAGCCGCTTCATTCCGGCCTTGGCCCAGGCAATCCTGTCTTCCTGCTCGACCTCATGCTCAAGCAGCGCACGGATAAGGGCGTTGAGCGTCGTCTTGCGACGCCCGGCAAGACCGCGCGCCTTTTCGAGCAGGCCTTCGTCCACAGCCAGGGTGACGTTCTTCATCGGTCATCTCCACATAAATACACAGGGTATATATGTGTGATACTGTGTGGTTCTTCAACCGCCTTGCCCGCGATCTCCATCGGTTCAGCCTTCCCCGGAAGGCGAGACGCGCCGGTAGAGGCCGCTCACCATGTCTTGCCAGGCATCGCTGCCGGCGGGCTTGAATTGAAGCTTCATGCGGTAGGTATCGGCGCCTTCAAAAACATAGGTCACGCGCGCGGCGCCGCGCGGGGACGACCGTTCGAGCACAAGCTCGTTGCCGCTCCAGGCGCCTGTGGCCGGCGCCTGCGGCACAAACCCCATCGAGTCGAACTGGTGCATGGTGACGACGCCGTTCTGCTGGTCGAAGCCGAACACATTGTGCGCGCCGAACGAGATCGTGCCGTCGCGGCGCTGGCGATAGCGCTGCACCACGAACAGGCCGCCGAACTCGGGCTGCGCCTGCACTTCCGAAGTCGCCGTGCCGGCATCGGCCCATTGCGTGGCCGACACCTCCTCCTCGCCGCGCCACGCGCCGACCAGCGCCTGCAGGCGCTGGTGATCGGCCGAAAGCGAAGAGAAGGCGTTCATGGTCAGAGCCGCTTCAGATCGGTGACGGTGAGGTCGCTCTTGGCGTTGCCGGTGTTGAGCGTCGTCGCCGGCTCGAACATCAGCACCACCGGTTCTTTAGTCAGTGAGCGCGGCCGGTGCTCGACGCCGCGCGGCACGACGATGAAATCGCCCTCGCCGAGCTCGACCGGCCCGTCGCGGAAATCGATGGCGATCCTGCCGCGCAGCACGAGGAAGGCTTCATCCTCGTTGTCATGCGCGTGCCAGTCGAAGGTCTCGCCGAACTTGGCGACCTTGGCCTGGCTGTCATTGACGTCGCCAGCGACATGCGGATCGAAGACCCTGGCGATCTTCTGATCCGCCGCCTCGACCAGGTTTATCTTGCGCGGAGGCATTGGCTCTAGCCCTTTACCGCCTTGACGATCTTCTTGGCAGCGTCGTCGAGGTCGTCGGCCGACACGACATTCAGGCCACTGTCGTTGATGATCTTCTTGCCGAGCTCGGCGTTGGTGCCTTCCAGCCGCACCACCAGCGGCACCTTCAGTCCGACTTCCTTGACCGCGGCGATCACGCCCTCGGCGATGACATCGCACTTCATGATGCCGCCGAAGATGTTGATCAGGATGCCTTCGACCGCCGGGTCCTTGGTGATGATCTTGAACGCCGCCGTCACCTTCTCCTTCGAAGCGCCGCCGCCGACGTCGAGGAAGTTGGCCGGCTCGGCGCCGTAGAGCTTGATGATGTCCATCGTCGCCATGGCGAGGCCGGCGCCGTTGACCATGCAGCCGATATTGCCGTCGAGCGCGACATAGGCGAGGTCGTATTTGGACGCCTCGATCTCCTTTTCGTCCTCTTCGGTCGTGTCGCGCAGCTCCATCACGTCCGGATGGCGGAAGAGCGCGTTGTTGTCGAACGACACCTTCGCATCGAGCACGCGCAGATGTCCGTTCTTCATGACGATCAGCGGGTTGACCTCGAGCAGGCTCATGTCCTTCTCGACGAAGGCCTTGTAGAGGATCGGGAACAGCGTGCCGCCGTCTTGTGCCGCATCGCCGTCGAGCTTCAGCGCGGCGTTGAGCTTCTTCACGTCGTCCGCCGAGACACCCTTTTCGGGGTCAATGGCGACGGTGAGGATCTTTTCCGGCGTGTCATGGGCGACCGCCTCGATGTCCATGCCGCCCTCGGTCGAGACGACGAAGGCGATGCGGCCGACCGAGCGGTCGACCAGGATCGACAGATAGAGCTCGCGCTCGATGTCGGCGCCGTCCTCGATATAGAGACGGTTGACCTGCTTGCCGGCCGGCCCGGTCTGCTTGGTCACCAGCGTGTGGCCGAGCATCTCGTTGGCGTTGGCCACCACTTCGGCCGCCGACTTCGCCAGCCTGACGCCGCCCTTGGCGTCGGCCGGCAGTTCCTTGAACTTGCCCTTGCCGCGGCCGCCGGCATGGATCTGGCTCTTCACCACATAGAGCGGGCCGGGCAGCGCCTTGGCGGCGGCTTCCGCCTCGCTCGCCTTGAACACCGGAACGCCGCTTGCTACCGGCGCGCCGAAGGACTTCAGCAGCGCCTTGGCCTGATATTCATGGATGTTCATGCGCTTGGTCTCCGGAGAGGAACGATTACTTGCCGGCGAGATTACTTGCCGGCGAGATGTGGGGCGATCTTGGTGCAGGCCTCGGTCAGGCCCTGAACGGCGGCCACCGAATTGTCGAACATCTTCTGCTCGGCCTTGGCGAGGTCGATCTCGATGACGCGCTCGACGCCGCCGGCGCCGATCACCACGGGAACGCCGACATAGGTTCCCTTGACGCCATACTGACCGGAAAGGTGCGCGGCGCAGGGCAGCACGCGCTTCTTGTCCTTGAGATAGGATTCGGCCATCGCGATCGCCGAGGCCGCCGGCGCGTAATAGGCCGAGCCGGTCTTCAGGAGGCCGACGATCTCGGCGCCGCCGTCGCGGGTGCGCTGCACGATCTGGTCGAGCTTCTCCTTCGAGGTCCAGCCCATCTTGACGAGGTCCGGCAGCGGGATGCCCGACACCGTCGAATAGCGGATCATCGGCACCATCGAATCGCCGTGGCCGCCGAGCACGAAGGCGGTGACGTCCTCGACCGAGACCTTGAACTCTTCGGCCAGGAAGTAGCGGAAGCGGGCGCTGTCCAACACGCCGGCCATGCCGACGACATGGCTGGTCGGCAGGCCGGAGAATTTTTGCAGCGCCCACACCATGGCGTCGAGCGGGTTGGTGATGCAGATGACGAAAGCCTTCGGCGCGTATTTCTTCAGGCCGGCGCCGACCTGTTCCATGACCTTCAGATTGATGCCGAGAAGATCGTCGCGGCTCATGCCGGGCTTGCGCGGCACGCCGGCGGTGACGATGCAGACATCCGCGCCCTCGATGCCGGCATAGTCGTTGACGCCGGTCAGCCTGGCATCGAACCCGTCGACCGGCGAGGACTGGGCGATGTCGAGGCCCTTGCCCTGCGGGATGCCCTCGGCGATATCGAACAGCACCACGTCGCCGAGATCCTTGAGGCCGATCATATGGGCGAGCGTGCCGCCGATCATGCCCGAGCCGATGAGCGCTATCTTGTTGCGTGCCATGTCAGGATGTTTTCCCTTTGTCTGTGACGGTGCCGTGACGGGGCCGGGGAGGCCGAAAGGATGCGGGAACCCGCGAGATTTCGCCGCACCCAATAGCTCCGGCGTGGAAGAAATTCAAACGATTATTTTGAGCCTAGTGTTTTCAATCGGTTAGATGCGTTGGGACTTACGTAAACGTCAAAATTCTTAAGCCGACTGAGGAGAATTTACACAATGACCGTCGAAATCAGAAGGCTTCATCCCGGCGATGACGCCCTTGTGATGCAGATGGCCGAAGAGGTGTTCGACGAGCCGGTCCGGCCCGATCGCCTCGCCGCCTACCTCGCCTCGCCCGGCCATTTCATGATCGTGGCGATAGTCGATCAAATTGTGGTCGGGCAATGCGCCGCCGTCATCCACCGCCACCCGGACAAGGTGAGCGAGCTCTACATCGACGAGGTCGGCGTCGCGCCCGCCTTCCAGCGCCAGGGCATAGCGCGCAAGATGCTGGACGCCGTGTTCGCGCTCGGCCGCGAGCATGGCTGCGAGGAAGCATGGGTGGGGACGGAGCCCGACAATGGGCCGGGGCGGGCGCTTTATGAATCGCGGAACGAGCCGCATGGACCGGCGGAGGATTTCGTGATGTATGCATACCGCCTATAGATTAGCGTCGGCGGGACAGCGGCCTTCCGGAATATCTTCTACCCCTGAGCCAGCCGCGCCTCTGCCGGCGCCTCACGCTCGCGCCGTTCCGCCCAGCCTTCCAGCCAGTCGCGGCTCTGCATCTCGACCAGCCGCGAGGCCGTTCGCTCGAATTCGAACACCTCCGTGCCGCGCCTGGCGGTGTAGAGCCCTTCGGGCTGCGCGGCTGCGCTCATCACCAGCCGCATGCGGTGGTCGTAAAGCGTGTCGACCAAGAGGATGAAGCGCTTGGCCTCGTTGCGCTTGCCTTCGCCGAGCACCGGCACATGGTCGATGAAGATGGTCGAGAAGCGGCCGGCGATCGCCAGGTAGTCGCGCGCGCCGAGCGGCTTTTCGCAAAGATCGGCGAAGGAGAAACGCGCGGCTTCGCCGGCGGCGCGGGGCACGACGAGCTGGCGCCCTTTAAGCGTCAGCGTCACCGCTTCCGCCGGCCTGCCATGCGTCATCGTCTTCCAGGCCTCGTCGAGCGCCCGGTCGGCCGCCGCGTCGGCCGGCGTCACATAGACCGGCAGGCGGTTGAGCTTTTCCTGCCGATAGTCCTTTTCGGCATCGAGCGTCATCACCTCGGCGTTGCGTTCGAGCAGGCCGATGAAGGGCAGGAAGAGCTGGCGGTTGAGCCCGTCGCGGTAAAGGTCCCCCGGCGCAACATTGGAGGTGGCGACCAGCACGACACCGTTGGCAAACAGCGCCGAAAACAGCCGCGACAGGATCATCGCGTCGGCGATATCGGTGACCGAAAACTCATCGAAGCACAGCACCCAGGCTTGCTCGGCCAGCGCGCGCGCCACCGGCGGGATCGGATCGTCTTCCTTGACGTCGCCGTTCTTACGCGCCGCCCGGTGCTTCTGGATGCGGTCCTGCACGTCGGCCATGAAGTCGTTGAAATGGACGCGGCTCTTGCGCCGGACCGGCAGCAGCTCGAAGAAAATGTCCATCAGCATGGTCTTGCCGCGCCCGACACCGCCATGGATGTAGAGGCCCTTGACCGCCTCGTGCGGCTTTTTGCTGCGCGCGAACAGCCAGCCCAGCGCGCTCGATTTCTGCGCCAGCCTTTTTGCCGAGATTTCGTCGATCAGCCGGTCGAGCGCGGCGACGACGCGCTCCTGCGCCGGATCGCGTTCGACCACGCCGGTTTCGACAAGATGGTCGTAACGCTGCCTGACGGTCACATGGGTCTGGAGGCCGTCACGCAGATGCATAGGTCACGTCGTTTGCTCTGAGCAGAATGCTCTAGGAAAGAGTTAGGGTGTGTTGAGATTCAGGTCAGGCCGAGCCGAGAATGGCGGCTTTCGTTCGCAGGCCGGCATCACCTGAATATCAGCATACCCTAGCCTTACCTTGTAAGCGAGATCGGCTGCCCGCTGGAAGTCTGGCCGTCGAACTTTTCGCCGCCGGAGGAATAGAGTCTGGCCAGAGCGCCGCCGTTTTCGTCGTAGAGCGTCAGCTGCTTGCCGGCGACGTTCCACGACTTGATGCCGTCGATCGGGGCCGGGCAATGCAGCGGCCCGGCGCGGTAGCCGGCGCCGAACTTGGTCTGCGGCGTCGCCACCTTGCAGCCCTGACCGCCGACGCTGACGTTCCAGACACCGGCGACGCTGGCCGCGGTCAGGTCCGTGGCGCCAGCGGGCGCGGTGCCGTCCGGCGGCAGCGAGGCGACCTGGCTGTTCTTCGGCGCATTCGGGAATTGCGACGGGTCGGTGGTGCCCGGAGCGGCCGGCGGCGGCAGCTGGTTCTGCGTCACCGTGCCGGACGGCGCCGGCGTGAGCGGCGCCGGCTGCTGGTCATCCATCGACGAGAAGCGCGAGGTCGAGCAGCCGCTCGCAACGAGCGCGGCCAGCGATACGGCCAAAAGGCCAGTCCTATAAAAAGTCATTCCAACCTCCGTCGGATCCGGTGGGGGGCGCCGTCCGCGTAAAATACCTGCTTCACCAAGATGGCGAAGGTGGCAGAATTTCAACCCGATATGGTTAAAATAGGGTTTTCGGGGCCGCTGTTGCAAATTTATCGCAACCGCCATCGTCACCCGGTCCCGACCGCGAACGTGGGTCCTAACGTGTTGAAATCTCAGGCCTGCAGCCGCGCGCTGGGCACGAAGACATAGCCGTCCGGACCGACAATATAGCATTCGCGCAGGCCATGCGGCTTGTCGATGGAGCCGGCCAGCACGACGTGGCCGAGCGCCGCCGCCTTTTTCTCGACCGCATCGGGATCGGCGCCGTAGAGGCGCAGCTCTATCCCGGCCCCGCGTGTCTCGGCGCCCGCGGTGACCCCGGTCATCGGGTTGTCGAGATAGGAATGGTCGGCATGCAGCATGATGATCGAGCCAATAAGCTCGATCGCCGCGAAATCCTCGTCGGCATAGATGATGCGCGCGCCAAGCACGTCGCGGCAGAAAGCCTCCATCGCCGCCATGTCGGTGACTAAAAGGTTGACGCCCAGCCCATGCGGCAGCGAGCGGCCGAAATCCTCGGCCTTCATCCACGGCGTCCTGGTCCGCTTCATTGCCATGACGGTCACCCCTCTCTCCCGATCCTAATTGAAGCGGGCTTCGCCAGTTGGCATTCGGCGGCAAAATGCTTGCGCCAAGCGGGCGCATCCTTATCTCAGGACACGAGACAAGCTGGCGGAAAAGAGAATGGCCGCAAGAAAAAGAACCGCCAACCGCTATTACAGCGGCCCGCTTAGCGATCATTTCGACGGCGCCTTGTTCTTCAACCCTGGCGGCAAACCGCCCGGACGCTTCGCCGATCTCCTCAGATGGCAGTTCGGCGGCAAACGGGCGAAATGGCCGGCCGCCTGGCCAAGCCCCCATCCGCCGGCAAAACCGTACGCCCGAGTGGAAGGCGACGCGCTCAGGCTGACCATGGTCGGCCATGCCTCGCTCCTCATCCAGACCGCGGGCCTGAACATCCTCACCGATCCGGTGTGGTCGGAACGCGCCTCGCCCTTCGCCTTTGCCGGCCCCAAAAGGGTCAACGCGCCGGGGATTGCCTTTGCCGACCTGCCGCCGATCGATCTCGTCCTGGTCAGCCATAATCACTACGACCATCTCGATCTCGCCACTCTGAAACGGTTGCGGGAGAGCCACGACCCGCTGGTGATCGCGCCGCTCGGCAACGACGCCGTCATCGGCCGCGCGGTGCCAGGCATGCGGCTTGGCGTGCATGATTGGGGCGACCGGGTCGACATCGGCGCGGCCGCCATCCATGTCGAGCCGGCGCATCACTGGTCGGCGCGTGGCGGACGCGATCGCCGCATGGCGCTGTGGGCGGGCTTCGTCATCGAGACGGCCGCCGGCAACATCTACTTTGCCGGCGACACCGGCTTCCATGACGGCATCAACTACCGGCTGATGGCGGAAAAGCATGGCGGCTTTCGGCTGGCCATCCTGCCGATCGGCGCCTACGAGCCGCGCTGGTTCATGGCGCCGCAGCACCAGAACCCGGAGGAAGCGGTGCAGGGCATGAGACTGTGCAACGCCGCCCATGCCGCCGGCTGCCACTGGGGCACTTTTCAGCTGACCGACGAGCCGATCGAGGAGCCGGCGCAAAAGCTCGCGGAGGCATTGGCGGCAGAGCGCATGTCGCACGAGCGATTTCGCGCCATGCGCCCGGGCGAAGTGTGGGATGTGCCGTCCGCCTAGCCCGCTCAGGCAGCGGAACCGGAAGCACATGTCCGCGTTGCTTCCTTGACACAATTCGGCAGGGAGCCGTCTCATGATCAAGTGGATCATCATCCTTCTGATTGTCGCGGCAGCCGCGAGCCTGCTCGGCATGCCGGCGCTGGCCGGCGCCGCCGCCCTGGGCGCGCGAATTCTGATCGGCATCGTGCTGATCCTGTTCCTGCTGCTCCTGCTCGGCGTCTTCGCGGTAACCTAGGCACGACCACTTGGTCGTCGCCGGCCCGGCGCCTTCGGCGTGGCCAGGTCCGCGCGCTGGACTGGTAATTCCCGCCCGTTTCCGCCATATAGCGCCAAACGGACACGGAAATGACGGGATCGATGGCAGGCACCGCCCCCTTCGCCAAGATGAACGGCATCGGCAACGATATCATCGTTGCCGATATGCGTGGCCGTGCCGACAAGGTGACGCCGGAAGCGGCGATCGCGCTCAACGGCGACGCGGCGACCAAGTTCGACCAGATCATGGCGATCCACGACGCGCGCACGCCCGGCACCGCTTATTACATCGACATCCTGAACTCCGACGGATCGGGCGCGCAGGCCTGCGGCAACGGCATGCGCTGCGTCGTCCAGGCCCTGGCCGCCGAGACCGGGCAGAAGAGCTTCACCTTCGAGACTCGCGCCGGCATCCTCAACGCAAAGGAACATGCCGACGGCACGATCTCGGTCGACATGGGCAAGCCGCGCTTCGGCTGGCAGGAAATCCCGCTCGCGGAGGAGTTCCGCGACACGCGCATGATCGAATTGCAGATCGGCCCGATCGACGCGCCGGTGCTGCATTCGCCCTCCGTCGTGTCGATGGGCAATCCGCACGCCATCTTCTGGGTCGACCGCGACGTCTGGTCCTATGAGCTCGACCGCTTCGGCCCGCTGCTCGAGAACCACCCGATCTTCCCCGAGCGCGCCAACATCACCATCGCCCAGGTGACGTCGCCGCAGACGATGATCATCCGCACCTGGGAGCGCGGCGCGGGCCTCACCAAGGCCTGCGGCTCGGCCGCATGCGCCGCCGTGGTGGCCGCGGCCCGTACCAAGCGCACCGGCCGCAGCGTGTCGCTGGTCACGCCCGGCGGCGGCGAATTGCATGTCGAGTGGCGCGAGGACGACCACGTCATCCTGACGGGCGCCGCCGAATGGGAGTTTTCCGGCAGCTTCGATCCCTCGACCGGCGCCTGGGCCCGCGATACCGAAAGCGCCGCCTGATGTCCGCACTGCAAAAAGGTCCGGTTTCTGCGGACCCCATCTCTAAAGGAATCGACGTCGTCACGTTCGGCTGCCGCCTCAACACCTATGAATCCGAGGTGATGCGCCGCGAGGCCGAGAACGCCGGCCTCGGCGCGCTGGAGGGCGGCGCCGTCATCTTCAACACCTGCGCCGTCACCGGCGAGGCCGTGCGCCAGGCCAAGCAGGCGATCCGCAAGGCCCGCCGCGAGAACCCTGAAGCGCGCATCATCGTCACCGGCTGCGCGGCACAGACCGAGCCGCAGAATTTCGTCGCCATGCACGAGGTCGATCTCGTGCTCGGCAACGAGGAGAAGCTCAAGGCCAACTCCTACCGCGCGCTGCCCGATTTCGGCGTCAACGACACCGAGAAGGCGCGCGTCAACGACATTTTTTCGGTGCGCGAGACCGCAGGCCACATGGTCGACGCCATCGAAGGCCGGGCGCGCGCCTTCGTGCAGGTGCAGAACGGCTGCGACCACCGCTGCACCTTCTGCATCATCCCCTACGGCCGCGGCAATTCGCGCTCGGTGCCGATGGGCGCCGTGGTCGAGCAGATCAAGCGCCTTGCCGGCAACGGCTATGCCGAGATCGTGCTCTCCGGCGTCGACATGACCGGTTTCGGCGCCGACCTGCCCGGCAGCCCGAGGCTGGGAAAACTGGTGAAGACCATCCTGCGCCAGGTGCCGGAGGTGAAGCGGCTCAGGCTCTCCTCGATCGATTCCATCGAGGCCGACGAAGACCTGCTCGAGGCCATCGCCACCGAGCCCAGGCTGATGCCACATCTGCATCTGTCGCTGCAGTCGGGCGACGACATGATCCTGAAGCGCATGAAGCGCCGCCATCTGCGGGACCAGTCGATCCGCTTCTGCGAGGATGTGCGCAAGCTGCGCCCTGGCATCGTGTTCGGCGCCGACATCATCGCCGGCTTCCCGACCGAGACCGAGGCGATGTTCGAGAATTCGGAGAAAATCGTCGAGGAGTGCGGGCTGACGCATCTGCACGTCTTCCCGTTTTCCCCGCGCGAAGGCACGCCCGCCGCGCGCATGCCGCAAGTCCGCCGCGAGGTGGTC
Organism: Mesorhizobium sp. M1D.F.Ca.ET.231.01.1.1; assembly: GCF_003999155.2. NCBI lineage: Bacteria > Pseudomonadati > Pseudomonadota > Alphaproteobacteria > Hyphomicrobiales > Phyllobacteriaceae > Mesorhizobium > Mesorhizobium sp. M1D.F.Ca.ET.231.01.1.1. Next base: position 131,992 of record NZ_RZOZ02000008.1, read on the forward strand.
AAGCAGCGCGCCGCCAGGCTGCGCGCCGCCGGCGAGGCCGCCTATCGCCGTCATCTCATGTCCCTTGGCGGCACGCGCCAGTCGATCCTGGTCGAGCGCGACGGGCTCGGCCGCACCGAAGGTTTCACGCTTGCCGCGATCAACATTGGCGCGCCGGGAGAGATCGTCGATGCTGTCGTCACCGGCCATGACGGCGCCCGTCTGATCGCGGCACCCCTCGCCGCCCAAGCCGCCTGAGACTGCGAGACGCATGGCTGGTTTCTTCAAGAAGGTATTTTCGTTCGGCAGGAAAGAGGTCGTCGAGGAGCGCGTCGACGAGACTGCGCCGCTGCCGCCGATCAAATGGGACGCGCTGGAGGCGCTGAAGCCGGAGGCGCAGCCGGCGCCCCACCCTCCCCTCGATGGGGAGGGTCGCCACGAAGTGGCGGGGCGGGGTGACGGCGCCGACGCTGGTGCCGATCGCCCCCACGCCCGAGCTGCGCTCGGGACCTCCCCCATCGAGGGGGAGGTAGAGGCCGCGCCTCAACCGGCTCCCGAGGAACCGAAGCCCGAGCCTTCACCGGCTATCCCACAGCCGCCGGAACCGACAATTCCCGCCGAGCCGGAACCGCTGCCGCAGCCCAAGCCGGAAGAAGAACCGCAACGCACGCCGGAGACACCCGAGCCGCCGGCGCCGGTGGAAGTGCCTACGCAGCCCGTCAGGCCGGAGCCGGCACCCGAGCCGCAGCCGCAGGAAGTACCGCCGCCCGCCCCGGTCGAGCCGGAGATCGTGCCCTCGCAACCGGAGCCCCAGCCGGAACCCGCGCCGGTCGAGATACCCGCGACGGTGCCGGAAATTCCCGTCGAGGCTCCCACGCCCGAGATTCCGCCGGCCGAGGTCATGCCGCCCGTTCGCCAGCCTGCGCCCGTCGAGCCTGAGCCGGTGCGTGCCGAGATCGCTCCGGAGATCGAAGCTGCGCCAACGCCCCACCCTCCCCTCGATGGGGAGGGTCGCCACGAAGTGGCGGGGCGGGGTGCCGGCGCCGACGCTGGCGCCAGTCACCCCCACCCCCGAGCTGCGCTCGGGACCTCCCCCATCGGGGGGGAGGTAGGGCCGGCACCCGTCAGTCAACCTTCGCCAAAGCCCGCCTCCTCCGCCGGCAAGGTGACGGTGGCGAAAAAGGTCGAGCAGAAGGCCGAACCGCAAAAGGCGCCGGAACCGGCGCCGCGGCGTTCCTGGTTCCAGCGCATGCGGGACGGGCTTGCCCGCTCCTCGCGCGAGCTCTCGGGCAACATCGCCGGCGTCTTCACCAAGCGCAAGCTGGACGAGGACACGCTGCAGGACCTGGAGGACGTGCTGATCCGCGCCGATCTCGGCCTGGAAACCGCGCTCCGCGTCACCGATGCGCTGGCCTCCAGCCGCTATGGCAAGGACGTCTCCGACACGGAGGTGCGCTCGGTCATGGCGGCCGAGGTGGAGAAGGTGCTGACCCCCGTCGCGCTGCCGCTGGAGCTCGACCTCAGCCACAAGCCGCATGTCATCCTGGTCGTCGGCGTCAACGGCACCGGCAAGACCACGACCATCGGCAAGCTGGCCGCCAAGCTGACCGATGGCGGCCTGTCGGTGATGCTCGCCGCCGGCGACACTTTTCGCGCCGCCGCGATCGAGCAGCTCAAGATCTGGGGCGAGCGGACGAAATCGCCGGTCATCGCCTCCAAGCTCGGCGCCGATGCCGCCGGCCTCGCCTATGACGCCTTCGAGAAGGCCAAGGAGGCCGGCTCGGACGTGCTGATCATCGACACGGCCGGGCGCCTGCAGAACAAGGCCGAGCTGATGGCGGAGCTGGAAAAGATCGTGCGCGTGCTGGGCAAGCTCGATCCGGAAGCGCCGCACACCGTGCTGCAGACGGTCGACGCCACCACCGGCCAGAATGCGCTCAGCCAGGTCGAGATCTTCCGCAATGTCGCCGGCGTCAACGGCCTGGTCATGACAAAGCTGGACGGCACGGCGCGCGGCGGTATTCTGGTGGCGATCGCCGCCAAGCACAGGCTGCCGGTCTATTTCATCGGCGTCGGCGAGCAGGTCGACGACCTCGAACCTTTTTCGGCCAGCGAATTCGCCAGGGCGATTGCCGGTGTGGCTTGAACGATCCCAAAAGCGCCGACTTTCGGGACAACAAGGACTTTCATGAACATCCTCGAACGCGACCCGTCCGACCCGCAGAAGCAGAAGAAGGAAGGCCTCAACCCGCTGCTCAAGCTGGTGCTGGAGCTCGGGCCGTTGCTGGTCTTCTTCTTCGCCAATGCGCGCGGCGAATGGCTGGTGCAGAAGGTTCCGGCGCTGGGCGAGCTCGGCGGCCCGATCTTCGTCGCCACCGGCCTGTTCATGGCCGCGACCGCGATCGCGCTCATCGCCTCCTGGTTGCTCACCCGCACCTTGCCGATCATGCCGCTGGTGTCGGGCGTCGTCGTCCTTATCTTCGGCGCGCTGACGCTCTATCTGCAGGACGACATCTTCATCAAGATGAAGCCGACCATCGTCAACACGCTGTTCGGCTGCGTGCTGCTCGGCGGCCTTTTCTTCGGCAAGTCGCTGCTCGGCTATGTTTTTGACTCGGCCTTCAGCCTCGATGCCGAAGGCTGGCGCAAGCTCACCTTCCGCTGGGGTCTGTTCTTCCTGTTCCTGGCCCTCGTCAACGAGGTGGTCTGGCGGAACTTTTCGACCGACGCCTGGGTTACCTTCAAGGTCTGGGGCATCATGCCGATCACGCTGCTCTTCACCTTCAGCCAGATGCCGCTGATCATGCGCCACTCGCTGGAGGAAAAGGCCAAGGGAGAGAACGCCCGCAAATAAAAGCAATTCCAGGAAAAGTGCGTGGCGGTTTTCCATCCGGGATTGCGGCGAGACAAACCGGACAATTCCGGGAAGGGACGGCATGGAATTCCTCACCACGCGCGACGAGCTGAGGACGATCTACAAGACGCCGCGGCCGACCGACGGATCGATCCGCAAGGAATTGAAGGCGCTCGACGGCCACTGCCGCTCCTTCATCGGCAAGAGCCCCTTCGTGCTGATCGGCTCCTCGGACGGCGCCGGCAATGCCGATGTAACGCCCAGCGCATGACCCCGAAAATCGAAATCGATTTTCGGAAAGGATCATGCGCCAAATCAGAATTGTTACAGCGTCCTTTGCGCGTCCAAAGGACGCGCGGCGCTGTAATGGTGACAAGCCCGGCTTCGCCGCCATCCTCGACAACGCCACCGTCGCCATCCCCGACCGTCCCGGCAACAACCGGCTGGACACGTTGGAGAACGTCATCCGCAATCCGTCGGTCGGGCTGCTGTTCCTCATTCCCGGCATGAACGAGACGCTGCGCGTCAACGGCGACGCCCGCATCGCCGTCGATGCGACCTTGCGCGAGCGGCTGGCCGTCGACGGCAAGGAGCCGCAAAGCGTCATCGTGGTGACGGTGAAGGCCGCCTATATGCATTGCGCCAAGGCCTTCATGCGCTCCGAGCTGTGGAAGCCCGAGACCTGGTACGACCGCGCGAGCCTGCCGACGCTCGGCCAGATCATCCGCGACCAGCTGGCGCTCTCCGAGACCGCCAATGAGATAGACCGCGAGCTCGACGACGATTACCGGCAGACCATGTGGTAGGCTTGGGGCACGATTCGCCTGAGCAACCCGCCTCCTCCCCGTGCTGAATATCATCGCCATCTCCGGCAGCCTCCGGGCCGCCTCGACCAATTCGGCCCTCATCGCGGCGCTCGCCGCCAACGCGCCGGCGGATTGCCGCGTCACCGTCTATGACCGGCTCGGCCGGCTGCCGATCTTCAACCCGGACGACGAAGGCGAGCGGACGCCGCCGGAAGCGGCGCGCCTGATCGACGCCGTCACCCGCGCCGACGGCCTCATCGTCTCCTGTCCCGAATACGCGCATGGCGTGCCTGGCGGCATGAAGAACGCGCTCGACTGGCTGGTGTCGCGCGACGCCGCCGTTGGCAAGCCGGCGATGCTGGTGCATGCCTCGCCGCGCTCGCTCTATGCGCGCGCGGCGCTTGCCGAGATCATGCGCACGATGTCGTTCGCGCTCCACGAAGAGGCCGCGCTCGAGATCGCGCTGCTCGGCAAGAAACCGCCGGAGGTGAAAGCCGTTCTGGGGGAGCCGGAGAATGTGGTGGCAATGCGCGATGCGGTGAACGCCTTCGCGGAGTTCATCCGCAGGCAAACCTAGCCTCGTCATTCTAGGGCGGAGCAAGGAGCGTAGCGACGCAGCGCAGACCCTAGAATCCATGCCGCGATCTTTACCGGAGGGTACAGCGGTCCAGAAAAGGCAGCCGAACGTTCAACACACTCGACGGGCTATGGGATAGCATTGCACCGTAGACGTGCTCGGAAGCCACGGCATGAATCCTAGGGTCTCCGCGACGTCGCTTCGCGACTGCTTCGCCCTAGGATGACGAAGTGTAGAGGCTTCGCCCAATCTCAAACGCCGGCCACAGCCGGGTTTTTCAACTCAATAGGTCTTCGCCCCATTGACCATCAGCCGCACCATGTAGAGCGAGGTGGTGCCGGCGATGTAGAGGCAGTTGCGCTTGATGCCGCCGAACACGCAATTGGCGGTCACCTCCGGCACCTTGACCTTGCCGATCAGCGTGCCATCCGGATCGTAGCAATGAATGCCGTCGGCCGCGCTCGTCCAGATGCGCCCTGCATCGTCGAGCCGGAAACCGTCGAACAGGCCAGCCGTGCAGTCGGCGAACACCTTACCTCCCGAGACCTTCTTGCCGCCCTTGCCGACATTGAACACGCGGATATGCGCAGGGTTCTGGGCGCCATGCGTGCGGCCGGTGTCGGCGACGTAGAGAAGGCTCTCGTCGGGCGAGAAGGCAAGCCCGTTCGGCCTGACCATATCGGTGATGACGGCCTCGATATCGCCCGTGCCCGGATCGACGCGAAATACGTAACAGGCGCCGATCTCGCTCTCGGCCTTGTCGCCCTCATAGTCGCTGTCGATGCCGTAGGACGGATCGGTGAACCAGATCGATCCGTCCGACTTCACGACCACGTCATTGGGCGAGTTGAGCCGCTTGCCCTTCCATGTGTCGGCGATGGTGGTGATCGAGCCGTCATGCTCGGTGCGGCTGACGCGGCGGCCCGAATGCTCGCAAGTGACCATCCGGCCTTGCCGGTCGACCGTGTTGCCGTTGGAATTGCCCGACGGCTGGCGGAAGACGCTGACGCTGCCGTCGGTCTCGTCATAGCGCAGCATGCGGTTATTGGGGATGTCCGACCATACCACATAGCGGCCGGCGGCGAACCAGGCCGGACCCTCCGCCCAGCGGCAGCCGGTGAACAGCTTGTCCACCTGCGCGTTGCCGACGAACAGGCGCGCGAAGCGCGGATCGAGAACTTCGTAGTCGGCGGCCGCCATGCTTTCCTCCCGGCACGATGTGACGCGCGGATCAAGCCAGCCGATGGCAAAGAAGGCAAGGCCAATGATGGCAGCTTCACCGCGTCTTGAGGGTCCTGGGGCAGCCATGGCGATCCCAGCTTGGACCGAGCGGCTGGGTAACGGCCGGTTAACCGGCTATGCGCTGGCTGCAATGGTGCATTGCAACATCTTTCTTTTGCAATGCACCATTCCTATGTCATGCTGGCAATCGATCAAGGGAGGAACAAACCGCCGCGTGAATGCGGCAGAGAAGGAACCTCGTCATGATCTTCGACAACCTCGTCTCCCGCGCTCGCAACAACATCGCCAAGCGCCGCCAGTACAACCGTCTCGTCGCCGAAATCGAGAACCTGTCGAGCCGCGATCTCGCCGATCTGCGCGCCGACCGCTCCGAGATGCTCTATCAGATCCACAAGCAGGTTTACGGCTGAGTCTTTCGGTCGGCTCGGCCTCGCGCGTTGGTCATCCTCGGGCTTGACCCGAGGATCCGTGCCGTAATGTCTGAGCGCCGCCGCATTTCAGAACAGTGTTCCGCCCTTTCGCTGGGATCGAGCGGCTAAGACGACACGATTTGCCAGGCGACCTTGCTGACCTGCAGCATTCTTTGGCAAACATCACGGCATGGATCCTAGGGTCTGCGCCGCGTCGCTTCGCTCCTTGCTTCGCCCTAGGATGACGAAGTGAAGGGCGCCGCCTTAACCCGGCGCCGTCAGCGCTTTCTCGATCTGCGGCAACAGCAGATCCCGGGCCGATTCCGGCGTCAGCGGCCCAACATGCTTATAGGCAATCCTGCCGTCCTTGCCGACGACGAAGGTCTCCGGCACGCCGTAGACGCCCCAGTCGATCGCCGCTCGCCCGGCCGGATCGACGCCGATCGCCTGGTAAGGATTGCCGAGATCGCCAAGGAAGCGGCGGGCATTTTCCGGCTGGTCCTTGTAGTTCAGCCCCGCCAGCGTGAATCGCCTGTCCTGCGACAGCCCGAGAAGCACCGGATGCTCTTCCCGGCACGGCAGGCACCACGATCCAAAGACATTGACCAGCGTCACCTTGCCGGCGAAGGATTTTGGGTCCAGCCCCGGCAGGCTCAACCCTTCGAGCGGCGGCAGCTTTGTCTGCGGGGCCGGCTGGCCGATCAGCGCCGAGGGGATTTCCGAAACGTCGCGGCCGGACAGAAGCTGCGCCAGGAACAGTCCGGCCAATCCCAGGAAAATCAGCAGCGGCAGAAGCACCAACAGGCGACGACGGGGCGGCGCCGAGGATCCGGTTTCGATGCTCATGGCTTCCCCGTCCCGGCCTTGTCGGAGCGGCGCCGCACGCCGGCGGCTTCGAGCGCCGCGAGCTCGCGCCTGCGTGCCCGCTGGTCGAGCAGGATCCAGCCGATCAGGCCGATGAGCACAATCGCCGTGATGGCATAGGCGGCGGCGACATAGAGGGCATGCGCGCTCATCTCAGCCGCTCCGCGCGCGCAGCTTCCGCGCCTGCCATGTCAATCCGCTTGATCATGCCTTCCTTTAACCTTGCGCCGCGGGCCCGGCAATCAGTCGCGGTGCCGCAGACTTGAGAACGTCCGACAGACCTCAATCCGTTCCGTGGCGCAACGCCAGCGCTGCCGACAGCGGCCCGACCACCGCAAGAAACAGCGTCAGCGCGGCAAGAATGAGGAAGGGCTGCAGGAACGGCGCCGGATCGGCCACCGCGCCGTAGCTCGCCGAGACGCCGAAGATCAGCACCGGGATGGTGAGCGGCAGCACAAGCACCGAGATCAGCAGCCCGCCGCGCGGCAGCGCCACCGCCACGGCAGCGCCAGCGGCGCCGATGAAGGTGATGGCCGGCGTGCCGACAAGCAGGGTCAGTGCCGTGGCGCCGATGCCCGTCGGCTCCATGTTCATGAACAGGCCGAGCAGGGGTGCCGCGACCACCAGCGGCAGCACGCTGCCGGTCCAGTGCGCCAGGCACTTCACCAGCACCGTCAGCGCCAGCATCTGGCGGTCGCTGTTCAGCACAAGGAGATCGAGCGCGCCGTCCTCGCGGTCGGCCTGGAAGAGGCGATCGAGCCCGAGCAGGCAGGCGAGCAGGGCGGCGATCCACAGGATCGCCGGGCCGATGCGGGACAAGAGGTTGAGATCGGGCCCGACGCCGAACGGGATGGTGGCGATGACGGCCAGGAAGAAGATGACGCCGATCAGCGCCCCGCCGCCGGCGCGGATCGAGAGGCGGATGTCGCGCAGGAAGAGGGACGACATTATGAGGCGATCCCCTCGTGCGGGATGCGTTCCTTCGCGCCCCCCTCTGTCCTGCCGGACATCTCCCCCACAAGGGGGGAGATCAGCCGTCGCTCGCGATTTCGCCAATCGCCAACGTCGGCAGGAAGAGCGGGGCGCCGGAACAGCCAATCTCCCCCCAAGTGGGGGAGATGTCCGGCAGGACAGAGGGGGGCGCCGTAGAGCACCGACATCAATGGCCTACCCTCATTTGCAGCTCGCGCGCCCCCTTCAGCCCGAGCGGCAAATGCGTAGCCGCCACCAAAATTCCACCATCCGCCAGATGCACCCTCATCAACCCCGCGAACCTCTCCTCCGAGGCCTTGTCCAGCCCCGCCGTCGGCTCGTCGAGCAGCCAGACCGGCCGCCGGCTGACCAAAAGCTTGGCGATCGAAGCCCGCCGCCTTTGCCCCGTTGAAAGATAGCCGAACGGCAGGTGGCCAATGCCGCCCAGCCCGACCGTCTCCAGCGCCTCCTCGACGCCGAGTCCCGGCTCGCCCTGGAAGGCGCGCCAGAAATCCAGGTTTTCGTCGACGCTGAGCGCCGTCTTCATCGCATTGAGATGGCCGAGATAGTGCGAGGCCGAAGCGACCGAGGGGAAATCATCGCCGCCGCCTTCGACCGTCACCCGGCCCCTGGCCGCCGGCAGCAGGCCGGCGATGACTCTCAGAAGCGTCGATTTGCCGGCGCCGTTCGGCCCGGTGACGATCAGCGCCTCGCCCTTTTCGAGCGCGAATCCGATGCCGGAAAAAACCGTCTCGCCGCCGCGCTCGCCGCCCAGATTTTCGGCGATCAGCCGCATCCTTGCCCGTCCCGAAAGCACCGTTTCGCGGCCGCCGCCGCATCGCACAAATTTGCCTTTCGACTGTCTAGAACTATTCCAGGAAATTCTCTATATGCGGTTCATCCGTGCCAGCGGTCGGCGCGGGAACAGAATTTGCGCCGAACCAGCGCGCGCGCCGCCTTGAACGGCTCGGGTTGCTCGGGAGCGGACAGCGGAAATGGCCGTACCCGCACCTTTGCGCGTGATTGCATGCCATCGGCGTCCGTTCCCTTTCAGGCTGAACAGACAAGGACGGATCGCACGTGTCAAAATCCCTCGACAGTTTCCATTGCCGCCGCACCCTGACCGCGGGTGGCGCGGACTATGTCTATTTCGACCTCACCGAGGCCGAGAAGAACGGCCTCGCCGGCATCGCCAAGCTGCCCTATTCGATGAAGGTGCTGCTGGAGAACCTGCTGCGCAACGAAGACGGCCGCTCCGTCACCAAGGAGAGCATCCAGGCGGTCGCCGCCTGGCTCGCCGACAAGGGCACCGCCGGCGTCGAGATCGCCTATCGCCCGGCACGCGTGCTGATGCAGGATTTCACCGGCGTTCCGGCCGTGGTCGATCTCGCGGCCATGCGCGACGGCATCAAGGCGCTCGGCGGCGATCCGGAAAAGATCAATCCGCTGGTGCCGGTCGACCTCGTCATCGACCATTCCGTCATCGTCGACGAGTTCGGCACGCCGATGGCCTTCGCCCGCAATGTCGAGCTCGAATATGAGCGCAACGAGGAGCGCTACAAGTTCCTGAAATGGGGCCAGCAGGCCTTCCGCAACTTCCGCGTCGTGCCGCCCGGCACCGGCATTTGCCACCAGGTCAACCTCGAATATCTCGGGCAGGTCGTGTGGACCAACGCCGAGGACGGCGAGACCACCGCCTATCCCGACACCTGCGTCGGCACCGATTCGCACACCACCATGATCAACGGCCTCGGCGTGCTCGGCTGGGGCGTCGGCGGTATCGAGGCGGAGGCCGCGATGCTCGGCCAGCCGGTCTCCATGCTGCTGCCCGAGGTCATCGGCTTCCGCCTCACCGGCAAGTTGAAGGAAGGCGTCACCGCCACCGACCTGGTGCTCACCGTCACCCAGATGCTGCGCAAGAAGGGCGTCGTCGGCAAGTTCGTCGAGTTCTTCGGCCCCGGCCTTTCCAACATGACGCTCGCCGACCGCGCCACCATCGGCAACATGGCGCCGGAATATGGCGCCACCTGCGGCTTCTTCCCGGTCGATAGCGAGACCATCCGCTACCTCACCATGTCCGGCCGCGAGGAGAACCGCATCGCGCTGGTCGAAGCCTATTCGAAGGCGCAAGGCATGTGGCGCGACGCAGGCTCCGCCGATCCGGTCTTCACCGACCTGCTCGAGCTCGACCTCGGCGACGTCGTGCCGTCGATGGCCGGGCCGAAGCGCCCCGAGGGCCGCGTCGCCCTGCAGGACATTCCGGCCGGCTTCGCCAAGGCGATGGAGACCGAGTACAAGAAGGCCGCCGAGCTTTCGAAGCGCTATGCGGTGGAAGGCACCGGCCACGACCTCGGCCATGGCGACGTCGTCATCGCCGCCATCACGTCCTGCACCAACACCTCGAACCCGAGCGTTTTGATTGGCGCCGGCCTGTTGGCCCGCAATGCCAACCGGCGCGGCCTGAAGCAGAAGCCGTGGGTGAAGACCTCGCTCGCCCCCGGCAGCCAGGTGGTGGCCGAATATCTCGAAAAATCCGGCTTGCAGAAGGAGCTCGACCAGATCGGCTTCAACCTGGTGGGTTTCGGCTGCACGACCTGCATCGGCAATTCCGGCCCGCTGCCGGGGCCGATCTCCAAGACCATCAATGACAAAGGTTTGATCGCCGCCGCGGTCTTGTCCGGCAACCGCAACTTCGAAGGCCGCGTCTCGCCGGACGTGCAGGCGAACTACCTGGCCTCGCCGCCGCTGGTGGTGGCGCACGCGCTGGCCGGGACCGTCACCAAGGACCTCACCACCGAGCCGCTCGGCGAAGGCAGCGACGGCAAGCCGGTCTACCTCAAGGACATCTGGCCGACCTCGGCCGAGATCCAGGAGTTCATCGAGAAGAACGTCACGCGCGAGCTCTTCGCCCGCAAATATGCCGACGTCTTCAAGGGCGACGCGTACTGGCAGAAGGTCAAGGCGCCGGAAGGCCAGACCTACGCCTGGGACGACGGCTCGACCTATGTGCAGAACCCGCCCTATTTCGCCGGCATGGGCCGCGCCTTCGGCAAGGTCGGCGACATCAAGGGCGCGCGGGTGCTAGGTCTCTTCGGCGACAAGATCACCACCGACCACATCTCGCCGGCGGGTTCGATCAAGGCGGCGTCGCCGGCCGGCAAATATCTCACCGAGCATGGCGTCGGCGTCGCCGACTTCAACCAGTACGGCACGCGGCGCGGCAACCATGAGGTGATGATGCGCGGCACCTTCGCCAACATCCGCATCCGCAACCACATGCTGGGCGAGAACGGCCGCGAGGGCGGCTACACGATCCACTATCCCTCCAAGGAGGAGATGTCGATCTACGACGCCGCGATGGAATACAAGAAGGAAGGCGTGCCGCTGGTCATCTTCGCCGGCGTCGAGTACGGCAACGGCTCCTCGCGCGACTGGGCGGCCAAGGGAACGAATCTGCTTGGTGTCCGCGCCGTCATCGCCCAGTCCTTCGAGCGCATCCACCGCTCGAACCTGGTCGGCATGGGCGTCATCCCCTTCGTCTTCGAGGACGGCACCTCATGGGCCTCCCTCAACCTCAAGGGCGACGAACTGGTCGAGATCTACGGGCTGGACGCGATCAAGCCGCGCCAGAAGATGGTGGCCAAGGTCACCTATGGCGACGGCACGGTGAAGAACGTGCCGATCGTCTGCCGCATCGATACGCTGGACGAGCTCGACTACTTCAAGAACGGCGGCATCCTGCAATACGTGCTGCGCGATCTGGCTGCGTAAGTAAGGGAATAAGGGAGTAGGGCAGTAAGGGAGTAGGAAACGGTAAGCTACTTCCTACCCCCTACTGCCCAATCTCCAACAATGAAACCGCAGCCGGCCAAGCATCCGCCGGCGCGGTTCAAAGTCCAAGTCCGGCCCGCTCGCAATAGAGATCGGCCGGCATCAGAAAAGTTTACCGCATGGCGGCGATGCGGCCCCGAAATCGAACCGCGTCGAAAAATGCAGTGGCCTCTCTGTCGCCACCTTACCTGCGGCCGCGACAACAAAAATTTCACCGCAACGTGACTTCCCGTTGACTGTCCGTTCTGCCACATATTTTGGCAATCAGAACAAGGCCGGCGTCACCGGCGGGAATTGGAACAGTCATGGCTTCTCGAGGACCATTGCGGCTTGCGGCAGTTGCGCTGGCCCTTTCAACATTTGCCGGCGCCGCGCCGGCAAGCGAGCCCGATAAGCCGCAAACCGACAAGCTCCAGGCAGAAAAGCCTCAAACCGAAAAACCTCTGGGCGTGGTTGAGCTTTTCACCAGCCAGGGCTGCAGCTCCTGCCCGCCGGCCGATGAATTCTTCGCCGAGCTGGCCGCCAAGGAAAACGTCGTCGCGCTCGCCTACCACGTCAACTACTGGGACTATCTGGGCTGGCAGGACACGCTGAGCAACAAAGAGAACACCGACCGGCAGTATGACTATATGCGCGCCTTCGGCAGCCGCTCGGTCTATACCCCGCAAGCCGTCATCAACGGCCGCAGCCACGTCAACGGCGCCAGCCGCAAGGATGTCGACGGCGCGCTGGCCCGGATGGACAGGACCGGCGAGGGCATGCGGGTCGGCATCAAGGTGAGCCGCACCAGCGACCGCGTCATGATCGATGCCGGCGACGCCGGCAACGGCCCGACCGACGCCCATGTTGTGATCGTCTATTTCGATCCGCCGCAGACGGTGCAAATCGGCCAGGGCGAGAACAGCGGCCGCAACCTGACCTACTGGAATTCCGTCTCCGACATCCAGACCGCCGGCATGTGGCACGGCAAGGCGCAGCGCTACGAGCTGCCGATGACCGAGATTGCCAAGAAGGGCGGCTGCGCGGTGCTGCTGCAGTCGGTCGGCAAGGACGGCATGCCCGGCCCGATCCTCGGCGCCGCCTTCATCCGCAAGCCCGATCGGCTGTAGCTCCTTTTCCTTCTCCCCCTGTGGGCAGGGCAATCGCATATTGGTTATCGGCGAAGGCCGACACAACGCCGTCATCCTCGGGCTTGTCCCGAGGATCCGCCGTCGCACGCGGATATAGCGCGCGACCAGTTCGGGGAGGCCGGTAGATCCTCGGGACAAAGCCCGAGGATGACGGCATCGAGGCATGCCGGTTATCCGAACTCCCAAAGCCGTATGCGATTGCTCACCCCACAAGGGGAGAAGGGGGATCTGCGCCAAGCAATAAAAAACCGGCGTCAGCTTGCTTCTGACGCCGGTCATTCAGGTTTTGGGATCGTCGCACCTGATTTTTCCAAGGAAAAACCGAGGTTGGTTCGATCCGACGCTGACCCGTGGGCGGGGGGCTTGGGGTTTACGAGCCGGTGCCGGACCGAACCGTCTCAGGCAACGCGGGTAAACTCGTCGGACATTGGGGCATGAGCGCGGATAATTTGTGGCAAGAATGTGGCGGAGCATCACCAATTCCAACACACGTTTTGCAAATGTGACTGGACCTTTCGGAAACCGCGCAGGCCCCGCATGCTTAGCCGGCCCTTGCAATTCGGCCGCGAAAGCGCGAACCTCGGCTGCGAGATTCAAGCGAAGGATCGAAGCATGACCGATCACGGCTGCGGGACGGAGGATGGGGAAGCATCCGGAATATTGATCCCGCTGCATGAGGCGCGCAGTGCGCGCCTCGATCAGCCGGTGCGCTTCGACCGGCGCGAACTCGACCAGATCCTGAGGCTTTACGGGCGCATGGTGGCGGCCAATGAATGGCGCGACTATGCGATCGACCATCTCACCGATCGCGCTGTCTTTTCGGTGTTCCGCCGGGCCAGCGAAGTGCCGCTGTTCCAGATCGTCAAGGACCCGAAACTGGCGCGCCGGCAAGGCGCCTTCGCCGTCATCGCCGCCGGCGGACGAATCCTCAAGCGCGGCCAGGAGCTCGGCCGCGTGCTCGGCGTGTTCGATCCCAAGCTGAAGCTGGTCGAGGCGTGAGAGGAACTGGAGAATTTGAAGAACTGAAGAATTGAGGAAAAGAGGCGCTAAGCGCCTGATATAAAATTATCTTTCTTCAATTCTTCAATTCCCCAGTTCTTCAATTCCCATTTTCTCATTTCCCTCCGAGCCGGAACTTCCGCTCCGGCAGCGAATCAGCGTCCGGCGGCAGCGCCGCGCCGCCGTTGAGCGGCAGCTGCATGAACACCGTGTCCAGCCAGCGCCCGTGCTTGTAGCCTGACCCTTCCAGGCGCCCGGAATGACGGAAGCCAAGCTTCTCGTGCAGCCGCACCGAGGCGCTGTCGGCATGGCCGTCGCCGATCACCGCGATGATCTGGCGAAAGCCTGCCAGGCGCGCCGCCTCGATCAGCGCCTGCATCAGCAGGAAACCGACGCCCTGGCCCTTGGCCTCGGGCGCGACATAGACCGAATCCTCGATGACGAATCGGTAGGCGGGACGCGGCCGGAACGGCCCCGCATAGGCATAGCCGAGCACGATGCCGTCCTTTTCCGCCGCGAGATAGGGAAAGTCGCCTGCCGTCAGGCTGTCGAATCGATTGCCCATTTCGGCGCGGCTGGGCGGTTCCAACTCGTAGCTCGCGGTGCCGTGCGTGACGGCGTCGGCATAAATTTCCGTGATTCGGTCGAGGTCGGCCGTGGTGGCGGCCCTGATCGCAATAGTGCTCATAATTTATGCAGGTCGTTTCCCTGCTTCGATATCAGCAGAGGGACACGCAAAAGGAAAGGGCGGCCGTTGGGCCGCCCTTTCCGAAGTCTATGGTCCAGCAGAACCGGGTGCTCGCCTTAGCGGCGGTCGCCCATGAACTGCAGCAGGAACATGAACAGGTTGATGAAGTCGAGATAGAGCTGCAGCGCGCCCATGATCGCCTTGCGGCCGGCGACGTCGGCGACGTCACCCTCGTAATACATCTCCTTGATCCGCTGCGTGTCGTAGGCGGTCAGGCCGGCGAACACCAGCACGCCGATCGCCGAGATGGCGAAGGCCAGCGCCGACGACGCCAGGAAGATGTTGATGACCATGGCGATCAGCAGGCCGATCACGCCCATGATCAGGAACGAGCCGAACGCCGTCAGGTCGCGCCTTGTCGTGTAGCCGTAGAGCGACAGCGCGCCGAAGGCGGCGGCGGTGGCGAAGAAGGTCTGGGTGATGCTGGTGCCGGTGTAGACGAGGAAGATCGTCGACAGCGACAGGCCGACAAGGCCGGCATAGACCCAGAAGGTGGTCTGCGCCGCAGCCACGCTCATCGACTGGATCCTGAAGGACAGGAACATCACGGCAGCGAGCGGCGCCAGGATGACGACCCAGCGGAACGCGCTTGCGTAGATGAGCTGGCCGAAGGCGGTCAGCTGGCCGTCGCCGGTGACGGCGAGCTGGAACGCGCCCCAGGCGGCAAGGCCGGTGATGAGCAGGCCAAGCCCCATCAGGTTGTAGACCTTGATCATATAGGCCCTGAGGCCCTGATCGATATCGACGCGCGCGCCGGGGGCGGCGGACGTCTGGTAGTTGCGAATGGGATCAGCCATTGGAAATCCTCTGTTGCTTCTGCCCCGTCCGGTGACAGGTCGCCCGATCATCACTTTGGGATGACCGCTTCGGGACCAGGCGCCGCTGGCGGGGCTCCAGCATGCCTGCGCAAAATATGAGCGTTCTCGGCGTCAAGAACAAGACGGTAACGAGGGGTAACGCTTCGTGAGAAAGCAAAAGCCCGGTTTTCGGCCGTTTCGGCCGGGCATTCTTGCAAAGATTTAAGGCGCGAGCAGCTTCCCGGCATGTCGGGTCAAAGGTTGCGCAGCACCGGCGCCGCCTTGTGGCCGAGCACCCGCCAGGTGCCGGCAAGGCCGATGCCGACGGTGACAGCCAGCGACACGAGGATCGTCGGCACCGCCACTTCCGGCATGAAGTGCGACGGCAGCGTCATGATATGCGCGACGACGAACCATGCCGCGATGCCGCCCGCGGCAAGCGCGAACAACGCGGTCGCAAGGCCGATCAGCACATATTCCAGCGAGAAGGCGACGATCAGCGTTTGCCTTGTCGCGCCAAGCGTCTTCAGCACCACCGCGTCATGGATGCGCGCCCGGTTGCCGGCGGCCAAAGCGCCGGAGAGAACCAGCACCGAGGCGATCAGCGCCACGCCGGCGGCGGCGCGGATCGCCGTGCCCAATTGGGCGACCAGCCGGTTGACGATGTCGAGCGCGTCCTTGACCCGCACGGTCGTCACCGCCGGAAAGGCGCGGGTGACCGCGTTGAGCAGCCTGGCGTCGTCGGCCGTGGTGGTGCTCTTGTCGGTCAGCGTCGCCAGCCAGCCATGCGGGGCGCCGGCGAAGGTGTTGGGCGAGAACACCATGACGAAATTGATGCCCATGGTTTCCCACTCGACCTGGCGGAAATTGGCGATCCTTGCCATCACGTTGCGGCCGAGCACGTTGACGGTGACGGTGTCGCCAAGCTTCAGCCCGATCGCCTTGCCCTCCTCCGCCGAGAACGATACCAGCGGCTCGCCGGAATAGTTCTGCGGCCACCACGTCCCCTCTGTCAGGGTGGCGTTGGCCGGCTGCTTCGCATCATAGGTCAGCCCGCGGTCGCCGCGCAGCACCCACGCGCCGTCGGCGGAGACCTTCACCTTGTCGACGTCGACGCCGTTGAGCGCCATGATACGGCCGCGCAGCATCGGCACCTTGACCAGCGTTCCCCGCGGCGCCTCTTTGCCGACCAGGCCGGCGAAGGCATCGACATCGGTGCTCTGGATGTCGACGAAGAAGAAATTCGGCGCCCGCTCCGGCAGGCTGCCGGAGATCTGGCGCCTGAGATTGCCGTCGATCAGCGCCAGCGTCACCAGGAGCGTCAGGCCGAGCCCGAGCGACAGCACCACCGAGGGCGTCAGCGCGCCGGGGCGGTGGATGTTGCCGAGCGCCAGCCTGAGCGACACGAAACGCGCGCGCGGGCTCTGCCGGGCAGCCCACTGCACCAGCGCGGCCACCAGCCGCAGCACCAGGAAGGCAAAGACCGTGGCGCCGACGAAGATCGAGGCGATGCGCCGATCGTCGGCGGAAAGGATGGCGAGCGCGGCCAGCGCCAGCACGATCGCGAGAGCGGCGCCGACATAGGGCAGGCGCGGCCAGCCGCGGCTCTCAAAACCCATCTCGCGAAACAGCGCCGTCGCCGGCACGTCGCGGGCGCGCCCGAGCGGCAACAGCGCGAAGGCCAGCGTCACCAGGAGACCAAAGAGCGCGGCCATGGCGAGCGCGCCAAGATAGAAGCCGCCCTCCGCCGGCACCGGGATGACCGACCGCAGAAGCGCGCTCGCCACGAACGGCATCGCTGCGCCCAGGATCAGGCCGAGCACGATGCCGAGGCCGGCGATCAAGAGGATCTGCACGAGATAGACCGTGAAGACGAAGCCGCCTGAGGCGCCGAGGCTCTTGAAGGTGGCGATGACGCCCCGCTTGCCGTCGAGATAGGCGCGCACCGCGTTGGCCACGCCGACGCCGCCGACCACCAGCGCCGTCAGCCCGACCAGCGTCAGGAACTGCGAGAAGCGCTCGATGTTGGAGGACAGCGCGGGCGCCGCATTGCTGCGCGTGCGGATCGACCAGCCCGCTTGTGGAAAATCTTTCGCGGCCTCGGCCTGGATCGCCTTGATCCGCGCCTCACCGGCGCGGTCGGGCAGCCGGACCTTGTAGGCGTTCTCGACCAGGCTGCCGGGCTGGATCAGTCCGGAGGCGGCAAGCCCGTCGTTCGAGATCATCAGCCGCGGCGCGAAGCCGAAGCCGTCGGATATCGCATCGGGCTCGCTGACTAGCCTCGCTCTCAGCTCGAAGGTGGCGCCGCCAAGCTTCAGCCGGTCGCCGATCTCGAGATTGAGGCGATCGAACAAGAGATCGGGCGCGGCGGCGCCGAAGATGCCGGCTTTCTCGCCGAACAGCTCCTTCTTCGGCAGCGGCGGGTCGGTTTCCAGCGAGCCGTAAAGCGGATAGGCGTCGTCGACCGCCTTGGCCTCGACCAGCGCCTGGTCCGAGCCGTCCTCGAGCCGCGCCATGGAACGCATGCCGGAATTCAGCGAGACCGTGCCAAGGCTGTCGAGGAAGCCAAGCTCCGCATTCGAGGCGCTGCGCTGGTTGATCTGGAAGCGCAGATCGCCGCCAAGCAGCGTCTGGCCCTGATTGGCGACGCCTGCCGTGATCGCCTGCGCCACCGAATTGACCCCGCCGATCGCGGCCACGCCGAGCGCGATGCAGGCGAGGAAGATCATGAAGCCGGACAGGCCGCCGCGCATCTCGCGCAGCGAGAAGCGGATGGCGAGCTTCAGGGTCCGCATCAGGCCGGCACCTTCACCGGCTTGGGCGCATCCTCGATGCGTCCCGAGCGCATCGATACCTGGCGCGCGCAGCGGGCGGCAAGCGCCGGGTCATGCGTGACCAGCACCAGCGTCATGCCGCGCTCGGCCGCCTTGGCGAACAAAAGGTCGGCGATCTGTTTCCCCGTCGCCTGGTCGAGGTTGCCGGTCGGCTCGTCGGCAATCAGGATGCGCGGCGAGGGCGCCAGCGCCCTGGCGATCGCCACGCGCTGCTGCTCGCCGCCGGAGAGCTCGCCGGGATAGTGCGTCACACGGTCGCTCAAGCCGACCGCCGCCAGCTCCTGCGCCGCCACGGCGAACGGATCGGAATGGCCGGCGAGCTCCAGCGGCACCGCGACGTTCTCGAGCGCCGTCATGTTGGGGATCAGGTGGAAGGACTGGAAGACGATGCCGATGTTTCGCCCCCGAAACGAAGCAGTCTGGTCCTCGCTTTTGCCGTTGAGCAGTTCGCCGGCGATCCGCACGGTTCCTGAATCGACCCTCTCCAGCCCGGCCAGAACCATCAGCAAGGTGGACTTGCCGGATCCCGACGGGCCGACGATGCCGGTGGCCTCGGCGCCAGCCACGTCGAGGCTAATGCCCTTGAGCACATGGACGGAGGACGCACCCTCGCCGAGCGTCAGCGAGATATCCCTCAGTGCGATGACGGCTTCTGTCACAATGAAAGCGTCCTATATGGTGGAAAAGGGAGACGAGAATGCCTCCTCCAAGGATCGTTTCGGTCATATGGGGCTCGCCGCATGGCTTTCAAACATACTCTTGCCGCGGCCCTCGTCCTTTTCCTTTCGGTTTGCGGCGCCATGGCGCCGGCGGGCGCGGAAACCTTCAACATCGTCGGCTTCGGTGACAGCCTGACGGCAGGCTTCGGCCTCGGCCCGGGTCAGGGGTTCACCGACAGGCTACAGGCGGCGCTGAAAGCGAAGGGCCGTGATGTCGCCGTCGCCAATGCCGGCGTGTCCGGCGATACCACGAGCGGCGGATTGGCGCGGCTCGACTGGTCGGTGCCGGACGGCACGGGGCTCGTTATCCTCGAGCTCGGAGCCAACGACATGCTGCGCGGCGTCGCGCCCGACATCGCTGAAAAGAATCTCGATGCGATGCTGGCCAAGCTCAAGCAGCGCAAAATCCCGGTGCTCCTGGCCGGCATGCGCGCGGCGCCCAATCTTGGCGCCGACTACCAGAAGGCCTTCGACGCGATCTATCCGCGGCTGGCCGCAAAGTACGGCATTCCTCTCTACCCGTTCTTTCTCGACAACGTCGCCGGCCATCCGGACCTGCAGCTGGAGGACGGCCTGCATCCCAACCCGAAGGGAGTTGATGTCATGATCAAGGGCATTCTGCCGGTCGTCGAAAAGGCCATCGCCGCCAATGGAGGTCCGTCGTGAGTCCCAAACGCCACGGTTTCCGTTGGGGAAACCTTGTGGACAACAAACCGCTTGCCCCGCGCCGATATCGATGATTCGCTAGGGGTAGAGTTTCGATTCGAGGACAGGAGGCTTCTCATGCCACGTCTTTTCACCGCCCTCGAAATTCCGCGCGACGCTGCTCTTTCGCTGTCCCTGCTGCGGGGCGGCCTTCCCGGAGCCCGCTGGATCGATGTCGAAAACTATCATCTGACGCTGCGCTTCATCGGCGACATCGAAGGCCATGTCGCCGACGAGATCGCCAACGCGCTCGACCGCGTCAACCGTCCCTCCTTCCCCTTGACGCTCTCCGGCGTGGGCGCCTTCGGCGGCAAGAAGCCGCATGCGGTGTGGGCCGGCGTGTCCGCCTCGCCCGACCTGGTGGCGCTGCAGGGCGAGATCGATCGCATCTGCCAGCGGCTCGGCCTCCCGGCCGACCCGCGCAAATTCTCGCCGCATGTGACGCTCGCCCGCCTGCGCAATGCGAGCCCGCTCGACGTCGCCCAATATCTTTCGGCGCGCGGCAACTTTTCCGCGCTGCCCTTCCGGGTCGGCCGCTTCGTCCTGATGTCGTCGCGCGATTCGGTCGGCGGCGGCCCCTACATCGTTGAGGAAGCCTGGCCGCTGGTTGGTGCTGACACACGCGCGTCCAGCCGCTTCGCCAGCGCCTCCGACGCCTCGCGGATCATGCGGTAGACCGAAGCAAAGGCCTGCTGGTCTTCATAGTAGGGGTCCGGCACGTCGCGCGCGTTTCCGCTGGCAAACTCCAGGAACAGGTGGATGCGGTCGCGCGCGGCCTCAGGCGCCAGCGCCTTGAGGTCGCGCACGTTCGACCGGTCCATGCCGAGGATCAGGTCGAAACGGGAAAAGTCTTCCGGCGCGATCTTGCGCGCCCTCTGCCCGGAAATATCGATGCCGTGGCGAATGGCGACCGCGATCGAGCGCGGATCGGGAGTGGAGCCGGCCTCCCAGCCGCCGGTCGCGGCCGAATCGAGCACGATGCCCTGATCGTCGCCACGCTCGCTCAGCACGGCGCGAAAAACACCTTCAGCCAGCGGCGAGCGGCAGATGTTGCCGAGGCAGACGAACAGAATGGATTTTATGGGCTTTATGCTCATTCGATATGCGCCGTTTGTGCATTTGGAACCCCAAAACCGCAAAGCACCTTTGGGCGACTTGCATTATGGTGAGGTCAAATTCGAGATAGCACGGGAAATCATCATGACGAGAGAAAAACTCAGCAAGGACGCCATCACCGCTGCGCTTGCCGAACTCGAAGGCTGGTCGCTGGCCGCCGACGGCGCCTCCATCAAGCGCAGCTTCGGCTTCAAGAACTTCTCCGAAGCCTTCGCCTTCATGACGCGCGTGGCACTGGCAGCCGAGAAGATGGACCACCACCCCGACTGGTCGAATGTCTACAAGGTCGTCGACGTGACCCTGAACACGCACGACGCCGGTGGCGTGACGGCGCTGGATATCGAGCTTGCCAAGCGGATGAACCGTTATTTCGGATAGGTCGCAGGAGTCCTCCAGCCGTGTGACTGCCGCCGCTCCAGCGTCGTCATCCTAGGGCGAAGCAGGAGCGTAGCTCCGTCGCGAAGACCCTAGGATCCATGCCGTGACCTCGGCCGAAAAGTACAGCGGAGCAGAATTCTGCACCGTGGGCGGCGCTCCCATGTAACGGCATGGATTCTATGGTCTGCGCCGCGTCGCTCCGCTCCTTGCTCCGCCATAGAATGACGACGAGAGGGACGTTCCGGCCAATCTCCAACGTTGGAGATTTCCCAACTCGGCTTACCCACTGCCGGCGCTGCCGAGTTCGATTTTGGGGCCAGCAGCCACCCGAACTCTTGCAGCGAGGCAGCGCTTTCACCACATCTCCCGCGGCGGGCCGACGTGCAAGGACACGCGCGGCCAAGGAGAGATGAATGGCGCAGGAATCCCGTTTCGATTTCTTCGGTTTCGGCGACAGGCTCGCCGGCGAAGGAGAGGTGCGCGAGAAGTTCTGGCGCACCGCCAAGAAGGCCGCCCGGCAGATCCCGTTCATGGACGAGGTGGTCGCCGCCTATTACTGCGCCATGGACAAGGACACGCCGCTGCGCGCCAAGGGCACCCTGCTTGCCGCGCTCGGCTATTTCGTGCTGCCGGTGGATTTCATCCCCGACTTCGTCTTGGGTCTCGGCTTCACCGACGACCTTGCCGTGCTGACCGCCGCGATCGCCGCCGTCAGCGCCCACATCACGCCCGCGCACCGGCAGGCCGCCAGGGACGCGCTGGCCGACAAGCGTTGACCCTTGGGATTGACCCTGGCTTACATTTCCGCACGACGAGGCCGCGAAAGCGCCCGCGCGAAAAGACAAACTCTTGCCGTTTTCGTGGCCTCCAAGTTCGGCCGGGACGTCGTGATCGCCGCACTACCAGCGGCGGCGCGAATGGTGGCGGTTTCCTGGGGTGAGCTCCTTTTCTTGAGGACAATTCACCGTTTGGTAACCCTGATTAAATCAAAATGAAGCGACGGCAGGACGCCACGCGGCCCGCCTCCGCACCAGTTGGAATACGGGAAGAACGATGCGCGGATTGATTGCTACAGTTTCCAGCCTGGTCCTGGCGGCCGCCTTCGTGACGTCGGCCATGGCCCAGCAGGCGACCAAGATCGGCCAGCACAACGCCTGGGGCACCTACAGCTATCAGTCGCAGGCCGGCAAGGTCTGCTACGTGCTGACCGTGCCGACCGACAAGCAGCCGCCGTCGCTCGACCACGGCGACATGTTCTTCTTCGTCAGCCAGCGCCCGGGACAGCAGGTTTCCTACGAGCCGCAGTTCATCGCCGGCTACAATTTCCAGGAAGGCTCCAAGGCCACCGTCACCATCGACAAGAAGACCTTCTCGATGTTCACCCGCGGCAAGTCGGCCTGGGTCGAGAACGCGGCAGAGGAACCGGTCCTTATCGCCGCCATGAAGACCGGCACCGACATGAAGGTGCAGGCGAAGTCCGGCCGCGGCAACCCCACGTCTTACGTCTTCTCGCTGAAGGGCATTTCGGCGGCGCTGTCCTCGATCGCCAAGTGCAAGTAACGAAGAGCCAATCCGACGATTAGGCCGGGCCTCCAAGCCCGGCCTTTGCTTTCGTCCTGCCCGGCTTGCCCGCCGTTCCGGCTCACATCGCCATTTTTTCACATTCGGCCTGGGCCTTCTTGGTCGACGTATCGACCATGTAGGTTTTGCCCTTGGCGTCGGTGATCATCATCATGCAATGCTTGATCGGCTTCGCCATCTTCATCATTTCGGCGCTCGTCTTGGCGTCCGGCATCATGGTGCCCATATGCCCGTCGGGCATGATCGCCGTCACTTGCCCGCCCTTCATCATGGTCATCGTTCCCATCGCGTCCTCGGCGAATGCCTGCGAGGCGCAAAGGCTTGCAAGACCGGCCATGGCAACAAGCTTGATCGAATGCATTCCGCGTACTCCCATTTTTGCAAGGGCATGGTCGCCCCTTTCAGGTTCGCGGCCGGGCTTCGAGCTGTTACGCCAACACGAATATGTGATCTGTTTTCCGCAACGGGAATGACGGCACCCTGGCCGGATGGGCCGCCCCCATGACTCCGCCTGCAACCTGTGCTATGCGCCGCGCTTCATTTCGGGCACGATGCTGAAATCGGCCGCAAACCGCTTATATTGGCGCAACCATGACCCTTTCATTCGATCTGACCGCCGAAGGCGCACGCGACGCCTTGCGCGCCCGCGCCCCGGCAGCCGAGAAGCCGTCGCTGATCGGCCTGACCCGCGCCGAGCTCGGCGCGGCGCTGGTTGCCGCCGGCATCGTGCCGGAGCGCCAGGCCAAGATGCGCGCCCAGCAGCTCTGGCACTGGATGTATGTGCGCGGCGTCTCCGACTTCGCCCATATGTTCAACATCTCCAAGGATTTGCGCGCCGCGCTCGACAGGCATTTCACCGTCGCGCGGCCCGAGATCGTCGAGGAGCAGATTTCTGCCGACGGCACGCGCAAGTGGCTGTTCCGCTTTCCGCCGCGCGGCGCCGGCCGCCCGGTCGAGATCGAGACCGTCTATATCCCGGAGGAGGGCCGCGGCACGCTCTGCATCTCCTCGCAGGTCGGCTGCACGCTGACCTGCTCCTTCTGCCACACCGGCACGCAGAAACTGGTGCGCAACCTGACGACGGAAGAAATCCTGGCGCAGCTGCTGACCGCGCGCGACCGGCTGGGCGATTTCCCCGACCGCGACACGCCGGACGGCGCCATCGTGCCGGCCGAAGGCAGGAAAGTCTCCAACATCGTCATGATGGGCATGGGCGAGCCGCTCTACAATTTCGAGGCGGTGAAGAAGGCGCTGCTGATCGCTTCCGACGGCGACGGCCTGTCCCTGTCGAAGCGCCGCATAACGCTCTCGACCTCCGGCGTCGTGCCGGAGATCGCCCGCACCGGCGAGGAGATCGGCGTCATGCTGGCGATCTCGCTGCACGCCACCAATGACGATCTGCGCGATCTTTTGGTGCCGATCAACAAGAAGTATCCGCTGAAGGAACTGATCGCCGCCTGCCGCGCCTATCCGGGGCTTTCCAACGCCCGCCGCATCACCTTCGAATATGTGATGCTGAAGGACGTCAACGATTCGCTCGAGGACGCCAAGGCGCTCGTCAAGCTGCTCAAGGGCATTCCTGCCAAGATCAACCTGATCCCGTTCAACCCCTGGCCCGGCACCAACTACCAGTGCTCTGCCTGGGAGACGATCGAGAAGTTCGCAGACTACATAAACAATGCCGGCTATGCCTCGCCGATCCGCACGCCGCGCGGCCGCGATATCCTCGCTGCCTGCGGCCAGCTGAAGTCGGAGTCCGAGCGCATGCGCAAGGTGGACCGGCTGGCGCTGGAAGCCATGATGATCGCGGGGCATGGCGAGGCGTGAGGCGTATCATCGCCTATCTCGTCCGCTTCGCCGCCATCCTGATCGGCTATGCGATCGCCTCGCTGGCGGCGAGCGCCTTTCTTAACGTGCTTTTCCTCGGCCATTTCGGCTATGCGCCGGAGCCCGGTCATCCGACGATCGCGCCGGCGCTCTATTTTTCGGTGCCTTTCGTGGCGCTGTTCGTCGCCTATTTCGGCTTCATGCCGGCGGCAATCGTCATCCTGATCGCCGAGGTGCTCGGCCGGCGCGACTGGCTGTTCTACGCGCTCGGCGGTGCCGCCGTCGCCGTCGTCTTCCTCGGCTTCGCGCACAATGTCGGCGATGGCGATTTCGATGTCGCCGACAACAATGTCAGGCTCGCGCTGGTCGGCAGCGGCATGGTCGGCGGCATCTTCTACTGGCTCTGCGCCGGCCGCTGGGCCGGCGCCTGGCGCCGCGAGCCGCTGCCCGACGCCGAAGCCTGAGATCGGCGCCAGCGAGGCGAGGCTTACTTCGCCTGCGCCGTCAGGATCTTCAGCGCGAAGGCCGAGAACACGCCGCCGAACAGATAGTCGACCACGCGCGTGACGCGCGGGCTCGCCTTCATCGCAGCCGCGAATTTCTCCCCCGCCAGCACCATCGGCGCCGTCACCGGGATCGACAGCACGATGAACATGACGCCGAGGAAGAACAGTTTTCCCGGCGCGTTCGGATCGTGCGCGGAGACGAATTGCGGCAGGAAGGTCATGAAGAACAGGATGATCTTCGGGTTGAGCAGGTTGACGCCGAGCCCGGCCGCCCAGCTGCGGAACAGCGAGATCCGCGGTCCGCTCTTCTTCTCCGGCGAGAAGGCCGAGCCCTTGGTGACCGCCTGCCAGGCCAGGAAGACGAGATAGCCGGCGCCGAAGATCTTCAGCGCGAAGAAGGCCATCGGCGAGGCGACGATCAGCGCCGAGACGCCCACCACCACCAGTGTGGTGTGGATCAGCGTGCCGCAGAGCGCGCCGGCCATCGAGGCAAAGCCGGTGGCGCGGCCCTGACTCAGTGTTCGCGACACGAACAGCGTCATGTCCGGTCCCGGCGTGATCGCCAGGATGACGGTCGCGATGGCGAACTGGATCAGCGTCGTGGTGTCGGGAATGAAGGACATTGCTCGCTCCTGGGAAGCTTTGCGCAGCCTATAACGCAGCCATTTCCCCGCCGCCAGCATCTGCTGCAAGAAGTATCTGGCCCAGCCTCTGCCTGGGCCCCGCGCCCGTTCGTCTCTTGCGCCACCCGGAAACCCCGTGATACCTCGCCCGCGAACACTGTCCCTGCGGAACCGCCAAGATGTCCAAGACCAAAGACGTGAAGAAAGTCGTGCTCGCCTATTCCGGCGGCCTCGACACCTCCATCATCCTGAAATGGCTACAGACCGAGCTCGGCGCCGAGGTCGTCACCTTCACCGCCGATCTTGGCCAGGGCGGCGAGTTGGAGCCGGCGCGCCGCAAGGCCGAGATGATGGGCATCAAGGACATCCGCATCGTCGACGTGCGCGAGGAATTCGTCGCCGACTTCGTCTTCCCGATGTTCCGCGCCAATGCCGTTTATGAAGGCACCTATCTGCTCGGCACCTCGATCGCCCGGCCGCTGATCTCCAAGCATCTCGTCGAGATCGCCAGGGAGACCAGCGCCGACGCGATCGCGCATGGCGCCACCGGCAAGGGCAACGACCAGGTCCGCTTCGAGCTGTCTGCCTATGCGCTCAATCCCGACATCAAGGTCATCGCGCCGTGGCGCGACTGGTCGTTCAAGTCGCGCACCGACCTGATCAACTTCGCCGAGCAGCACCAGATCCCGGTGCCGAAGGACAAGCGCGGCGACGCGCCCTTCTCGGTCGACGCCAACCTTTTGCACTCCTCCTCCGAGGGCAAGGTGCTGGAGGATCCGTGGAGCGAGCCGCCGGAATTCGTCCACCAGCGCACCGTCTCGCCGATGGACGCGCCCGACGCCGTCACCGAGATCGAGATCGAATTCCTCAAGGGCGATCCGATCGCGCTCAACGGCAAGAAGCTCTCGCCGGCAACCATGCTGGCGGCGCTCAACGACCTCGGCCGCGACAACGGCATCGGCCGCCTCGATCTGGTCGAGAACCGCTTCGTCGGCATGAAATCGCGCGGCGTTTACGAGACGCCCGGCGGCACCATCCTGATCGCCGCCCACCGTGCGATCGAATCGATCACGCTCGACAGGGGTGCCGCGCACCTCAAGGACGAGTTCATGCCGCGCTACGCAGAGCTCATCTACAACGGCTTCTGGTTCTCGCCCGAGCGCGTCATGCTGCAGGCGATGATCGACAAGAGCCAGGAAGACGTCGAAGGCACGGTGCGGCTGAAGCTCTACAAGGGCAATGTCATCGTCACCGGCCGCAAGTCGAAGAAGACGCTTTATTCCGACGCGCTCGTCACCTTCGAGGACGACCGCGGCGCCTACGACCAGAAGGACGCAGCCGGCTTCATTCGCCTCAACGCGCTCCGGCTCAGGACGCTGGCGGCGAGAAGCCGCAAGGGCTGATGTCCGAACGTCGAAAGTTGCGATGAGCGGGAAACCCGGCGGCGACGCCGGGTTTTTATTTCACAAAGCTAATATAATAAAAGTTCAGTCCACTTCAGAGAAATTATCGTTTGACCTTTCCGCCGCTCCAATTAAGTTCGCTAGCGGGGTGGGGGTTGACAGTGAAAAGTAGTATTTCTCTTTTGCTTGCGGCGGCGTTGACCTTAATGGCGTGCGGGTCTTCGCAAGCAGGCACACGGCAGGTACCTGAGGCTAATTTGGACGGGTGCATCTCCGCTGTGCATTTATGGAGTATCACGTTCAAGCACGAAATCGCCTCTTTCATGGGCGTCTCGCAGGAGCGCATGCCGGCCTTGTTCTGCCAGCGCATTGCCGAGGGGATACGCAGCGGGCGGATCAACTACTCCGATTTGAATAGAGTGCAGTTGGACCTACCGACCGAGATATGGCTGGTCATCAAGGGCAAGTCCAAGGCTGCGGCTACGGCCACGCCGGCGCCGCGGAACCCCAAATTCCGTACCTGCAACGGCACTACCGGTACCTTCCAGATTCCCGTTTCCCGGAAATGCCCGTTGAGCGGCTACGCGAATGATTGAGCGTTAGGACATGAGATCGAACCTGGTCGTTCCGAGCGGGTGGGTTTTGACCCTTGCTCCGTAACAAAAAGCCCGGCGCCTGGCCGGGCTTTTTGTCTACGTCAGATAGGTTCCGTCAGTTGGCGTCAATCGCCTCGGCTATGCGGGCGATGGCCTGCTGGTAGACGCTGGCCGAATTCCAGCCGGCGATCGCGCCCATATTCGCCTCATAGCTCGCGCCGGCACGCCAGCCATGACCCTTGAGGAAGTTGGCGGTGGAGGCGAGCGCGGTGTTCCTGTCGCGCAGGTTTCCGTTGCCGACGCCATATTGCAAGACATTTCCGGGCAGGAACTGCGTGTGGCCGATCTCGCCATGCATGGCGCCGACCGAGGAAGCGCTCAGCGCGCCGCGATCGACCAGCTTCAGGGCCGCGATGGCGTGCGGGGTAAAATAGTCCGGACGGCGGCAATCATAGGCAAGCGTCAGAATGGCGGAGACCGTGTTCTGGTTGCCCATGGAGGCGCCGAAGCCGGTCTCCATGCCCCAGATGGCGAGCAACACACCCGGCGGCACGCCGTAGTTCTGTTCGATCCTGTCGAACATCGCCGCGTTCTGCTTCTTCAGCGCGCGGCCCCTGGAAATGATCGCTGCCCCGCCCCGGCGCTTCATGAAAGCCTCAACCGAGCCGCTGAAAGCCTTGTGAATGGCGCGGTCGGCGGCGATCGTCCTTGTCGCGTAGGTCGCGCCGGCCAGCGCCGACAGGCCCTTCTGGCCAACGCCGTTGGCCTGTGCTTCCGCGGCAAACTGCTGTTTCCACGCGTCGAAGCCGGCGCCGTTCCTGCCACAGCTGCCCGCTGCCTGAGCGGCCGTCGCCAGCCCGAAAACCGCCACAGCGGCGGCCACGAAAATCCTTCCCTTGGCAAAAAATGCCATTCTGTCTCTCCTGGTTGCCTGAATCACGTCCCGGTTGCGAATTTGCCAGTGAAGCGCCCGGTTGTCACCGCCCACACGGGGACAGCGCGGCGCTCGGCGCTGGCGAATGCCGGGGAATTTGCGCATGATCAAGCATTAATTATGGCGCAAGCTCATTGTGGCTGGGTCTTTATGGAAGACGTTGATGTTGTGATCATTGGCGCAGGCTCGGCAGGGCTTTCCGCGGCCAAGACGCTCAGGGCAGCCGGACTTTCCTTCACGCTCCTGGAGGCGATGAGCCGCATCGGCGGCCGCGCCTGGACCAGCGACCGGCATTTCGGCGTGCCCTTCGACATCGGCTGCGCCTGGTTGCACGCCGCCGACCGCAATCCCTACTTTCCCGAAGCGCAGGCCGCCGGCTGGACGCTGCACCACCACGACATGAATGTCGACCACCTCTATTACCGCAAGCGCAAGGCGAGCGAGGCGGAAGAGGCCGAGATGAAGGCCGCCGACGCAAGGCTGTTCGAGCTGCTTGCCGCCCATCAGGTCGAGGAAGGCGACGACGACCGGCTGTCGGCGCTGCTCGCCAAGGGCCACGCGCCGCGCGCCGCCGCCACTTTTGCCGGTCCGATGGATTTCGGCGCCGACGAGGACGAGATCTCGATCCGCGATTTCCAGGCCGCCGCCGACCTCGATCCGAATTATTTCACCAAGGAGGGCCTCGGCGCGCTGGTCGCGCATTTCGGCGCCGACGTGCCGGTCGAGCTGTCGACGCCGGTGCGCAAGATCCTTTGGGACGTGCCGGGCGTCGCCTGCGTCACCGACCGCGGCACGATCCGCGCCAAGGCGGTCATCGTCACCGCCTCGCCGGCGGTGCTCGCCTTCGAGGAGATCGAGTTCGCGCCGGCGCTGCCCGACACGCATTTCGGCGCCTTCTTCGACCTGCCCATGGGCATGCTCACCAAGCTGCCGGTGGAGATCAAGGGCACGCGGCTTGGCCTCGAGCCCTTTGACGACCTCTTGATCGAGCGGATGGCCAGGCACGACATCTATTTCCTCTGCTTCCCGTTCGACCTAGACCTGATGGTGGGGTTTGTCGGCGGCGACTTCGCCTGGGAGATGTCGGCCGCCGGCGAGGCGGCGGGCGTCGACTTCGTCGTCGACCGGCTGTGCGGCATCTTCGGCGGCGACGTGAGGAAGCATGTCGGCCGCGCCATGATGACCAATTGGGGCCCGGAGCGCTTCGTGCGCGGCGCCTATGCGGCGGCCCGTCCCGGCCGTTCCGAAGCCCGCGCCACGCTGATGCAGCCGGTGGCGGAAAAGATCTTCTTCGCCGGCGAGCATGTCGCCGGACCGCTCATCCAGACCTGCGGCGGCGCCAGGCTGTCGGGCGAAAGCGTGGCCAGGCAAGTCATTGCGCAGCTCGCGACGAAATAGCGTCGGAACGACGGGCGACGACGGGCGTTTGGGCGATGCCCAACGCCGTTACCCCATGCTGTGGTTCGATTACCGATGAATCTGTTCGACTGTCCTCATTGCGGTCACCGCCTTTATTTCGAAAACGCGCAATGCCTGAACTGTTCCAGCCTGGTGCTCTATGACCCGGAGCGCGCGCGTTTCACGCTTTCCGGCGCCGACGACGCCGTTCCATGCGGCAATGCCGACGAATGCGCCTGCAACTGGCGGGCCGAGCCGGGCAGGACCTTCTGCCGCGCCTGCGCGCTCAACCAATTGATCCCCGACCTCTCGGTGGACGGCAACCGCCAGCGCTGGATCCGCGTCGAGGCGGCGAAGAAACGCGCCGTCTATTCGCTGCTCGCCTTCGGCCTGCCGGTCGCGCCCAAGGCCGGACCCCAGGACGAGGCCGGGCTCGCTTTCGACTTCCTCGCCGATCCGATCGGTGGCGGACCTGGCGGCGAGCGCATCCTGACCGGCCATGACAACGGCCTGATCACCCTCAACGTCGCCGAGGCCGATTCCGCCGAGCGCGAGCGGCGGCGCGTCGAGATGGGTGAGAACTACCGCACCTTGCTCGGCCATTTCCGCCACGAGCTCGGCCACTTTTATTGGGACCGGCTGATCCGCGACGATCCCGGGCGGCTCTCAGCCTTTCGCGCTCTGTTCGGCGACGAGCGGGCCGACTACGAGCAGGCGCTGAAGGCCCATTATGCCAATGGCGCTCCGCTGGACTGGCAGCAGCGCCACATCTCGGCCTATGCGACGTCCCACCCCTGGGAAGACTGGGCCGAGACCTGGGCGCACCACCTGCACATCACCGACACGCTGGAGATGGTGCATGCGCTGAATTTTCCGCTCGGCCGGCTGGAGACGGTGGAAGCCAACGAACTGCCGCGTGGCGACACCGGCGGGCATCCGCAGCCGACGCCCGCCGAACCCGATCCGGCGCCGGAACCTTTCGAAAAGATCCTCGCCCGCTGGCTGGTGCTGTCGGAGGCCTCGAATTCGATCAACCGCTGCATGGGACTGCCCGATCTCTACCCCTTCGTCATTTCGGACGTGACGGCTCGAAAACTGGCCTTCGTTCACCAGCTTTTGACCAGTACGCCGAAAAAACCTGGAACAATTCGTGAGCAGGCGACGGCACTTTAGCCGGAACGCATAAGGCCCGGTTTCGTTTTCGAGCCCGAGGGAGCGTTGAAAACGGAGAGTAAAACCATGAAACGCATACTGTTTCCGGCGGTTGCCGGCGCGCTGCTCGCCATGTCGGGCGCGACCCTTGCCGACACGCCCGTCTCGGCAGTGGCGGATTTGAACGTTCGCGCCGGCCCGGGTCCGCAATATCCCGTGATCGGCGTGCTGGCCGCCGGCCAGTCGGCCACTCTCACTGGCTGCATCGCAAACAGCAAATGGTGCACCATCGCCGAGGCCGGCGGCAACGGCTGGGTCTATTCCGACTATGTGACGGGTGATTTCGGCGGCAGCCGGGTTGTCGTCACACGTCGACCGGCCGAGGCCAGTATCGCTGTCGTGGCGCCGCCGACCGACGATATCTATTCGCAGGACGACTACACCGGCGCCATCGTTTCGGGCGATGCGGTCGAGCCGATCGTCAGGCCGCCGGCCGAGGTCGGCACCTATATCACCACCCACAGGGTCGACCCGGTCTATCTCGAAGGCGAGGTGGTCACGGGCGCAACGCTGCCCGACACGGTCGAGCTGCGCGAGATTCCGGACTACAATTACCGCTATGTCTATGTGAACAACCAGCCGGCGCTGGTCGATCCGGGCACGCGGCGCATCGTCTATGTGATGCGCTGATCAACGGTGATTTTGGAAGAGCGGCCGCCGGAGATGGGCGGCCGCTCGTTTGAGGAAACGCCGTCGTCAGGTCGGGCTGCCTGCATACGCTCGCCGGCGTCGACCTTCCTGCCCTCCACCAGGATCGGTATGACGTTTGGTTGAGCCGTTATCCTGATCTTCGCCAGATGCTTCACGCCCGCGGATGCGACCGTTCGTAGACTTCGAGCAGCCTTGCCGTGTCGACGCCGGTATAGACCTGCGTGGTCGACAGGCTGGCATGGCCGAGCAGCTCCTGGATGGTGCGCAGGTCGCCGCCGCGGCCAAGCAGATGCGTGGCGAAGGAATGGCGCAAGGCATGCGGCGTCGCCGTCTCGGGCAGGTTGAGCGCCGAACGCAGCTTCGCCATCTCGCGCTGGACGACCGCCGGGTTCAGCGGGCCGCCGCGCGCGCCGCGGAACAGCAGGCCCTTCGGATCGATATGGAAAGGACAGAGCCGCCGGTATTCGCCAACCGCGCGTGACGCCACCGGCAGCACCGGCACCAATCTTGTCTTGCCGCCCTTGCCGGTGACGCGCAGCACGGTGTCGGCCTCCGAGGCGAGATCGGCGCCGGCGAGGCCAAGCGCTTCCGAGATGCGCAGTCCGGAGCCGTAGAGCAGCGTCAGCACGGCCGCGTTGCGGGCGGCGATCCACGGCTCTTCCGCGAGCTGGCCCTCCACGGCCACGACCTGTTTCGCATCGCTCGCCGTCAGCGGCTTGGGCAGCGATTTCGGCTGGCGCGGCGCGCGCAGCGCCGCCGCGCCAGCCGCGTTGGCGAGGCCGCGCCGCTCGAGGAAGCGCAGCAGCGAGCGGATGCCGGCCAAGCCGCGGCCGAGCGTGCGGGCGCCGGCGCCCGAGTTGCGGCGCGCGGCGAGGAAGCCGCGCAGATCGGCCGGCCGCAAATCGGCGATATCGGAGATGCCGGGCGGTCCGCCGCAATGCCCGGTCAAAAAATGCAGGAACTGGCGCGTGTCGCGCTCATAGGCCTCGACCGTCTCCGGCGACAGCCGGCGCTCGCGCGCCAGCATCTTCAGCCAGGCCTCGCGTGCCGCTTGAAGATCCGGCTTTGCCGGGATGAGGAATTCCTGCATGGCTGCAGTTTCGGGCACACGGGTTAGGAAGCGGTGAAGAGGCCGTCATTGAAATGGCGGCTTGAGGGCGTTAGAGCAGTTCAGCGATTGGCAAAATCGCTGAACTGCTCCAACTACTTGTTTTTCCGCAATTCCGAACGGAAAACCGCTACACACTGTTCCTGGAATTGCTCTAGAGCAAGGCAAAGGAAGCGCTGCCGATGTCCAAGCTCGAGAACCCCGTCCAGATGGCCGTGATCGGCGCCGCGCACGGCATCAAGGGCGAATTGCGGGTAAAAACCTTCACCGGCGATCCGCTGGCGCTCGCCGATTACGGGCCGCTCCACGCCAAGGATGGCCGGGCGTTCCAGATCCTCGACATCAGGCCGGCCGGCACGGTGGTGGTGGTGCGCTTCAAGGGCATCAACGACCGCAACGCCGCCGAGGCGCTCGCCGGCACCGAACTGTTCGTCGACCGTTCGGTGCTGCCGGACGACGGCGAGGAGGACGAGTTCTACCACGCCGACCTGATCGGCCTGGAGGTCAGGGACGATACCGGCGCTATCGGCAGGATCGTCGCCGTGCACAATTTCGGCGGCGGCGACATACTCGATGTCACGCTCGCCGGCCGCAAGGGTGTGCTGATCCCGTTCACCCAGGCCGCGGTGCCGCATGTTTCAATCGCCGACGGTTTTGTCGAGGTCGATCCCATGGCGGCGGGGCTGGTCGATGACGAGGAGAGCGAGGCGCCTGGCCGGTCCGGCTTCGACCCGAAGGGACGGCCGCGCGGACCGAAGGACGCCGGGGGCAACCGGTGAGCTTTGCCGCCTCGGTGCTGACGCTCTATCCCGAGATGTTTCCCGGCGCGCTCGGCCTGTCGCTCGCCGGCCGGGCGCTGGAGGCCGGCACCTGGTCGCTGGAGGCGGTCCAGATCCGCGACTTCGCCACCGACAGGCATCGCACCGTCGACGACACGCCGGCCGGCGGCGGCGCCGGCATGGTGATGCGCGCCGACGTACTGGCCAAAGCCATCGATCATGCCTCGCCGCCTGGCGATGCGCGCCCGCGCCTGTTGATGAGCCCGCGCGGAAAACCGCTGACGCAGGCGCGGGTGCGCGAGCTCGCCGCCGGGCCGGGCGCCGTCATCCTGTGCGGCCGCTTCGAGGGCGTCGACCAGCGGCTGATCGAGGCGCGCGGCCTGGAGGAAGTCTCGATCGGCGATTTCATCCTGTCGGGCGGCGAGCCGGCGGCGCTCGTACTGCTCGACGCAGTGGTGCGGCTGCTTCCGGGGGTCATGGGCAATGCCGTCTCGGGCGAGGAAGAAAGCTTCGAGAACGGCCTGCTCGAGCATCCGCACTACACAAGGCCGCAGGAGTTCGAGGGGCGGCAAATTCCCGACGTGCTGATCTCCGGCAACCACAAGAAGATAGCTGACTGGCGGCGGGCGGAGGCGGAGAAGCTCACCAGAGAGCGGCGGCCGGATTTGCTGGCGGCTGCTCAGCCTTTGACGAAGTAGTAGAACGCCAGGAAAAGGCCGACGGCGACGACGAAGCCGCGCACGACGCCCTGCGGCACGCGCTTTGCGATCCAGACGCCGGCATAGCCGCCCAGCGCGCCGGCCGGGATCATGACGATCGCCTGCGGCCAGGCGACGACGCCGCCCGAAACGAAGACGAGGATGGCGATCGCGGCGATGACCACGGCCAGCATGTTCTTCAACGCATTGAGCTTGTGGTAGTCGCCGGCCTGCGTCAGGCCGAGCGTCGCCAGCATCATGACGCCCATGCCGGCGCCGAAGAAGCCGCCATAGACCGATGTCGCGAACTGCGCCAGCGAACCGGCGAGCGAGCCGACCGAGGCCTGGTGCTCCGGTCCCGCCGTCGGCTTGAGCCACGGCCCGGCGGCGAACAAGGCGGTGGCGGCAATCAGCAGCCACGGCACCAGCGTGCGGAAGGACGGGTTGGAGAGCGCGAGCAGGATGAGCGAGCCGGCCAGCGCGCCGAGCGCCGAGATCAGGCAAAGCAGCAGGGCCCGGCGCCAGAAATGCCTGATGTCGTCGCGATAGGCGAGCGTCGAGGTGATGTAGCCAGGGAACTGCGTCACCGAGGAGGTGGCGTTGGCGACGATTGGCGGCACGCCGACCAGCGTCATGGCGCCGAAGGTGACGAAGGTGCCGCCGCCGGCGACGGCATTCACCGCGCCGGAGACAAAACCCGCGGCAAAGAGAAGGACGGCATCGAAGAAGGTCATCGGGGGAAGGCCTGGGGGATACACTTTCCCCCGCTTAGGAAGCTTGCGAGGCTCGCGCAACCCGACACGACGGCGATATGATGGTGCCATGGCGCAAAAAAAAGCCTCGAAGGCGTGACAAAGCGCCGAAATAGCTGTATGTGGCCGCCCGAACCGGAAGAACGATCTTGCAAGAACGCTCTTCCGGGCCCGTCAACAATGGCGGTGTAGCCGTCCCTGTCCGATGCTTACGGCAAAGGGCATAGCCGAGCGGTCAATGGAACTGCAAGGCGAGCCGAGGACGCTCTGACTGTCGGAAGAACAAGAAGTGGATTTTTGAGATGGATCTCATCCGTCAGCTCGAGGCCGAGCAGGCCGCCAAGATCGAAGCCAAGCGCAAGCTGCCCGAATTCCAGCCCGGCGACACCGTGCGCGTCCAGGTGCGCGTCACCGAAGGCAGCCGCACCCGCGTCCAGGCCTATGAGGGCGTCGTCATCGCCCGCTCCGGCTCCGGCTTCCAGGAGAATTTCACCGTCCGCAAGATTTCCTACGGCGAAGGCGTCGAGCGCGTTTTCCCGGTCTACTCGCCGATGGTCGAGGGCGTCGAGATCGTGCGCCGCGGCAAGGTGCGCCGCGCCAAGCTCTATTACCTGCGCGACCGTCGCGGCAAGTCGGCCCGTATTTCGGAAAACACCGGCGTGCGCGCCCGCAAGCTGAACGACGAAGAGCGTGATGCCCTTGCCGCCGAGCGCGCCCGCATTGAGGCCGAGAAGGTCGCCGCCGCCCAGGCACTGGCCGCCGAGACGGCCGCCAAGGAAGCCGCCGAGAAGAAGGCCGCTGCCGAGGCTGCTTCGGCCGAATAAGACACTACGACGGCATTGTTTTGGAAGAGGCGGCTTCGGCCGCCTTTTCATTTTGGCGGAACGCAAGCGTTTGGAATTTGATCGAAGCCCTTCGCTTTTCGTCATTCTAGGGCGAAGCGAAGCGGAGACCCTAGAATCCATGCCGTTACCTTCGCGAGGTGTGCGGCGGTAGAGAATGGGACTCCGTCGAACCTTCGAAAAGGTTGGTCTGCGCCGTAGCAGCACTCGGAGGTCACGGCATGGATGGGTCTGCGCGCGTCGCTTCGCTCCTTGCTCCGCCCTAGAATGACGACGGTGATAGGGCCAGCGTTCCTTGGCACGCCTTCTATTCTGCGCGTCCGCTTCGCTCCCGCTCCGCCCGTGGATGACGACATTGGGGGTTGACACTCTATTACCTTGTACACTAAATAATCGCGCACAAGATAAATGGAGACCAAAATGTCAGCACTCTACACCACCCAGGCCCGCGTCGTTGGCGGCCGCGCGGGCCATGCCGAGACCAGCGACGGCCTGCTCAAGGTCGATCTGGCGATGCCGAAGGAACTCGGCGGCAAGGGCGGCGCAACCAACCCCGAACAACTCTTCGCAGTCGGCTATGCGGCCTGTTTCGAGAGCGCGGTGCGTTTCGTCGCCCGTCAGCAGAAGCTGCCGCTGGAGGACGCTTCGGTCACGTCCACGGTGAGCCTCCATCCGAACGATCAGGGCGGCTTCAGGCTGGGCGTCGCGCTGGCGGCGGAGATCAAGGGCCTTGATCAGGCGGCCGCGGAAGCGCTTGTATCGGAGGCGCACCAGATCTGCCCCTATTCCAACGCCATCCGGGGCAATATCGACGTGGCGCTTTCCACGGTGGCGCTCGCGGCAAAGGCGGCATGACGACTGAAACCGAAATTCGAGCAAGCGACGTCCCGGCCGATAGCGCCGGGACGATT
Organism: Mesorhizobium sp. M1D.F.Ca.ET.231.01.1.1; assembly: GCF_003999155.2. NCBI lineage: Bacteria > Pseudomonadati > Pseudomonadota > Alphaproteobacteria > Hyphomicrobiales > Phyllobacteriaceae > Mesorhizobium > Mesorhizobium sp. M1D.F.Ca.ET.231.01.1.1. The sequence continues at coordinate 168,774 of NZ_RZOZ02000008.1, forward strand.
GCCGTTCCACGGCTCGATCAGCAGCTCTGCTTCGCGCTCTATTCGGCGAGCGGGCTGATGACCAGGCTTTACCGGCCGCTGCTCGACCCGCTCGGCCTCACCTATCCGCAATATCTGGCGATGCTGGCGCTGTGGAAGCGCTCGCCCATGACCGTCGGCGAGCTTGGCGAGGCGCTGGGGCTGGATTCGGCGACGCTGACGCCGCTGATCAAGCGGATGGAAGCGGGCGGCCTGGTCACGCGTCGGCGCGACAGCGCGGACGAGCGCCGGGTGCTGGTCGAGCCGACGGCAAAAGGCCAGGCCCTGCGCGCGAACATGAAGGACGTGCAGGCGGCGCTTGCCTGCAGCATGCCGCTGGAGCGGACCGAGCTCAAAGCCCTGCACAGCACGCTGACGCGACTGGTCGCCGGTTTGCGCGAAGTGGTTGCGGACCCTTCGGAATAATCGCTCCCCCGGCTGCGTTCGGAAAACTGTGCCGATCAGAGCATGGGAATCCGCCTTGGCGCTTGTCCATGCAGCGGATCGGCTTGCAAGGCGCCTGCGGAAAGCTAAAGTCGGCGCCGGGTTTTCATGCGTGCCCCGCATAGCGAGGCATTTCAGGTTCTGGGAGTTTGTCATGACCAAGTCGAAACTGTTGCTGGCCGCCATGCTGGCCTGCCTTCTCGCGCCTGCCGCTGCGCTGGCCGACACGCTGCCCGATCTCGGCGGCAAAAAGGTCGTGGTGGTGACGGAAAACGCCTACCCGCCGCTGCAGTTCATCGACAAGAAGACCGGCAAGCAGATCGGCTGGGAATATGACGCGATGGACGAAATCGCCAAGCGGCTGAACTTCAAGGTCGAATACCAGAATACTTCCTGGGACGCGATGATCCAGGCGGTTTCCGACAACCAGTACAACATCGGCATGACCGGCATCACCATCAAGGACGACCGCAAGGCGAAGGTCGACTTCTCCGACCCCTATATGCGCTCGGAGCAGTTCATGCTGGTGCGCGGCGACGAAAGCCGCTTCACCGATGCCAAGACCTTCGGCGCCTTCAAGGACGGGCTGATCGGGGCGCAGCCCGGCACGACGCCCTTCTACACCGCCGTCTACAGCGTGCTCGACGGCAACGAGCAGAACCCGCGCATAAAGCTGTTCGAGACCTTCGGCGCGACCGTGCAGGCGCTGAAGGCGGGCGACGTCGACGTGGTGCTGACCGACGGCACTGCCGGCAAGGGCTATGTCGATGCCTCCGAAGGCAAGCTCAAGCTGATCGGCGGCCCGCTCGGCACCGAGGATTTCGGCTTCATCTTCCCGAAGGGCTCCGACCTGGTGAAGCCGGTCAACGCCGCGATCGCCGCGCTCAAGGGCGACGGCACGCTCGATGCGCTGAACAAGAAGTGGTTCCTCGACTACAAGATGGGGCAGTGAGCTCGTCTTGTCACGTGCAGCGGGTTTGCAGGAAATCGCGCTGACATTGCGCCAGGGGGCTGTATCGGAACGCGGCCTCCACAACTATATTGTTTGCATTGCCTAATGGCGGCACCGTCCAACTCCACTCCCAAATCCGAATTTCCCTGGTGGCTGGCGACGGCGCTGGCGATGGCATTGGCGGCGGCGCTGGCGATCGCCGCCAGCGATCTCTATGCCGAGGTCTTCGCCACGGTCGCCAAGGGCATCGGCATCACCGTCTTCGTCACCGTCGTCGCCTTCGCACTGGCCTCGGCGTTCGGGCTCGGCATCGCGCTGATGGCGCTGTCGGGGTCGCAATGGCTGCGCCAGATCGCCCGCTTCTATGTCGAGATCATCCGCGGCGTGCCGATCCTGGTGCTTTTGTTCTGGATCGCCTTCGCCGGCGCGCCTGCCTTCGTGGCGGCCTGGAACGCACTGACGGCGCCGCTGCAAAGCGCCGGCTTCATGGGCGAGCTTCTGGTGCGCGACGTCTCGCTGCTGTGGCGCGCCATCATGGCGCTCACCATCGGCTATTCCGCCTTCATCTCGGAAGTCTTCCGGGCCGGCATCCAGTCAGTCGAGAAGAGCCAGATCGAAGCCGCCAAAGCGCTGGGCCTGACGCGCGTGCAGCGCTTCCGGCTGATCATCTTCCCGCAGGCGATCCGCACCATCCTGCCGCCGCTCGGCAACGACTTCGTCGCCATGGTCAAGGATTCCTCGCTGGTCTCGGTGCTGGGCGTCGCCGACATCACCCAGATCGGCAAGGTCTATGCCGCCGGCTCCTTCCGCTTCTTCGAGACCTATTCGATCGTCGCCTATATCTATCTGATCCTGACCGTCGGCCTGTCGCTGGCGCTGAGGGCGCTGGAACAGCGGCTGCGTCGGCAGCACGGGGAATAGCCGCCGGGCACGGAGCGCGCTACTTTCGAGGCGACATTCATCCGGCGCGGAGGAGCCGACCTATGAATTTCGACAAGGCCAATGCTGCGCTGGATTCCGTCTACACGGCCGAGACGCCGGAAGCGCTGGCCAAGGCCTATGCCGAGTGGGCCGCGACCTATGACAGCGAGACCGCCTCGCTCGGCTATCTCCTGCCGTTCCTCATCACCGCCTGGGTGGCGCGCCATGTGCCTGCGGGCGAAGGCCCGCTGCTCGACGCAGGCTGCGGCACGGGGCTTTCGGGACCGTCGCTCAAGGCGCTGGGTTATGGCGACATCGCCGGCCTCGACCTCTCCGACGGCATGCTGAAGATCGCGGGCAGCCGCGGGGCGAATGGCAGGCCGGCCTACAGCGAGCTGAGGAAGGCCATGCTCGGCGGCCCGCTGCCGTGGCCGGACGGCCATTTCCGCGCCTTCCTCTCGACCGGCGTCTTCACCATCGGCCACGCGCCGGCCTCCGGCCTGCACGAGTTGGTGCGCATCACGAGGAGCGGCGGCCACGCCATCTTCACCGTCCGCGACCAGGTTTTTGAAAGCGGCGGCTTCCAGGCGGTGTTCAACGAACTTACGCAAGCTGGGAAATGGCGGGCGGTGGAGGAAAGCCCGTGGTTCCGCTGCTACGCGATCGGCGACCCGGAAGCGCTGGTGAAGACGTTTGTCTTCGAGGTGTTGTGAGCGAGACTCCCCTTCTCCCACGAGGGGAGAAGGGGGCGTCGCGCCAATTGCCGAAAAGCCAAAACATTGCTATCTACGCCGCCATGGAAGAGCTTTTCGGCGATCCGGCCTACAAGGGCTTCGTGCTGCAGGACAGGAAGCGCCTGCCGTCGCGATTTGCCGCGCGCGTCTGCGGCGCGCTCACCAGCCGACTTAGCTGAGGCCGACCGATCCAGGTCGATTCGCCGGTTCGAAACCCGGCGCCAGCCTTTCCCATTCTCGTATCGACGGATTTACGCACATGAGCGCACCGCGCACCCTCTACGACAAGATCTTCGACGACCATGTCGTCGACCGCCAGGACGACGGCACCTGCCTGCTCTATATCGACCGCCACCTGGTCCACGAAGTCACCAGCCCGCAGGCCTTCGAAGGCCTGCGCATGAGCAACCGCAAGGTTCGCCATCCCGAAAAGACGCTCGCCGTGGTCGACCATAACGTGCCGACCTCGCCCGAGCGCAAGTTCGGCATCAAGAACGAGGAAAGCCGCATCCAGGTCGAGGCGCTGGCCAGGAACGCCAAGGATTTCGGCATCGAATATTACTCAGAGAACGACGTCCGCCAGGGCATCGTCCACATCATCGGGCCCGAGCAGGGCTTCACGCTGCCCGGCATGACCATCGTTTGCGGCGACAGCCACACCTCGACGCATGGCGCATTCGGCGCGCTGGCGCACGGCATCGGCACCTCGGAGGTCGAGCATGTGCTGGCGACGCAAACGCTGATCCAGCGCAAGGCCAAGAACATGCTGGTGCGCGTCGACGGCCAGCTTCCGGAAGGCGTCACCGCCAAGGACATCATCCTCGCCATCATCGGCGAGATCGGCACCGCCGGCGGCACCGGCTACGTCATCGAATATGCCGGCGAGGCGATCCGCTCGCTGTCGATGGAAGGCCGCATGACGATCTGCAACATGTCGATCGAAGGCGGGGCGCGGGCCGGCCTGATCGCGCCGGACGAGACGACCTTCGCCTATGTCAAAGACAAGCCCCGCGCGCCGAAGGGCACCGCCTGGGACGCCGCGCTCGCCTACTGGAAGACGATGCATTCCGACGAAGGCGCGCATTTCGACAAGGTGGTCGTGCTCGACGCGCAGAAACTGCCGCCGATCGTCTCCTGGGGCTCGTCGCCCGAGGACGTCGTCTCGGTGCAGGGTTTCGTGCCCGATCCGGCCGGTATTGCCGATGAGAACAAGCGCTCATCGAAGCTGCGCGCGCTCGACTATATGGGGCTGACGCCGGGAACCAAGATCACCGACATCGCGCTCGACCGCGTCTTCATCGGCTCCTGCACCAATGGCCGCATCGAGGACCTGCGCGCCGCGGCCAAGGTGGTCGAGGGCAAGAAGGTAAACCCGCGCGTCAACGCCATGATCGTGCCGGGCTCCGGCCTGGTGAAGGAGCAGGCCGAGGCCGAAGGCCTCGACAAGATCTTCGTCGCCGCCGGCTTCGACTGGCGCGAGCCCGGCTGTTCGATGTGCCTTGCCATGAACGACGACCGGCTGAAGCCGCATGAACGCTGCGCCTCGACCTCGAACCGCAATTTCGAGGGTCGGCAGGGCTTCAAGGGCCGCACCCATCTGGTGTCGCCGGCCATGGCGGCGGCCGCCGCGATCGCCGGCCACTTCGTCGACATCCGCGACTGGAAATAGGCGCGTTTGCAAGGAGGCGCGGCTTGAGCCAGGCCCGCGCCGCAATCCGTCATCGGAACCCCGAGCCGCGCCGCGGCTCGGGGTTTTTCATGGCTGACCGGAGCAAGATTGCGCCTGCGTCAGCTTCCGCTTAACTGCTTGTTTGCGCTTCCGGACTAGCATTCCCCCTGGGTCAAGTGGGGAAAGTCACGGTCCGTTGGACACCGGTCTGCTCATAGCGCTGCTCAATCCGACGATAGCGCTGGCGCTTGGCGCCGCGTTCCTCGTGCTGTGGTTTCATCAGCGCCATCGTCCGTATCTGGCGGTGCTGGCGGCAAGCTACTGCCTGTCGGCGCCGGGCTTCCTGCTGCAATATTTCACGCTTCCGGTCGGCATCGTGGCGACCAAGCTGATCTCCAACATATGCTTCACGATCGCCGCCTGCTGCCTTTCCGGTGCGATCGTCGCGCGCTACGGCAGGCGCGTGCCCTATATCGGCATCGGCATCATGACCGGCGGCGGGCTCGCCGCCTTCGCGTGGTTCATGTTCATGCAGCCGGATCTCACCTGGCGCGTGCTGGCCATGAATTTCGGCTTCGGCGGTCTCAGCCTGCTCGTCGCCGCCGAGCTCAGGACGGTGCGCAACAACGGGCCGACCGAAAAAATCCTGTTCATTCTGGCGCTGCTTTCCGGGCTGAACTTCACCGCCCGCACACTGATCGTCGTCATCGCGCATGGACCGTTCCCGAGCTATGACGGCTTCTACGGCTCGTCCTACTGGACGACGGCGCTGCTTTCGCATGCGCTTTTGTCGCTGCTCATCGCGCTCTGCCTGTTCACGGCGGCGGCGCTCGACGTGCTGAAGGCGCTGAAGGCCGAGACCCATACCGATCCGCTGTCCGGCCTGCTCAACCGCCGCGGCTTCGAGGAACGGGCGGCAGCTCTGCTCGATCAATGCGCCAGGGCGGGGTTTCCCGTGGCGCTGGTGCTTGCCGACCTCGATCACTTCAAGGCGCTCAACGACCGGCACGGACATGAGGCGGGCGACCGGGTGATTGCCGATTTCTCCGCCAAGCTGCGCTTTGCCACGGGCGCCCGCGGTGCCGCGGGCCGCATCGGCGGCGAGGAGTTCGCCGTGCTTCTGCCGCTCAGCGATCTCGCCGCGGCGCGCCTGTTCGCCGAAGCGATCCGCAGCTTCTATTCGGCCGGGGCCGTCGACGGCCTGCCGCCCGGCACCAGGGTGACCGCGAGCTTCGGCGTCGCCGCCCGCACCGGCAATGAAGGGCTGGCGCCGCTGATGCGGCGCGCCGACGAGGCGCTCTACAAGGCCAAGAGGAACGGCCGCGACAGTGTCCGCCTTTCGTACGAGCGCCCCGAAACCGCCTTCGTGCCCGAAGCGGCCAGCGTCGGCTGAGACGGACGGGTCTGGGTCATCGGAGACACCACGCCGTTCGAGATGACCCCCGAGCCATCGCGACCGCCAAGGACGCTTCGCCAAATCTCGAAGATATGCAGCCACCCTAGCCCGCGTTAACATGTTTTTCGCCCGTCGGTGGTTTTCTGTGCCGGGGACTCGAGGAACATGGGCAGCGCTGATTTCATCCTGGTGATCAATCTGTTCGTCGCCGGGCTGCTGGCGGCGGCCTTCATGACGATCGCCATCCATGACGTCGGGCGCGTGTCGGCGCGCTGGCTCGCTTTCGGCTATGGACTCGGCATGGCCTATTTCGCCATCGAGTTCAGCATTCCCGCCTTTGCCGATGCCCGGCTGCCGGTTGTCGTGGCCTTTGCCGTCTTCCTCGGCGCAACCATCGCCTTCAACGGCGGGCTTGCCCACAAATACGGCGTGCGCCCGCCCTGGGCGCCGATGCTGTTCTTCCTGGCTGTCGCCTCGGCCGCCGTCTATCTGGTGCAGGACCTGCCCCGCCACTCGCTCACCCGCATGATGGCCTATCAGCTTCCCTATGCCGCCATGCAGTTCACCGCTCTCGGCATCGTGCTGTCCTCCAGGCAAAGGCTTGGCCGGCTCGATCACCTCTTGATGGCCGTGCTCGCGGCAAGCGCGGCGCAGTTCGCATCAAAGCCTTTCATCGCCGGCGCGCTGGGCGGCTGGGGCGCCAATCCGCAATCCTATGTGCAGACGGGCTATGCGCTGGTGTCGCAGTCGCTCGGCACCGTGTTCGGTCTGGCTGTGGCGCTGCTCGCGCTCGCCATACTGGTGCGCGACGTGCTCGCCGAGGCGATGTCGAAATCGGAGACCGACACGCTGTCGCGGCTGCTCAACCGCGGTGGCTTCGAACGTCATGCCGAGCTCGCAATGAGGGATGCGGTGCGCCAGGGCATTCCGGTGGCGCTGGTCATCGCCGATCTCGACCACTTCAAGAACATCAACGACAGCTACGGCCATGCCAGCGGCGACCGCGTCATCGAAACCTTCGCGGGTCTCCTGCGCGAGGCGGCGGCGGAGCATCATGTCGCCGGCCGCATCGGCGGCGAGGAGTTCGCCATCATCCTGCCCGGCACCAACCTTGCCGCCGCGCGGCTGTTCGCGGAGGGGGCGCGCAACGCCTTCGGCGCGCTGCCGATCGAGGGACTGCCCGCCGGTCACCGCTGCAGCGCGAGCTTCGGCGTCGCCGAGCTTGCCGCGGACGAGGGTTTCTCAGATCTGTTGCGGCGCGCCGACGAGGCACTCTACGCGGCCAAGAATGCCGGCCGCGACTGCGTGCGCGTCGGGCTGGCGACTTTGCGGGGAAAGGCGCTCAGCGGCAGGGGCTGAGATTGGGCATCTCGCCGTCGGAAAGCCCGTACATGTAGGAGCGGCCCTTCACGAAGACCGGCGGCTGATAGCAACCCGGCGCGCCAGCGTCGTCGGAGTCATATATGACATCGGGCTGGCCGGCGCCGGTAAAGTTGGAGAGCTCCTTGGCGTGCCTGCCCTCGCCGACGATGATGCGCTTGTAGCCGGCGGCGCTGTCGATGACGAGATTGCCGAAGGAATCGGCATAGACGCGGTCATGATGGCGCAAACCCGCCTCGGCCGGCGCGGCAATCGCGGTGGCGAGTGCCGCCAGCGTGACAGCCGCGAAGCTTGCCCGCACTGAATTCGAACGCATGTCGCTCTCCCTTAAGCGCTGCGACCTTGTCGGATCGCGCTGCACAACGTCGAATCAGAAATTAACTCTTTCTTAACCTTTGTTAAGAGGCGGATGGCCTCCGCTGGCGGATCTTAATCAACATGGTTAATTTCGGCGGCGTGGATCGCATCGTCCAGCCCAACCCGGCTGACTCAGGGTGAACTTGATCTTGGCGCGCCGCGTGGCTAGCGTGCCGCGCACGAAAGGGGCCGCATATGAGCTTTGGCCGCACGGTTCGGGTGTCGATCGCCATCCCGCTGCTTCTCGTGGCCGCTGCCTGCGTGCCGCAGGACGGCGCGCCGAAGGCGGTGAATGCTGCATCGTCCGCGGTCACGCCCGCACCGGTTCAGCCGCCCGCCGCGCCAGCGGCGCCCCCGACATCCGCAGCACCCCCGATATCCGCAGGGCCCCCGATATCCGCAGGGCCCAAGACGCCCGGAACCTCCCCGGCACCCGCAACAAAGATCATCACCGACCTGACGGCGCCGCGATCCGGCGTCGGAACGGCCACCTACAGATGCGGCAATGGCGGCATGATCACCATCCAGAATCTTGGCCGGTCGCTGCGTGTCATTGGACCGGACGGCGCGGCCGAGGAGTTTGGGGCGTCGCCGGCCAACCAGAGCAGCCGCTACCAGGAAGCGGCGACGCATGACGCAATCGTGATCGACGGACGCGAGGCGCTGGTGATGAAGAGAGGGTCGACGCCGCAGACCTGCAGAAGGTAGCGATCCTCGTTGCCATACCGCACTGCAGCGACGTTGCGCCGGCTTCGCGTCGCCCGCTAATCGATTGAAGCGGATTTCCCCCTTTTTGTCAGACTAAATGACGTTTCCAAAACGATTTTCCGGCTTTGACGCGGTGCAAAAAGCGCATTAGAAACCGCCTATCCGAAGCCATATATGGAGGCGGCAAACGCCGCGCCTGTCGCGGCTCCGGAACGCCGAACTGGGGGAGCCATGAGCAAATCACCAGCCACCCGCGCAGTTGCCAGACATGAGCGGCCGCTTTCGCCGCATCTGACGATCTACCGGCCGCCGATCACGATGACGATGTCGATCATCCATCGCATCACGGGCGGCGCGCTCTATTTCGGCACGCTGCTGGTGGCGGCATGGCTGATCGCGGCTTCGACCTCGCAGGCCGCCTTCGATCTCGTCAACTGGGCCTTCGGCTCCTGGCTCGGCCGGCTGGTCCTGTTCGGCTATACCTGGGCGCTGATGCACCACATGCTGGGCGGGCTGCGCCATCTCGTCTGGGACACCGGCGCAGGGCTTGAGAAACACACCGCCTCGAAGATCGCCTGGGCGACGCTCGCCGGCTCGATCGTGCTGACGCTGCTGATCTGGATCGCCGGCTACATGGCGCGGGGAGCACTCTGATGACCGCAAAGAATTCGGACATGCGCACGCCGCTGGGCAAGGTCCGCGGCCTCGGCTCGGCCCGCGAAGGCACCGGCCATTTCTGGCGCCAGCGGCTGACGGCGATCGCCAACATTCCGCTCATCCTGTTCTTCGTCGGCTTCCTGATCGCGGTCAACGGCCACGGCTATACGGAAGTGCGGGCTTCGCTTGCCAATCCCTTCGTGGCGCTGGTGCTGTCGCTGGTGCTGATCTCCGGGCTCTACCACATGCGGCTCGGCATGCAGGTGATCATCGAGGATTACGTGCATGGCGAAGGCATGAGGCTGGCGCTGATCGCCCTCAACACATTCTTCTCAATAGTAGTGGGCGTCGCTTCGCTCTTCGCCCTGCTCAAACTCGCATTCGGAGGCTGACGTCTTGGCCAAGGACACATCAACCGCCAACACGGCTTCCGCCTACACTTTCGTCGATCACAAATTCGATGTGGTGATCGTCGGCGCCGGCGGCGCCGGGTTGCGCGCCACGCTCGGCATGGCCGAGCAGGGGCTGCGCACCGCCTGCATCACCAAAGTGTTCCCGACCCGCTCGCATACGGTTGCCGCGCAAGGCGGCATCGCCGCCTCGCTCGCCAATATGGGGCCCGACAACTGGCAGTGGCATCTCTTCGACACCGTCAAGGGCTCGGACTGGCTGGGCGACATCGACGCGCAGGAATACATGGTGCGCGAGGCGCCCGCCGCCGTCTACGAACTCGAGCATTACGGCGTGCCGTTCTCGCGCACGGAAGAGGGCAAGATCTACCAGCGGCCATTCGGCGGCATGATGATGAATTTCGGCGAAGGGCCGCCGGTGCAGCGCACCTGCGCCGCCGCCGACCGCACCGGCCACGCCATGCTGCACACGCTCTACGGCCAGTCGCTGAAGAACAACGCGCAGTTCTTCATCGAGTATTTCGCGCTCGACCTGATCATGGAGCCGGATGGCACCTGCACCGGGGTCGTGGCCTGGAACCTCGACGACGGCACCATCCACCGCTTCTCGGCCAAGATGGTGGTGCTGGCGACCGGCGGCTATGGCCGCGCCTATTTCTCCGCCACCTCGGCGCATACCTGCACCGGCGACGGCGGCGGCATGGCCGCACGCGCCGGGCTTGCGCTGCAGGACATGGAGTTCGTGCAGTTCCACCCGACCGGCATCTACGGCGCCGGCTGCCTGATCACCGAAGGCGCGCGCGGCGAGGGCGGCTATCTCGTCAATTCAGAAGGCGAGCGCTTCATGGAGCGCTATGCGCCGTCGGCCAAGGACCTTGCCTCGCGCGACGTGGTCTCGCGCTGCATGACGATGGAGATCCGCGAAGGCCGCGGCGTCGGGCCGAAGAAGGATCACATCTTCCTGCATCTCGACCATCTCGACCCGGCCGTCCTGCATGAAAGGCTGCCTGGCATTTCGGAGTCGGCGAAGATCTTCGCCGGCGTCGACCTAACCAAGGAGCCGATCCCGGTGCTGCCGACGGTGCACTACAATATGGGCGGCGTGCCGACCAACTATTGGGGCGAAGTGCTCGACCCGACGGCCGAGGATCCGGATCGCGTGCTGCCCGGGCTGATGGCGGTGGGCGAGGCCGCCTGCGCCTCGGTGCACGGTGCCAACCGGCTGGGCTCGAATTCGCTGATCGATCTGGTCGTCTTCGGCCGCGCCGCGGCGATCAGAGCCGGTGAGGTGGTCGACCGCAATTCGCCGATCCCGTCGCCGAACGCGGCCTCGGTCGAGAAGATCATGGATCGCTTCGACCGGCTGCGCCACGCCAACGGCTCGACGCCGACGGCGGTCCTGCGTGAGAAGATGCAGAAGGCGATGCAGGAAGACGCGGCGGTGTTCCGCACGCAGGAGTCGCTGGACAATGGCTGCAAGCGCGTTTCCGAGATCTGGGGTGAGCTCACGGACCTCAAGGTGTTCGACCGCTCGATGATCTGGAACTCCGATCTCGTCGAGACGCTGGAGCTGGAGAATTTGATGGCCAACGCCATCACCACGGTCCATGGCGCTGCGGCGCGCAAAGAGAGCCGCGGCGCGCATGCGCGTGAAGATTTCTCGGCCCGCGACGACGCCAACTGGCGCAAGCACACGCTGGCCCACGTCAGCGAGGACGGCAAGGTGACGCTCACTTACCGGCCGGTGCATACCGAGACGCTGCTGGCGGAAAAGGACGGCGGCATCAATCCGGCCAAGATCGCGCCGAAGGCCAGGGTGTACTGACCATGGCATTGGTGGCCGCGGGATATTCCGGCACGCCTCTTCCGGCCAAGCTCGGCCTGAAAGACGGCATGGTCGCCGCCTTCATCGCGCTGCCGCCGGAGCTCGATGAGCTTGCCGACGCCGTATCCTTTGCCGGGGTCGATCGGCTGCCAAAGTGGTCCGCGATCTCGGGCAACCGGAAATACGACGCCGTGCACGCCTTCACCCGGCAGCGCGCCGAGATCGAGGACGGCCTGGCCGGCATCGAGACGGCGATCAAGCGTGACGGCATGGTCTGGGTGTCCTGGCCGAAGAAGGCATCGAAAGTGGCGACAGACGTCACCGAGGACATCATCCGCGCCGAGGCGCTGAAGCGCGACCTGGTCGACGTCAAGGTCGCCGCCGTCAACGAAATCTGGTCCGGGCTGAAGCTCGTCATCCGAAAGGACCGCAGGTAATGGTCGAACTCACGCTTCCCAAGAATTCCAAGGTCCAGCAGGGCAAGACCTGGCCGAAGCCGGAGGGCGCCACAAATCTGCGCGAATACCGGATCTATCGCTGGTCGCCGGACGACGGCCAGAACCCGCGCATGGACACCTATTTCGTCGACATGGACGATTGCGGGCCGATGGTGCTCGACGCGCTGCTGTGGATCAAGAACAAGATCGACCCGACGCTGACGCTGCGCCGCTCCTGCCGCGAAGGCATTTGCGGCTCCTGCGCCATGAACATCGACGGCTCGAACACGCTCGCCTGCACCAAGGGGGCGGAGGACATTTCGGGCGCGGTGAAGGTCTATCCGCTGCCGCATATGGCTGTGATCAAGGACCTGGTGCCAGACCTCACCAATTTCTACGCCCAGCACGCCTCGATCGAGCCATGGCTGAAGACGGTGTCGCCAACGCCCGCCACCGAGTGGCTACAGAGCCATGAGGACCGTGCGAAGCTCGACGGGCTCTACGAATGCATCCTGTGCGCCTGCTGCTCCACCTCCTGCCCGAGCTACTGGTGGAACGGCGAGCGCTATCTCGGCCCGGCGACGCTATTGCAGGCCTATCGCTGGCTGATCGACAGCCGCGACGAGGCAACCGGCGAGCGGCTCGACAATCTCGAAGACCCGTTCCGGCTCTATCGCTGTCACACCATCATGAATTGCGCGCAGACCTGCCCCAAGGGTCTGAACCCGGCCAAGGCGATCGCGGAGATAAAGAAGATGATGGTGGAAAGAAGGGTTTAAGGTTTCGGCCCAATGACCGACCTCCCCGTTCTCTCCCCCGCCGAAGCGCGTGTGCTCGGCTGTCTGATCGAGAAGAAGGAGCTGACGCCGGACGTCTATCCGCTGACGCTCAACGGCGCGCATCAGGCCGCCAACCAGAAGACGGCGCGCGAGCCGGTGATGGCACTGGAACTGACGGAGGTCCGGCGGGCGCTGAGCCAGCTCGAGCAGAAGGGCCTGGTGCGCCAGGCCTTCGCCTCGCGCGTCGAGCGCTACGAGCATCTGATGGCGCAGCGGTTTTCGCTCACCACGCCGCAGATCGCCGTGATCGGGCTTTTGCTCCTGCGAGGCGCGCAGACCGCGCATGAACTGCTCGCGCGTTCGGAGCGGATGGCGCGCTTCGCCTCGATCGAGGAGCTTCGCGACAATCTCGACCTGATGATCGGCCGCCGGCCGCCGCTGGTGCAATTGCTTGAACGCGCGCCCGGCCAGCGCGAGGAGCGCTATGTGCACCTGCTGAGCGGGCCGGTTGAGCCAGCGGCGGTCTCGCCTTGGCAGCCGACAGCGTCGGCATTGGACTCCGATCTGGAGGCGCGTGTGAAGGCGCTGGAGGAAGAGGTCGCGGCGCTGCGGGCGAAGATCGAGGCGCTGGGCGGTTAACCTTACCCGAAGCGTTGGCGCGAGGCCCCCCTCTCTGTCCTGCCGGACAGAGAGGGGGCTAAGGATCGCCGCCCTCCAAAACCAGTCACCCCAACTTAGCGTCCAACGAAACCTTTATCGCCCCGAGCGCCTTCGACACCGGGCATTCGGCCTTGGCCTTCTCGGCCAGCTCCTTGAACTTTGCCGCGTCGATGCCCGGCACCTTGCCGACGACGGTGAGAGCGCTGCCGGTGATGCCGGTGCCGGGCACCAGCGTCACCACCGCCTTGGCGTCGAGTTCGGTGGCGGGCGTGCCGTTCTCGGCGAGGAAATGCGAGAACTGCATGGCGTAGCAGCCGGCATGCGCGGCGGCGATGAGCTCCTCCGGGTTGGTGCCGGATTTGCCGCTCTCGTCCTCGAAGCGCGCCTTGAACGAATAGGGTGTGCCTTTAAGCGCCCCGCTCTGGCTGTCGAGCGTGCCCTTGCCTTCCTTCAGATTGCCATTCCAGACGGCGTTCGCGGTGCGGTCCATGAAATCCTCCTTGATCGTCGGGGTTGCGCCGGCGGAACGCCAGCGTTCCCCCGAACTATAGCGCGGGCACGCGCGAAGGCCACCGCGCTCTTGGAGCGGCGGCGTCCAAAATTCTTTTTTAAAAAGGCGCGCGCAAAAATGTCGACTTCCATCGGGCTCGACCGTCCTGCGGGCGGCCACGGATTTCGCGGTCGGATGGAGGCTCACATGGACAATCTGTTTTTCACGCTGTGGAAATGCCCCTGGGCACAAGGCCGGGCGACAGGAAGACTATTGGCTCGATCCGCCGCCCTCCGGCTTCGGCCGGCTGCTGGCAGCGGTCGCCATCATCGGCATCGCGGCATGCCTTCTCGATCATGCGGCGGCGTTCGGAGGCGCGGCTGACACCATCATCACCGCATCCTATGGTCCATCACAACACGGGAGATCGGAATGAGATATGTCTGCCTGGTCTATGGCGAGGAACAGAGCCTGTATGCGTTGACCCCGGAAGGATCGGCCAAGCTAGACGCCGATTCGCTGGCCTATGACAGATCGTTGGACCAACAAGGCAAGCTGATCATCGCGCAGGCGCTGCAATCGGTGAAGACGTCGAAGAGCGTGCGGCGGCGCAACGGGAAAAGACTGGTCACCGACGGCCCGTTCGCCGAAACCAAGGAGCAATTGCTCGGCTTCGTCATGGTCGAGGCGGCGGATCTCGACGAGGCGCTGGCGATCGCCGACGGCATTCCGCTGGCCGAACTGGGCACCGTCGAGGTCAGGGCGATCTACGACATACCGGGTTCATAACCGCCGGTCAGGCTGGGCGCGCCGCATTGAAGCTGTCTCTCGCGGGAAACATCTTCAGGGTTTCTTCACAGACGCAACCGTTGCGTGTTGAAGCAGGGCCGCACTTCTCTTATCGTCGCCGCGATTTCGGGGGAATTCGGCATGCCTTTCCTGATTGCGATCCTTGGCCTGCTCGGAGCGGCCGCCATCTGGTGGTACCGGCTGAAATATATGAGCGACGCCGCGCGCGAAGTCGCCGACGTCGTCGGCCGGGTTCAGGGAAATATCCGCCGCAAGAAGTTGCGCAAGCAGGCGGCGCTGTCGCCGCTGACGGCGATCGATGACCCGGTCGTCGCGGCCGCGACGCTGATCACCGCGATCGTTTCGGAACAGGGCCCGGTCCTGCCGCAGCGCGAAGCCGTCATCCGCGAGGTGATTTCGCAGATCGCGAGCAGCCAGAAGAAGACCGACGAGGCGGTGGTCTACGCCAAATGGGCCGCCGCGCAGATCGACGATACGACGATCGTCATCGACAAGCTGGCGCCATTCCTGCGCGAACGCCTCGACCCGCACGAGCGGGACGATCTGCTCAGGATGCTGAACCGCGTCGCGCAAGGCGGCGAACAGAGCCTGAAGATACCGGACCAGCGGATGCTGAGGCTGCGGCAGAAGCTCGGCTTCGAGGTCAATTGATCTAGGCGACCATCGATCTTTGAACGCGAGACAGTTGTGCCTACATCAGTGGTGGGTACACCGAACCGTCAAGGCACAGATGGAAGCAATTGCCTACGTGGCTGCCGAATTGGCCGATCTGATTGACACGCTGTTTGGAGACAGGTTGCGCAAATCCAGGGCCGGCAGGTTGGTGATCGGCATGCTGGCCGCCGTCGTGGTCTTCTATTATCTCCTTTGGCTGCTAGATCGCCTCGCCCTTCAATAGCCGCGGCGTGTCGCCGGACAGGCCCGAGGCCTGGCGGATGAAGAAATCCTTGAGCTTCGGCATGCGCTCGACGAGGCCGAGGCCGATGTCGCGTACCGCGCGCAGCGGGCCGATGTCGTTGGAGAAGAGCCGGTTCAGCACGTCGGTGGTGACGCCCATCTGCAGCGTGTCGAAACGCCGCCACTGCTGGTAGCGTTCAAGCACGTCGAGGGCGCCGATGTCCTGGCCGAGGCGGTCGGCCTCGACCACCACTTCGGCCAGCGCGGCGACATCCTTGAAGCCGAGATTGAGGCCCTGCCCGGCGATCGGATGGATGCCGTGCGCGGCGTCGCCGGCAAGCGCGATGCGGGGCGCGACGAAGGCACGGGCAAGCGTGAGGCCGAGCGGCCAGGCGCGCGGTTTGTCGGCGACGTGGATCTCGCCGAGCTTGAGCCCAAAACGCTGCTCCAGTTCGTGCTCGAAGACGAACTCGTCGCCGTCGACCAGTTTCCGGGCATCTTCCGATCGCTCGACCCAGACGATCGAGGAGCGGTTGGTGCCGTCCTTGCCGGGCTTCAGCGGCAAGGTGGCGAAGGGGCCGGCCGGCAGAAAATGCTCCTCGGCGCGGCCGTTATGCGGGCGCTCGTGGGCTATCGTGCAGACGATGCCGGACTGGCCGTATTCCCATTTCACCGTCTTTATGCCGGCCATGTCGCGCAGCTTCGAATGGACGCCGTCGGCGGCAATCAGCAGCCGCGCCTTGAGCGTCGCGCCATCCGCCAGATGCACGGTGATGCCGGCGCCGCCCGGGTCGAAGGCGCTGACGGCCACGCCTTCGATGATGTCGATGCCGAGCTTTTCGGCACGGCGGCGCAGCGCCCCGTTCAGATCCCGGTTTGCGACCATATGCGCGAACGGTTCGCCGGGCGCCACCTCGCCGTCGAAGGTCAGGAACACCGGGCGCACCGGATCGGCGGCGCGAGAGTCGGTGATGATCATCTCGGTGATCGCCTGCGCCTCGGGCGCGATCTCGTCCCAGACGCCGAGCAGCTCCAGCATGCGGCACGCCGCGGCGGCGATCGCCGAGGCCCGGCCGTCCTTTTCCCAGACGCCGGCGGGCGCGGCGTCGACGATCGCGACGCCCAGGCTCGGGCGCGCCTGCTTCAGCGATACCGCGGCGGCAAGGCCGACATAGCCGGCACCGGCCACCAACACATCCAGCGACGCCTCGCCTGCTCTATCCGCCTTGCGATCGACCATGGCACTTTCCTTTCGCGGCTTCCGGTCCCGGCTGCCGCCGTAGCAGCTTGACTGCTTGCCTGTCCTGTCCGAAACCCGCCATGGCACATCTTTTCAAGGACGTGGAACATGACGGCAGCCATGGACGAGCTTCTCGACATTCTCGACCTCGAGCAGCTCGAACACAATCTGTATCGTGGTCGCAGCCCGAAGCTCGACTGGCAGCGCGTGTTCGGCGGCCAGACCATCGCCCAGGCGCTGGTCGCGGCCCAGCGCACCGTCGAGCCGGAGCGCCATGTGCACTCGCTGCATGGCTATTTCATGCGGCCCGGCGACACCAAGGTGCCGATCGTCTACGAGGTCGACCGCATCCGCGACGGCGGTTCCTTCACCACGCGCCGGGTGGTGGCGATCCAGCATGGGCAGGCGATCTTCTCGCTGGAAGCTTCCTTCCAGCAGGACGAGGTGGGTCTGGAGCATCAGCTGCCGATGCCGCGCGACGTGCCGGCGCCCGACACGCTTTTGTCGCAGCGCGAGCTGCTCGGCAAGTTCGGCGAGGCGGTGCCGGAAGGCATCAAGCGCTACTGGGAGCGCGACCGGCCGATCGAGATGAAGCCGGTGATGCTGAAGCACTATACCAGCCGCGAGAAGCTGGAGCCTGAGCAGAACATCTGGATCCGCACCACCGGCCCGGTGCCGGAAGACCGCGCGACGCAGGCGGCGGTGCTTGCCTATCTCTCCGACATGACGCTGCTCGACACCTCGACCTTCGCGCATGGCCGCGCCATCTTCGACCGCGACATCCAGGCGGCCAGCCTCGACCACGCCATGTGGTTCCACCGCAGCCATTCGCTGGACGACTGGATCCTCTACACGCAGGACAGCCCCTCCACGCAAGGCTCGCGCGGTTTCACCCGGGGCTCGCTGTTCGCGCGCGACGGAACGCTGATCGCCTCGGTCGCCCAGGAAGGCCTCATCCGGCTGAAGCGCTGAGCCGGCTTCCGGTTAAAGCCTATAAAGCGGGCATTTTCGAAATTTTGCCTATTTCTTAATCAGTTGCCCTGACGCCGCTGCGCACGATTTCTGTGCAAGGGCCGCCCATTCCCTTTGTTTACAACAGGTTAACGGCCTGCTTCGGCAATTGGCACGGAGCTTGAATCCTGTCCGGCACTCTCCGGCTCTCATGGGATCGGCGAAGGTGTGCAAACGCGGGGGACCGCAACAGCAAAGGGTGAAACCTTATGAAAATCGTGATGGCAATCATCAAGCCGTTCAAGCTCGACGAGGTGCGCGAAGCGCTCACCGCCGTCGGCATCCAGGGCCTGACCGTCACCGAAGTCAAAGGCTACGGGCGTCAGAAGGGACATACGGAAATCTACCGCGGCGCGGAATATGCGGTGAGCTTCCTGCCCAAGATCAAGATCGAAGTCGCCGTCGGCGCCGACATGGTCGACAAGGCCGTCGAAGCCATCACCGCGGCCGCCAAGACCGGTCAGATCGGCGACGGCAAGATCTTCGTCTTCGGCATCGACCAGGCGGTGCGCATCCGCACCGGCGAAACAGACACCGACGCGCTGTAAAGCGGCGACCAGCTATTCCAACGGAGAGTTCAATGAATATTCCTTCCACCTTGAAGACGACGGGACGCGCCGCCGCTGCGCTCGCCCTCGTAGCGCTCAGCACGGCCGCCGCTTTCGCCCAGGAGGCCGCCCCGGCCGCGCCCGCCGCACCCGCCGCGCCGACCCCGGTGCTCGACACCGGCAATACCGCCTGGATGCTGACCTCGACGGCGCTGGTGCTGATGATGACCATTCCTGGCCTGGCGCTGTTCTACGGCGGCATGGTGCGCAAGAAGAACGTGCTCGCCACCATCATGCAGAGCTTCGCCATCACCTGCCTGGTGACGGTGCTGTGGTTCATGTTCGGCTATTCGCTGGCCTTCTCCGACGGCGGCGGCATGAACGCCTATCTCGGCGGCTTCTCGAAATTCTTCCATCACGGCATCACCACCTCGACGCTGTGGCTGCCGGGCGTGGCGAACATCCCTGAATTCGTCTTCTCGATGTTCCAGATGACCTTCGCCATCATCACGCCGGCGCTGATCGCCGGCGCGTTCGCCGAGCGCATGAAGTTCTCGGCGCTGCTCATCTTCATGGGCTTGTGGCTGGTCTTCGTCTACGCCCCGATCGCGCACTGGGTCTGGGGCGGCGGCTTCCTCGGTTCGGCCGGCGTTCTCGACTTCGCCGGCGGCACGGTCGTCCATATCAACGCCGGTGTCGCGGGCCTGGTCTGCGCGCTCGTCCTCGGCAAGCGCGAGGGCTACGGCACCACCAACATGGCGCCGCACAACCTCGTCTATTCGGTGATCGGCGCCTCGCTGCTGTGGGTCGGCTGGTTCGGCTTCAACGCCGGCTCGGAGCTTGCGGCCGACGGCCTCGCCGGCGCGGCGATGATGAACACGCAGGTCGCCACCGCCGCGGCGGCGCTGGCCTGGATGTTCGCCGAATGGATCGTCGCCAAGAAGCCTTCGGTGCTCGGCATCATCTCGGGCGCCGTCGCCGGCCTCGTCGCGGTGACGCCGGCTTCCGGCTTCGTCAACCCGACCGGCGCCTTCATCGTCGGCCTCATCGCCGGCGTCGTCTGCTACCTCTCGGCGGTCAAGCTCAAGCATGCCATGGGCTATGACGACTCGCTCGATGCCTTCGGCGTCCACGGCGTTGGCGGTGTGGTCGGCGCCCTGCTCACCGGCGCGCTCGCCGATCCAGCGATCAATGCGCTCGGCAAGGGCGCTTCGGTCGGCACGCAGATCTACGGCATCGTCTTCACCATCCTGTGGACGGCGATCGCCACCTTCGTCATCCTCTTCATCGTCAAGGCGCTGGTCGGCCTGCGTCCGAGCAGCCAGGAAGAGGTCGAGGGCCTCGACGTCACCCAGCACGGCGAAGTGGTGCCGTAAGGCGGGCTTTGCCAAAGGGCCGGCGGATCCTCCTCCCGCCGGCCCGGATATCAACGAAGACACCAACGAAAGCCGCGCTGCGGCTTTCTGGATCTCCTCCCAAGATCCCGTCGTGATGTTCTCGAAAGAGGCTCACGCCTTGAGGCCCGGAAAGACCTTCCGGGCCTCCTTTTTGTTTGGCGGATCGTCAGGCGGACTTTCGATCACATTCACTTGATTGCGCCTGCATGAAACGCTGGCTGTCGCGGTTTCGTACTTGGATGGCGACCGCTGCCGTGGCGCTCGCCAAACAAAAGGGAAGGAACCAACCCATGAACGTCAAGAATATCTTCCTGGGAGCAATGGCTCTGTCGATGGTCAGCGGGGTTGCACTTGCTGGCGCGCTCGACGAGCCGGACAACATGGCGCCGTTCTTCACCGATGCCGGCATGAAGACCATGAAGCCCGAGGCCGATTTCAAGGCCGCCTGGGCCGCGACAGCCAAGGACAAGCAGGACATGATGATGAAGGAGTGCCAGGACGCGGCGATGAGCAAGCCCCACGCCGAATTCTGCGCCAACCTGATGATGTACGCCGGTCACATGTGATTTGCGGCAGATCGGGTCCGGACGGGCCTGATCGTTTCAGCGTCGCCGATGAGAGATGGCGGGCTCCACCGGCCCGCCATTTGCTTTCCGAGGGCATCCCGTAAAGGGCCATGGTTAATGCGGCCTTAACCTTCCCGCCGATAGTCTGTCGTCCGAATCTGCCGGAGTGCGCCAAGCGCCGGCCAGGCAACGACTAACGGGGAAGAGGCATGCGTTCAGGCGCTTCAGCACCGCTCGCGCTGACCGATACGGGGCACGGCATCCAGGCGTTCGCGCGGCGGCAGGTCGGACGGCTGGTCGGCGCCGGCCTGTTCGTGTTCACCGCTTTCGGCGTCGCCAGCCTCGCCACCTGGAACGTGGCCGATCCGAGCTTCTCGCACGCCACCAACAACATCGTCACCAACGCCATGGGCTATGCAGGCGCGGTGTTTTCCGACCTCGCCATGCAGTTCTTCGGCCTGGCCGCCGTCGCGGGCCTGGTGCCGGCGGTGGTCTGGGGCTTTCTTCTCTTCTCCGCGCGCGGTGTCGACAGGCTGCCGAAACGCGGGCTGGCCTGGTTCGGCTATGCGCTCACCGCAGCGGCGATGGCCGGATGCGTCACGCCGCCCAACACCTGGCCGCTGCCGACGGGTCTTGGCGGTGTGTTCGGCGACATGGTGCTGAAAATCCCCGGCATCGCCGTCGGCGGCTATCCGAAGGGCCTTTTCGCCAGCATCATCGCGGTGGTTCTCGCCGCGCCGGCGCTGTGGCTGTTCGCCTATGGCTCGGCGCTGATTGCGCGCAGGAACGGCTTTGCCGTCATGGAGCGCGCCGCCGCGCCCGATCCGCGCGAGCAGGACGATCTGCTCTTCGACGAGGATGAGGACGAAGGCGACGAAGGCATCCTGGCGCTTGGCGCCGTCACCCACTGGTGGCTGTCGTTCCGCGCATGGATGCACCGCCGCGCCGCGCGCCGCAGGCAGGAGCGCGACGAGTTCGAGCCACCGATGGAGCCGCGGGCAAGCGCCTGGCGGCGCGCCGCCGAGCGGGTCGAATCGGCCGAATATGCGGAGGCCAGGATGAGCCCCGGCGGCCGCGCCCGCGTCGAGCCGGAATTCTTCGCCGCCATGGTCAACGACCGCAGCGCTTCGGTCGACCCGGTCGATGACGACGTCTTCGACGACGAGGAAGACGCCGATCTCGACGAATTCGATGACGAGCAGCCGGTACAGCGCCGTGCCAATGTGCGCAACTTCCGCTCGGACGCGGCGACCCGCGTCGAAGCCCCGGCGCCGCGCCCGGTGCAGGGCGCGCGCGTCCAGCGCGAAGCGCAGACCTCGCTGATAGGCTCCGGCGCGTTCGAGATGCCGTCGCTGCATTTTTTGTCCGAGCCGAAGAACGTGGCGAAGGATCCGAGCTTGTCGAAGGATGCGCTGGAGCAGAACGCAAGGCTGCTCGAAGGCGTGCTCGAGGATTTCGGCGTCAAGGGCGAGATCATCCATGTCCGCCCCGGCCCGGTCGTAACGCTCTATGAGCTGGAGCCCGCGCCCGGCATCAAGTCCTCGCGCGTCATCGGCCTTTCCGACGACATCGCCCGCTCGATGAGCGCGATCGCCTGCCGCGTCGCCGTCGTGCCCGGCCGTAACGCCATCGGCATCGAATTGCCGAACGCCAAGCGCGAGACGGTCTATCTGCGGGAAATCATGGCAAGCCGCGACTTCGAGACGACGAAGGCCAAGCTCGCGCTGGCGCTCGGCAAGACCATCAACGGCGAGGCGGTCATTGTCGACATCGCCAAGATGCCGCACGTGCTGGTCGCCGGCACCACCGGCTCGGGCAAGTCGGTCGCCATCAACACCATGATCCTGTCGCTGCTCTACCGGCTGACGCCGCAGGAATGCCGGCTGATCATGATCGATCCGAAGATGCTCGAGCTCTCGGTCTATGACGGCATACCGCATCTGCTGACGCCCGTCGTCACCGATCCGAAGAAGGCGGTGGTGGCGCTGAAGTGGACCGTGCGCGAGATGGAGGACCGCTACCGCAAGATGTCCAAGGTCGGCGTGCGCAACATCGACGGTTTCAACGCGCGCGTCCAACAGGCGGAGAAGAAGGGCGAGAAGATCTCGCGCACGGTGCAGACCGGCTTCGACCGGCAGACCGGCGAGGCGATCTACGAGACGGAGGATCTCGATCTCGAGCCGATGCCCTACATCGTCGTCATCATCGACGAGATGGCCGACCTGATGATGGTCGCCGGCAAGGACATCGAAGGCGCGGTGCAGCGCCTGGCGCAGATGGCGCGCGCCGCCGGCATCCATGTCATCATGGCCACGCAGCGCCCCTCGGTCGACGTCATCACCGGCACCATCAAGGCCAACTTCCCGACGCGCATCTCCTTCCAGGTGACGTCGAAGATCGACAGCCGCACCATCCTCGGCGAGCAGGGCGCCGAGCAGCTGCTCGGCATGGGCGACATGCTCTACATGGCCGGCGGCGGCCGCATCCAGCGCGTCCACGGCCCGTTCGTGTCGGATGACGAGGTCGAGCGGATCGTCGGCCATCTCAAGCTGCAGGGCGTGCCCGAATATCTCGACGCCATCACCGAGGACGACGATGAAGATGACGAGGACGGTTCGCCGAGCAAAGGCTCCGGCGGCGGCGGCAATTTCGAGGATTCCGACGATCCCTACGACCAGGCGGTGGCGGTGGTGCTGCGCGACGGCAAGGCCTCGACCAGCTATATCCAGCGCCGGCTCGGCATCGGCTACAACCGCGCCGCCTCGATCATCGAGAAGATGGAGAAGGAAGGCATCGTCGGCCCGGCCAACCACGCCGGCAAGCGCGAGATCCTGGTGCCGACGGACGAAGATAAGTTTTAGGCCATGTCGGCGGACGGCAACTTTGAACCTTCCGGCGCGTTCATGCGACCAAGCGCCCGTGTGACCCGCCAAACTTAGGCCCAACTGGGGGTCCAGAGACTGCGACCAAGAACGAATCACAGGAAGTGACCGGCATGAAGACCCAGACAGATTTCGCCCCGACCCGCCGGCAGGTGCTCGGCCTCGGGCTTGCGCTCGCGGGCGCGGCCGCAATCAATGTCATGCCGGGCTTCCAGCTCCTGGCCCAGGCGCAGGCCGCGATTCCGCCGGCGGCGCAAAAGATCGCCGACCACTTCTCCTCGGTCAAATCGATGAGCGGCGAGTTCGTGCAGTTCGGCCCGAAGGGCGAGCAGACCGGCGGCAAGTTCTTCCTCGAACGTCCCGGCAAGATCCGCTTCAACTATGACGGGTCGTCGAATTTCCGGGTGATCTCCGACGGCAAGTCGGTGGTGATCCTCAACAAGAAGCTCAACACGTCAGACCTCTATCCGCTGTCGAAGACGCCGCTGAAACTATTGCTCGACGACAGGATCGACCTCTCCGGCGGGCGCGTGAAGGCGGTCAAGGAAGAGGACGACCTCACCACAATCCAGCTCTCCGACAAATCGGTGTTCGGCAACGCCCGGATCACCATGATGTTCGATCCGAAGAGCTATGAGCTGCGCCAGTGGACGATCACCGACGCGCAGGGCAAGGACACGACGGTGATGATCTTCAATGTCAAGGAAGGCGTCTCCATCCCGCCGGACACCTTCGCCATCGACTATACGGCGAACCGCGAGCTGAACACGAAGACGCGCTGACCGCCAATTTAGCGCGTCGATCCATAGCTTTCGTCATCCTAGGGCGAAGCGACGCGAAGCGGAGCGCAGACCCTAGGATCCATGCCGTTACCTCTGACGAAAGATGCAGAGGTTTGGAATGTGGCGCACGGCAAGCGCTCCGTTTTGCACCGCTGGCTTGCCGTTGATCGAACGGCATGGATCCTAGGGTCTACGCGCGTCGCGTCGCTCCTTGCTCCGCCCTAGGATGACGAAGTTGGGAAGCCTTGGCCGATCTCGAAGATTGGCAACATGCTTGGCTTGTCTTCGCTGCCCGTCACTGGCAGGGTCCGGCACGGACTCTTTTCATAAAAAGCGTCATTTCCCGTCAGCGTCATCCCAGTCCTGGCAGGTCTTGCGCTTATCCCGGACCCGCCTGAATGCCCTTCACCATCGCCACCTGGAACATCAACTCCGTGCGCCTGCGCATGCCGATCGTCGAGCGGCTGCTCAGGGAGCATGCGCCGGATGTGCTCTGCCTGCAGGAAACCAAGGTGCCGGACGAGCTTTTTCCCGAGAAGGCCTTCCGCAAGGCGGGCTACGAGCACATCCATTTCCATGGCCAGAAGGGCTATCACGGCGTGGCGACCGTGGCGCGCCGGCCGATCGAGCTGGTCGAGAAACGGCGTTTCTGCGAGATCGACGACAGCCGGCATCTGTCGGTCAAAGTGCAGGCCGGCGACAGGTCGATCCTGCTGCACAATTTCTATGTGCCGGCCGGCGGCGACGAGCCAGACCCGGAGATCAACCGGAAATTCCGACACAAGCTCGACTTCGTCCACGAGATGAACGGCGTGCCGGCGAGCCGGGACGATCAACCCGCCTCGATCCTGGTCGGCGACCTCAACATCGCGCCGCAGGAGCATGACGTCTGGTCGCACAAGCAATTGCTCAACGTCGTCAGCCACACGCCGGTCGAGACCGAAAACTTCGAGGCGATGCGGCAGGCCGGCGGCTGGGTCGACCTGATGCGGCTCAACGTGCCCGCCGAGCAGAAGCTCTACACCTGGTGGAGCTACCGCGCGAAGGACTGGGAGGCTTCGGATCGCGGCCGCCGGCTCGACCATGTCTGGTCGTCGGCCAATCTGGTGCCGAGCTTCAAAGGCTACGAGATCCTGAAGGTGGCGCGCGGCTGGGAGAAGCCGTCGGATCATGTGCCGGTGATTGCCAGGTTCGATCTGGATTGACGCCCGGTGACGAGAGAGAGCGCCTGCATTTCCGTCGCCATTGCGCCGTTCGTCAGGCCGCTCACCCCGTAAAGCGCGGCGCGAGTTCCTCGATGCGGGCGATCATCTCTCGGAATTCTTCCAGGATGCGCTCGTGCAGCTGCGCCGCCAGCTCCGGATATTCCTCCAGGATGCGGCGGAACATCTTGCGGCTCAAGCGGATCACCTCCGAATCGGCCGCGGCCGAGGCGCTGGTCAGGCGTCTGGTGTCGGCGATCAAAGCGAGCTCGCTGAGCATGGCGCCCGGGCCGGCCGTGCCGATCGGGATGCGCTCGCCGCCCTGCTCGCGGTAGAGCGCGATCAAGCCGCTGACCACGATATAGGCCGAGTCGGCCTCGTCATCCTCGAGATAGAGCTTGCGATCGGCCTGCAGGAAGGTGTTTTCCGCGCCGAAGGCGAGCAGGCGCAACTGTTCCTGCGTGAAGCCCTGAAAAAGCTTCACGGCGGACAGGATGCGGATGTCGTCATCGAGCGCCATCCTAGCTGTGTCCCCGAGCGGTCAGTCCAGTCCCTCCTTTGGAGCGTCGCGTCCCTTCGGATGCGCGCACTCCAACCTTCCAATCGCGCATCGTGCGATGCGTCCGGCAAGCCGATCCATCACCCTCCAGCACCAGGATCGCACCCGAAGCGGTCCCGCCCGACCGCTCAGTCTGTCTGTTTCGACGCAATTCCGGACGGAAAACCGCCTCACACTTTCCTGGAATTGCTCTAGATCATGAAATGTTTAAGGAACCAGCTTGTAGCCGCCGCTTTCTGTCACAAGAATTTCGGCATTGGAAGGATCGCGCTCAATCTTCTGGCGCAGCCGGTAGACATGGGTTTCAAGCGTATGCGTGGTGACGCCTGAATTGTAGCCCCACACCTCTTCCAGGAGCACGTCGCGCGTTACCACTTTCTGGTCGGCGCGGTAGAGATATTTGATGATCGAGGCCTCCTTTTCGGTCAGCCGCACCTTGGCGCCGCGCGAATCGATCAGAAGCTTCTGGCTGGGCTTGAACGTGTAGGGGCCGACCGAGAAAGTGGCGTCCTCGCTCTGCTCGTGCTGGCGCAGTTGCGCACGGACGCGCGCCAGGAGCACGGCGAAGCGGAAGGGCTTGGTGACATAGTCGTTGGCGCCGGCCTCGAGCCCCAGGATCGTGTCGGAATCGGTGTCGTGGCCGGTCAGCATGATGATCGGCGCCTTGTAGCCGCCCTTGCGCAGGATCTTCACCGCCTCGCGGCCGTCCATGTCGGGCAGTCCGACATCCATGATCAGCAGGTCGACGAGGCCGCCGCGCGCCGCGGCGACGCCTTTTGCGGCGGTGGATTCCTGCTGGACGTCGAATTCTTCGTAAAGCGCCAGTTGCTCGACGAGGGTGGCTCGCAGGTCGTCGTCGTCGTCAACGATCAGAATGGTCCGTGATGTCATGATCAATCCGTTGTTTTAAAAAGAATATTCAGTTGACCTCCCCCCATTTATGCGGAAGCTCACCGGCGCAACAGCCGATCACAGTGATTTGTTCCGTGAGACAATCATACAAGAAAAAACGCGCGCGCAATGAGGCAGGCGCATTTTTGCCGAAGGGTCTGCATGTCCTGGTTGTGCGTGCGAGGCCAGGCAACCCTGCGCAGGGGTTGCTGCAAGCCGGCAAAACGGTGTTTCCCTGCGCGCTCGGGCGCGGCGGCATCTCCGCCGGCAAGCGCGAAGGCGACGGCGCGACGCCGCTGGCCGCGATGCGCATATTGTCAGGCTATTTCCGCAACGACCAGTTTCCCGGCGGGCGCCGGACCAGGCTGGCGATGGCGCCGATCGGGCCGGACCTCGGCTGGTGCGAGGTGCCGGACGACCGCAACTACAACCGGCCGGTGAAGATCCCCTATGGCGCCAGCCATGAACGGATGCGTCGGGACGACCGGCTCTACGATGCCTGCCTGGTGCTGGACTGGAACGTCGCGCCGCGCCGTCGCGGGCGCGGCAGCGCGATCTTTTTCCATCTGGCGCGCCCGGGCTTCACGCCGACGCAAGGCTGCGTCGCGGTCACGGCGCGCACCATGGCGAGGCTGCTGCCGCTGTTGTCGGATCGCACGGTGGTGAGGGTGGTGAGGTAGGGGAGTAGGGGAGTAGGGGAGTAGGGGAGTAGGGGAGTAGGGGAGCGGGTACTGCCTTTCCCTACTGCCCTATTGCCTTGGTCCCTTATCGACGCGGCTGCTGCCAGCCCGTATCCAGCAACCCGATCCGGCCAAGCTCGCGGTCCATCGCCTTTGAGACGTCCCGGCGCTCGCCGCCGATGTCGCGCAGCTGGCGGTCGGAGAGATCCTCGACCGCATCGTGGGGAAGCCGGACGGCGACTCGAGCCTGGCGCAGCCAGTCGATCGTGGCGCGCAGCCAAAGGGCTACACCGGAGCGGGGGTTCAAGGCGGTCTTGGGCTTGAGAACGATCTCGGTCATGGCTTCACCCGTGTTCTCCGGACGTCAAATCCGGTTTGATAGTGTTTCGATGACGCCATCATGCCGGATTGAAAAATAAACGAGAAACGAGTAGTTCTTGTTCGATCATAAAGTTTTATTTGGAGATCGGATGTCCCGCCTGCTGCCCGGAACGCGCGCGTTGAGGACTTTCGAGGCGGCGGCCAGGCATCTCAATTTCACCCGCGCCGCCGATGAGCTCGGCCTGACGCCGGCGGCGGTCAGTCATCAGATCAAGGAAATCGAGGATCAGCTCGACCTGGTGCTGTTCACGCGCACCAGCCGCACCATCCGGCTGACCGAAGCGGGCAATGTGCTTCACGAGGCCTCGGTCGATGCGCTCGACCTGCTTGGCCGTGCCGTCAGCCGCGCGCGCAAGATGAGCAGGGGCACGGCGCTGCTCAAGATCACGCTCGACGCGCAGTTCGCCACAAAATGGCTGATGCGGCGCGTCGACGATTTCCGTAGGCAGCGGCCGGGGATCGAGCTCCGCTTCGACATCACCTCCAAGCTGCGCGAGTTCGAACGTGACGATGTCGATGTCGGGATCCGTTTCGGCGCCGGCAAATATCCGGGACTATGCGCTGACCGGCTGTTCGAGAACGTCATCATTCCCGTTTGCAGTCCGGCTCTGCTGCGGGCCGGACCGCCGCTAAAGGAGCCGCGCGACCTTTTCCGTCACACGCTCGCCCATATCGAATGGGCCCGTCAGGGTATCACATGGCCGAACTGGCGCATGTGGATGGCGGCGGCCGGCGTCGATGATTTCGACGACAGCCGGACCATCGTGTTCGACACCTCGACAGATGTCGTCCAGGCGGCACTCGACGGCATTGCCGTCGCGCTTGCCGATTTCGCCATGGTCGCCAAGGATCTGTCCGAGGGCAGGCTGATCCGGCCCTTCGAGCTCGGCATCAAGGTCGCGCCGGAGTTCGCCTACTTCCTGGTCTATCCGGAAGCGATGAAGGATGACGCGCGGATCATTGCCTTCCGCGATTGGCTGCTCGATGAGGTGGCGAAGGACGAAGGGGCGGAGTAGCGATGCTGCGGATCGCTTCGCACTTTCTGACGTCACTTTAGCCCGCAGGAGCCGCCGGCGCGCCGAACCAGCCGATCACCACGCCGATGATGATGAGCACGCCCAGCCAATGGCCGGCGTCGATCAGCGTCAGGTCCCAGCCGAAACCTTCATAGCGGTGGTTGACCGAAAGCGTGGTGGCGACGAAGCCCAGCCAGAGAACGAAACCGAAGATCACACCAGCGAGCGGATTGGGCTCGCCGCCGGTGATCGCGCCGACCACCAGCGTCATGACCAGCGCCATGATCAGCTCCGCGATGAAGCTGATGATGAACGGAGCGACAGAGCGCTTCATGGTTGCCGGGTCGAGCTTTGCCGCTCTGAGCCAAGGCTTGCTCAAGCCCGTATACCAGACAGCACCGAACAGCCACGCCACGACGGCGGCGACGATCACCGCCAGCCAGTTCACCGTTGAGAAATCCATGAGTACCCTCCCGAATGGCAGCCGATGGAATCCCTGTTCGCCGGCGGCGTCAAGCGGGGAGAGCGGGATCCCACCGCCAGACGGTCGTGCGCTTGACCTCGGCATCCTCCAGCACTCGCGTCACCGGCACCTGGTAGACGGCGAGCGATCGCAGCCCCTTCTTCGGCAGGTAGGCTCGGCCGGGATCGCCGACGAGGATCTCGGCGCCGCGCGCTTTCAGGCTGCTGAACCACGGCGCCAGCCTGTCCGCCAGCGGCTTGTCGTAGAAGACGTCGCCGGCGAGCACGACGTCCCAGCCGTCATCCGTACCGATGCAGTCGGCATCCAGGAAATCGGCCTTCACGCCATTGGCTTCCAGGTTGAGCGTGATCACCGTTTGGCAAAAAGGGTCGATATCGGCGGCGATCACTTGCGCCGCGCCGGCCTTCAAGGCGGCGATCGCGACCATGCCGGAGCCGGAAGCGAAATCGAGCACGCTTTTTCCCCGCACCATCGCCGGATGGTCGAGCAGATAGCGGGCGAGGCCCTGGCCGCCGGCCCAGGCGAAGGCCCAGAAGGGCGGCGGCAGGCCGATCTCGGCCAGCTCCACCTCGGTGCGCAGCCACAAATCATGCGCATCGTCGGCCAGGTGCAGCAGCACTTCCGGCACATGCGGCGGCGCCATCAGCGCCGTGTTATCGAGGATGAAAGTCTTTGCGCTTTTGGGCGAGAGCCGGGTCACGGCGCCGGGCTGAGATCGGCCATGCGGCAGACCTCTTTCCACTCTGCCGGCGTCACCGGCTGCACGGAAAGCCGGCCAAGCCGGACCAGCGCCATGTCGGCCAGCTTCGGATTGGCCTTGACCTGTTCCAGCGTCACCGGCTTCGGCACGTCTTCGAAAGCACGGATATCGACGCATTCCCAGCGCGGATCGTCGGTGGTGGTGTCGGGATGGGCGAGCGCGCAGACCTCGGCGATGCCGACGATGTCGAGGCCCTCGTTGGAGTGATAGAAGAAGCCGAGATCGCCGATCTGCATCGCCTTCATGTTGTTGCGTGCGGCGTAGTTGCGCACACCGTCCCACTGCGTGCCGGCCTTGCCTTTCGCCTTCAGCGCCTCGAAGGAAAAGACCGAGGGTTCGGACTTGAACAGCCAGTAGTTCATCTCAGTTGTCCTGTTGCCGTTGTCGGTGAGTCATTATTCAGCGCTGGCGCTGCCCCTCACCCTACCCTCTCCCCGTGAGGACGGGGAGAGGGGGTCGCCAGCGTTGGAGCTTCTCCCTTCTCCCCGTTCTTACGGAGAGAAGATGCCGGTCCACCCTCCGCAGCTGCAGCGCAGCTGCTGCGGAGGACGGGCAGGCGGATGAGGGCAGCGCAAACGAACCTCATTCGGCCGCGGGCTTCTGGAAGACCCAGTTCCACGCTCGGATTTCGACGCTCTCGAACAGGCCGGCCTTGGCATAGGGGTCGGCGGCCGCCAGAGCTTGCGCGCCGGCCATGTCAGGCGCTTCGATCATCACCAGGCTGCCGTCGGGCTTGCCGTCTTTGTCGAGAAACGGGCCGGCAAAGGCAAGTTTCCCCTCGCTGATCAGGCCTTCCAGGAACGCCGCATGCGCCGGCCGCGTGTCGACACGCAGCTGCAGGCTGCCGGGCTTGTCCTTGCAAATCAACGCGAACAGCATGTCTAAAACTCCGATGCTTCAGATGTCGGTTTCGGTTTTGAGCGGCCGCGTCATCAGCGTGGTCACCGCCTGGCCGATGGTCACCTTGCGATCCAGGATGGCGGCGACGGCCGAAATGATCGGCGCCTCGATTTGGCGCTCGGCGGCGATGCGGGCGGCAATGCCGGCCGTCGGCACACCTTCGGCGAGCGGCAGGCCGGCGAGCGGCTTGCCCTGGCCCAGCGCCAGGCCATAGGCGAAGTTGCGCGACTGCGCCGAGGAACAGGTGAGCAGCAAGTCGCCGAGGCCGGAAAGCCCCATCAGCGTCTCCGGCCTGGCGCCGAAGGCCGCGCCGATGCGGCGCAGTTCGACGAAGCCGCGCGTCACCATGGCGGCCTGGGCGCTGGCGCCGAGCCGGGCGCCGGTGACGGCGCCGGCTGCGATGGCGAAGACGTTCTTCAGCGCGCCGCCGATCTCGACGCCGATCAGGTCGTCGCTGGAATAGCAGCGCAGGTTCTCGGCCGAAAAGCGGGCGGCGAGCTCCGCCGCCAGTTGCCCGTCCCGGGCGGCAACCACGACGGCCGTCGGCAGGCCGCGCGCCACATCGCTGGCAAAACTCGGACCGGAAAGTGCCGCGACAGGATTGCCCGGCAGGTTTTCCTCCACGATCGCCGACAGCAGCGCGCCGGTATCGCGCTCGATGCCCTTGGCGCAGAGGACCAGCGGCACGCCGTTCGGCACATGGCCGCCGGCCGTGGCCAGCACCGCGCGCAGCGATTGCGCCGGCGTCACCGCCAGCACGCAATTCGCACCGTCGAGCGCCGCGGCGACATCGCTGGTGGCGACGATGCCCGGCTCGATCGCGATGCCGGGCAGATAGCGTGGGTTTTCGCCACGATCGATCGCGGCGACGGTTTCGGCATCGCGCGCATAGAGGCGCACGAAATGGCCGGCGCGCAGCATGGCCAGCGCCAGTGCCGTGCCCCAGGCGCCGCCGCCGAGCACCGCAACGCGCCATCCGCTCGCAGGTCTTCTTTCGCCGCTCTCGGTCATGCCTTGGCACCGCGCCGGCCGGAGCCGACCAAAGGAGCCGAAATGCTGTCCAGCGGCCAGCGCGAGCGCGGCACGAAGTCGGCGGCATTCTCGCCGACGATCCCGGCGCGCAGCCGCTCGATGCCGGCCCAGGCGATCATCGCGGCATTGTCGGTGCAGAGCTTCTGCGGCGGCGCCACGAATGCAAAGCCGGCTTCGGAGCACAGGGCTTCGAGCGTCGCCTTGATCGTCCGGTTGGCGGCGACACCGCCGGCGACGACCAGCGCGGGGTTCGCCTTGTCGGGAAATTCCTTATGGAAACGGGCGAGCGCGCGGGCGACACGGTCGCCCAGCGCATCGGCCACCGCCGCCTGGAAGGAGGCGCAGATGTCGGCGACATCCTGGTCGCTGAGCGGCGCGATCGCCGTCGCCGCCTGGCGCACGGCGGTCTTCAGGCCGGAGAAGGAGAAATCCGGCTGCGCGGCACCTTTCATCGGACGCGGAAAGGCAAAGCGGCTCGCATCGCCGCTTACCGCCGCCTTCTCGACATTCGGTCCGCCCGGATAGGGCAGGCCGAGCATCTTGGCCGTCTTGTCGAAGGCCTCGCCCAGCGCGTCGTCGATGGTCGTCGCCCAGCGCTGGTAGTCGCCGACGCCGCGCACCGCGACGATCTGGGTGTGGCCGCCTGAGACCAGCAAAAGCAGATAAGGGAAATCCAGCCCATCGGTCAGCCTGGCGGTCAGCGCATGGCCTTCGAGGTGATTGATGGCAATCAACGGCTTGTTGGCGGCGGCGGCGATCGCCTTGGCGGTCATCAGCCCGACGATCAGTCCGCCGACAAGGCCGGGCCCGGCGGTCGCGGCAATCGCATCGACCTCGTCCAGCGAAACCGCCGAATCGGTCAGTGCTGCCGCGACGATGCCGTCCAGCGCCTCGACATGGGCGCGCGCGGCGATCTCGGGCACGACGCCGCCGAAGGCCGCGTGTTCCTCGATCTGGCTCAGCACGATGTTGGACAGGATTTCGGGCGCGGAGCCGCCGTCCAGCGCCACCACGCTGGCCGCCGTCTCGTCGCAGCTCGTCTCAATGCCCAGAACGCGGATCAATTCGTCGCTGTCCTCGAAGATTGTGTCTCAGGCCTTTCCTATATAGGAGGTCAGTCGGTATTCAGGTGATGCCGGCCTGCAAAAGGCGGTTTCTGCGCTTCCGCTGCTCACGTACCAAAAGTACGCTGCGCTCGGCTCTCGAAACCCACCAATGTCGGCGCGGCCTGACCTGAATCTCGGCAGACCTCAAAGCCGCCTGGGGTATCACGGACCGCGCGCCATGCAAACAACCTTGAAAATCGGAACACGCGGCAGCCCGCTGGCGCTGGCCCAGGCGCATGAGACGCGGGCGCGGCTGATGAAGGCGCACGGCCTTCCCGAGCAGGCTTTCGAGGTGGTGCCGATCTCGACCAGCGGCGACCGCATCCAGGACAGGCCGCTTTCGGAAGCCGGCGGCAAGGGCCTGTTCACCAAGGAAATCGAGGAAGCCCTGCTCGATGGCCGCATCGACATCGCGGTGCATTCGTCGAAGGACATGCCGACGGTGCTGCCCGCAGGGCTGGAGCTCGCCACCTTCCTGCCGCGCGAGGACGCGCGCGACGCCTTCATCGGCAAGGCGGTGAAGCGGATCGCCGATCTGCCGCACGGCGCGACGATCGGGTCTTCGTCGCTGCGGCGCCAGGCGCTGATCCGCCGGATGCGGCCGGACCTCGACGTGGTGATGTTCCGCGGCAATGTGCAGACGAGACTGCGCAAGCTGGACGAAGGCGTCGCCGAGGGCACCATCCTCGCCTGTGCCGGGCTGAAGCGGCTCGGGCTCGAGAGCGTCATCACCGATTTGATGCCGCTGGATGTTTTCCCGCCGGCGCCTGGCCAGGGCGCGATCGGCATCGAAAGCCGCATCGGCGACGGCCCGGTGGCAAAAATGCTGGCGGCCATCCACGATGTGCCGACCGGTCAGGCATTGGCCTGCGAGCGCGCCTTCCTCGCCGCGCTCGACGGCTCCTGCCGCATGCCGATCGCCGGCCACGCGACCATATCGGGCGAAAAACTGGCTTTCGCCGGGCTGATCATCTCGCCCGACGGCACCGAGTCGCATGAGGTCCGGCTGGACGGCCCGGCTCGGGACGCGGCGAAAATTGGCGCAGAGGCTGCACGGACGGTGCGCGCCAAGGCCGGCGCCAAATTCTTCGAGGGTTGGGCCTGACATGATCCGCGTCCTGGTGACGAGGCCGGAGCCGGGCGCCTCGCGTACGGCCCGAAGGCTTGAAGCCCAGGGATTTCAGCCCATCCTGCTGCCGCTGACCGAAACGGCGGCGCTGCCGGTCGAGGCCAGCGTCTTTCCCGCCGCAGCGGTCGCCGTCACCAGCGCCAACGCGGTTCGTCTCGCGCCGGCGAAACTGGTCGCGGCGCTTGCCGCCTTGCCTTGCCACGCGGTCGGGAAAAGGACCGCCGAAGCCTGCCGAACGGCTGGATTTACGTCCGTCTCCGAAGGCCCCGGCGACGCCGAGGCGCTGGCCGGTGCGATAGCCGACAGGCTCGCAGGCAAGGATATGATCTATCTTTGCGGCCGTGTGCGCTTTCCAGTGTTCGAGGAACGGCTTGCGGCGGCGGGGATGCGCGTTCGGCCTGTCGAGACTTACGACACCGTCGAACTGGAGTACAGCGATGCCGACGTCATTGCCCGATTGTCGGGCGTGCCGGTCGAGGCGGTGCTGCTCTATTCAGCCAAGGCGGCCGCTGCGACGATTAGGCTGATTATGCGCCCAACGCTGCGGCATCTCTTTGAAAGGACGGAGTTTTTAACCCTTTCGGCGCGTGTCGCCAAGGCATTGGACGGGGTCGGCCGGCAAAAGGTCCGCATTGCCTCGCAACCCGACGAGGACGGGCTGCTGGCGCTTTTGTCGCTGCCGCGCTGAGCCACGTCATCACACCGCCCCTTTTCACCGCTTGGTGATGTGCTAGAGCATCCCCTAGACCCTTCGAACCATCCACAAGCCAGTTCGCGGAGCCCAAGCATGGTCAAGACGCCGAAGACGCGACATTCGAGGAGCCGCCGCGAGCCGGTGACGATCGAGCTCGAGCCCGGCGCCGTCTCGCGAATCGCCGATGAGGATGCCGCCAAGGACGAGGCCAACCCGCAACAGACCGACGAGGCGAAGGCGGAGGAAGCGGCCGACGCCTCGCAGCCGGAAGCTCCGGAGGAACCGATCCATGCGGAGCAGGCTGACATCGAGCCGTGGGAACACGCCGATGCGGCGCAGGCCGGGGTCGATGGACCCGAGGCCAAGATCAAGGACGAGGCTGAAGCGCCGTATCCGGGCGGTGAAGAGGCTGCGAAAAGCGAGCCAAAGAGCTTCGGCTACAATTTCGAGGATGCGTCGGCGGCCAAGACCAGTTCTGCCGCCGCCGCGCCGAAACCGGGCGAGACCCGGAGCGACGATCGCGGCTCGCCGGCCGCCAGGCGCTCTGGGGTCAACATGATTGCCGCCGGCGTCATCGGCGGCGTGATCGCCCTTGCCGGCGCCGGTCTCCTGCAGGCGGTCGGCCTGCTCGGCTCTCCGGCCTCGGGCGGACGGTCGCTCGACGGCGTCAATGGCGAGATCGCTTCGCTTAAGGGCGAGATCGCGGCGCTGAAGGAGGCGGGCGATGCCGGCGGCTCGGCCAAGGTCGACGGCCTGTCCTCGGCGCTCGACCAGGTGAAGTCGGATATCGCGGCGCTGAAATCGTCGGCCGGGCAAAGGGGCGACGGCACCGCGCTCAAGGCGCTCAACGACAAGCTCGGCCAGATAGAGACGGCAGTCGCCGACCTGCAGAAGGCCGGCAGCGCCGCTCCCGTCGATCTCGGACCGCTCAACGAGAAGCTCGCCGGGCTCGACGCGCTGGTGAAATCGGCCGGCGACGCGGCGAAGGCCGAAGACGGCCGGATCGCGGCGCTGGAACAGTCGGTGCAGCAGCTCTCCGGCAAGGTCGAGGCGCAGGCCTCGCAGCCGAAGATCGCGCTGGCGATTGCCGCTTCGGCGCTGAAGGCGGCGCTCGATCGCGGCGCGCCCTTTGCGACCGAGCTCGATACGTTCGCCGCGATCGCGCCGGACGCGCCCGAGCTTGGCGTTCTGCGCGGCTATGCGGAAAAAGGCGTGCCGACCCGCGCCACGATCGCCTCGGAAGCCGATGCCGCTGCCAATGCCATGGTCGAGGCGGCGACGCCGGTCGACCAGAATGCCGGCTTCTTCCAGAGCCTGGTGTCGAGCGCCGAATCGCTGGTCAAGGTGCGGCCGGTCGGCGCCGTCGAAGGCAAGGGCGCGCCCGAAACGGTGGCGCGCATGGAGGTGGCGGTCAACCAGGGCGACTATGCCAAGGCGCTCGGCGAATACGACACGTTGCCCGACGCGGCGAAAGCGGCCGGCGCCGATTTTGCCGGCAAACTGAAGGCGCGGCTCGAGGTCGAAAAGCAGATCGAAGCGCTGATTGCCGGCGCGACGAAGGCGTGAGGACCATCCGATGATCCGCATCCTCATCTTCCTTGCCGTCGTCTTCGCGCTGGGGCTGGGCTTCGCCTGGCTGGCCGACCGTCCGGGCGAGATGCTCGTCACGTTCAACGGCTACCAGTACCAGGTCACGCTGATGGTGGCGGCGGTGGCGATCGTCGCCGTGGTCGCCGCGGTGATGATCGCGTGGTGGCTGATCAAGTCGCTGTGGAACAGCCCTTATACGATCTCGCGCTATTTCAGGGTGCGCCGCCGCGACCGCGGCTACCAGGCGCTGTCGACCGGCATGATCGCCGCCGGCGCCGGCGACGGCGCGTTGGCGCGCAAGAAGACCAAGGAGGCTGCCAAGCTGATCAGCTCCGACCAGGAGCCGCTGATCAACCTGCTCGACGCGCAGGCCTCGCTGCTCGAAGGCGACCATGAAGGCGCGCGGGAAAAGTTCGAGCGCATGCTCGACGATCCGGAGATGCGGCTGCTCGGCCTGCGCGGTCTCTATCTCGAAGCCGAGCGGCTGGGCGACCGCAACGCCGCGCGCCATTATGCCGGGCGTGCCGCGGCGGTGGCGCCGCAGCTCGCCTGGGCGGCGGAATCGACGCTGGAGGAACTGACCGAGCGTGGCGACTGGGACGGCGCCCTGAAGCTGGTCGAGGCGCAGAAATCGACCCGGCAGATCGAGCGCGACGCCGCCAACCGCCGCCGCGCCGTGCTGCTCACGGCCAAGGCGCAGGCGCTGGTCGACAGCGATCCGAATGCCGCCCGGACCGCGGCGCTGGAAGCCAACAAGCTGGCGCCCGATTTCGCGCCGGCCGCGGTGATCGCGGCCAATATGCTTTTCCGGCAAAACGATGTGCGCAAGGGGTCCAAGATCCTGGAGACGGCCTGGCGGGCCGAGCCGCATCCGGACCTCGCCGAGCTCTACACCCATGCGAGGCCGGGCGATGCCGTGCTCGACCGCCTCAACCGGGCGAAGAAGCTGCAGGAGATGAAGAAGAACCACGCCGAATCGTCGCTTGTAGTGGCGCGCGCCGCGCTCGACGCGCAGGATTTCGCCACCGCCAGGCGCGAGGCGGAAGCCGCGATCCGCATGGACCGTCGCGAGGGCGCCTATCTGTTGCTGGCCGACATCGAGGAGGCCGAAACCGGCGACCAGGGCAAGGTGCGGCAGCTTTTGTCGAAGGCCGTGCGCGCGCCGCGCGATCCGGCATGGGTCGCCGACGGCGTCGTCTCCGAGCGCTGGGCGCCGGTGTCGCCGATCACCGGCAAGCTGGACGCCTTCACCTGGCGCGCGCCGATGGAGCGGCTGGGGCAGCTGATCGACAGCGAGATCGACGCCGCCATTCCCGCCATCCCCGCCGCCGCGCCCGCTGCCCCGGATGAAGACAAGACGATCGATATCGCGCCTGACGGCACAGCCGAGAAGCCGGCCGCCGCGGCTGCGAACGGGGAACAGAAGGACGGGGCCGTCGCCGCTGCCGACGACATTGCGGGCGAGCAGGCGCCGGAGCCGCCGCGCTTGCCGGATGATCCCGGGGTGACGCCGGAAGACGAGGCGGAAAAAACGCCGCGCCGGTTTCGTTTGTTCTGAGGCCCGGGTCTGGCGGACAGGGAATGGTTTAGATGTTCGAACGTGTGCTGTCGTTCTTGAGGGATTTGCCAGCCGGCGGCGGGGCCAAGCCGAACGCCGACGATCCGCGCGTCGCGGCCTCGGCGCTGCTCTACCATGTGATGAACGCCGACGGCGTGCGCCAGGATGTCGAGTGGGAGCGGTTCAAGGAGATCCTCGCCGAGACCTATTCGATCAGCGGCGACGAGCTCGACGCATTGGCGGCCGCCGGCGAGCGCGCCGACAACGAGGCGATCGACCTCTATGCCTTCACCAGCGTGCTCAAGCGCCATCTCGATGCCGAGGCGCGCAAGGCCTTCATTGGCCTGATGTGGGAGGTCGTCTATGCCGACGGCGAGTTGCACGAGCTGGAAGACAACACCGTCTGGCGCGTCGCCGAACTGATCGGCGTCGAGCGCCAGGACCGGATCGAGGCGCGCCGCAAGGCGGCGGCCGAAGCGCCCGGCGCGCGCGGAACCTCGAGCGACGAATAGGATTTCGCCTGCCCATGCCACCCGGACCGCGGCCGAGACCAAAGATCCTGATCGTGCTGCATCAGGAGACTTCGAGCCCCGGCCGGGTCGGCCACATGCTTCTGGAAGAAGGCTTCGATCTCGACATCCGCCGGCCGCCGCTTGGCGACGAATTGCCGGGCACGCTGGACGGCCATGCCGGGGCGGTCATCTTCGGCGGGCCGATGAGCGCCAATGACGGGGATGAGTTCGTCCGGCGCGAGACCGACTGGCTCGAAATCCCGCTCAGGGAGAACCGGCCCTTCCTCGGCATCTGCCTCGGCGCGCAGATGCTTGCCAACCATCTCGGCGGCAAGGTCGACGGCCATGACGAAGGGCTGGTCGAGATCGGCTGGTATCCGCTGAAGGCGACCGAGGCCGGCAAGAAGCTGCTGCACTGGCCGGAGATGGTCTACCAGTTCCACCGCGAGGGCTTTTCGCTGCCCAAGGAGGCGACGCTGCTGGCGACGGCGGAGACCTATCCCAACCAGGCCTTCCGCTATGGCGACAATGCCTGGGGCATCCAGTTCCATGGCGAACTGACCCGGGTGATGATGCAGCGCTGGGTTGTGCGCGGCGCGCATCGCTTCGAATTGCCCGGTGCGCAGCCAGGCCGCGACCACCTCGGCGGCCGGCTGATCTGGGACATGCACCTCAAGCGCTGGTTGGGCGAGTTTCTGGGGCTGATTTTTGGCAGGCCGGCGGTGGGTTAGAGCAAAACCCAATTGCTTTGGGTGGCTGGACAACTTCGCATAGTCCTGCGCCTAGCCCCACCTTACCTTCCGATTTGTGATGCCGCCGACATCAGCTCCTGAGTGTTTGGGGCGCCGAATAGGCCACCATCGAGTATCTCGTTGGAAGTCCAGCGAACGACGCCATCACGGTCCAGCAAGAACTGACCGACGAGCTGCCCAACGCCGGTGGCCATCATCTGTTGATCCGCTTCGGTGATATCGTAGCCGTCCTTCTTGTTCAGATATTCGAGCGCCGCAAACGGGTCCATCGGTTCCGGCATCTCGCCCGGCAAGTCGACCCGCATCGACTTCACTTCGCTCATCGAAACCTTTTGCGGCCATGCGCTCTCCTCTTCAGTGATCTGCATATTCGGCAAGCCAAAGGCGCGGTGTGAGGTCCGCTCCGGATCGGAGGCCGCGAGCAGGCCGAGCATCGGATGGTACCGCAGATAGAGGCGGGCCCGGTCGATGGGCGTGTTGACCACTGTCAGGTTTTCGATACCCTTCTCGTTGAGGGCCGGGGTGAGTTGCGAAAGCATGGCGATATGGCGCCTGCAAAAAGGACAATGGAGACCTCGATACAGCCCAACCAGCACCGGTTTCTCGCCTCGGAAATCGTCGATGGCGATCTTGCCCTCGCGGGTAATCGCGTCGAGCACGACATTGGGCGCCATTTCGCCAAGTTGCAGCGGGCCTATGTTGAGACGTTCTGACATGCTGATCCCTCCTCCCGGGTCAATTCGCAACGGATGTGTGGGCGGGTGGCTTGAGCCCATGTGCGGCACATACGTCCTTGGGCATGCTGAAATGACGGTCGGCCATAGGTCGGCGTCGATAGTCCAATTATAGCACGGAGTGGGCGGACTCTAAGGCGTCCTTACGGAGGGCAACGCTTTGCTAGATGGCGCTGGTGTCCGCTTTAGCCCAATTGCGTAGATTGAACGTCCGCTATGTCTAGTGCGTCTCACCGTTTCACGGAAACGGCGAAACGCACTATCTCCTTGTTTTGACGCAATTCCAGACGGGAAATCGCTCACACTTTTCCCGGAATTGCTCTAAATGCCGACAGCTGCAGGTCTGCGACGGCTCATCTCAGCCGTTGTCGGCGCAAGGCTGGCGCCCAATCAGTTCCGACTGTCGAGATGCCGTACCTGTCGCAGCGCCGGGAACAGCCAGGCCCAGAGGCCGGCCACGGCGATGGCGCCGATGCCGCCGAGCACCACCGCCGGCACGGTGCCGATCAGCGCCGCCATGGTGCCGGCGCGGAATTCGCCGACCTCGTTGGAGGCGCCGACGAAGACCTGGTTGACGGCGTTGACGCGGCCGCGCACCTCGTCGGGCGTCCAGAGCTGGATCAGCGTCTCGCGGATATAGACGCTGAACATGTCGGTGGCGCCGAGCATGGCGAGCGCCGCGATCGACAGCCAGGTGAGGGTCGAGACGCCGAACAGAACGGTGAAGGCGCCGAACAGACCGACGAAGCCCAGCATGATCTTGCCGGCGTGGTCGCGGATCGGGTGGCCGGCGAGCCAGACCGCCACGGCGATAGCGCCGATGCCGGGCGCCGAGCGCAGCAGGCCGAGACCCCAGGGCCCGAGTTCCAGAATGTCGCGCGCATAGACCGGCAGCAGCGCCGAGGCGCCCGACAGAAGCACGGCGAAGAGGTCGAGCGAGATGGCGCCGAGCACGATCTTCTCGCTCCAGATATAGCCGAAGCCGGCAAACAGCGTCTGCATCGTCGGCTTGTCGGTGGCCGTCTGCTGGGCAGGCTTGGGGATGGTGAAGACGAGCAGCGCCGCGACAAGCATCAGGATGGCTGCGGTGGCGTAGGCGGCTTCCGCCGAAAGGCCGTAGAGCAGGCCGCCGGCAACCGGGCCGACGATGGTCGCCATCTGCCAGGCGGACGAGTTCCAGGCGATCGCGTTGGCGAAATCCTGCGGCGGCACAAGATTGGCGACCAGCGAGGACGATGCCGGCCCGTAGAAGGCGCGGGCGATACCGAACATGGCGAGCACGACGAAGATCGGCACCGGACTGCCAGGGCCGCGCAGCGTCAGCAACAACAGGGTGAGCGCGCAGCCGGCCTCGACAAGCGACGACAATGTCATGATCAGGCGGCGGCCGAAGCGGTCGGCGACGACGCCGGTGATGAGCACCAGCAGCAACGAAGGCAGGAACTGGACGATGCCGACGATGCCGAGATCGAAAGGGTTGCGCGTCAGGTCGTAGATCTGCCAGCCGACGGCGACGGAGACGATCTGGGTGGCGAAAGTGGTGAGGAAGCGCGCCGTCCAGTAGCTGAGGTACGGCCGGTGCCGGAAAGCGGCGTAGCGCTGTTCAGGTGAAACTGCTTCGGCGGTCATGATTCAAAGGCCCCGTTGTGACATCGGCCGGCGGGGCACTTCCACGGTGGGCGCTGGTCCGGCGGCAAACCCTTAGCCCAGTTCGTCCTGCCATGCGCGCAAAAAATCCGCGCGGGATGAAGGAAATGCGGAAATCATTGTTCGCAATGGAAGAGGCTCAGCCTCTCAGCGCGGCCGAGATGGCCTCCAGCCCGCCGCGCAATTCAGCCTCTTTCGGCCAGCCGAAGCCGACGCGGAAGAAGCGCTTCGGCATCTCGAACCAGTGG
Organism: Mesorhizobium sp. M1D.F.Ca.ET.231.01.1.1; assembly: GCF_003999155.2. Lineage (NCBI taxonomy): Bacteria > Pseudomonadati > Pseudomonadota > Alphaproteobacteria > Hyphomicrobiales > Phyllobacteriaceae > Mesorhizobium > Mesorhizobium sp. M1D.F.Ca.ET.231.01.1.1. The sequence goes on from NZ_RZOZ02000008.1 coordinate 210,619, forward strand.
CCGGGGCCGACATAGGTGCCGTGCTCTTCCAGGAGCCTGGCGTAGAAGCGGTCGAGGTCGAAGCCGGCATCGACGTCCAGCCGCGGGAAGCCGACGACGCCGCCTTGCGGCCGTACCCAGTCGACCAGCGGTTCGCCGTCAATCCAGGCTTGCACGATGTCGCGACGCTTCGTCATCTCCGGCAGCAGCGACTTGAGGAAGACGTCGCGGCGCTCGAGCATGGAGCGGGCGACCGCCTCGTCGATGACGCTGCCGCAGATGCCGATCTGCTCCTTGGCGGCGAGGAATGTCTCCTGCAGTTCCTTGTCCCTGGTGACCAGCCAGCCGATGCGGATGCCTGGAATGCCGAAAGCCTTGGACAGAGAGGAGACGCTGATGGCGGCGGCACTCAGCGATGCCGCCGAAGGCAGCTTTTCGTCATAGGAAAGGTCGCGATAAGTCTCGTCGACCAGGAGCCGGCAGCGCCGGCTCTCGGCAAGCGCGATCAGCGCGTCGAGATCGGCGCGGGCCATCATCGTGCCGGTCGGGTTGTGCGGGCAGGTGACGCTGATCAGCCTGGTGCTTGGCCGCACCGCCGCCGCGACGCGCTCGATGTCGATCGCAAAGCCGTTGTCGAAATCGAGATCGACATAGGAGATGGCGCAGCCGATCGCCTTGGGCGTCTCGATGTTGGTGGCATAGTTCGGCCGCAGGACGACGAGATGGTCATCGGCCGAAAGCAGCGAGGTGGCGATGATGAACAGCGCGCCGGCAGCGCCCGCGGTCACCAGAACGTCGTCGGCGGAGAGTCCTCCGTCCTGCGCGGCGATCAGTGCGCGCAGCTCTTTTTCGCCGCGATGCTCGCCGTAGAACAAGGTGAGGTCGGGCAGCGAAAGGCCGATGTCGGAGAGTTTCCGGTCGGCTATCGAGCTTTCGGAAAGGTTGTAGCGGATGCGGTCGTAGCCATACTCCTCCGGCGCCTCCTTCTCGATCACCATCCTGGCGTAGTTCATGGCCTTATCCCCACCAGCCTGCTTCTGCCGTCATCCAAGCCACAAAAGCAGGAAGCCTGCCAAGGCGCTTTCGCCCGGCAGGCTTCCTGAAATCGTTGGTGCAGCCGGATCGGCTCAGGCCGTCGCCTTGGCCCGTCTTGCCCTGGCGGGCTTCACCGGCGCCGCTTCCGCCTTGCGGCCGAGGCCGATCGACTTGGCGAGCTCGGAGCGCGAGGCCGCATAGTTGGGCGCGACCATCGGATAGTCCGCCGGCAGGCCCCATTTGGTCCGGTAGGCCTCCGGGGTCAGTCCGAAATGCACGCCGATATGGCGCTTCAGCGATTTGAACTTCTTCCCGTCCTCGAGGCAGATGATGTAGTCCGGCGTCACCGAGCGGCGGGGGTTGACGGCGGGAACGGGCGGGGGTGCCGCCGGGGCCGGCGGCTGGTTCAGCCCGCCGATCGAGGAGGCGACGCTGGCGATGAGCCCGCCCAGGTCCGAAGCGGGCAGCCGGTTCTTGGCGACATAGGCCGACACGATGTGAGCGGTGAGCTCGAGCAGGTCGACTTCTTCCCTGGCTGTATTGGTATCCTCGTCCACGTCAATTCCTCCTCACGGCCGCAAATCGGGATGCAAATCAGAGCACTGCCGTTCCTTCACACGCCGGGAGGGCGCATGGCGGCGGCAGGCCGGCGAATTCCTAGTCGGCAAATCTGCTCGGCGCAACGATAAGCGGCGCAATCACACGCTATTTTGAACAAGTATACTGGAAAGTAAAAATATCAGACGACCAGCGCCTTGTCGCGCCACAGTCGAAATCCGCCTTCGAAGGCGCGTGTGTTGTCGCCGCGCCTGGACTTTTCCGGCAATTCATCGAGCTTGTCGACATTGCCGCCGCCGATAACCACATAGTCCGGCTGCAAGGCGGCGCGAAGCCTGTTTACGACATCGAAAACGTATTTGCGCCATTTCTTCTTGCCGTGCTTTTCCAGGCCGCGCTCGCCGACATAATCCTCGAAGGTGCAGCCTTTCTTGTAGGGAAGGTGGGCAAGCTCCATCGGCTGCCCGACGTGGTCGAGGATCATGGCGGCGCCCAGGCCGGTGCCCAGGCCTAGGAACAGCATGCGGCCACCTTCATAGCTGCCGATCGCCTGCAACAGCGCATCGTTGACGACCTTGACGGGCTTGCCGAAGGCGGCGCCGAAATCGTAGCCGTTCCAGCCCTTGCCGAGATTGAAGGGATCGAGCGAAGGCTTGTTGTCCCTGACCGGGCCCGGATAGCCCATCGAGATCACGTCGTAGTCCAGACCCTCGGCCAGTTTCTTCACCGAAGCGACCATCTGCTGCGGTGTCAGGCCCGGCCCGGACTCGGCGCGGCGCATGTCGCCGCCGGCGCTGGTGAGGATCTTAACATGCGAGCCGCCGACGTCGATGGTGAGCACGACCGGTTCGCCGGTCGCCGCAGCCGGTTTTGCCGCTTTCGCCATTCCGTTCCTCCCATGCTACCTGGTCGGATTGATCCAGCCGTTGGGCGGGCCGAAGCCGTTCATGGCATCGGCCGGTCCCCAGGTCTTCGGCGCATAGATCTGCGGCGGCGTGGTGTCGCCGAGCACCGGTCCGACAATGCGCCACGCGAGTTCGGCCGCGTCCTGGCGGGTGAACAGCTGGCCGTTGCCGTTCATGGCGTCGCCGATCAGCCGCTCGTAGGGCGGCATGTCGCCCTTGGTGTCGTCGAGCGCGGTCAGTTCCACCTGCTCGCCGATCATGTCGTCGCCGGCCACCTTGCGCTGGGCGCCGATCGAGATCGCCACCTGCGGGTCGATGCGGAAACGGACGTAGTTGGCGTCGCCCGGCTTGATCGGGTCGAAAACGTCGAGCGGCGGCCGCTTCAGCCGCACGATCACTTCGGTGGCGTGCACCGGCATGTTCTTGCCGGCGCGGATGAAGAACGGCACGTCCCGCCAGCGCCAGGTGTCGACGAAGAAGCGGACCGCGGCGAAGGTTTCGACCGGAGAGTTCGGCCGCACGCCAGGCTCCGCCAGATAGCCGTCGAACTGGCCGCGCACGACATCGTCCCTGGTCAGCGTGCGGATCGCGCGCAGCACCTGCACCTTCTCGTCGATCAGGTCGTCGGCCGAGCGGCCGACCGGCGGCTCCATGGCCAGAAGCAGAAGGATATTGAGCAGATGGTTCTCGATGACGTCGCGGATGCAGCCGACGTCGTCATAGAATTTGCCGCGGCCGTCGATGCCGAAATCCTCGGCCATGGTGATCTGCACGCTCTCGACGAAGTTGCGGTTCCAGATCGGCTCGAGAAAGGCATTGGCGAAGCGGAAATAGAGCAGGTTCTGGATCGCTTCCTTGCCGAGATAATGGTCGATGCGGAAGATCGACTGTTCGTCGAACACCAGATGCAGCACGCGGTTCAGCCAGCGCGCCGACTGCAGATCGTGGCCGAAGGGTTTCTCGACCATCAGCCGCGCGCCGCGCGCGGTGCCGGATTGTTCCAGTCCCTGCACGACGGTTTCGAACATGGTCGGGGGCACGGCCATGTAATGCAGCGGCCGCTGCGCCGGGCCGAGCGCCGTCTTCAGCCTCTCGAAGGTGGCGGGATCGCGATAATCGCCGCTGACATAGCGCAGCAGCGAGGCGAGCTTGGCGAACACCTTGTCGTCGACGGCGCCCAGCGCATTGACGATGCCGTCGCGGGCACGGTCCACCAGTTTGGCCAGCTCCCAAGGGTCGAAGGCGACCCCGATCACCGGCTCGGCGAGCGTCCCCTTGGCGACCATGTGGTAGAGCGCCGGAAATATCTTCTTGTGCGCAAGGTCGCCGGTCGCCCCGAAAAGCACCAGCGTGTCGGACCTCTCCTGGCTCATCCTGTCTCTCTCCTCAGGCGCCGGTCTTCGGCTTCTCGACATGCCCTCCGAAGGCATAGCGCATGGCGGACAGAAGCTTGTCGGCGAAGGCGGATTCGCCTTGCGATGAGAAGCGGTCGAACAGCGCCGAGGAGAGTACGGGCGCCGGAACGCCGGTGTCGATCGCCGCCTTCAGCGTCCAGCGGCCTTCGCCCGAGTCCGACACCCGGCCGCCGAACTGCGTGAGCGCGGGGTCGTTCTTCAGCGCGCCGGCGGTGAGGTCGAGCAGCCAGGAACCGATGACGCTGCCATGCCGCCAAACCTCGGCCACCTGGGCGAGGTCGATATCGAACTGGTAATATTGCGGGTTTTCCAGCGGACTGGTCTCGGCGTCCGCGGTCCGGCCGCGTTTGCCGGCGTTGGCCGATTTCAGGATGTTGATGCCTTCTGCATAGGCGGCCATGACGCCGTACTCGATGCCGTTGTGCACCATCTTGACGAAATGGCCGGCGCCGCTCGGCCCGCAATGCAGATAGCCGAAGGCCGCGGTTCCGGCGTCTTTTGAGGGGTTGGTTCCGGCATCGGCGCCGGGCGCCAGCGTGGCGAAGACCGTATCGAGGTGCTGCACGGCTTCATCGGGGCCGCCGATCATCAGGCAGTAGCCGCGCTCGAGACCCCAGACGCCGCCGCTGGTGCCGACATCGACGAAGCTGATGCCTTTGGTCGCCAGTTTCGCGGCCTGGTCGACGGCGTCATGATAATAGGAATTGCCGCCGTCGATGATGATGTCGCCGGGCCCCATCAGCGCCGCCACCTGGTCGACGATCCTGCCGGTGATCGCGGCCGGCAGCATCAGCCAGGCGCAGCGCGGCTTGGCGAGCTTGGCGACGAACTCTTCCAGCGAGGCGGCGCCGACGGCGCCGTCCTTGACCATGCCGGCGACGCTTGCCGAATTGATGTCGTAGACGACGCATTCGTGGCCGTCGCGCATCAGGCGGCGCACCATGTTGGCGCCCATCCTGCCCAGTCCCATCATTCCGATCTGCATGGTGCCATCCCGATTGCTTGAGGAAAGAAGATTCTGCTGGCCGTCTTATGCGCCGATATCGAGAGTGAAGTCGACATTCTCCCAACGGCTGGCTTCGGGCCAGAAAAAAGTGAAGGCGATCGTCGATCCCGGCGGCAGGTCCGCTACGGCCAAGTCGACCAGATGGACGCCGAAGGCGTTCTCGGTCGTCTTGTCGTCATGCACCGTCAGCCATTTGTCGCTGCTCCAGTGAACAACGCCGCGCGCCGCAAGTTCCACACGCAGGACCTTGCCGGCGGGAATGGAGCGGATCTTGTTGTTGAAGCGCCATGAGCGGAAGGGCGAGACGGTCTTTTGCTTGATATAGCGTTCGACGCCTTGGGGCGGGATGTCGAAGACCCTGCGATCGCGCAGCGAGCGCAACAGCTTGATATGCTCGGCATGCGCCCAGACCAGCGGCATGGCGCTGCCGGAGGGCGCGCCGAGCCGCAATTCGCGCTCCGGCATGTCGGACCTGTCCCAGACCTGCTCCGGCAGCAGGCCGCCGACGCTGGCCGAGCGCTCGAATGTTTCGAGCAGCTCCGCCGCTTTCCCGGGACGTCCGGCGGCCAACTCGTAATGCGCGCGCTCACCGGCAAGCAGCGGCCAGGGCCGGCCCCGGCCGGTGCCGTCGAAGGGTGAGCCGTCGTCATGCTCGCCATAGCCGTCGCCACTGTAGCGGTACCAGACCGGGCCCTGCGGCAGGTCGCAGCGCAGCGTGGCGTCGATGACCTTGACGGTGTTCAGGATGCGCGGATCGTCGGCGGCCCTGAGCCCGAAACGGACCAGCGCCAGCGCATCCGGGCTGACGATGGCATCGGCTGGCTTGTCGGTGTCGCCGGGCGGCCGGTTCTTGATCGGCACGAAACCGTCCTTGGGCGAAGCGGCGCCGGCATCGTTGGATGGGGCGATGCGGATATAATAGCCATCGACGCCTTCCCTGGCGCAGAGTTCGGTGCCGGTGACATAGGTCCAGCGCTCGATCTCTCCGTTCCAGCAATCGGCGGTCTCGCGCAGATAGTTTGCCGGCTCATTTTTGCCGCAGGCATCGAGCATGTCGGCGGCGGCGAGAAGAGCCGCGATCTCGACGGCCAGCGTGAACGGGCTGTAGCCGGCGTCCTCCTCCCAGCGGTCCTCGCCGGTGACGGGGCCGTTGCGCACCACATAGGAGGCCGCGCTCTCGATCATGGCCAAGAACTCGCCAAGTTTGGCGGGCGGCAGATGGCCGGCGCGGCGCAGCGCGTCGGCGAGCAGCAGCGGAAAGGCGCACTCGTCCATCTGGATGCCGGGCCAGTAAGGCGTTCCGCTCGACCAGCAGTTTTGCGGCCAGTGCCCGTCCGGCTGCTGGATCGAGCGCAGATAGGTGAGGATCTGCAGCGCCTGCCTGGCGTCGCCGGCGGCGAGGAAGCCGCCCGCCGTCTCGACCAGATCGCGCGGCCAGACCAGATGGTAGCCGCCGAGATCGTCGTCGCCCTTGTTGAAGCCCCAGGGGATCGAGAGACTGGCGACGGCGGCGCCGGGCTTGGCGACCGACAGATGCGAGGCGAGCACCGCCGTGCTGATGCGGTAGGTGTTCAGGCCAGAAGCAGAATGCCGGTCGAGCTTTTCCAGCCCGGCCTGGAATTTCCGCCAGTTGACGGCATAGGTTTCGGCGGCCGCCTCGAAACCGCCCTTCAGGCTGGCCAGCGCGATCTCCGCCGCCTCTTCAGGCCAGGCGCCGAAGCCGAGCGCGAGCAGGGCCATGCCCTTGCCTGCCGGGAAGCCGATCTCGCCGGTCAGCGCCACATTGCCGTCCTCCGCGCGCTCAAAGGCCGGATCGAGCGCGCCGCCATCCCGAAGCTGCTGCCAGCCGTCGGAGAAGCCGACATAGCCGGCCGAGCAGTCGCCCCAGGGCAGCGATGAGGCGAGCGCGAGCGAGACGCCGCGGCCTGACGCAAAAAGGATGCGCTGTCCCTTGTGCTCGCCGACCCAGGCGGTGTTGCCCATGCCGGCATTGACCAGATGCGGCGCAAGCAATGCGTAAACGCGATAGTCCGCGGGCGGGCCCGTAAGCGCCGCGAAGGTGATTTCCTGCAGCAGGGCAGGTCGTGTCGGGTCCGTAACAATGCGCTTTTCTACCCGGTACGAGCCATCGGCCGCCGTGTTGACCAGGCGGTAGGCCGGCACGCCGTCCTCGAACGGCTCGATCGTGCGCACCGCATCGCGCTTCTCTTCCGAGAAGGAGCCGTGGGGTCCGGTGACGATCAGCTCCATGTCGCGCGTGCAGGCGCTGTCGAGGCGCGGATAATAGACCTCGTTCAATATGCCGTGGCTGACGGTGAACCAGAGCGGGCTCTTCGCCGAAAGCGCGGTGCCGATGCCGCTCTTGGCGCTTGACGTCCAGCGCGCGGGAATTCCCGGGGCGCCCTGTGCAATGGTCGGCGTCACTGCCATGCATTGATCTCCTGGCGCCGTTCCTAATGCGCATCGCGATCTTTCAGATTCGCTCCATGCGCTTTAGGTTTTTGATCTTACGCAGGTCTTTGTCCCGAAACCGGTTCCCACTTTCGGGAGGCATGCTTAGACCAGGAGCCGGCGGGTTTTCAATCTTCGCACCTGAAGTTGATCGCCCTGCCGCAACGTGAGCCCTCGTTGACAGGCGCACCGTCAAGCGCTCACTATTTCGCAACCAGGGAGGACTGCGGAAAAGCATTGGAGGCTGCGCCGCGAGGCCCGGCATGGCGCGTTTTTCCGCGGCATCATCCAGGGAGGAAACATGTCGGAGGTATCTCCCCAGCTGATCGACCGGCTGCTCGCGATCTCGCGGGCCCTGGCCGGGCATATCGATCCGGGTTCGGCGTTCCGGGCGACGGCGATCGAAATCGGCACGCTCATCCCGCACGACCATATCGACCTGGCGGTGCTGTCGCTCGATGGACGCATGCATGCCTGCTACGAGGCCGGCTTCCACACCAGCTGGAGCGATCTGGCGCAGCACCCGGTCGACGGTAGCCCGATCCGTCGCGTCCTGCGGGGCGAGACGCCTTATCTCCTATCCGGCAATGCGCTGATCGACGACCGCTTCCATTTCGAGGGAGCCTTCGACGGGCCGATCTTCGCCGCCAAGCTGCGCAGCCGCATCATCGTGCCGCTCAGGGCCCGCGGCAGCGTCATCGGCGCGCTCAACATCAGCCGGCACGAAGCCGGCTGCTACACCCAAGAAGACGTCGAGATCGCCCAGCAATGCGCCGACCTGATTGGCCCTTACATCTTCGCGCTGATCCAGACCGAGGAGGCGCGCCGCGCCATGCTCGCCGAGAGCGAGGCGCGCAACCGCGCCGAACTGCTGAGGGTCGGCGCCTCGCAATTGACCGAAGGCATGGAGCGCGAGCGCCGCCGCATGGCGATGGACCTGCACGACCAGACGCTCGCCGACCTCGCCCGCATCGCGCGCCAGGTCTCGGCCTTCCGCAGCCGGGGCGTGGCGCGGACGGCCCAGCTCGCCGATCTCGAGCAGGAGGTGGCGGGCTGCCTGGCGGAGCTGCGCCACATCGTCGACGACATGCGGCCGAGCGTGCTTGAACTGTTCGGCCTGCGCGACGCCGTCGAGGCGCATCTCAACCGCAGCGTCGCCCGGGCCAAGCCGCCGATCGCGGTGCGCATCGCCGACACCAGCGACGGCAGCGCCGACAGCCTGTCGGAAACGTTGCGTACGGCGCTCTACCGGATCGTGCAGGAAGCCATCAACAACGCGGTGCGCCATGCCGGGCCGAGCCGCATCGAGGTGCAGCTCGCCTCCACGCCGGGCACCTTCAGCGTGACCGTCTGCGATGACGGCCATGGCTGCGGCACGGTCGACCCCGCCGCTCAGGGCGGCATCGGCCACATGCATACGCGAGCGGCGCTTGTCGGGGCGCGTCTGCGTTTCGAGCCGGCCGGCCGCAAGGGCGGCACGCGGGTCGTCATCGAGATCGACCGCGAGCCGACGATGGGCAAGGGCTCGACACGAACCGTAGCGCTGGCAGGCCAATCCGTGGCGGAGGCAATCTGATGCTGGTGATGATCGCGGAAAATGACGGGCTGCACCGCACCTTCGCGCGGCGCACCGTCGAGCAATTGTGGCCGGGCGACGTCGAGGTGATCGAAGCCGGCGACGGCGAGGACGCCATCAGCCTCGCCGCCGAGCGGCAGCCGCCGCATGTCGTGCTCGACCTGCAGCTGCCCAAGGCGACCGGCATCGAGGTGGCCCGCGCCATCTGGAGCCGGCGCGCCGGCACGCATATCCTGTTCTGGTCGAATTTCGCCGACGAGGCCTATGTGCGGGGCGTGGCGCGCATCGTGCCGCCGGGGTCCGTCTATGGCTATGTGCTGAAGTCGGCGACCGAAGAAGGCATGCGTTCGGCGCTGCGCGGCGTGTTCCGCGAAGGGCACTGCATCATCGACCGCGAGATCCGCGGCATCCAGCACCGCGTCCAGGACCGATTCGAGGGCATCACCGACGGCGAATATGAGAGCCTGATAGACATTGCGCTCGGCCTGACCGACCGGGCGATCGCGGCGCGGCGCGGCCTGTCGATCCGCGGCGCGCAAAGCCGCATCAAGCATGTCTACGACAAGCTCGGCATCGTGCCGCCGGAAGACGGCGCCGGCGAAGCGTCGGTCTTCAATTCGCGCACCCGCGCCATCTATCTCGCCATGGCGCGCGGGCTGATCAACATCGACGCGCTGCGGCGCGAGCAGGAGCAGCTCGACGCCTGGCTCGCTCAGTCGACGCCGCCGCAGGATCAGTAGGCCCGGCTCAGTTTGAATTGTGATTGCTCTTGGCCCTCAGAGCGATCGGCGCGGTTTCGATCAGCCTCAGCGACCTGACCATATTAGCGGTCCGCGACTTGTACTTGAGAAAGTGTGGTGTGGTCAGGTGGGCTTGGTAGGCGAACTGATCGGCATAGCATTCGATCACGCGTACCATTTGAGGCGCATCCTTGACCGAGACCGCATGAAGAAACGGCACGCCGGGCTCGTTCTGCACCGAGGCCTCGATCTCTTCGGCGAGCAAGGTCCTGAAGCTCTCGATCTGGCCCGGATCGATCTCCAGTTCCGCAATCCGCACGATCCGCTCGACTTGACGCTCCGCCATCACTGTTCTCCTGCTTGCATCTGCCGACTGTGCAAAACCACAGTCGGCGATGCGCTTAGACCCGTATCGCCCAGCCTGCATCCTGGTTACGCTTTTTTGTCCTACAAAAAGAAAAAATAGCGGGAGGTGCCCATGCCGTTCGTCAGCATACGGATACTCGAGGGCCATTCGCAAAAGCGCAAGAACGAGATCTCGCGCCGCGTCACCGAGGCGATCAGCGAGGTCGCCGAATTGCCCATGGACAAGATCTGGGTGGTGATCGAGGATGTGCCGGGCAGCGACTGGTTCGTGGCCGGCAAGCCGGTGCGGGAACCGAAGGGCCCGTAATGTCGATCCCGGCACACGCCCGTCGTTCCGGCTTCGGCGACGTCGTCGGCAATGCGGCGATGGAGCGGCTTGCTACCGGCTACGGTTTCATCGAGGGGCCGGTGTGGCATCCTTACGAGAAATGGCTGGTCTTTTCCGACATTCCGCAAAGCCGCATGTACCGGCGCAGCGCCTCGGGCGAGATCGGGCTGCTTCGCAATCCCAGCCAGATGGCCAACGGCAACACGCTCGACCGGCAGGGCCGGCTGGTGACCTGCGAGCACGCGACCAGCCGGGTGACGCGCGCCGAGCCGAATGGCGCGACGACGGTCCTCGCCACCCACTACCAGGGCGCGCAGCTCAACAGCCCGAACGACATCGTCGTCGCCACCGGCGGCTCGATCTATTTCACCGATCCGACCTACGGCCGGGCGGAATTCTACGGCGTGCCGAGGCCGCAGGAGCTGTCGTTCCAGGGCGTCTACCGCATCGATGGCGACGGCGCGCGGCTGACGCTCGTCGCCGACGATTTCACGCAGCCCAACGGGCTCTGCTTCTCGCTCGACGAATCGAGGCTGTTCGTCAACGATACCGAGCGCGGCCACATCAGGGTGTTCGGCGTTGAAGCGAACGGCGACCTCAACGGCGGCGCGGTTTGGGCGGTGACGGAAGGCGAGGGGCCCGGGGCGCCGGACGGGATGAAGATCGACAGCCGGGGAAACCTCTATTGCACCGGTCCGGGCGGCATCCATGTGTTCGATGCCTCGGGCGATCTTCTCGGCGTCATCGCGACACCGGAAGATTGCGCCAACTTCACCTTCGGCGACGACGATCTGAGGAGCCTCTACATCGCCGCGTCGACCTCGCTCTACCGGCTGAGGGTGCGCGTGCCGGGGCTGAGGCTGTTTTGAGCGTGAGCGCTCGGATCGAATTGAGCGCTCGGATCGGATTGGAATGAAGTCGGCCGCGGGGCCGATGGAAGTGCAGCAGTCAACACATCTGGGAGGATAGTGACATGAAGAAACTACTGGTCTTGAGCGCCCTTGCAGCCATGCTCGCCTCGGGCACGGCGCTTGCCGACACGAGTGGCAAGAAGATCGCCTTCTCCAACAATTACGCCGGCAATTCCTGGCGCCAGGCGATGCTCGACAGCTACGGCATCGTCACCAAGAAGGCGGTCGACGACAAGGTGGTGGCGGCGGCGGACGTCTTCACCACCGCCGACAAGGAAGTGCCGACCCAGGCCGCCCAGGTGCAGAACCTGATCCTGCAAGGCTATGACGCGATCGTCATCAACGCCGCCTCGCCGGATGCGCTCAACGGCGCCATCAAGCAGGCCTGCGACGCCAACATCGTCGTCGTCTCCTTCGACGGCATCGTCACCGAGCCCTGCGCCTACCGCGTCGTCGTCGACTTCAAGGACATGGGCAAGCAGGAAGTCGAGCAGATGGCCAAGTTCCAGCCGAAGGGCGGCAATCTGCTGGAGATCCGCGGCCTTGCTGGTACCTCGATCGACGATGCCATCCATGCCGGCATCCTCGAAGGCGTCGCCGCCCATCCCGAGTTTAAGATCGTCGGCTCGGTCACCGGCGACTGGGACCAGACTACGGCGCAGAAGGCGGTGGCGACCATCCTGCCGTCGCTGCCCGATGTCGTCGGCATCGTCGACCAGGGCGGCGACGGCTATGGCGCGGCGCAAGCCTTCGCCGCCGCCGGCAAGCCGCGCCCGACCATCATCATGGGCAACCGGCAGGACGAGCTGAAGTGGTGGAAGGAGCAGAAGGAGAAGGACGGCTACAAGACCTGGTCGGCTTCGATCGCGCCCGGCGTGTCGACGCTCGCCTTCTGGGTGGCGCAGCAGGTGCTCGACGGCCGCAAGGACATTCCGCACGACCTCCTGGTGCCCTATCTCGCCTTCACCCAGGATGATTTCGAGGCCGCGCTGCCGAAGATCAAGGAAGGCGGCGTCGCCACCCACGAATACACCCAGGAAGAAGCCGTCGCGGCCATCAAGGCCAACATCAAGTAGTAACGGTGAGCGCATTGCCGTCAGCGTCGCCAACCGGGTATCGTTGAGCATGCTCAAGGCAAACACCGACATCGTCAGGCTGGACGGCGCCGAAAAACATTTCGGCGCCGTCAGGGCTCTCAACGGGGTCGACTTCCATGTCGGCGCCGGCGAATGCGTCGGGCTGGTCGGTCACAACGGCGCCGGCAAGTCGACGCTGATGCATATGGTGGCGGGCACGCTGCGGCCCGATGGCGGGCAGATCGCCGTGCGCGGCAATCAGGAAGCCGGCTATTCCGTGGCGCGCGCGCTCGAGCTCGGCATACGCTGCGTCTTCCAGGAGCTGTCGCTCTGCCCAAACCTCAGCGTCGCCGAAAACACGCGCATCAACCACCCCTCGCTCGCCGGTTTCGGCTGGCGGCGCAAGGCCGCCGATCTGATCCAGGCCAAGCTCGACGAGATCTTTCCCGGCCACGGCATCTCGGCGGACGACATCGCCGGCGACCTGTCCATCGGCAGGCGGCAGATGGTCGAGGTGGCGCGCGCCTTCACGCTGACAAGCAAGCCGCTGCACCTGGTCATCCTCGACGAGCCGACCTCGTCGCTCGACGCGCATACGGCGGGCCAGCTGCTCGCTTTTGTGCGCCGCTTCGTCGAGGGCGGCGGCAGCTGCATCCTGATCTCGCATGTGCTGGGCGAAGTGCTGCAGAATGCCGACCGCATCGTGGTGATGCGCGACGGCAAGGTGGTCGCGGCGGATGCCGCAAATGCGTTCGACCGCGACAAGCTGGTTGCCGCCATGGGCGGCGCCGAGGGCCATAGCAAGGCCGCTGCCGAGAGCCGCAAGGTGGAGGTCGGTGCGCTCAGGGTGCGCGCGACCCCGGCGCGGCAGCAGGACGGCAAGGAGCTTATCGCCCGGGCCGGCGAGATCATTGGCCTTGCCGGACTCGCCGGCCACGGCCAGACCGATCTCTTGCTTGCGATCTTCTCGGCGGCTTCGCGCGCCAAGGCGGGCGTCGAGGTGACCGCGCCGGTGGCGCTGGTCGCCGGCGACCGCCAGGCGGACGGCATCTTCGCGCAATGGTCGATCGCGCAGAACATCGGCATTCGCTCGCTTACCCGCCTGCGCAACGGTTTTTTGATCTCGCCGCAGCGCGAGGCGGAGCTCGCGGATTTCTGGAAGAAGAAGATCGGCATCCGCACGCCGGACATCAACAACAACATTTTCTCGCTGTCGGGCGGCAATCAGCAGAAGGCGCTGTTTGCCCGCGCGCTGGGCTCCGACGCCGAGATCGTGCTGATGGACGATCCGATGCGCGGCGTCGACATCGGCACCAAGCTCGAGGTCTACGACCTCGTTCGCGAGGAGGCCGCCAAGGGGCGCACCTTCCTCTGGTACACCACCGAGACCGAGGAGCTCGACAATTGCGACCATGTCTATGTCTTCAAGAACGGCCGGATCGTGGCCAATCTCGGCCGTGAGGAGCTGACGGAGGAGAAGATCATCCAGTCCTCGTTCGGCGATGCGGCCTGAGATGACGGCGATCGCTCCCGGCACGCTTCCGAAATCCTCTCCGCGCGGCAGTGTGGCCCGGGCGCGCATGCTGCGCGGTCTTTTGCCGGCGCTGTCACTGGCGCTGGTGCTGATCGCCATTGCCTGGCTCAACCCGCGCGCCATCAGCTATTTCGGCTTCAACCTGATGCTCAACCTGGCGATCCCGATCGCGCTGGCGACGATCGCGCAGATGTTCGTCATCGCCGGCAACGAGCTCGACCTGTCGATCGGCACCTTCGTCGGCTTCGTCGGCTGCGTCACCGCCACCTGGCTGCGCGACGCGCCGCTCATCGGCATTGTCATCCTGTTCGGCTCGATCGGCGTCTACGCGCTGCTCGGCGCGCTGATCCATCTGCGCAACCTGCCCTCGATCGTGGTGACGCTCGGCATGAGCTTCGTCTGGCAGGGGCTGGCCATCCTCATCCTGCCCAAGCCCGGCGGCAAGGCGCCGGACTGGCTCTTGGCGCTGATGTCCTTCAAGCCGCCCTACATTCCGTTTCCGATCCTTGCCGCGCTGCTCATCGCCGCGGTCGTGCATTTCGGCCTGATGCGCACCTCCTATGGCGTGATCTTGCGCGGCTCCGGCGGCAACGCCGCGGCGCTCAGGCGCGCCGGCTGGTCGCTGCTCCGAACCAAGATCGTGCTGTTCGCGCTGACCGGCCTGTTCGGCGTGCTCTCCGGCATGGCGCTGATCGGCATCACCACCTCGGCCGACGCCAATATCGGCAACGGCTATACGCTGCTGTCGATCGCCGGCGTCATCCTCGGCGGCGGCGAGTTCGTCGGCGGCCGGGTGTCGCCGGTCGGCGCGGTCATCGGCGCGCTGACGCTGGCGCTCGCCGCCTCGCCGCTCTTGACCTTCATGCACATCCCGCCCGACTGGCAGGTGGCCGCCAATGGCGCGATCCTGATCATCGTGCTGGCGGCGCGGGTGCTGATCAGCCGCAGGGAGAGATGAAATGACCTCCGTGCGGATGCTGCTCGAGAAACCTTGGATCTGGTCCTTCGTCGGCGCGGTCGTGGTGTGGGCGGCGACAGTTGCCTTCACCGGCGGCTACGGCGCCGGCGGCATGGTCACGGCGGCGCTCTCGCTTGCGGTCTTCACCGTCATCGTCGGCGTCGGCCAGATGTTCGTCATCACGCTGGGTCCCGGCAATGTCGACCTGTCGCTGCCGGCCAATATCGGGCTCGCCAGCGCCGTGGCGATGAAGGTGATGGGCGGCAGCGATTCCATGATCGTGGTCGGGTTGCTCGCTGCGCTCGCCTGCGGCGCGGCCATCGGCGCCATCAACTACCTGCTGATCTGGGCGCTGCGCATCCCGCCGATCATCGCGACGCTGTCGGCAAGCTTCATCATCCAGTCGGTCGACATCAGCTATGGCCGCGGCCTGCAGATCAAGCCGCCGCCCGGCTTCGCCGATTTCACCAACTGGCAGGTTCTCGGCATCCCGGTGCTGGCGATGCTGACGGTGCTGTTCACCATCGGCGCGGCACTTGCTCTGCAGCGCATGATCTATGGCCGCTCGGTGCTGGCGATCGGCCAGAACATCCGTGCCGCCTGGCTCGCCGGCGTCAGTGTCGGCCGCATCCGCTTCCTCACCTACACGTTGTGCGGCGCTCTGGGCGGCATCGACGGCGCGCTGCTGGCCGGCTATTTCCGCGGCGCCAATGTCGATATCGGCAACGAATATCTGCTCGCCTCGATCGCGGTCGTCGTCATCGGCGGCACCTCGGTCGCCGGCGGCAAGGCCAATGTACCCGGCGTCTGGGGCGCCGGCCTGTTCCTGGTGCTGCTCCTCACCATGCTCAACACCTTCGGCGTCAGCGCCGGCGTGCGGCTGGTGCTGACCGGATTGATCATCGTCGGGGTGATCACCGCGGCGGGTGGGGAAAAGGCCGTGCGCTAGTCGTGGCGGCGCAGGGCTGCGAGAGGCCGGCGGGACAGAGGGGGTGTGAAGCATCGCAGCGTTTCCGTTTTTGCGCATTTGGGCCGGAAAGTCGTTCCAGCGCACCGCCGCCCCACCTTCGCCGACAATCATTGTGCCAACGCAACATCCGGTTTCCATTCGCCACGCTGGCTAGTAAAACCCGTCGGTCATCGCAGCCGGGTCTCGGGAGGTTCCGCTTGTCCAGTTCTGTCAGCGTCGCAATCGAGAACGGCGTGGCGGTGGTCACCATCGACAATCCGCCGGTCAACGCGCTGAGCTTCCATGTTCGCAAGCCGCTCTACGAGGCGCTCGCCACGCTGCGTGACGACCCAACCGCCAGAGCCATCGTCATCGCCTGCGCCGGGCGCACCTTTGTCGCCGGCGCCGACATAACCGAGTTCGGCAAGCCGGTCGAGCAGCCGGAACTGCGCGCCATCGTCGCTTTGCTCGAAACCATCGCCAAGCCGACGGTTGCGGCCATCCATGGCACGGCGCTCGGCGGCGGGCTGGAGCTGGCGCTCGGCTGCCATTTCCGCGTCGCCGATCAGGGCGCAAGGCTCGGCCTGCCGGAAGTGAAGCTCGGCCTGCTGCCGGGCGGCGGCGGCACGGTGCGCCTGCCGCGTCTGGTCGGCGCCGCGAAAGCGCTCGGCATGATTGTTTCAGGAGCGCCGATTTCGGCCGACGAAGCCAAGGCGGCGAGCCTTGTCGATGCGGTTTTTGACGGCGATCTGTTGGCGGAGGTCATTCGTTCCGCCGACGAAATGGCTGATCGGGGTGGACCGTTCATCACCGTCCGCGATCGCAACGACCGGCTTGCCGAAACAGACCTCGCCGCGTTCGACGCCCAGGCGGCCGGCCTCGCCCGAAAGGCGCGCGGGCTGGAAGCGCCGCTTGCCTGCGCCGAGGCCGTGCGCAACGCGATCACCTTGCCTTTCGATGAAGCGCTGGCTGCCGAGCGCCAGGCCTTCGCAAAGCTCGTATCCGGCGACCAGTCGCGGGCGCAGCGGCATCTGTTCTTCGCCGAGCGCGAGGCCGCGAAGGTGCCGGGCAAGGACCTGCAGCGGCGAAAGGTAGAACGCGTCGGCATCATCGGGGCCGGCACGATGGGCGGCGGCATCGCCATGGCCTTCGCCAATGGCGGCTTCCCGGTGACCATGCTGGAGACGAGCGCGGAAGCGCTGCAGCGCGGGCTGGCGATGATCGACAAGAACTATGCCGTCTCGGTCAGCCGCGGCTCGCTGACGGAGGAGGCGAAACGGCAGCGGCTCGGCCTGTTCAGGGGCAGCACCGACTATGCCGACCTTGCCGATTGCGACCTGATCATCGAGGCCGTGTTCGAGGAAATGGCGGTGAAGAAAGAAGTGTTCGGCAGGCTGGACGCTGTGGCCAGGCCCGGCGCCATCCTCGCCACCAACACCTCCTATCTCGATGTCGATGCCATCGCCGCTTCGACGTCGCGGCCGCAGGATGTGCTCGGCATGCATTTCTTCTCGCCCGCAAACGTCATGAAGCTGCTGGAGATCGTGCGCGCCGAGAAGACCGCACCCGATGCGCTGGCGACGGTTGCCGATCTGGCGCGGCGCATCGGCAAGGTGGCGGTCGTCGTCGGCGTCTGCCACGGTCTCGTCGGCAACCGCATGCTTTCCGCACGGGGTGCGGAGAATGAGGCGCTGCTGTTGGAAGGTGCCACACCTGCCCAAGTCGACAAGGTCTTCACCGATTTCGGCTGGCCGATGGGGCCGTTCCAGATGGGCGATCTCGCTGGGCTCGATATCAGCTGGCGCAACCGCAAGGCGCGCGGGCTGACGGCGGTCATTGCCGACACGCTGTGCGAAGAGGGGCGTTTCGGCCAGAAGACAGGGCGCGGCTGGTATCGCTACGAAGGCGGCTCGCGGGAACCCGTGGCGGATGTTGAGGTCGCGGAGTTGATACGGGCCAAAGCGGCGGAACAGGGGGTCGCGCAGCGCGAAATCGGCGCTGACGAAATCATCGAGCGCACGCTCTATCCCCTGGTCAACGAGGGCGCGAAAATCCTGGAGGAAGGCATCGCGGCCCGCGCCTCCGACATCGATGTCGTCTGGGTCAACGGCTACGGCTTTCCCGTCGGCAAGGGCGGGCCGATGTTCTGGGCCGGGCTCGAAGGGGCGGGCCGGATCGTCGAGCGGCTGGATGATTGGTACGAGCGTAGCGGCCGGGCGATTTTCGAGCCGGCGCCGGTGCTGAGGCGGTTTGCGGAGACGGGACGCTGGGAAGCATTGGGCGGCGCCCCATAACTTCGTCATTCCAGGGCGAAGCGAAGCGTAGACCCTGGAATCCATGCCGTTACTTCGAACGAAGAACACGACGGTCCAGAACAAGCGTTGACGCAGCCGTCGCTCGTACTGCGCCGTCGAGGTCACGGCATGGCTCCTCGGGTCTGCGCCGCGTCGCTTCGTTCCTTGCTCCGCCCGTGGATGACGAACGCGCAAGCATCGCCAACCAAATTTGACCATGTGGACAAAACTCAGGCGCCGTTCCATAGTCTTGGACGTCTGACATTTTTTTTGAACGGCCGGCTCGACACGGCCGTCGAGCAGAGGGGAATTTCAATGGAAAACGATCGTAGCAAAATGCAGCGTGCCGGCCTGTCGCGGCGCAGCGTGCTGGAACTCGGTGCGCTCGGCCTCGCGGCTTCCGTGCTCCCCGGCGCGGCCTTCGCCAAGGACAAGAAGCTGAAGGTGGCGGCGATCTTCGCCACGCCGATCGAGGAGCCGTGGGACAACCAAATCCATGTCGCCCTGCAGAAGGCCCAGAAGGAACTCGGCATCGAATACAAATGGTCGGAAAAGGTGCAGACCGCCGACTTCAGCCGTGTCATGCGCGAATATGCTCAGGGTGGCTACCAGCTGGTGCTGGGCGACGCCTTCGCCGCCGAGCGCGAATCCCGAAAGACCGCCAAGCAGTTCCCGAAGACGGCCTGGCTGTTCGGCTCCGGCGCCGGCCCGGCCGAACCCAATTTCGGCGTCTTCGACAACTGGATCCATGAGCCGGCCTACCTCTCCGGGCTGATCGCCGGCAGGATGTCCAAGTCGGGCACCGTGGGCGCTGTCGCGGCGATGGGCATTCCGGAGGTGAACCGGCTGGTCAACGCCTTCTTTGCCGGCGCCAAGGAGGTCAATCCCAACATCAAAAGGAAGGTCGCCTTCATCGGCTCCTTCTTCGATCCGCCGAAGGCCAAGGAAGCGGCGGTGGCGCAGATCGATGCCGGCGTCGACGTCATCTATGCCGAGCGCTTCGGCGTTATCGAGGCGGCGATGGAAAAGAAGATCTACGCCATCTCCAACATGTCCGACCAGTCGAGCCTCGGCCCGGACACGGTCATCACCGGCCCGGTCTGGGACATGTATCCGACGGTCGAGCAGGCGATCAAGCTGGTCAAGGCCGGCGTCTTCACCGCGCAGGACTATGGCGACTTCTCGCGCATGGGCAAGGGCGGCTCGTATCTGGCGCCCTACCACAAGTTTGACAAGACGCTGCCGGCCGAGGTCAAGGATCTGGTCGAGAAGAAGAAGGCCGAGATTCTGGAAGGCAATTTCCGCGTCGACGTCGACGAGAACACGCCGGTTTCGGATTGATCTTTATCCTCCCCCTTGTGGGGAGGGTCGATCCGCGAAGCGGAGCGGGGTGGGGCCTTCGGCGCCGCACCCCGGCCCCGTCTCACAATCTCCGCTTCGCGGCGATCGTGAGCCGCCCCTCCCCACAAGGGGGAGGGTAAAGAATCGCGCCATTCTCGCCAGGATTCGCCCTTGTCCGCCCCACTCATCGAAATGCGCGGCATCACCAAGAGCTTCGGCGCCGTCAGGGCGAACGAGGCGGTCGATCTCAGCGTCGCGCCCGGCGAGATACTCGGCCTGCTCGGCGAGAACGGCGCCGGCAAGACGACGCTGATGAACGTGCTGTTCGGCGCCTATGCGCCGGATGCCGGCGAGATCCTGGTCGAGGGCAGGCCGGTCGCCATCCGCGATTCGGCCGATGCCTTGGCCGCCGGCATCGGCATGGTGCACCAGCATTTCCACCTGGCGCCGCGGCTGACGGTGCTGGAAAACCTCCTGATCGGCATTGCCGGCAAATCCGGCGTCATCGACCGCGCCGGCGGGCTGGCGCGGCTGAAGGAGATCGGCAGCCGGCATGGCTTGAGCCTCGATCCCGACCTGCCGGTCTCGGCGCTGTCGGTCGGCGAGCAGCAGCGGCTGGAAATCATCAAGGCGCTGTTCCGTGGAGCGAAGCTGTTGATCCTCGACGAGCCGAGCGCGGTGCTGGCGCCGAGCGAGGTCGATGGCCTGTTCGCCGCCTTGCGCTCGATGGCGGGCCAGGGGCTCGGCATCATCTTCATCTCGCACAAGCTGAACGAGGTCAGGGCGCTGACGCATCGCTGCGTGGTACTCAGGCACGGCAAGGTCGCCGGCCGTGTCGACCATCCGGCAAGCACCACGTCGGCCGAGATGGCGAAGCTGATGTGCGGCCACGAAATCGTGCCGCCGACCAGGGAGGCTTCGACGCCCGGCGCTTCGGTGCTGACGCTCGACGGCATTTCCACTTCCGGCCATGCCGGCACGCCGCTGCGCGACGTCTCGCTTTTCGTCCGCGCCGGCGAGATCCTGGGCATCGCCGGCGTTTCGGGCAACGGTCAACGCGCGCTCGCCGATGTGATCTCCGGCATGCTGCCGCCCAAGGCCGGCACGATGACGATAGCCGGCAAAACGGTCGCGCAATACTCGCCGCGCGAGCTGCAGGCGCTCGGGCTCGGCCGCATCCCGGAGGACCGGATGACGACCGGGCTGGTCACCAACCTGCCGCTGGCCGACTCCATGGTGTTGCCGCGCATCGGCACCGAAGCCTTCAGCCGCAAGGGACTGCTCGATCCCGCCGCGATCCGCGCCTTCGCCGAGGCGCAGATCAAGGCCTATGACATACGCTGCCCCGGGCCGATGGTGCGCGCCGGCGCGCTGTCCGGCGGCAATCTGCAGAAGGCGCTTTTGGCGCGCGAGCTCGCCTTCGACCCGAAAGTGTTGATCGTCTCGCAGCCGACGCGCGGCCTCGACATCGGCGCTGCTCGTTTCATCCACGAAAAGTTCCTGGCCATGCGCGCCAAGGGCTGCGGCATCGTCGTCATCGGCGAGGATCTCGAGGAATTGCTGATGCTCTGCGACCGCATCGCGGTGATGTATGAGGGCCGCATCGCCGGCACGCTGGCCGGCAGTGAGGCCACCGTCGCGAGGCTCGGCCTGATGATGACCGGCGCGGAGGGGCATGCCTGATGTTTCGCCTCGAAGCCCGCAGCTCGACGCCCGCCTGGTTCAATCTTGCGCTGCCGCTCATCGCGATTGCCGTCACGCTGGTGTTGTGCAGCGGCCTTATCGCGGTGGCCGGCGCCGGCGTGATCGAGGCCTACGGCGTGATGCTGTCGGCCTCGCTCGGCGACAGCTACGCCATCACCGAGACGCTGGTGCGCGCCGCGCCGATGATCTTCACCGGCTTGGCTGTGGCAATCGCCTTCCGCGCAAAATTCTGGAACATCGGCGCCGAGGGCCAGTTGCTGGCCGGCGCGGTCGCGGGGTGCGCCGTCGGCGCGATCCCGATGCCCGGGTACCTCGCGATGCTGCTGATGGCGCTGGCGGGTGCGGCGGCCGGCGCGATCGTGGCGCTGGTGCCGGCGACGCTGCGCGTGAAGTTCAAGGTCGACGACGTGGTGAGCTCGCTGCTCCTCAACTCGGTCATCTATTACGCGCTGATGGCGCTGATCGAAGGGCCGTGGAAGGATAGCTTCAGCGGCTATCCCATCTCGCCGCCGATCGAGGATTCGGCCAATTTCCCGGTGCTGCTCGAAGGCACGCGGCTGCATCTCGGCGTCATCGTGGCGCTGAGCGCGGCGCTGCTTTGCTGGTTCCTGATCGCGCGCACAACGCTCGGCTTCCGGATCCGCGTCACCGGCGAGAATCCGGAAGCCGCGCGCTATGGCGGCATCAATGTGCAGCGCGTTCTGCTGTCCACCGCGCTGCTTTCCGGCGCGCTGGCCGGGCTCGCCGGTGTCGGCGAGGTCGGCGGGGTGCACTTCCAGGTGATGAGCGACATCTCGCCGGGCTACGGCTATTCCGGCATCGTCGTCGCCATGCTCGCCCGGCTCAACCCGCTCGGCGTGGTGCCGGCGGCGATCTTCCTTGCCGCGGTCATGACCGGCGCCGAGGCGATGTCGCGCGCGACCGGCGTGCCGGCTTTCCTGAGCGACGTCATCCAGGGCACGGCGCTGCTTGCCATGCTGGTGGCGCTGCTCTTCACCGCCTACCGCATCCGCCGCGTGGGAGCATCCGCATGAGCGCGGTGTTCGAGCAGATTTTTCAGGTCGGCTTCCTCGCCGCCATCATCCGCATCGCCACGCCGCTCGCCTTCGCCACACTCGGCGAAATGTTTTCCGAGCGCGCCGGCGTGCTCAATCTCGGCATCGAAGGCATCATGCTGTTGTCGGCCATGGCCGGCTTCACCGCCGCGAGCCTTAGCGGAAGCCTGTGGCTGGGCGTCCTGGTGGCCGTGCTGGTTGGCGCGCTGATGGGCGCGGTGCACGCGCTGTTCACGGTGGCGTTGGGTTTGAGCCAGCATGTCTGCGGCATCGGCGTGACGCTGTTGTCATCCGGCCTCGCCTACTTCCTCTACCGGCTGATCTTCGGCCAGCAGTCGGTGCCGCCTAGCATCAAGGGGTTTCAGCCCGCGCCGATCGCGTTGCTCTCCGATATCCCGATCCTGGGGCCGGCGGTGTTCAACCAGTTCACGCTGGTCTATCTGGCGATCATCGCGGTCCCGCTCGCCGCCTTCGTGCTCTACCGCACGCCATGGGGGCTTTCGGTGCGCATGGTCGGCGAGAACCCGCGCGCCGCGGATTCCGCCGGCGTCAGCGTGATCGCCACCCGCTTCCAGGCGGTGATCCTCGGCGGCGCGCTGATGGGGCTTGCCGGCGCGTTCCTCACCATGGCGCAGTTCAACGCCTTCACCTTCGGTGTCGTGTCGGGTCGCGGCTGGGTGGCGATCGCGCTGGTCGTGTTCGGCCGCTGGGATCCGTGGCGGTCGGCGGGGGCGGCGCTGCTGTTCGCCTTCGTCGACGCGCTGCAGCTCAGGATGCAGGCCAGCGGGCTCGGGCACATCCCTTACGAAGCGTTCCTGATGCTGCCTTTCATCTTCACCATCGTTGCCATGGCCTTCATGTCGCGCAACGCAGTGGCACCGTCGGCGCTGCTGAAGCCGTTCCGACGGGAGGAGCGGTAGCAAGCCCTAAGTATTTGTTTTTTACGCAATTCCGGACGGAAAACCGTTACACACTTTTCCTGGAATTGCTCTAGATTCCGCTAAGCCTCAGATCGCCGTAAAGGCGTTGTCGACGAAGAGATGCGCACCGTTGACGAAGCTCGATTCGTCGCTGGCCAGGAACAGTGCGGCCTTCGCCACTTCCTCGGGCTCGCCGATGCGGCCTTGCTGCGCCGCCATCGCCGCATCCGAGACATCGACGCCGAGCTTGCCGAGATCGGCCACTTCGCGCAGCCCGTGCGGCGTGCGGATGAAGCCGGGGCAGACGGCATTGCAGCGGATGTTGCGGTCGCGGAATTCGACCGCGATGGCGCGCGCGAACATGTGGCAGGCGCCCTTGGTGGTGTCGTAGAGCACTTCGTTCGGCGTCGCCGCCACCGCCGAGATCGACGAGGTGCAGACGATCGAGCCGCCGCCGGCGGCGATCATGCCGGGCAGCACGGCGCGCGTCATCAGGAACATCGAGCGCACGTTGACGGCGTGCAGCCAGTCCCATTCCGCGAGCGTCGTCTCCAGGAAGGGCTTTATGACGATCGTGCCGGCGTGGTTGAACAGCACGGTCACCGGCCCGAATTTTTCTGCCGCCGCCTTCGCCGCCGCTTCGACCTGCGCCTCGTCGGAAACATCGGCGACGAAATGCTCCGCGACGTGGCCGCGCGCCCGGATCGCCGCAGCGGTCTTGCCGGCCGCCTCGCCGTTGCGGTCGATGATCGCCACCTTTGCGCCTTCGGCGGCAAACAGCTCGGAAGCCGCTCCGCCCATGCCCGTCGCGCCGCCCGAGATGATGGCGATTTTGCCCGCCAGCCTTCCACCCATGTCTTTCTCCGTCTTGTTCCGAGCGTCTTCGTTCGCTCGGAGCCGATGCTATCCTTGAGGCTCCGAATGGCCAAGCTCCTGTCGCACAAAGGACTTTCGGCTTCGAAAGGCCGCTTCGACCGGGCGATCGCAGCTCAGTCCAGGTCGGTGTCGCATATTTTTGACGACCGGAATCTCTTCTCCGCATAGCAAGAAAAACTACCAATAGCCTGACTTTGAGAATCTCGTTCCAAAAACGCCGAGAAAATAGCAATCGACAAAGTCTACTAATTTTATAGATTAATGGCCGAGACGGAGGCTCGACCATGACCTACATGCAGAATGCTCAGCGCAAGGGCCAGAGGCTGACCGCCGACCAGGGCTGGAGGCCCGCCTATGGCGGCACCTTCGCCTATCTCGTTTTCGCGCTGGCCTTCGTGTTCACCGGCGCGGTGGTGCTCGGGATCATCCCCTGATCGGATCGGGACAAGGTCCCGCAAGACAAAAACCGGGTTGAGTGATTGGAGTTGAAACCGGCCGCGTGCCGGCGCGCCGTTGCGCGCCTGCATGAATTTCAATTCGAGGGTTTCGAAGCGGGGCGATCAACGTGATGGAGGCGATGGCAATGCCGATCGAGTTCACGCATGTTCCCGGTAAGCCTGCCAATGGCGGCTTCTTCTACGATTTCGCCGAGACCGCGACCAAGCTGTCGCTGATCGAGGACGCGGGTTTCCGCAAGCTGGTCGTCGACGACCCGGCCGGCCTGCTCACCAATATGGACATCGCCGCCCAGACGCTCGACCGCACGGCGTCGCTGGAAGTCGTGCTCACGCACTGGGCCGGCGTGATCGAGCCGGCGGTGGCGGCCAGGCAGCTTGCGGCGCTCGACCGCAAAAGCGGCGGCCGCCTGTCGCTCAGGATGCTGAGCGAGCCGCTCGAGGACAGCGACGCCGAGGCGCGGCCTGTCGGCCACAGCGTGGTGTGGCAGCGCATCGACGAATATCTGGTGCTCTTGAAGCGGCTGTGGTCGAACGACAAGCCCTTCGATCACGAAGGCGCCTTCTACAGTGTGAGAGGCGGCTATGTGCCGCGCAAGGGTCCACATGGCGCCGACCTCACCATCCGTCTCGGCGGCCAGTCCGGCACGGCGCTGAAAGTCGCCGGCCGGCATGCCGATGTCTTCGAACTGGCGGCAGGCTCGCCGGACGAAGTCGCGCAGTTGATGCAGCGCGTGCGCAGCGCCGCCGCCGAGCACGGCCGTGCCGGCAAGCTGCGCTTCGCGCTGCCAGTGCGCATTCGCTCCGAGGGCTGGTCAGGCGCCTCCGACCACAAGGCCGTCGAGGTCGCGGGGCCGCCGGCGCGGCTTGCGCTCTCGCTGTTGCCCTATGCCGCCATGGGCATCGGGGAATTCATGATCACCGGCATCGACCGGCCGAGCGAGATCGCGCGGATCGGCCGCGAGATCATCACACTGGTCAACAATTCGTTGGCGCGGCGCGAGGCTGAGATTCCGCAGCCCGGCACGTTTGCATCCCACAGTTTCACGGAAGTTCGCACCGGCTGAAACAGATCTTTCCGCGCTGGCGAGGCCGCACCGGCTGCGCCCGGCCTCCGACATTTCCGGGTCGCGTCTATCGCGGCTACGGGTCGACTTTCCCTGAAGGTTGGGATGAGAACTCCAGCCCGTCCATGACATAGTCCGCGAAGAGGAAATCGCGGATGCCGGCGATCCGGCCATGCTGCCAATCGATGAGGATGAAGTAGCGCGGCGGCCCGTCCGGACGATCCGGGCTGGTGACCAGGATCGCGGGACGGCCTTCGACGAGGCCGGTGGTGAAATGCCAATGCGTCTCGTCGGCATAGCGGCCGAAATAATTGCCGACATATTCCTTGCCCTCGGCACGAAGCCGATTGACCAGTTCCAGCTTCACGTCATCGGCCAGCAGGCCGCGCAAGACATCGAAATCGCGGGCGTTGAAGGCGGCGACGTAGTCGCCGAGGCGCCGCATGTCGCGCTGGTCGAGGGCCGGGCGCGGCGTTGCCGCCGCGGGCACGGCAGCCAGTTTGCGAAGGCTTTCGCGGCCCCGCTGCAGCGCGCCCTTGATCGCCGTTTCCGTGGTTTCGAGGATCTCTCCGATTTCTTCCAGACTGTGGCCCAGCACGTCCTTCAAAACGACGGCGCATCTTTGCGCCGGCGGCAACTGCATCAGCCCGGCAAGGCTGGCCTCGGCGGCGATGCGCGCATCGATGGGACAGTCTTCATCGGCGATCGTATCGGGCTCGACGTCGCTCTCATGCGCCTTGGCGCGGCTCCGCTTGCGTAGGAAATCAAGGGCTGAATTATGCGCGATGCGAAACAGCCAGGGCTCTGTCTTGTCGGGCATGTCGCCATTCCTGATCGCCACGAAAGCTTTGGCCAGAGCCTCCTGGACGATGTCCTCGCCATCGATGACCGATCCCACCATGCGCGAGCAATAGCGATGCAACCGAGCTCTTGAGCCTGCGGCTTCGCGCTCGAAAATGCGAAGCCTGACTTCGGTCGTCGCAGCGGCATGATCCTGCAAACCGGTCACGCGGCCCCCTACTTTTCCACACCGGCTTCGTGAGCGTAGGCCGTATGCCCCATCACGCTCTCGCCGGCTCCAAGCTCCACGATCGCCTTCATATACTCGGCGAAGCGGGCATCGCTGCGGAAGGCGGCGATGTCGTCGGCCGAACGCCATTGCGAGACGTTGACCACCTTGCTGCCGTCACCGCCGACGACCACAGACGAGGCCAACGAACCCGGCTGCTTGCTGAAAAAGCTGCGCGTTCCTTCAGAGAGAGCTTTCGCGAGGTCCTGCTGCTTGCCGGGCTTGGCGGTAAAGACATTGATCAAGGTCACTGCGGTCGACATTTTCTTACTCCGTTTGTCCGGGTGCGGAGGCCGTGGTGGCTTCTGCAGTCGTCACATCAACCAAGACGAACGCGATGCCGGGAACGGAACGGTGCGTGTGAAAAATTTGGCCAAAGAATTCTTGCGATCCGGAAATCCCGAGATCAACCCTTTGCCGCGGGGAGGCGCGACAGCGCGGTGACGACGGCCTCCGAATCCGCCAGTGCGCCGAAGACGCCGTCCTCGACGGTCACCATGTGGAGCGCCGCCTCGTGCGCCTTCCGGTCGCCGCTGGCGCAGGCGTCCGCGATCGTCAGGCACTGGAAATTGCGGTCGCAGGCCTCGCGCAGCGTGGTGTGCACGCAGACATCCGTGGTGCAGCCGGTGAAAAGCAGGTGCGTAATGTCCCGCGCGCGCAAAACCAGCTCCAGGTCGGTATAGGTGAAGGCGCCGTTGCAAGTCTTGTCGACAACGATATCCTGCGGCTTGACCTCTATGTCGGCGACGATCTGGAAGCCCTGGCTGGAACGCAGCAGGATGTCGGTGCCGTCCAGTCCCGACCGCTTGCGGCGCCATCTCTCGTAAGGCGTCATGTCGGCCATGTCGGCGCGGTAGCCTTGTCTCGTGTGGATGATGGTCAGGCCGGCGGCGCGGGCAACCGCGATCAGCCGGTTCACGGCGGGCAGGATCGCCCTCAGCGGCGCGGGGTCATAGCCCTTTCTGGCGAAATAGCCCGTCGGCGACAAGAAGTCCTCCTGCAGGTCGATGACAAGCAGCGCGGTGTTTTGCGGCACCAGCCGGCCATCATAGGGAAAGTCGAATGGGGTCGCCTTGATCATCGCCTGCTGCCTCGATTTGCCGACCAGAATCGTGGCCCGGCGACGACGTCGCAGTCCAGACCTCATTGCGCCAGTCCGGTGATCGAAGCGACATGGCGATTTGTTGACCAATAAAATCATCTTTATAGTTGACTAGTTAACTCATGTTTTCTAGTCAACCGGCGTTGGCCGCCTGGCGACAGCCCGAGGCAGCGGCCGCTTGGGAGACCGACCGTGACCGCAGCAGCTACCCAGACAGCCTTTCATGTCGACGCGGTGCGCTTTGCCGTCGGCGAGCGCACTCTGCTCGGGCCGGTTTCGTTCGAACTTCAACGCTCGCGGGTCTACGGACTGATCGGTCACAACGGTTCCGGCAAGTCGACGCTGGTCAAGCTTTTGGCGCGGCAGCAGCCGGCAAGCTCGGGCGACATCCGCTTCGCCGAACGCCCTTTGGCCGGCTGGGGCGCGCGCGAGTTGGCGCGGGCGCTGGCCTATCTGCCGCAGACCAACCCGGCGGCGACCGGCCTGACCGTGCGGGAGCTCGCGGCGCTCGGGCGTTATCCCTGGCATGGCGCGCTCGGCCGTTTCGGGCCGCAAGACAGAAGTCATGGCGAGGAAGCGCTGGCGCTGACCGACATGAGCGCTTTCGCCGATCGGCTGGTGGACGAGCTTTCGGGCGGCGAGCGCCAGCGCGCCTGGCTCGCCATGCTGGTGGCGCAGAATGCAGGCGTCATGCTGCTCGACGAGCCGATCTCGGCGCTCGACATCGCGCATCAGGTCGAGGTGCTTGGCCTTGTCCGGGACCTCAGCCGCAAGCGCGACCTCTGCGTCGTCGTGGTGCTGCACGATCCCAACATGGCGGCGCGCTATTGCGACGAGCTGATCGCGCTGAAAGAGGGCCGGCTCTCAAGGCGCGGCACCCCCGCCGATATCATGCAAGGCGAGGTTCTCAGAGACATTTTCGGCGTCGAGATGGGGGTGCTCGGGCATCCCGTCACCGGCCAGCCCATCGGTTACGTGCAATGATGAAGCGAGGACGAGCCTTGTCCCGGAACAGTTTTTTTGCGTCGCTGGCCATGTCCGCCATCCTTTCGGCCGGCCCGATTGCTTCGGTCGATATCGCGCTGGCGCAGGAGCAGCCGGCAGCGCCGGCGCCGACTGCGCAGACGCCGGCCACTGCCGCGCCGACCGAACCGCGCGTTCAGCCGGCTCCGGGCAACGCCGGAGGTGAAGAGCCTTCCGCCATTGCGCTGACGCTGCCGCATGACCTGTCGCCCTGGGGCATGTTCATGAACGCCGACATCGTGGTGAAGGCGGTCATGGTCGGGCTTGCCTTCGCCTCGCTGGTCACCTGGACGATCTGGCTCGCCAAGTCGCTGGAGATTCTCAGCGGCAAGCTGAGAGCCCGCCGCGCGGCGAACGCCATCGGCAACGCCGCGACGCTGATGCAGGCCGCCCGCGCGCTTGGCCATGGCGGCGGTCCGGGTGCGCTGCTGGTGCGCGCGGCGGAGGAAGAGCGGGCGCTTTCAGTCGGCGCGCTCGACCATGCCTCGGGCGACGGCCTGAAGGAGCGCGTCACCTCCAGGCTGTCGCGTATTGAGGCCGCTGCGTCGAGGCGCATGTCGCGCGGCACCGGCCTGCTCGCCACCATCGGCTCGACGGCGCCCTTCGTCGGCCTGTTCGGCACCGTCTGGGGCATCATGAACGCCTTCATCGGCATCTCGCAGGCGCAGACCACCAATCTGGCGGTGGTGGCGCCCGGCATCGCCGAGGCGCTGCTTGCCACCGCGATGGGCCTGGTGGCGGCCATTCCGGCAGTCGTCATCTACAACGTCTTTGCGCGGTCGATAGCCGGCTACCGGCAGATCCTGGCCGATGCTTCCGCCGGCGTCGAACGGCTGGTCAGCCGCGATCTCGATTTCCGCACGGTGCCGCCGGCAATGGCCATGGCGGCGGAGTAAACGGCTATGGCGGCGCGGATCCGTGAAACGGGCGGCGACGATCTCGAGGAAAGCCACGAGATCAACGTCACCCCGTTCATCGACGTCATCCTGGTGCTTCTGATCATCTTCATGGTCGCGGCGCCCTTGGCAACGGTCGACGTCAATGTCGACCTGCCGGGCTCGACGGCGACGCCGGCGTCGCGGCCGGAGACGCCGCTCTTCCTCACGCTGAAGAGCGATCTCACGCTGGCGATCGGCAATGACGGCGTGCGGCGTCAGGCCCTCGCCGCGGTGCTCGACGCCAGGGCCAAGGGCGACAAGCAGACCCGCATCTTCCTGCGCGCCGACAAGACGGTGGGCTATGGCGAGCTGATGGAGGTGATGAATCTGTTGCGCGCCGCCGGCTATCTGAAGGTGGCGCTGGTCGGGCTGGAGACGGCGTCCGGCACCGGAAGCGCGGCCCCGGCGGGCGGGGCTCCGGCCGCCAGTGGAGGCGCCGCGCAGGCAACGGCCGGGAGCGCGAGCCAATGACGGCCGCGGCCGTAACAGCAATCTCCCATCCACGCCTCGGCGTCCGCGAAGCCGGTCTGTGGACAGGCGCGGCGGCGGTCATTCTCGCCGCGCATGTCGCGCTCGCCTATGCGGTGCAGAACCTCAGCTTCGCCGAGGTACCGGACGGCGGTTCGCCGCCGGCGCTGGCGATCGAAATGGCGCCGCTGGCGCCCGCGGTGCCGGAAGAGGTGACGACACTCGACGCGGTCACGCCGACTCCGCCCGATGCGATCGAGAAGATGCCGACAGTCAGCGAAGCGGAGCCGACGACCGACCAGGCGCCGCAGCCGGTCGTGGAAGAAGCCGAACCGGCTACCGAACAGCCCGCCGATGTTGATAAGGCCGACCCGGCGGCGCCGACCGTGGCGGCGCTGAGCGAGCAACCGCCGCTGGAAGAGGCCGTTCCCGACCCTGTCGAGACGCTCGCGCCCGACGTGGCCGTTCCGCTGCCGCAGCCGAAGCCGGTCGAGACGGAAATCAAGGCAGCCAAACCCGTCGAGGCGAAGACAAAGGCAGAGAAGAAGCCGGTTGAGAAACCGAAGCAGCGGCCGAAGAAGGAAAAGCCGGCGCCGCCCAAGGCGGTGACGACGGCCAGCATCGATGCCAAGGCCGGCGCGAAGGCGGCCGCGCCGCAATCCTCCGACGCGGCGCCGCGATCCAGCATCGGCCCGTCGCGGTGGAATTCCAGCCTGGCGGCGTGGATCAGGCGCCACACGCGCTATCCGAGCGCGGCGCGATCGAGAAAGGCCGAAGGCAGCCCCAATGTTACCTTTACGGTGGACGCCTCCGGCAGGGTGGTCTCGGCCCGGCTGGCGCGCTCGTCGGGGGACGCGGATCTCGACCGCGCGGCGCTCGGCGCGCTGCAGGGCGCGTCGGTGCCGGCGCCGCCGGCCGAGCTCGGCGCGCGTGTCACACGAACGGCGCCATTCGTCTTCAGCTTGCGGGACTAGGCCTGCGAGACGGATGGTGATAGGCGGCTGGACGGTTCAGCTTTAATCAGAGGTGCTGTGGGGCTGCCGCCCGCCGAAGAAGCACATGACCGTATTCACGCGCCGCACTCTTCTAAAGACCGCCGCCGCTGCCGGTGTCGCCGGCGTCGGTGCCTCGACCATCGGCAGGCTGGCCGGCTTTGCAGCCGTGCCCGATCCGGTGGTGCTGAAGACCACCGGCATTCAGGCGCAACTGATGGACGGCGCACCGACGAAGAACGCGCTCACCTATGGCGAGGCAGGCCCGCCGCCGGTCGTCAGGATGCGCAAAGGCGAGCCGTTCGCCGCGCGGCTCATCAACGGCATCGACGATCCGACGACGATCCACTGGCACGGCATCCGCGTTCCGAACAAGATGGACGGCGTGCCGTTCCTGGTGCAGCCCTATGTCTATCAGGGCGACCATTTCGACTACGCGTTTTCGCCGCCCGACGCCGGCACCTTCTGGTACCACCCGCACTGCAACACGCTCGAGCAGATGGGCCACGGGCTGACCGGCGTCATCGTGGTGGAGAACCCCAGCGATCCGCAATTCGATTCCGAAGCGGTGGTCAATCTGCGCGACTGGCGCCTCGGCGACGACGGCCAGTTCATCGAGCCGTTCCGGCCGCGCGACGCGGCGAGGGCCGGCACCTATGGCACGGTGCGCACGGCCAACTGGCTCGACCAGCCGCAATATGACGCGCCGGCCGGCGGCCTGGTGCGGCTGAGGGCCGCCATCACCGACGTCACGCGCATCTACGCCTTCCGCGTCGACGGCGCGGCGGCGGCGGTCATCGCGCTCGACGGCAATCCGGTGCCGCAACGCTTCGCGCCCGACGCCTTGCAGCTCGGGCCCGGCCAGCGGCTGGAGCTTGCCATCCGCATGCCCGATGAAGAAGGCGCGATCGTCAGCCTGCGCGACGTCCGCGGCACCAAGCCGAAAATCCTGGCGACGCTGCGCGCGGTCGGCAAATCGCTCAAGCGCGACCTGCGCGATCTGCCGCCGCTTGAGCCGAATCCGGTGGCGGAGGTGGACCTTGGCAGCGCCAGGCGCATTCCGCTGGCGCTGAGCTCCACTGCCGAAAACGTGCCCGGCGACGGCATCTGCGGTTCGCTCGGCTACAGTTTCTGGGCCATCAACAAGGTGCCGTGGCCGGGCGACACGCCCGACCCGACCGCGCCGCTGGCCGAGCTGAAGCTCGGCAAGAGCTACATCATCGACATGGAAAACCTGACGCCGCATTCGCACCCGATCCACCTGCACGGCATGAGCTTCAAGGTGCTGACGTCCTCGACGCGCCGGGTGCAGCCGCTCGTCTCCGACACCTATCTCATCCAGCCAGATGAGAAAGTTCAGCTCGGCTTCGTCGCCGACAATCCCGGCGACTGGCTGCTGCACTGCCACATCATCGAGCACCAGAAGACCGGCATGACGAGCTATTTCCGGGTGGGCTGAGGTGGTGCAGCGCGAGGCGCTCTCGCCTTCGACCGGAATTCGCGGACTTCCCCGGCTTGACGCCCTTGCCCGCTTGCCTAGGTAGGCAGGAGGGCGCTGGGGCGGCACGCAACTCCGACCGACGACATGACATCTTCGCGCATTCGAAAACTTGCCTTTGTTGCGGCAGGCATCTCCATCCTGTCGTCCTGCGTCATCCCCGACGACACGTCGCGGGTCGTGAAAGAGGATGCCACCACGGCCGCCGCCCGCAAGGAGATGGTCGGCCTCAGCGAGGCCGATGTCCGCATGTGCGCCGGCTTTCCGACCGCGACGGCCGATGCGGGGCCCTCCGGACAGATCTGGACCTATCAGCGCACGGTGCAGCGCGGCAACCTCAGCATCGCGGTGCCAACCATGGCGGTCGGCGCGATTCCCGCAGTCGGGGGGTCCGTCAACGTCGCGCCCGGCGGCTATTGCAACACGCAGGTTCGCATGGTTGGCGGCCGTGTCGCGGAAGTCACCTATGCCGGCGACAACAATTTGCCGAACAGCATCGATGCGCTCTGCGTCAGCACGGTGGACGCGTGCGTCGCCTATGCGCGCCAGCATCGTCGTAAAGCGACGGCCGTATCGAGGTGAACAGGTGAGATCGGGCGGGCGACGCGAGAGCCCCGCTTGCTTCAGCGCCCGCCGCGACGGATGGCACCCGACTTGTCTTCAGTGGTGTCGGACGAAGCTTGCCGACGCGCGTCTTTCCCGACATCGGACGGCATGGCATCCATCAGGTTTCTGACCTTGGCGTTGTTGTGCGCATGGATGATGGCGCGGCTGAGATGGAGCAGGATTCCGACCACTGACATTGGCACTTCCTCCGTTGAGCTGGCGGACATGTCGGCGGCGGGACGCCCGACAAATGCGCCCCGTCTGTCTCACGGGGATGGCGCGGAAGGCGGCGTCCCGTTTCCAATTCGTGACCTGGAAACATCCGCGTGCGAGCGGCCTCGACGGCCTATGAACTCCGTGGGAGCAGCGCATGCCTGTTGCCAGGGCTTCGAGCAGCCCGGTGCCCAGGTCGCAGGGCGCCGGTGCGAACATGATCTAACGCTCATATGTGCGGCGGGAAACAAAAGTGATCGCCGGCCGCCGCAAATCGCCCCGATTCCGAAGGTCTTTCGGCCCCGACTCGAGACGACGGAGAGGTCGATGAAATTGTTTGTTCTTGCCCTTGCCGGCGCCATGCTGGCACCGATGGCTGCAGTGCGGGCTGCGCCGATAATCGCCGTGCCGGACAGGGGCAGCCTGGTTCAAGAGGCGCATGTGACATGCGCGTACCTGACCGATGACGGCTACTGCGTGCGCTCGCACAAGAAGCACCATTACTGGAAGCCCAAGCACCACTACCGGCAAATCTACCGCAGCTACGAGCCGCAGCGGCCGGAGGAGTATGACTGGCGCTATCAGCGCCCGCGGACGGTTATCCGCGTCATCCCCAGCTATCCGCGGGAGGATGAAGACAATTGGGATGATGATTGGGACGATTGAGTCCGTCTCTAATTGCCGAGTGGCGTGCCGCGGGGTCGCGGGCTGTAACGTCCATCGGCGGCTGCGTGGCCGGATAGTCGTCCACGCATCCGCAACTAAAGCGCGTCGCGCTGAAACGGATTCAGGCGACGCGCTTTAAGTCTTTGCTTTTATGCATGTCGTTTTCGCAAAACCGCTGCGCACTTTTGCGCGACATGCGTTAGGCGCGTTCTTGCCTACCAGCCGAACAGCAGAGCCGCTCCGCTCTGGCCGTCACCGGTCTGCGCGACGTTGGCGTCGGTGTTTCTGCCGAACTGGAAAATGCCGTAGGAATTGTCGTTGCCGTCCTGCCGCAAGGTAGCGGCGTGTCCGCTGCCCTCCTGTCGAATAATGCCGAGATTGCCGGCACCGTCCTGACCTATGCCGGCACGGTTGTTGCGCCCGAGCTGTCTGATACGGGCGCCGCTGCGCAGCCCGTTGTAGACCGAATAGGCGCGCAGGCCGAGATCCAGCGCCCGCGCATCGCGGGCCGTCCGGGGCGAGTAGTAAAACCCGATCGAACCGCCCGCCTCTGCCGGAGCGGCAACCAGGGGCAGGCCGATGGCCGCGGCGAGCGCGGTGGCGTGGACGAGCTTTGCGATCCGGCGGTTCATTTGACGTCTCCTTGCGGGTTCGACCGTTGATGGGGAACAGTCGCACGGCAAAGCTGAACCCTGGCGGAAGGGTGCGTTCAGGAGCCGTTCAAGAGCCGGAGCGGTCCGGTCTTCGACAAAATCGCCGACGCTCCAAGTCTCCGTTCTCACGCAAATCCGGATGAAGAACCGCCGCTCAGTTTCCAGGACCTGCTCATGCCCTTGTGGAAACGGCGAAGAGCTCCGGTTGCCCGGAGCCCTCCTTTCGATCGGCGGACCGAGAGAGCCGGCGCTCAGGTCGCGCCGGGCACCTGCTTGACGCAACTGACGCTCGTGCCGCCCGCGGTCAGTTTCAGCTTGACGTCGTAGGCAGCGCCACTCGCCCCGACACTCATCCGGCCGAGTGACGAGGGATTGCCCGGATGAGCTTCGAAGGCGCCGGCCTGCCGAATGTTGGCGGAACCGGACGCGCTGCCTCCGGAGACGCTGACCGTGTAGGTGCCGCTGATGCTCTTGTCGGCATAAACCATAGGCTCCAGCAGGATGGCGTCTCCTTCAATCGTATCTCGAATCTCGCATCGCAGCGGCCCGGAGATCGAGCCATCCTTGCCGGCCGTCGCGCCGGCTGCGCCGCCGGCGATCGCAGCCAGCAGCGCGGCCGATAGCACTGCTGTTTGCTTGTCTCGTCTGGTCATGGGTCATCTCCTCACAATTTGAGAGTGGTGGCCGGCAACACCGTTGCCGGCCGCTTCATCTTCGTGCTTGCTCCGGTTCAGGGGCAGTCCTGGACGAAGGCGGCGACGTTGCCGCTGCCGCCCTGGCTGACGTCGGCATTGCATCCGTGTCCGACCTGGACGCCGGCGGCGATGTTGCCGTTGCCGTCCTGCGTCAGGATCGCTGTGTGGTTCGAGCCGAACTGGGCAATGCCCGCGGCGTTCCGGCTGCCGTACTGATAGGCTGCGCCGTGGTTGTCGACGCCCTGCTGCCCGATCACCGACCGGTTGCGATGACCATATTGCTGGCCGATCGCGGTGTTGAAGCGGCCATCCTGGTAGACGTGTATGCGGTTACGGTAGCCGTGCTGGGCGCCGCCGGCGGAATTGCGCCAGCCATATTGTTCGATGTTGACGTCGTTGGCCATGGCGGGCGCGATGGCGGTGAAGCCGACGGCGGCGGCAAGGGCTGCGGCGATGAATGACGTGCGGGTCATGGGACTTCTCCTTCGATGCGGGCGGGACCGCGGGTTGAACGACCCTTTCTATGAGGGGGGCCCGGAACGGAGGCTGAAGGCTCCATTCAGCGAAAATTCATGACTGTTCCGTTCGGATGTTTCAGAGCTGCAGCACCCCGCGATGCGCTCTGCGTCAGCACGGTGGACGCCTGCGTGGCCTATGCGCGCCAACGCAGGCACACTACGGCGGTGTCCAGGTGAACGGCCATGGCTCTGCGCCGTGGCTGGAGCTGCTATTCAACGGGTAACGCAGAACGAACGGCAGCGGCCCCATGATGCTCTGGGTCGGCGTTCTCGAAGCGACTGCCTCGATGGTGGGACAATGAACAGGGGGCATTTCCGCCCCCCTGAGGCACTTACCTGTTCTTGCACGTTCGTCGGTCGTGGTTGTCGTCTGGCCATTGTTGTCAGGGTTGGCGCTGTCGTTTGTCTTTCCGCCATTCCCTGCCCGGAGGTGGTTGTCGTGTCGCTGTCGAAGCCATTCTTTCCGGCAAATGCCGGCAGCGACGCTGCAACGGCTAGAGATAAAAGGAGGCGGATTCCCCAACAATCATCCGCGCCCCTCTCCTTTCGCCAGACGGTCTTCACGGCATGCCCGCAGTTTTCCCGCACAACATGGTCGTAATCAGTTGCTATTCCCCGGTCCGGTCGTCGTGGTCGACGTTGAGCAATTATTGCAGTCGGTCTTGCCGTTATTGATCTGCCCGCTCGGTCCGGTCGATGTCGTAGTCGTTGTCGTACCATTATCGTTGTTGGGTGGGTTTCCGCTATGTCCCTGCTCACTGGTGGTTGTCGTCGTACTGCCCTTAGGGTCCGCAAACGCGGGAGCGGAGACTGCGAATGCAAGCGCTGTCGTGACGATAAGGATCGTTTTCATTTCGTTCCTCCTGACACTGCTACGGACGCCGCATCTTTGGAGCGTGGCACGGCCTTTCAGCACCGCGCCAAACGATAAAATTAGACATAACTAATATTCAAATGCAATGCATCCTAAAGGACTACCACCGTCTCCCAGCGATACTGCAGATTTCAAACTGACCCACTCCCCGGATGTGCGATCAGGCCGTCTAGGAAGGGCAGGGCTGTCACCTCTTGGCGGGCCTAGAAAACGGAAATGGCCGCTAGGATGGGTCTGGATCGGAACATCGCCAGCAATGCGCCCGGAGCTATCACTATCACCGGTCCGGCTAGGCACATGCAGCCAATTGCAATGCTTCTCTTCGGTTCAGTGGTCGGCAGCCATTCCATTCTGATGAAACCGTACAGCAGGTAGGCTCGTAGGAATGCGCAGTACCGGCAATGCCGGCCGGGACAATGGTCAGCCACGGGCTATCTGACAACGGGACAATAGCGACGAGCCGGTTGAGCGCTTCGTACATAAGACCAAGAACGACGCCCAGTAGCATGACGGACCACCATCGGCGAATGAGGTAGGCTCCCAACAGTGCTCGCTTGATCACTCAGTCAAGCGGTAAATGCCCAAGTCCGTACGTTCGCAACGCCATATGATGATAGCAGCGAAAAGACGGTGACGGGAGACGGACAAATAGGCCGGAATGCGCATCGCAATGTCTCACGTCGTTGTCCCACCAACGAGAACCCATTGCCAAAGCCTTGATTTTAAATCGGCTGGTGGAGCTGAGGGGGATCGAACCCCTGACCTCATCATTGCGAACGATGCGCTCTCCCAGCTGAGCTACAGCCCCGTTCCAGCGGATGGGCTTGTATCGGTCGCGGCGGTTTGATGTCAAGGCGAAACGGCTGCCTGGCGTCGATGCGCTGTGGCCGGCGGGCCTTGCCGGTTCGCCAAGCAATGGCTACATGTCGGCGACAATTTGGAGACCGGCATGATCGCCCTCATTCAAACCATCGTCATGGCGCTCGACCTCTATTGGTGGGTCATCATCGCCTCGGCGATCTTTTCCTGGCTTTATGCCTTCAATGTCGTCAACTCGCGCAATCAGTTCGTCGACACCATCGCCAACATGCTCTACCGGCTGACCGAGCCGGCGCTCAGGCCGATCCGCCGTTTCATGCCCGACCTCGGCGGCATCGACATCTCGCCGATCATTCTTCTCCTGATTATTTTCTTCATCCGGCAGTTTTTGCTCACGACCGTCCTGTCATTGGTCGCCTGAGACCGGTCCGGTCGATGAGCGCGCCGTTTCGCCCGCGCGACGACGGCATCGACCTTTACGTGCGGCTGACGCCGAAGGCGGCGCTGGACCGGATCGACGGCGTCGAAACGACCGCCGACGGGCGCAGCCACCTCAAGGCCCGCGTGCGCGCCGTGCCGGAGAAGGGCGCCGCCAACGCGGCGCTGGAGCGGCTGGTGGCCAAGGCGCTGGGTGTGCCGGGGTCGGCCGTTTCGGTGGTTGGGGGCGGCACATCGCGGCTGAAGACGGTGCGGGTGCTGGGCGATGCGGGCGCGCTGGTGAAGCGTGTTGAGGCGCTTTCCGGGTAATCCCAAATTCGAAATGTCGGCGGGACAGCGCCCCCCTCTGGCCTGCCGGCCATCTCCCCCACAAGGGGGGAGATCAGCCTTTACGCCGGTTTCGCCAATATCCGGCGTTGCGGAAAGAGCGGGGCGCTGAAGCTGCCATCTCCCCCAATTGGGGAGATGGCCGGCAGGCCAGAGGGGGGCGCGAAGGAACGCCAGCCGGGCTAAAGGATCCATCATGGCGCCGATTAGCGCTCAATCGCCCAGCGGCAGCCTTGGATCGTCCACCTTCAGCGTGTTCACGCTCTGCTTGATGCGGCGCAGGTTCTCCAGCACTTTGGGGCCGCGCGATTCCGCCACCGTGGTGGCGATCATGTCGAGGATGGCGAGCAGCGCGTAGCGCGAAGAGGTCGGCTTGTAGATGTTGCCGTCCTCGAAAGACTGCAGCAGGATGACCGTGTCGGCGGCCTTGGCGAGAGCGGAGTCCGGGGCGGTGATGGCGACGGTTGCCGCGCCATATTGCTGGGCGACCTCGACGGCCTCGATAACCGAGCGCGCATAGCCCGACACCGAGAAGGCGACCACCGTCGTCTCCGGCGTTGCGACCGCGGCATACATGCGCTGCAGCTGGCCGTCGACCTGGGCGAGCGCCGAGAGGCCCAGCCGGAACAGCCGGTTCTGCATCTCGGTCGCCAT
Organism: Mesorhizobium sp. M1D.F.Ca.ET.231.01.1.1; assembly: GCF_003999155.2. Classification (NCBI taxonomy): domain Bacteria; kingdom Pseudomonadati; phylum Pseudomonadota; class Alphaproteobacteria; order Hyphomicrobiales; family Phyllobacteriaceae; genus Mesorhizobium; species Mesorhizobium sp. M1D.F.Ca.ET.231.01.1.1. Next base: position 249,671 of record NZ_RZOZ02000008.1, read on the forward strand.
CATCGAGGAAATGCCGCCGGAGCCGATGCACAGCACATTGCCGGAACTGGCGATGCGGGCGGCCACGGCCATCAGCGTCGTCATGTCGAGGTTCTCGCTGGCGCGCTGGATGGCGGTGATCGCTGCTTCGGTGATGGCCGAAGCGATGCGCTGCTCGCGCGCGTCGCGGCTCAGCGGCTCCGGCGACAGATACTGGCCGCCGATGGCGATCGCCTGCGCCAGATAGAATTTGAAATCGCGCAGGCCCTCGCAGCCGAGATTGCGGCAGAAGCGGGTGACCGTCGGCTCGCTGACGCCGACGCGCGCGGCGATCTCCGAGATCGCGGCCTTGGAGGCGAAGTCGAGGTCGGAAAGCACCAAGCCCGCCAGCCGGCGGTCCGACTTGGTGCCGTCCTGCGACATCAGCTGAAGACGCGTGATGATATCGGCCGGTGTCTTCATGTCGTCATCGTCATGTCTTGATCATCATGTCTTCATCATCACACGGGCAGGCCCGTCGCCTTGTCGAAGAGGTGGATGTTGCGCGGGTCGACGCTCACCGGCAGCCGGTCACCCGGTTTGACCTGCAGCCGGTCGCGGAACACGGCGCGCACCGTGTCGTCGCCGACCGAGCCATAGACATGCGTTTCCGAGCCGGTCGGCTCGACGACATCGACATCGATGGCGATCGCGTCCTCGGCGGCGCCGATGACGAAATGCTCGGGGCGGATGCCGGCCTCCACGGTGTCGCTGCCGGCCGCCGTCTTGCCGGCAAGCGCCAGCCGGCCGCCGCCTCTGGTCTCGAACCAGGATTTGCTGTCGGCGGTCTTCAGCGCGCCGGAGACAAAACTCATCGAAGGCGAGCCGATGAAGCCGGCGACGAATTTGTTAGCCGGCTTATCGTAGAGCTCGAGCGGCTGGCCGACCTGCTGGATGCGGCCGCGGTCCATCACCACGATGCGGTCGGCCATGGTCATCGCCTCGATCTGGTCGTGGGTGACGTAGACGATGGTCGATCTCAGCCGCTGGTGCAGCGCCTTGATCTCGGTGCGCATCTGAACACGCAGTTGCGCGTCGAGGTTGGAGAGCGGTTCGTCGAAGAGAAACACCGAAGGCTCGCGCACGATGGCGCGGCCCATGGCGACGCGCTGGCGCTGGCCGCCGGACAATTGCCTGGGGTAGCGGTCGAGATAGGAGAAGAGGTTGAGCACGCCGGACGCCTTCTTCACCTTGTCGTCGATCGCCGCGCGGGTCTCGCCCCGGATCTTCGGACCGAAGCCGATATTGTCGGCGGCCTTCAGGTGCGGGAACAGCGCATAGGACTGGAAGACCATGGCGATGTTGCGCTTCTGCGGCGGCAGGTCGTTGGCGCGCGTGCCGCCGATGATGAGGTCGCCCGAGGTGATCGTCTCCAGCCCGGCCAGCATGCGCAGCAGGGTCGACTTGCCGCAACCGGACGGGCCGACCAGCACGACGAACTCGCCGCTCTTGATCTCGAGGTTGATGTCCTCGAGGATTTTGTGCTGGCCGAAGGATTTCGACAGGTTGCGAAACAGGACATCGGTCATGGTCACGCTCCCAATATGTCGTCGATGAAAGGCAGGTAGCCGGCTGTCAGCCCGGCGTCCACCGGCACCACCGCGCCAGTTATGCCGGAAGCCCGGTCGGAGGCAAGGAAAGCCACGGCCTCGGCCACCTCGGACGCGTTGACGATGCGGCCGAGCGGGTAGAGCCGCTTCAGCCGGCCGAGGATCTCGGGGTCCCTGGCGAGCCGATGGTCCCAGGCGGCGGTGCGGATCGAGCCCGGACAGACGACATTGGCGCGCAGCCCGCTGCGGCCGAGCTCGACTGCAATCGATTTGGCGTAGGCGTTGATGCCGCCCTTGGCGGCGGCATAGGCCGGATTGCCGAAATGCGAAATAGCGTTGACCGAGGAGATGAAGACGACATTGCCGGAACCGCGCCCGGCCATCGCCTTGATCAGCGGGTCGGCAAATGTCATCACGCCGGTCAGGTTAAGGTCGAGCTCCTGCTCTATTCTGTCGGCCGTCAGCGCATCGATCTTCTCGGCGCGCGTCCAGCCGGCATTGTTGATCAGGATGTCGGGGACGCCGTCCTTGTCGAGCAAGGCAGGGATCGCAGCCTCGATCGAGGCGCGGTCGAGCAGGTCGAAGACATGGCGCGAGGCGATATGCGGGCTGGCCAACGCCTCGGCCGACTGGTCGCAGCCGACGATGCGGGCGCCGCGCTCGGCCATGAGCGCCACGATCGCCGAGCCGAGGCCGCCGCCGGCGCCGGTGACGACAATTGTCTTGCCCTCGAAATCGGCCTTCGAGACCACGATAGGCGCTCCTCCACCACGTCAGACAGCGACAGAACGCTACTCAATGAAATGTAATTTAGCAACATGATAAACTGCTTGCATAGCGAGAAACCATCGATAATGTAGGAAAGTCACATAAATCCTGTGCCCAAAAAGGGCCAGGCGCCAATGGGCATCAATGGGAGAGATCAGATGAGCCTTGCGAAATGGACCGTCGGCCTGTTGGCCGGAATGAGCATGCTGGCGCTCGCCGCGCCGGCCGATGCCGGCGAGGTGCGCGTCACCGTCGCCGAATACAGCGCCAAGACCGGCCCCTATTTCGAAGCGGTGAAGAAGGAGTTCGAGGCGGCCAACCCCGGCATCACGATCAAATACGAGGTCGTGCCGTGGGACGTGCTGCTGCAAAAACTCACCACCGACATCACCGCAGGCACCAATGCGGACCTTTCGATCATCGGCACGCGCTGGCTGATCGACTTCGTGCAGCAGGACGTCGCCGAGCCGCTCGACAGCTACATCACGCCCGAGTTCAAGGACCGCTTCATAGACACCTTCCTGCAGCCCTCGATCATGGGCGGCCACACCTACGGCCTGCCGATCGCGGCTTCGGCGCGCGCCATGTATTACAACAAGGAGCTGTTCGAGAAGGCCGGCATCGCCAAGCCGCCGGCAACCTGGACTGAGCTGCAGGAAGATGCGCGCAAGATCAAGGCGGCCGGCGCCTTCGGTTTCGGCCTGCAGGGCAAGGAGATCGAGACCGACGTCTACTATTATTACGCGATGTGGTCGCAGGGCACCGAGATCCTCAACAAGGACGGCACGTCCGGCTTGAGCACGCCGGGCGCGCTCGAGGCCGCCAAGCTCTACAAGTCGATGATCGACGAAGGCCTGACGGAGCCAGGCGTCACCTCCAACAACCGTGAGGACGTGCAGAACCTGTTCAAGCAGGGCAAGGTCGGCATGATGATCACCGCGCCGTTCCTGTCCAATCAGATCAAGGAAGAGGCGCCGAACCTGAAATATGGTGTCGCCGCCATTCCGGCCGGCCCGACCGGCGCTCGCGGCACTTATGGCGTCACCGATTCCATCATCATGTTCAAGAACTCCAAGAACAAGGACGAGGCCTGGAAGCTGCTCGACTTCCTGTTCACCAAGGAGCAGCGCGCCAAGTTCACGCAAGGCGAGGGCTTCCTGCCGGTGAACAAGGAAGAGGCGAAGATGGAATACTACGTCAACAACGCCGACCTCGCCGCCTTCACCGCGCTGTTGCCCGACGCCCGCTTCGCGCCAGTCATCCCGGGCTGGGAAGAGATCGCCCAGATCACTTCGGACGCCATGCAGAAGATCTATCTCGGCAGCGCCGAGCCGGAAGCCGCCCTGAAGGAGGCGGCGGACAAGGCCAATGGCGTGCTGAAGAAATAGGGCGTACCTCCCTGCGCCCGTGGCGCGCCCTACCCCCGCGGGGCGCGCCACATCTTTTCGTTCACGACTGCATAGCGGTTTTCGAATTCCGGATGCTTCGGACAAGGCCAGATCGCCAACGTCGGCGAGGAATTCAAAGGACGTGTCTTGAGCACCAATGCCACTGCCACTGATGCCTACCCGCAGCGCGGTGCAAGTCAGCCGATGCAAAGCCGTATCCTGCCTTACCTGCTGACGTTGCCCAGCCTGTTGCTGGCGGCGGTGGTGATCTTCTGGCCGGTCTGGGATCTGGTGCAGATCTCGACGCATGACGTGAACCGCTTCGGCCAGCTGCGCGACTTCAGCGGCCTCGCCAATTTTTCGGCGCTCGCCGCCGATCCCGATTTTGTCGCCGCCCTGTGGCGCACCGGCCTGTGGACCGTGCTGGTGGTCGGCGGCGCTCTGCTGCTGTCGATCCCGGTGGCGATGATCCTCAACAGCGATTTCTACGGCCGCGGCCTCGCCCGCGTCATCATCATGCTGCCCTGGGCGGTGTCGCTCACCATGACGGCGGTGGTCTGGCGCTGGGCGCTCAACGGCGAGAGCGGCATGCTGAATTCGGCGCTGATGAAGCTCGGCCTGATCAGCCAGAACATCCAGTGGCTGGCGAGCGCCGAGACCGCATTTCCGATGCAGGTGCTGATCGGCATACTGGTGACGGTGCCGTTCACCACCACGATCTTCCTCGGCGGTCTGTCCTCGATCCCCGACGATCTCTACGAAGCGGCCGCGCTCGAGGGCGCAACGCTCTTCCAGCAGTTCCGCGAGATCACCTTTCCGTTGCTGAAACCCTTCATCAACATCGCGATCGTGCTGAACACGATCTACGTCTTCAACTCCTTCCCGATCATCTGGGTGATGACGCAGGGCGGGCCGGCGAACTCCACCGACATCCTGGTTACGCATCTCTACAAGCTCGCCTTCCGCATCGGCAAATTGGGCGAGGCGTCGGCAGTGTCGTTGGTGATGTTCGTCATCCTGCTCATCTTCACCATGATCTATGTGCGGCTGGCCATGCGGGAGCAGCGCGCATGAGGAACGGCAAGCTGAAACGCACCATCATCGCCTGGCTGCTGCTTTTGCCGCTGATCGTGGTGACGATCTTCCCGTTCGCGGTGATGTTCCTCACCGCGGTCAAGCCGCGGACCGAGGTGCTCACGCCAAGCTGGTGGCCGAGCGAGTTCCGCTGGTCGAATTTTGCCGACATGTGGGTGGCGACCGGCTTCGGCCAGGCGCTTCTGAACTCGCTTTATGTCTCGGCGCTGGCGACAATCGGCGCCATCCTGATCTCGGTGCCGGCGGCCTATGCCATGTCGCGCTTCCGCTTCAGCGGCTATGGCGCGTTCCGCCAGTTCCTGCTGATATCGCAGATGATCTCGCCGATCGTGCTGGTGCTCGGCCTGTTCCGGCTGATGGCCGCCTGGGGGCTGGTCGAATCAACCACGGCGCTCGGCTTCATCTACATGGCCTTCAACGTCGCTTTCACGGTTTGGATGCTGCAGAGCTATTTCGACACCATCCCGCGCGATCTCGAGGAGGCGGCCTGGATGGAAGGCGCCGGCCGCTGGCTGACCTTGCGAAAAGTGTTCCTGCCGCTCTGCCTGCCGGCGATCGCGGTGACGGCGATCTTCACTTTCATCAATGCCTGGAACGAGTTTGTGGTGGCGCTCACGATGCTGCGCAGCCAGGAGAGCTACACGCTGCCGATCCAGGTTTTCTCGCTGGTCGCCGGCCGCTACACGATCGAGTGGCACCATGTCATGGCGGCCACGGTGCTGGCGACGCTGCCGGTGGCGATCCTGTTCGTCTGGCTGCAGCGCTACCTCGTCCGGGGCCTCGCGCTCGGGGCTGTCAAATAGCAATCCCAGCAATTCCGGGAAAAGTGTGCAGCGGTTTTCCGTTCGGAATTGCGAAAAACGAAGAGTCCTTACGGAGTTTTGATGCGCGTCTTCACCGCCTCGCTGGCGACGGAAACCAACACCTTCTCGCCGGTGCCGACCGACCGGGCCTCGTTCGAGATGGCCTTCTATGCCGGGCCGGGCAAGCATCCGGAGACGCCGACGCTGTGCTCCTCGCCGATCGTGGCGCTGCGGCGCCGCGCTGCGAAGGAAGGTCTGACCGTCATAGAAGGCACCGCCACCTGGGCGGAGCCCGGCGGGATCGTGCAGCGGCAGACTTATGAGGCGCTGCGCGACGAGATCCTCGGCCAGCTCAAGGCCGCGCTGCCGGTCGATGCGGTGATCCTCGGCCTGCACGGCGCCATGGTGGCGCAAGGCTATGACGATTGCGAAGGCGATCTTCTGGAGCGCGTGCGCGGCATCGTCGGGCCGAAGGTGGTGATCGCCTCGGAATTCGATCCGCACAGCCATCTGACGCCGAAGCGCGTCGCGGCCTCCGACATCATGGCCTATTTCCTCGAATTCCCGCACACCGACTTCTACGAGCGCGGCGAGCATGTGGTCGAGCTTGGCCTGGCGGCGGCGCGCGGCGAGATCAAGCCTATCATCTCGACCTTCGACTGCCACATGATCCAGGTGCTGCCGACCAGCCGCGAGCCGATGCGCTCCTTCGTCGACAAGATCAGGGCGCTGCACGGCAAGGACGGCGTGCTGTCGGTCTCGGTCATCCACGGCTTCATGGCCGCCGACGTGCCGGAAATGGGCACGCGCATCCTGGTCGTCACCGACGACGACAAGGCAAAGGGCGACGCATTGGCGGAAAAGCTTGGACGCGAGCTCTACGCCTTGCGCGAAAAGACGGCGATGACGATGCTGAACACGGCCGCCGGCATCGCACGCGCGCTCGCCGTGCGGGCCGAGCGTCAGGACAAGCCGGTGGTGATCGCCGACATCTGGGACAATCCTGGCGGCGGCGTTCCGGGCGACGGCACCATCGTGCTGCGCGAGCTGCTTAAGCGCGGTGTCGACAAGGTCGGCGTGGCGACGATCTGGGACCCGATCGCGGTGACCTTCTGCCATGCGGCAGGCGAGGGCGCCGTCATCGACCTGCGTTTCGGCGGCAAGGCGGGGCCGCAGGCCGGCGAGCCGATCGATGCGCGCGTCACGGTGCTGAGGGCGGTGAACGAGGGCTGGCAAAGTTTCGGGCCGAGCCGGGTGACGCTGGGACCGGCCGCGGTGGTGCGCCTCGAGGGCACCGAAGTCGACGTCATCCTCAACACCAACCGCACGCAGACCTTCGAGCCGGACATCTTTTCCAACATCGGCGTCGATCCGCTGTCGAAGAGCATTTTGCTGATCAAGTCGACCAACCATTTCTACGCCGGCTTCGCGCCGATCGCCGCCGAGATCATCTATGTGGCGGCGCCGAGCTCTTATCCGAGCAACCCGGCGGTGACGAATTACAGGAAGCTGAAGCGGCCGGTGTGGCCACGGGTGAAGGATCCGTGGAAGCTGCCAATCTCCCCCCTTGTGGGGGAGATGCCCGGTAGGGCAGAGGGGGGCGCGAAGGATCGCGATCTTACTTAATTTCCGGAGGCCAGGAATCAAACGAACGATCGGCGGATTTGCGTTTCACTGAGACGTCGGCGGGACAGCGCCCCCCTCTGGCCTGCCGGCCATCTCCCCCACAAGGGGGGAGATCAGCCAATCACACCAACCCCCGCTTCACCATCATCGCTTCCGGCGACGGCATCTTGCCGCGAAACGCGGTGTAAAGCTCCTCGGGATCCTTGGATCCGCCGGCGGCGTAGATGTTCTTCCTCAGCCGCTCGGCCAATTCCGGATTGAAGGCGTCGCCGGTTTCCTCGAAGGCCGAGAAGGCATCGGCGTCGAGCACCTCGGACCACATGTAGGAATAGTAGCCGGCCGAATAGCCGTCGCCGGCAAAGACATGGCCGAAATGCGGGGTGCGGTGGCGCATGGCGATGGTGTCGGGCATGCGCAGCCTTTCGAGCGTTTCGGCCTCGAAACGAAGCGGCTCGGCCGGCGCGTCCGGCCGAGCATGATAGGCCATGTCGATCAGCGCCGATGCGGTGAACTCGACCGTGGCGAAGCCGGCGCCGAAGGTGCGGGCGGCGAGCATCTTATCGAGCAGGTCCTTCGGCATCGGCTTGCCGGTCTTGACGTGCAGCGCATGCTTTTCCAGCACCGCCGGCACCGTCAGCCAGTGCTCGTAGAGCTGCGAGGGCAGCTCGACGAAGTCACGGCTCACCGAGGTGCCGGCGACCGAAGGCCAGGTGACGTCGGTCAGCATGCCGTGCAGCGCATGGCCGAACTCGTGGAACAGGGTCTTGGCCTCATCGACCGACAGCAGTGCTGCCTCGCCGGCCGGCGGCTTGGCGAAGTTCATGATGTTGTAGATGACGGGCCTGGCGCCAGGCCCAAGCTTGTAGCCGGACTTCAGCGCGCTCATCCAGGCGCCCGAGCGTTTTGACGGCCGCGCGAAATAGTCGGCCAAGAACAGGCCGCGCTCGCTGCCGTCGGCATTCCTGACCACGAACGCGCGGGCATCGGGATGCCATGCCGCAATGCCCTTCTTCTCCTCGAAGGTGATGCCGAAGAGCCGCGTCGCGACGTCGAAGCAGGCTTCGATGACCCGCTCGAGCTGCAGGTAGGGCTTCAGCTCGGCCTCGTCGAAGGCGAATTTCTCGGCGCGCAGCTTCTCCTGGTAGAAGCGCCAGTCCCAGGCGGCGAATTTCTCGTTGCTGCCGGCTTCGGCCGCCAGCCGCTCCAGTTCCTTCTGGTCGCTCGCCGCCTTCTCCAGCGCCTTTTCCCAGACCGGATCGAGCAGGTCGTGCACGGCCTTCGGCGTCTTGGCCATGGTGTCGTCGAGCTTGAGCGCCGCGAAGGATTCATAGCCAAGCAGCTTCGCCTTCTCGGCGCGCAGCTTCAGCATGCCCCGCACCACTTCGGTATTGTCGCTGGCGCTGCCATTCTGGCCGCGCGTGATGAAGGCGCTGAAGGCGATCTCGCGCAGGTCCCGGCGCTCGGAAAACGTCGAGAACGGCTCGTAGATCGAGCGCGACAGCGTGACCGCATAGCGGCCTTTCTGGCCGCGCATCTCGGCGGCCTCGGCCATCGCGCTCTTCAGGAAGTCCGGCAGGCCGGCAAGGTCGGCCTCGTCGAGGAACAGCGCCCAGTCGCGCTCGTCGGCCAAAACGTTCTGGCCGAATTTGGTGCCGAGCGAGGAAAGCTCCTCGTTGATTGCCGCCAGCCGCTTCTTGCCATCCGCATCCAGTTTTGCGCCCGACCGGACAAAGCCTTTCCAGGTCTTTTCGAGGACGCGCAGCGTTTCGGGATCGAGGCCCAGGCTGTCACGACGCTGATAGAGATCGTCGATGCGGGCAAACAGCTTCTCGTTCATCGAGATCGCCGAGAAATGCCGCGACATTTTTGGCGAGATATCGCGCTCCATCGCCTGGATGGTGTCGTTGGTGTGGGCGCCGGCGCGGCACCAGAAGATCGACGAGACGTGGTCGAGCGGCTCGCCGGCGAGTTCCAGCGCGGCAAGCGTGTTTCCAATGCTCGGCGCCTCGCTGTTGCCGGCGATGGCATCGATCTCGGCCCGATGCGCCTCAAGCGCCGCGTCGAAGACGGGGCCGAAATCATTGTCGCCGATGCGGGAGAAGTCCGGCAGGCCAAGCGGGCCTTGCCAAAGGGTCAACGGATGGGCGGCGAGGTCGACGGGTTTTGACGATGACATGAGCAATTCCGGTGGGCTGGATGGAGGCGGGTTGCCTCGGATGTAGGGCGGTGTCCGGCATCGCGCAACAGCGGGGGTTTATCTCTTGTTTGAGCATGATCTTTTCCGAAAACCGCTACACACTTTTCGGGATCATGCTCTAGTAGGCGCTGCAGTCCTGCGCGACCGCCGTCTGGGTGCTGGCGGTGATGCGGCCGGCGACGACGGTGAAGGTCTCGCGCATCAGCGTGTCGTTTTCGGGGAAGTCGTAGCAGGCGAGCACCGTGGTCTGGCCGTTCTCGCTCTTCTCGATTCGGTGGCGGATTGTGGCGCCGGCGACGGCGCCCTGCCATTCGTCGATCGAGGCGATGAATTCCTGCTTGTCCTGGACGACGCCGATATCGTCGAGCTTCATGCGCACGTCATCGGCGAGCAGTTCCGACAGTTCGGTGCGGTCGGCGACGAGGAGCGCGGAATACCAGCGATCGATGACGGCGCCGTCATCGGCATTGGCGCGGACGATCGCGGACAGCAGCAGCACCGCCGCAAGGAAGAACGTCCGCCAGATCCGGTCCATCAGCCTCTCCCCGGGCTCCGGCGTTACAGCTCCGGCCGCTCGAAATCGCCGGTTTCCTTGTTCATCAGCCAGAGCTCACCGGTCGAGATGTCGAACCAGGCGCCGTGCAGCGTGAGCTTGCCCTTGCCCTCGAGGATCGAGACGCAGGGGAAGGTCCTGAGATTGGTGATCGAGTAGCGGATCGAGATGCGCTCCAGCGCCGTCTGGCGCTCCGTCGCGGTCATCAAGGTGCTGGCCGTCACCGTCTCCGCCGCCGGCGCGATCAGGCTCATCCATTTGCCGATGAAGTCGCCGGGCGAGAGCGGCGCCGAATTGGTGTCGAGCGCGGCGCGGATGCCGCCGCAGCGGCCGTGGCCCATCACCACGATGTTCTTGACCTTCAGGCTCTGCACGGCGAATTCGAGCGCGGCCGAGGTCGAGTGGAACTCGCCGTCCGGCTCATAGGGCGGCACCAGATTGCCGACGTTGCGCAGCACGAAGAGCTCGCCCGGCCCGGCATCGAAGATCGCTTCCGGCGCCGAGCGCGAATCGCAGCAGGCGACGATCATCGTCTCGGGCGCCTGGCCCTCGCGCGCCAGCGAGCGATAGCGTCCGCTTTCGGCGGGGTAGCGGCCGTTCATGAAGTTGCGATAACCGGTCAGCAGATGCTCGGGGAGATGGGGCATGGGCGGCGTCTTGACCCTTTCCGGGTTGGAAGCGGCTGTGCAATTCAATCTGGAAAGCCCTGTAACGGCAAAAGCCGGTCGCGGGCAATGCCGAATTGCGGATGGCTGCGTCGCAAACGCATGCCTCAGGCAGGCTCGGCTAGGCCCAAATCGCGACCTGAATGCCGAAGCGGTCGGTCAGCGGCGGATCGGGCGAAGGCCGCGCCTCGCCGCTGGCGATGCGCCCGGCGATCAGCAACATGGCCGCCGCGTCGAGGAAGTCGTCGCTGGCGGCGCCCTCCGGCGGCGCCTGGTCGAGGAAGGCCTTTTCATAGCCATGGCGGCAAAGCAGCGCCTTGCGCTCCTCCATGCCTGCCGGGTTGACCGCGCCCTTGATCTTCTTGGGCAGCGCCATCGCCGTGCCGCCGTTCAGCCGGCAGAAGGCGACTTCCGGGTGCGATTCGAAGACGCGGCCGCGCATTTCGGGTCGCGCGATCAAAAGCGCGTCGATCTCGCGGATCTTCGAAAAGATGCCGAAGGCCTGGATGGAGACGCCGCGCGGCGGATCGGAGGTCGCCATCGCCACTTCGCTCGCCCGCCGATGCGCGGCGTACCAGGCCTCGATGGTCGTGAAGTCGGCGGTCTCGGCGTAAAGCGCGGCGCGCGAAGGGATGGCAAAGACGCTCGATTGCCTGGCTCCCAGCAGCGGCCGCACCAGCGCTTCCGGCCCGCGGCCGCCGCGGCTCGAAAAATCCGGCAGGCCGATCGGCATGTCGACGGCGATCGTGGCACCGGGCAGCGCGTCGAGCAGCGCCTGGAAGCTTGGAAAGATCGAGACCGATGGCACGGCGCCGGCTTCGCGATGTACGGCGATCCAGCCGGCCTTGCAGCCGTCGACGCCCGCCAGCACGCCGCCGCCGGCTGATGTCACGCCCGCTTGTCCCGCCCGGGATGGAGGAGGTGGCGCAACTGCACCATGGCCATCGGATGCGACAGGCTCGGCGCGTCGGTCTCGAGCTGCAGTTCGTCGCCGCCGCGCTTGGCGGTGCGTGCCAGGATCTCGTAGACGGCAGCCGTGGTCGACTGCAGCGCCTTTGCCGGCGGCTGGCCGGACAGGATGCGGGCGAGATAGACGGCGGCCGTCAGGTCGCCCAGCCCGTTCGGCGGCTTCTCGATCAGGCGGTGCTCGGCAAGCAGCGCCTGGGTGCCGTCGAGCAGGAAATTGCCGGTGCCGCCCGTCAGCATCGACGGCGCCGAGGTCACCAGCATGGTGGAGGGACCGGCGTGAAGGGCCGCCGCCGTCACGGCCTTGATGTCCGGCAGCGGCGCGCCGGCCATCCATTCCAGTTCATAGCGGTTGGGCGTGGCGATGTCGGCGATCGGCATCAGCCGGTCGCGCAGGGCGACGGCCGTCGGCTCCGGCACGTAGAGCCCGCCGGAATCGCCCATCACCGGGTCGCAGACATAGAGGGCGCCCGGGGTCTTGGCCTTGACGGCGGCGACCAGCGAGGCGACGGCCTCGGCCTGGCCTGCCTCGCCGAGATAGCCTGACAGCACGGCGCGAACCTCGCCAAGCCACGGCGCGCGCTCGAGATCGGCGAGCAGCGCCCTGAACTGATCGAGCGGCGGCACGATGCGCGTGGCGCGGCTGTGGCCCGGATGCCAGGGCAGGATGACGGTCGGCACCGCCCAGACCGGAAAGCCCAGCGTCTCCAGGGCGAAGACCGCGGCGCGGTTGCCGACCGAGCCGCGGGCGACATGGCTGGAGATGACGATGACCGCGCGCGGCGCGTCGGTATTCTCTGCATTCATGGAGTTCTGTTCCTAGCCACCCTGCGTGGCGACATACACCAGCCAGGCCAGCAGCCCAATGGCGATGATGAGACCGAGCGTTCGGCCAATGCGGGTGCCCCAAACTTCGATCGGATCGGAGCGGTCGGCGTCCGCCGCGGTCACGTGGTCGCGCGCGTCCTTCGCGGCGCGGGCGACGAAGGATGCGCCGCCGGGCGTCGTCTCGCGCGCGACGCGCTCGAGGATGCAGCGCGATTCGTTCTCGTCGTCCTGGCGCTCGGCCATGGCAAATGTCCTTTCCGGCCCGGAGCTTAGCCTGTTCGGGCGAGTATTCACAGGGGCGAGCGGCAGGAGCGAGACTGCGCCATCACCGGGTCATTTTCTTGCGCACAGATTGTGGTAATGCTTCGCACGCAACTTCGATCCGAGGGGACCAATCATGTTCGCCGAACGCCTTTTTCCACCCTTCGCCTTCCGCAATCTGCCTGCCCTGCTGATGATGGCCTTCGTGCTGCCGCTGCTTGCCGGCTGCGGCTACAACACCATCCCGACCGCGGAGGAGAATGCCAGGGCGGCCTGGAGCGAGGTGCTCAACCAGTACCAGCGCCGCTCGGACCTGATCCCGAACCTGGTCGAGACGGTCAAAGGCTATGCCTCGCACGAGAAGGACACGCTCGACGCGGTGGTCCAGGCGCGTGCCAAGGCAACCCAGATCACGGTGACGCCCGAAACGCTGAAGGACCCGGACGCGTTGAAGAAATTCCAGGATGCCCAGGCCGGGCTGACGGGCGCGCTGTCGCGGCTGATCGCGGTGTCGGAAGCCTATCCCGACCTCAAGGCCAACCAGAATTTCCTGGCTCTCCAGGCGCAGCTCGAAGGCACCGAGAACCGCATCGCGGTGGCGCGCCGCGACTATATCCAGGCAGTCAGGGACTACAATCTGACACTGAAAACCTTCCCGTCGGTGCTGTGGGCAACCTTCTGGTTCCGCGGCAATGAGCCTTTCGCCAACTTCACCGTCGAGGAAGACAAGATGCAGGTGCCGAAGGTGGATTTCGGCACGAGCACGAAGCAGGGCGGGTGAGCCTAGGCTGTCGTCGGTATACAATCCCCGAGAGGACGGACCGCTGGCGTGTTGATACCCCCCTCTGTCCTGCCGGACATCTCCCCCTCAAGGGGGGAGATTGGCGGTTGCTTCGCCGGCGCCTCCTTTGCAACGTCGAAAATTGGCGAAAGCCGAAAAGACATCCAATCTCCCCCCTTGAGGGGGAGATGTCCGGCAGGACAGAGGGGGGCGCGACAGAACGCCTACCTTTCTTTTCTTGGACTTCTCTTCTGCCTCCTCGTCCCCCTCGCCGCCGTCGCCGCAGACCTTCCCGCCCTCACCGGGCGCGTGGTCGACAATGCCGGCATCATCGATGCCGGCACACGCGCGGCGCTGACCCAAAAGCTTGCCGATTTCGAGAAGAAGGGCTCCGACCAGATCGTCGTCGCCACCATCCCCAGCCTTGGCGGCGAGGAGATCGAGCCCTACGCCAACCGCCTGTTCCGCTTCTGGAAGCTCGGCCAGGCCAAGGAGAACAACGGCGTTCTGCTGCTGGTGGCGCCGAACGACCGCAAGATGCGCATCGAGGTCGGCTATGGGCTGGAAGGCACGTTGACCGACCTGCACACCAAGCTGATCATTGAAAACGACATGGTGCCGGCCTTCCGCGCCGGCGACTTCCCCGGCGGCATCACGAAGGCCGTCGACGACATGATCATGGTGCTGGAGGGCAATCCGGAGGAGCTGGAGGCGCGCGGCAAGCGCAACGAGCAGGCGCCGTTCAACTCCGACGACCTGTTCTTCGCCATCTTCATCACCATCTGGGCACTGATCTTCTTCGGCAGCATCGCGCTGACGGTGCTGCCGCCGATCTTCGGCCAGAGGATCGGGCCGGGCCGCTATCGCTGGCTCGGCATGACCTTCGAGCCTGGACGGCGGTCGTCGTCCAGCGGCGGCGGCTGGTCGTCAGGCGGTGGAGGCTGGTCCTCCGGTGGGGGTGGTGGCGGCGGTTTTTCCGGCGGCGGCGGCTCGTCGGGCGGCGGCGGCTCTTCGGGAAGCTGGTGAGGACCATGGCAACGCGACCGATCAGCCCTGAGGACCATGACCGCATCGCCGAGGCGATCCGCGCCGCAGAGGCCAAGACCGCCGGCGAAATATATTGCGTGGTGGCGCAATCCAGCGACGGCTATTTCTTTCCGGCCGCGTTCGCGGCGGCTTTGGCCACGCTCATCGTCAGCCTTGCGGTCGCCTACGGGCTGGAAGCCTGGTGGCTGACCATCCGGCTGCCGCATTTCGTGCTTGCCGAGATTCTGGCGCTGAGCTGCATGCTGGTGCTGTTGTGGATGCTGCCCAGGCTGCGCATCCACCTGGTGCCGCGCCGGCTGCGCTACCAGGCGGCGCACGCCAATGCGATGAAGCAATTCCTTGCCCGCAACGTCCATCGCACGAGCGCGCGCACCGGCGTGCTGATCTTCGTCTCGATCGCCGAGCGCTATGCCGAAGTGGTCGCCGACAGCGGCATCGACGCAAAGGTCGGCCAGCATGTCTGGGACGGCGTGGTGCGGGAGCTCACCCGGCACGCCGGCGACGACCGACTCGCCGACGGTTTCGTCAAGGCGATCGAATCGGTCGGCGCGGTGCTCGCCGAGCATTTCCCAGTCACCGAAGGCGACACCAACGAGCTGGACGACCACCTCGTCGAAATCTGACCGAACCTGTCCGTAATTGCCCTGCTGGGCGCCGTTTTCCGGGCTTCCGATGCCGGCAATTTCGCTTGTGCGAAAGCGCGGGCGCGACAGCGCCGACTCTTTGCAATCGGGCCAAGCGGGTCTATGGTTAACAAATCATGAACACGCTGACGATCGACATCCGCAAAGCCGACCCTCGCGATGCAACCGCCATCGCCGAAGTGCATCAGGAAGCGTGGCGCGGCGCCTATTGCGGCATCATCCCGCACCGCACGCTGACGGCCATGATCAATCGCCGCGGCCCGGACTGGTGGGCGAACGCGATTCGCCGCGCGGCCACCGTGCTGGTCGTCGAGATCGGCGGCACGATCGCCGGCTACGCCACGATCGGCAAGAACCGCGCCCGCGAGCTCAGGCAGCAGGGCGAGATCTACGAGCTTTACCTGCGGCCCGAATATCAGGGTATCGGGCTTGGCAGCCGGCTGTTCAAGGCGGCGCGGACGCGCCTTGCCGACCATGGCCTCAAAGGCCTGGTGGTGTGGGCGCTGGAAGACAATCACAACGCCTTGGCCTTCTATGCCGGCAATGGCGGCCGCGACATCGCCGAAGGCGTCGAGGTCTTCGAGCAGAAGGCGCTGAAGAAAGTCGCCTTCGTCTGGGAATGACGGGACACCGTCAAAGCGCGTCGCGCCGCGACGCGCCTTGAGTTTCTGTCTCGATGCATGTCGTTCTCCCCAAAACCGCTGCGCACTTTTGGCCGACATGCATTACAACCCATCACAAACTGTGCGCTTCCAATAGCGTTCAGCACCATTCGCCGCATTGCACCATGACGCGTGTCCCGCTATCGATCTCACAAGATTGAGAGGGATTTGCGCCATGCGTATCGAAGCCGTGCCCACCGGGAAGAACCCGCCTGACGACATCAACGTCATCATCGAGGTGCCGATCGGCGGCGAGCCGATCAAGTACGAGATGGACAAGGAGGCCGGCACGCTGTTCGTCGACCGCTTCCTGCACACCTCAATGCGCTATCCGGGCAATTACGGCTTCGTGCCGCACACGCTGTCCGGCGACGGCGATCCGATCGATGTGCTGGTCTGCAACACGCGCGCGCTGGTGCCCGGCTGCGTTATCAATGTGCGCCCGATCGGCGTGCTGATCATGGAAGACAATGCCGGCCAGGACGAGAAGGTGATCGCGGTGCCGTCGCCGAAGCTGACGCTGCGCTACGAGAACGTCACCGAATACACGCATCTGCCGGAAATCACCCGCCAGCAGGTGCAGCACTTCTTCGAGCACTACAAGGACCTCGAGCCCGGCAAATGGGTCAAGATCGAGGGCTGGCACGATTCCAAATACGCCAAGAAGATGATCGTCGACGCAATCGAGCGGGCGAAGGCCAGCAAATAATCAGTTGTCGACCCGGCCGAAGTCGGGGACGTTGCCGATCAGCTCGCGCTTGTCCTTGCCGCAAGCAAAGCTCTTCGCCTTTTCGTCGGCGAGCCTGCGCGCCTGGTCGTTGGCCTCGGCATTGCCGGTGGCGAGCACAAGGCCGACGGTGCAGCCCTCATGCTCCTCCGGCTGCGCGACCTTGGCGACGACCAGCACCTCGGTCGGCTTGTTCTCGTTTTCGGGATTGCTGATCTCGCGGCGGTGAATGACGGCGAAGGGGATGGCCTTGTCGCCGTTGGTTTCGATGCGCCACTCGACCTTGGCTCCAGAGGAATTGAAGGCGGAAAAGCTTTCCCACACCGCGGTCATGTCGTCGGAGGGAAAGCCGTAGTAGACGGATTCGCGCGCGTCGTCGTAGCCGACCAGCACCGGATAGCCGCGATAGCCCGCGCAGGCGAGGCTCGCCCAGTCGCCATCGCCTTCTTCCGCCTGTGCATAGGTGACGCAATCCTTCTTCCAGTCGAGATCGGTGTAGGCGCTGGAAATGTCGCCGGCATGCGCCGCCGGGCACAAAGCGACAAGGCCAAGAAGGATCAGAAGCGCACGCATTGCGGGACATCTCCGGTGAAGGTCGCCGCAGCCTAGAGCAATTCCACGAAAAGTGTGAGCGGTTTCCGTCTGGAATTGCGTAAAAACAAGGAGATAGGGCGTTTCACCGTTTCCGTGAAACGGTGAAACGCGCTAGCGTCAATCGCTATTTCTTCAAGCTGGCTTCGATCAGCAGATCGGCGTTGCGGGCGACCGACGCCGCCGGTCCGCCGAGGCCGAACAACTGGCCGCTGATGTAGGCGCCCTCGATCAACAGCAGCAGCCCGTCGCCGAGCGTGTCGGCATCCGCCGCGCCCATCGCCGCCGCCATGGCGCGCAGGCGACGGCGCAGTTCGACTTTGTTGTTCTCGCTCACCACCCGCGCGGGATGCCCGTGCTCGGGATACTCGACCGCCGCATTGGTCATGCCGCAGCCGCGATAGTCCGGCTTCTGCGTGCGCTTGCCGACGCGGGTGAGGAAGGCGACGATCTGGGCGCGCGGATTGCCGGGATGCGCGTCGACGGCTTCGTCGAAACGCTGCCAGAATTCCAGGTCATACTTGCGCAGATAAGAGGCGGCGAGCTCGTCCTTGGACGGGAAGGTGCGGTAGAGGCTGGGCTTGGTGACGCCGGCGCGCTTGACGATCTCGTCGACGCCGATCGCGCGGATACCTTCGCGATAGAACAGGTCGCGCGCCACGTCGAGGATCTTGTCGGCGGCCTTCGGCGCCGCGGGAGCCTTGTTGACCGACGCTTCAATTTTTTTGTCCGATGACATCCAACAAACCCGCTTGACAATGTTACTGACCGGTACGTATGTATGGCATTATCCATTGCAACGTACCGGTCAGTAACATGATAGCTCAGTTCCGCCCGTTTGGCCAGCGCTACGCCTTTGTCGTCGTTGCAGTCATTTTCCTGTGCCTGCTGATAGCCGCCGGGCTGCGATCCGCGCCCTCGGTCATGATGCTGCCGCTGGAGGAGAGCTTCGGCTGGCGGCGCGATGTCGTCTCGCTGGCTGCCGCCATCGGTATCTTCCTCTATGGCCTGACCGGGCCGTTTGCCGCCGCGCTGATGGAGCGGATCGGCCTGCGCCGCACGTTGCTTGCATCGCTGCTGGTGATGTCGGGCTCGACGGCGCTCAGCCTGCTGATGACCAAGCCATGGCATCTGCTGATCACATGGGGCGTGTTTTCCGGCATCGGCTCGGGTGCGGTCGCAACAGTGCTCGGCGCCACCATCGTCAATCGCTGGTTCAAGACCAATCGCGGCCTGGTGATGGGGCTGATGTCAGCCTCAAGCGCCACCGGCCTGCTGGTATTCCTGCCGCTGCTCGCCTCGTTGGCCCAGGCGGGCGGCTGGAAGCCGGTCGCCATCGCCATCGCTATCGCCACCGCCGCCCTGGTGCCGCTGGTCTATCTGCTGGTGCCGGAGCGCCCGGCCTCGATCGGCCAGGTGCGCTATGGCGCCGACGCCGACGATGTGCCGCCGGTGTCGCCGGCCTCGCAAGGCAATTTCCTGGCGCATACGCTCAACACGCTGCGCCGCGCCGCCGGCACGCGCGTGTTCTGGTACCTGTTCGCCACCTTCTTCATCTGCGGCTTCACCACCAACGGTCTCGTTGGCACGCATCTCATCTCCTTCTGCGGCGACATGGGGATCGGCGAGGTGCAGGCGGCCGGCTTGTTGTCGCTGATGGGCATTTTCGACCTGATCGGCACGACGCTGTCCGGCTGGCTCACCGACCGCTTCGACCCGCGCAAGCTGCTCGGCGTCTACTATGCGATCCGCGGACTGTCGCTGATCTACCTGCCCTATTCCGGCTTCTCGGCGGTCAGCCTGATCATCTTCGCCGTGCTCTATGGGCTCGACTGGATCGCCACCGTGCCGCCGACGCTGCGGCTCGCCAACGAAGCCTTCGGCGACCGCAGCGGCCCGATCGTGTTCGGCTGGATCGTCGCCGGCCACCAGGTGGGCGCAGCCGCGGCTGCTGCCTTCGGCGGCACCATGCGCGAGCTGCAGGGCAACTACGAGCTCGCCTTCCTGATCGCCGGCATGACGGGCATCGCGGCGGCCTGTATCTCGCTGCTGATCAACACGAGCAGGCCGGCCTTCGAGCCGGAGCCGCAGGCGGCTTGAGGGTGCGGCCTCAGCTTCTCCCACAAGAAGGGGAGAAGGAAGAGCTGGATTGTTATCAAAACTTCATGGTTCCGATATGCGCCTGAAACATTGAGGCGAGAGCTTGGCGGTCCCGTTCAATGCCATCCGGAGACAGCCATGAACAAGCTCTCATTGACCCGCCGCGCTTTCGTCACTTCGGCCAGCGCCTTTGGCCTTGTCGGCGCCTCCGGCCTCGCGCTGCCCTATTATTCCCGCGCCAGCCAGCGCCCGGCCTTCACCCACGGCGTCCAGTCCGGCGATGTCGACGCCACCTCCGGCATGGTCTGGACGCGCACCGATCGCCCGGCGCGCGTCATGTATGAAGTGTCGACGACGGAAAGCTTCACTGACGCGACAAAGCTGGCGCCGCTCGATACCTCGCCCGCCAGCGACTACACCGTGAAGCGGCTGCTCACCGACCTCGCCGCCGACCAGGATATCTTCTACCGCATGGTCGCCGCCGATCTTTCCGACATCAATGCCGTCTCCGAGCCGATCGTCGGCCGCTTCCGCACCGCGCCGGCCTCGAAGCGCGACGTGCGCTTCGCCTGGTCCGGCGACACCGCCGGACAGGGCTGGGGCATCGACGAGACTGGCATGAAGACCTATTCCACCATCGCCAAGCACACGCCTGACTTCTTCCTGCATTCCGGCGACACGATCTATGCCGACGGCGCGATGAAGGACGAGGTCGACCTGCCCGGCGGCGGCAAATGGAAGAACGTCGTCATGATCGACGGCAAACGCAAGGTCGCCGAGACGCTGGACGAGTACCGCGACCAGTGGAAGTACAACATGTTGGACAAGCATGTGCTTGGCCTCTCCGCCATCTGCCCGACCTTCTACCAGTGGGACGACCACGAGGTGCTGAACAACTGGTCGGATTCGAAGGACCTGACCGCCGACAACCGCTACACGGAAAAGTCCGTCCATGTGCTGGCGGCCCGCGCGGCGCGCGCCTTCCACGAGATGACGACCATCCGTTACGAGCCGTCGGAGCCCGGCCGCGTCTACCGCAAGATCGCCCATGGGCCGCTGCTCGACGTCTTCTTCCTCGACATGCGCTCCTATCGCGGGCCGAACGGTCCGGACATGGAGGAAACGCTGACGCCGAAGTCGCGCATGCTCGGCGAGCAGCAGACCAAGTGGCTGAAGCGGGAACTGGCGAATTCCAAGGCGACGTGGAAGATCATCGCCGCCGACATGCCTCTTGGCCTGGTCGTATGGAACGACGCCACCAAGAAGGCCGGCGCCGAGGCGGTCAGCAATGGCGACAATGGCGCGCCGAAGGGCCGCGAGCTCGAATTCGCCGATCTGCTGCGTTACATCAAGAACGCCGGCATCACCAACACGGTATGGCTCACCGCCGACGTGCACTACACGGCGGCGCATTACTACAACCCCGACAAGGCGCAGTTCCAGGATTTCAACCCGTTCTGGGAATTTGTCTCCGGCCCGATCCATGCCGGCACATTCGGCCCCAACGACCTCGACATGACGTTCGGGCCGGAGCTGAAGTTCATCAAGGCGCCGACCGCCGAGCAGGGCCAGAACCTGCCGCCGTCCGCCGGGCTGCAGTTCTTCGGGCTGGTCGATATTTCCGGCGCCACCGAGCAGCTCACCGTGCGGCTGATGGATCGCGACGACAACGAACTCTACAAGGTGACGTTGGACCCGGTGCGCTCGGCTTGAGGCTCTTTTCCTGGGAGACGACGACCGCGGAAGCGGTCGTCAATCCGGATAGCAGGTCGCCGGAACGTTCGGCCAGACGGCTGTATCGCAGTTGGCGGCCTTCTGGCGCTGCTTGAAGGCGGCGCTGACCGGGCCGGTGACGATCGGGTCGACACCGTCAGGGGCGTCGGCGAACATCTGCTGCGCGGTCTTGACGTCAGGCGGTGAGATCGGGTCAGCTTCCCTCAGAACCGTCGCCGACTGCGCCACACCGGCCGCAAGCAGAACGCCAAGCGCCGCCCATGCCAAAACCGGACGCAATCTGGACATCTGATCGGTCATGAACATCGAACTGCTTAAACCCTTCAAAGGTTCCGCCTTGGTTAATGGAATCATTTCACCCCAAGACGTTTAAGAATCAGTGACCATGTATTTGGGGTGGGGCCTCCCCTTTCGCAATTGCGAAAAACCTTGTATGAGCCGCGCAACCGAAAAAGGCGGCGCTTTTGGGCCTGCCGCCTGCAACGCTCCCGAGACCAGACAATGAACCTCCGCAATATCGCGATCATCGCGCATGTCGACCATGGGAAAACCACGCTCGTCGACCAGCTCCTGAAACAGTCCGGCGCCTTCCGCGACAACCAGCGCGTGGCCGAGCGCGCCATGGATTCCAACGACCTCGAAAAGGAACGCGGCATCACCATCCTCGCCAAGGCGACCTCGGTCGACTGGAAGGGCACCCGCATCAACATCGTCGACACGCCCGGACACGCCGATTTCGGCGGCGAGGTCGAACGCATCCTGTCGATGGTGGATTCGGCGATCGTGCTCGTCGACGCCGCCGAAGGGCCGATGCCGCAGACCAAGTTCGTCGTCGGCAAGGCGCTCAAGGTGGGTCTGCGGCCAATCGTCGTCATCAACAAGATCGACCGGCCGGACGCCCGCCACATCGAGGTGGTCAACGAGGTGTTCGACCTGTTCGCCGCGCTCGACGCCACCGACGAGCAGCTCGATTTCCCGATCCTCTACGGTTCCGGCCGCGACGGCTGGGTATCCGAGAATCCCGAAGGCCCGAAGGACCAGGGCCTGGCGCCGCTGTTTGATCTCGTCGTCAAGCACGTGCCGGCGCCGACGGTGCATCCCGGTCCGTTCCGCATGATCGGCACCATCCTGGAAGCCAACCCGTTCCTCGGCCGCATCATCACCGGCCGCATCGAGTCCGGCACGCTCAAGCCCAACCAGGCGGTCAAGGTGCTGCACCATGACGGCACGCAGATCGAAACCGGACGCATCTCGAAAATCCTCGCCTTCCGCGGCCTTGAGCGCCAGCCGATCGAGGAAGCGCAGGCGGGCGACATCGTCGCCATCGCCGGCCTGTCGAAGGGCACTGTCGCCGACACCTTCTGCGATCCGAGCGTGACCGAGCCGCTGCACGCGCAGCCGATCGACCCGCCGACGGTGACGATGTCCTTCCTGGTCAACGACAGCCCGCTTGCCGGCACCGAGGGCGACAAGGTGACCAGCCGCGTCATCCGCGACCGCCTGCTGCGCGAGGCCGAAGGCAATGTGGCGCTGAAGATCGAGGAATCGGCGGAGAAGGATTCCTTCTTTGTCTCCGGCCGCGGCGAATTGCAGCTTGCGGTGCTGATCGAGACGATGCGCCGCGAAGGTTTCGAGATCGCCGTGTCACGGCCGCGCGTCGTCATGCAGAAGGGCGAGAACGGCGAATTGCTCGAGCCGGTCGAAGAAGTCGTCATCGACGTCGACGAGGAGCATGCCGGCGTCGTCGTGCAGAAGATGTCGGAGCGCAAGGCCGAGATGGTCGAGTTGCGTCCCTCCGGCGGCAACCGCCAGCGTCTCGTTTTCCACGCGCCGACGCGCGGCCTGATCGGCTACCAGTCGGAATTGTTGACCGACACGCGCGGTACCGCGGTGATGAACCGGCTGTTTTATGCCTACGAGCCGTACAAGGGTGAGCTGCCCGGCCGCACCAACGGCGTGCTGATCTCCAACGAGCAGGGCGAGTCGGTCGCCTATGCGATGTGGAACCTGGAAGACCGCGGCCCGATGATCATCGATCCGGGCGTCAAGGTCTATCAGGGCATGATCATCGGCATCCATTCTCGCGACAACGACCTCGAGGTCAATGTGCTGAAGGGCAAGAAGCTCACCAACATCCGTGCCGCCGGCAAGGACGAGGCGGTGAAGCTCACCCCGCCGGTGCGCATGACGCTGGAGCGCGCGCTGGCCTGGATTCAGGACGACGAGCTGGTCGAGGTGACGCCGAAGACCATCCGGCTCAGGAAGCTCTATCTCGACCCGAACGAGCGCAAGCGCTTCGAGAAGGCGGCCAAGGTGATGGGCGCGGCGTAGGCCCCTTTCGCAGGCGGTCATTGGGGGAGGGGGCAATTTTGCTCCCTCCCTTTTCATTTCATCCGCATGCAGCCGATAGGATGGCGTCCCGATCGGCTTCGCCGGCAAGATCGATGCGGATCGCCATGCCGTCGCGCGCCGGCCTGCGCAGGACTTTGGCACCATCCGGTTCGATAGCGAGCGACTGCCGTTCTTGCCAGGCTTGAAGCCTCGACCGCGAGATGCCGAGCTCTCCGGCGAGCAGACGGTCGAGCCGCAAGGGTGTCGCGGCGTCGAGCCGAAGCTCGAGCATAAGCGCGCTGGCGCATTCCGGCCTGCCATCCAGAAGCTGCCTTTGGACCGTGACGTCAGAAAATTCCTCGATCCGACCGATCTGCTTCCGCAGCGCGGCGGCATCGAACGCGTGGCATCGCACGAGCGTCGGGTCGTTGCTTTCGAGCGCCATAAGCAGCGCCGGCGCGATATCGCGGCGGTTGCGACGCTCCAGGATAGAAAAATTCCAGGAGTTGTCGCAGCCCGTGCAGCGGTAGATCAGCCAGGCATCGATGCGCTTGCCGTTGGCGTTGACACGGAATTTTCCGCCGCATCGATAGGGGATCACACCGCCACAGCGATTGCAGTTGATGAGAGGTCGAGGCGCGATTTCGGGCACGACCGCCCAGCGGATACGCAACAGTCCAGACATGCCGGAAGGCCCTTCCCGTCGGGAAGTCCGTCAGGTCGGCGATGTCCGAGATGCCCATCAGGCACGGCGTGGCAAAAGGCCGTGATGGTTGGAAGTCAGGCGTCGGCGAGTTGCGCGCGACGGCGGCTCAGCAATGCCAAACCGGTCTCGAAACTGCCGCCTGAAGAACACATGAAGATGATGCAGGCGCCGCCAAAAGCTGCGTCCGCGGTGCTTCGGGGGAGTAGACGAGACCGGCGGTTACTGAGGCAAAGTGAAGCTCGAAATGGACAAGAGGTCGGCTCTTCTAGCCGTGCGAAGCCGGGCGGGCAAGACCGGCGCGCTGCCCGCCTTCCCCGCTGTGGCGATCGCCGACGCTTCCGATCGCTACATCACCTCGATGATCGGCGCGATCTCGACGCTGAAGGCAGGGTTCGTCAGGATCGGGCAATCCCTGGCCTTGGCGACGGCATCGTCGATGTCCTTCGCCTCGACGATCGTATAGCCGGCGGTCGGATTGCTGCCGCCATTGTTTTCGACCGTGCCGCCGGGCAGCACCGTCTTCGACATGCCGACGGGATTGCCGCCGTCGACGACGGCGGTGCCCAGCTTGTCATACCAGCCGGTCCAGGCGTCCATCGCCGCTTTCCGTTCGGCCTCGTCGGTCGGCATCTTGCCGGAGCCGTGATAGACATAGAGATATTTCGCCATGTTCTTCCTCCCTTGTCGGCGGCGTCGAACCGGCATGCGGCCACGCCGCAGGGCGACATGCGGCATAGCCGCAATCCGATATGCGGGCTCCGCCGCGATCGTTGATATGCGGCATAGCCGCAATCGTTGATCATCGGCCCAAACGGCGGGGTGGGCAATGAAAAATTCGAAGTAGCTAATGTAACGCTGGCCAGCCTCACCGCGCCATGGCGTGGTATTCGGGGTTCGGCCGCATGTCGACGGCGGCCGCCACCCGGTTGGACATGTTGAAGAAGGCGGCGGTCGAGGCGACGTCCCAGATGTCGCGATCGCTGAAGCCGGCCTGCCGCAATGCGGCGCGGTCGGCCTCTACGATCCTGGCCGGCTCCTCCGTCAGCTTGACCGCGAATTCCAGCATCGCCTTCTGCCGCCCGGAGAGTTCGGCGGCGCGAAAATTCATCGCCATCATCTCGCCCAGCGCCGGATCGCCCGAAAGCTGGCGCACCGCCGCGCCATGCGCGGTCAGGCAGTAGTAGCAATGGTTGATCGAGGAGACGACGACCGCGATCATCTCGCGCTCCAGCTTCGACAGGCCGGAATCGCCCAGCATCAAATCGTTGTACATGTCGGTGAAGGCGCGCAGCTTCTTCTCGTCGAAGGCGTAGGCCAGAAGCACGTTGGGCACGAGGCCGAGCTTCTCCTCGCATTTGGCGAAATAGGCCGTCGTCGCTTCGCTGAGCTCCGCCTGGACAAGGTCGAGCGCGGTAATCCTGTCGGTCACGATGGTTCTCCTCGCAAGACGTCGGTTCGAATTTTTTAATGCGTCGTCAAACCTTTGTCGCCAAACGGCGGTCATCTGCTACCATAGTCGCAAAAGCATACGACGGGAGGGAATAAGCGTCATGGCCAGCGTGAAATCCAAGCCGAAGAAGAAAGTCGCCGCGAAAGCGGAAGAAAAGCCCGCGAGGCTTGCCGACCACCTGCTTGCCCGGGCGCCGGCCGAGGATATCGCGGCCTATGATGTAGCCGACCTGGAACGCGCCGCCGATCTCGCCAGCCGCGCCGTCGCCCGCCATAGGAAGGGCGAGAGCGTCGTCGCCGTCGAGGCCGATTCCGGCGTTTCCTGCGGCGGCAGGCCGGTCACGGTCATCACGGTCGTCAACGACAACATGCCGTTCCTGTTCGATTCCATTCTCGGCGAGATCGCCGAGACGTCCGGCCAGCCGACGCTCGTCACCCATCCGATCGTCACCGTGCGGCACGAGGAGAGCGGCGTCGTGCAGCTCCCGGGCGACAGCGGCAAGGAGGATGACGACCGGCTGAGCGTCGTTCATGTCCATATCCCGCGGCTGAGCGCGGAACAGGCGGCTGGGCTCACCGAGCGGCTGCGCAAGATGCTCGGCCAGGTTCGCGCCGCCGTCACCGACTGGAAGCGGATGCTTGCCCGCCTTGACCAGGCCATTTCCGAATTCCGCTATTCGGCCGTGCCGCTCGACAAGAAAAGCGTCGCCGAGGCGATCGCCTTCCTCGAATGGCTGCGCGACGACAATTTCACCTTCCTCGGCATGCGCGAGTTCAAATATGTCGGCGGGCAGGAGAGCGGCACGCTGGAGCGCGCCGACAAGCCCGGCCTCGGCATCTTGTCGGATCCTGACGTGCTGGTTCTCAGGCGCGGCACCGAGGCGGTGACGACGACGCCGGAAATCCGCGCCTTCCTGCACGGGCCGGAGCCGCTGATCGTCACCAAGGCGAACGCCAAGTCTTCGGTGCATCGCCGTATCTATCTCGACTATATCGGCGTCAAGACCTACACCGCCAAGGGAGCGCTCGCCGGCGAGCTGCGCATCGTCGGCCTGTTCACCTCGACCGCCTACACGCGCTCGGTGATGAAAATCCCCTATCTGCGCTCGAAGGCCGAGACGGTCATCGCGAAATCCGGTTTCGACCCGCATGATCATTCGGGCAAGGCGCTGATCAACACGCTGGAAAGCTATCCGCGCGACGAGCTGTTCCAGGTCCCGGTACCGATCCTGCGCAAGCACGCCAGCGCCATCCTCGGGCTGATCGAGCGGCCGCGGGTGCGGGCGCTGGTGCGCGTCGACCAGTTCGATCGCTTCGTCTCCGTCATCGTCTTCGTGCCGCGCGACCGCTACGACAGCGTCGTGCGCGAGAAGATCGGCGCCTATCTCAAGACGGTGTTCGAGGGGCGGCTCTCGGCTTACTATCCGGCCTTCCCGGAAGGCGGGCTGGCGCGCGTCCATTTCATCATCGGCCGCTCCGGCGGCAAGACGCCGAAGGTCGATCAGGCGACGATCGAGGCGGCGCTGCGCGACATCGTGCGCACCTGGGAGGACGCGCTTTCCGAGGCGGCCGAAGCGGCCGGAAGCGATCCGGCGCTGAAGGCAATCGCGGCGCGCTTCCCTGAAAGCTACCGCGATACCTTTACCGCGGCGGTGGCGCTGGCCGATGCCGGGCGCATCGCCAGGATCGGCGCCGCCAATCCGATCGCCATCGACTATTACCGCCATGGTGACCAGAATGCGCACCAGGCGTCGCTGAAGATCTATCACTATGGCAGCCCGGTGGCGCTGTCGCGGCGCGTGCCGGTGCTGGAAAATGTCGGCTTCCGCGTCATCAGCGAACGCACCTTCGAGGTCAGCGACGAAACCTCCGGCATGGTCTTCATCCACGACATGGAGCTCGAGAACAGCTACGGCAAGCCGATCGACCTCGCCGACGGCGGCGCGCTGTTCGAGGATGCCTTCCTTTCGGTCTGGCGCGGCGATGTCGACAACGACGCCTATAACGGCCTTGCCCAGACCGCCGGGCTGTGGTCGGGCGAGATCACAATCCTGCGGGCCTATGGCCGTTACCTGCAGCAGGCCGGCATCCCGCAGAGCCAGGATTTCATCGCCGCCGCGCTCAACCGCTATCCGGAGATCGCGCGCGGGCTGCATCAGCTGTTCGTCGCCCGCCTCGGGCCGAAGGCCGAAACCGAAGGCGTGGTGGCCGCCAAGCACCTCAAGGCCAAGATCAAGGATGCGCTGGAAGAGGTCCCCAACATCGACGACGACACCATCATCCGCCGCTACCTCAACCTGATCGAAGCTTCGCTGCGCACCAATCATTTCGTAGCCGATACGAAAGAGAAGGGGCAGTCGCTGGCGATCAAGCTCGACTCGCAGGCCGTCGACGGCCTGCCGGCGCCGCGGCCCTGGCGCGAGATCTTCGTCTACGGCTCCGAGGTCGAGGGCGTGCATCTGCGCTTCGGTCCGGTGGCGCGCGGCGGCCTGCGCTGGTCGGACCGCGCCCAGGACTACCGCACGGAGGTGCTGGGTCTGGTCAAGGCGCAGCAGGTCAAGAACGCGGTCATCGTGCCGGTCGGCGCCAAGGGCGGCTTCTATCCAAAGCGCCTGCCGGTCGGCGGCACTCGCGACGCGATCTTCGAGGCCGGCACCTCGGCCTACAAGAATTTCGTCTCCAGCCTGCTTTCGATCACCGACAATATCGGTGTCGAAGGCGTCATCCCGCCAGCTGGCGTGGTGCGGCGCGATCCTGACGATCCCTATTTCGTCGTCGCCGCCGACAAGGGCACGGCGACGTTCTCCGACACCGCCAACGCCATTTCCGAGAAGCACGGCTTCTGGCTCGACGATGCCTTCGCCAGCGGCGGCTCGGCCGGCTACGACCACAAGAAGATGGGCATCACCGCCAAGGGCGCGTGGGAAGCGGTGAAGCGGCATTTCCGCGAGATGAACCGCGACATCCAGACCTCGCCCTTCACCGTGGTCGGCGTCGGCGACATGTCGGGCGACGTGTTCGGCAACGGCATGCTTTTGTCGCCGGCGACCAGGTTGATCGCCGCCTTCGACCATCGCGATATCTTCATCGATCCCGATCCGGACATGGCGGCTTCGCTGGCTGAGCGGCAGCGCATGTTCGCGCTGCCGCGCTCGTCATGGCAGGACTATGACAAGTCGAAACTGTCGGAAGGCGGGGTCATCGTCTCGCGCAGCCAGAAATCGATCACGCTGCCGGCGGCGGCCGCGGCCGCGATCGGTCTCGGCAAGACCACGGCGACGCCGGTCGAGATCATGAACGCCATTCTCAAGGCGCCGGTAGATCTTCTGTGGTTCGGCGGCATCGGCACCTATGTTCGGGGCTCAGGCGAGACCAACCAGGATGTCGGCGACCGCGCCAACGACGCCATCCGCGTCACCGCGCTCGAGGTGCGCGCCAAGGTCATCGGCGAGGGCGCCAATCTCGGCGTCACGCAGCGGGCGCGCATCGAATTCGGCATAAATGGCGGCCGCTGCAATTCCGACGCCATCGACAATTCGGGCGGCGTCAACTGCTCCGACGTCGAGGTCAACATCAAGATCGCGCTGGCGTCGGCCATGCGCAAAGGCTCGCTGGCGAGACCGGCGCGCAACAAGCTGCTCGCAGAAATGACCGAGGAGGTCGGCGGGCTGGTGCTCTCCAACAACTACCAGCAGACGCTGGCGCTTTCGCTGGCGCGCAAGCGCGGGCTGGCCGACATAGCGCATCAGGCGCGTTTCATGACGGCGCTTGAAGCGCGGGGCCTGCTCGACCGCGCGGTCGAGACGCTGCCCTCGCCGGCCGCGCTTGCCGAGCGCGAGGCGCGCGGAGAGCCGCTGACCAGGGCCGAGCTCGGCGTGCTGCTTGCCTATGCCAAGATCGTTCTGTTCTCCGACATCGTCGCCAGCGACGTGCCGGACGATCCGCATTTCGACCGCGACCTGATGGGCTATTTCCCGGAGCGCATGGCGAAGAAATTCGCCGGCGAAATCCGCGACCACCGGCTGCGGCGCGAGATCATAGCGCGCGTCGTCGCCAACGATCTGGTCAATCGCGGCGGACCGTCTTTCGTCAACCGCCTGCAGGAAGCCACGGGGCGCAGCGCGGCCGACGTCGTCCGCACCTTCGCCGTGGTCCGCGACGGCTTCGCGCTGCCGGCGCTCTATCGCGAAATCGACGCGCTCGACAACCAGATCGACGGCCAGATGCAACTCGATCTCTACCAGTCGGTTAGCCGGCTCATCTTCGTGACCAGCGGCTGGTACCTGAAGAATGACTTGGACTCGGTACCGCTCAGCCAGCGCATCGCCGAATTGCAGGAGGCGCGCAAGGCTTTGGAGCCGAAGCTCACCGCGCTGCTGCCGGCCTTCTCGCGCGAGCGGATCGAGGAGCGGCGGCACGGCCTGTTCAAGGGCGGCGCGCCCGAGAAACTGGCCGAGAAGCTGGCGCTCGCCGAGGTTGGTGAACTGATCCCGGACATCGCGCTCACCGCGCGCACGGCCAATGCCGACATCGTCAGCGCGGCCAAGGCCTTCTTCGCCGTCAGCGACGCCTTCCGCATTCCGCGCGTCGAGGAGGCCGCGCGTTCGATCATGCCGCCGGACTACTACGACCAGCTTGCGCTGTCGCGCGCCTCCGACACCATCGGCGCTGCAAGGCGCGGCATCGCCGTTGCGGCGCTCACCGCCCACGGCAAGGCGGCGGATGCGGTGGCGGCCTGGCTGGAGGCCGGCGGCGAGCGCGTCGCACGCATCCGCGAGCGGCTACAGGCGCTGACCGAAGGCGGCGAGATCACCGTGTCGCGGCTCTCGGTGGCATCCGGGCTGATGAGCGACCTGACGGGGATGTGAGCTTACGCTCCCCCATGCGGGGAGGGCCGCTGCGAAGCAGCGGGGCGGGGGTGGGGCGCTGACCCCCACCCGGACCTGCGGTCCGACCTCCCCACAAGGGCATACGCGCTAAGATAGCGTTGGCATGGACTGAAACTTGCGCTTTCGAGGTGGCTCGCGCCAGCGATGCCGCAAGGCATGGAGATTTTGGCGCAGGGCTGCCAAGGGCGGTTGCGTAAAGATCGCTGCGAGCAGAGAGGCGACGATCTGGCG
>NZ_RZOZ02000089.1:0-388 GCF_003999155.2 Mesorhizobium sp. M1D.F.Ca.ET.231.01.1.1
CCGCTGTATTCGGCGAGCGCGATACCGCCGAGCACCAGCGCGAGCGCGAGGGCCTGATAGGGCTGAAACTGCTCGCCGACGATCTGCACCGAAAGCAGCATGCCGAAAATCGGCACTAGGTTGATGAACAGGCCTGCGCGGTTGGCGCCGATCAGCTCGTTGCCCTTGATGTAGAGAACCTGCGAAACGACCGAGGCGCCAAGCGCCGTGTAGAGCGTGAGCGCCCATCCATACGCGTCCGGCATGATGGCGCGGCCGGCCGCGATCTCCCAGGTGACGAAGGGCAGGGAGATCAACAGCGCGGCGATCGACAGCGCCAGCATGAAACTCTGCCAGCGGATTGCAGGCTTGAGGCGCAGGCCCACCGAATAGAGGCTGTAGCAAAGCA
>NZ_RZOZ02000090.1:0-387 GCF_003999155.2 Mesorhizobium sp. M1D.F.Ca.ET.231.01.1.1
GGTGGCAACCGGCCCGCGTCTTCCCCCGTCAACAGGAGTGGCGCGGGCCTTTGCCGTTCTTGATCGAGAGCAGCCTCGCCGCTTGCGAATCTGCGCCCCGCCCGTCTACGCGGGCAACCGCCGGCCATTAACCTTCGCCGCGGGCACAGACCAAGGTCGGTGTCGCAATTGCCCTGCCTCGCCTATACTCTCGCCGACGGGTGGGTGAGCGGTGCCGATGTTTGGCCGATATTTCAAGCGACTTACACGAATCTGGAGCGGGCTTTCCCTGGCCTGGCAGTTCGTGATCGCCGGCGGCATAGGACTTCTGGCCGTGATGCTCGTGGTCGGGCTGTGGGTGACATCGCAGATCCGTGACGGCGTCATGCACAATTCCGCCGCCACGAC
>NZ_RZOZ02000091.1:0-387 GCF_003999155.2 Mesorhizobium sp. M1D.F.Ca.ET.231.01.1.1
ACGGCATCCGGGCCAACAGCATTGCCCCCACCTTCATCGAGACCCCGATGACGGCTCCTTACTTTGAAAGCAAAGCTTTTCGAGATGAGGTATTGTCCAAAATCAAGCTTGGCCGACTCGGTCGAGTCGAGGATCTCATGGGGGCCGTTGTCTTTCTCGGTTCGGACGCCGCTGCGTTGATGACGGGCACTTCTATCAGGATCGATGGCGGCTGGACGGCGGAATGACTTCTGCGGCTTTGACATTCGACTCAAGTCGGCCAAGAAGCGGCACGATGCCTGATGCATTTGAACCACCTCGACGGCCAGACAAGCGACACTGACATGGATACGGTAGCCCGCACGATTGCCAACGACGTCTACGAGCAGCTGCGCCACGATATCATTT
>NZ_RZOZ02000092.1:0-385 GCF_003999155.2 Mesorhizobium sp. M1D.F.Ca.ET.231.01.1.1
TTCCGCAATATAGGAACCAGGCTGTAGATGTCGCCGGTCCAGACTTGAGTATTGCGCTCGCGACTCGCATGAGCGATGTCACGTGGCAGCACGTCATCGATCACGATAACGCCTTGGGCATGGCTAACCCTTTCACAATTGATGAAATCGCGCAGTGCGAATTCTGCATTGTGCATACCATCGATAAAGGCAAGATCGACCGGGCCACCCACCAGTGACGCGACATCGCGCTTGAAGAATCTCATTGAGCACAATGATAGCAGTGAGACAGGCTTCAATCAAGATCCGCTCCGATGCGGCAGATATCCATCCCATCCGCGCGACGAGCGAGGGGAAGGACTGCTGCCGCCGGCAGCGGAGCCTAGAGGATGAAGCGCGACAGGTC
>NZ_RZOZ02000093.1:0-384 GCF_003999155.2 Mesorhizobium sp. M1D.F.Ca.ET.231.01.1.1
GGACATCGCTGCGACGATATTATTCCCGCTTGACCAGCAGCTGATCGTTCATTCGAAGGAGTGTCGCTTAAACCGCCGCCGGACTATCGTGCCGGACCACAACTTTGCTCGCGAGACGATGACATCCGAAGATCACGCCGTCAGAGGTTCGGCCGCATGGATGCCGCCAACTATACGGACTTGGCACCAGTTCGCCCCGAACCTGGCTCATCGATCAAACAGATGAAGCCGAATTTTCCGTACAGGCTAAAAAGGAGGACGTGGTGCCAATCGGTGGATAGTTGAAGCGTGCCGACGAGCTTAGCCTGCGGGTATGGCGCAGCGTCTCGAGCCGCGCTGCCCATCACCTCGGAACCCGTCGCGCCAACAACTTCGTCAGCAAAG
>NZ_RZOZ02000094.1:0-383 GCF_003999155.2 Mesorhizobium sp. M1D.F.Ca.ET.231.01.1.1
GGTCTTCCTACTGCCCGACGTCGAGGCGGCTGAAGGTGCAGCGAAGCTGATGGGGATGCATTCGCATCGCCTTGAGCCCGGCGAGGCCACGGATATTGCCATGCGCCTTCCACGCGGCAAGCTCTTCGACAGCGGCAAGGCTTTCGTGCCCTTTTGCAAGGGCGATCTGTACACCCGCATAGCGGCCCTAGGAGGCGTCGCTGACGAGCCGCGCCGGGCTTCGACCGGCACCGATGACCCCGAAACCGCCGAAAACGCTTCAGCGGGCTCGCCTGAGGCCGGAAAAGGCAATTCCGACGACGGGCAAGGGGCAGGGTCGGGCGACGGCGGCTCACCCGATCCGTGGGCCAAGCTAACGGTCGGCGATTTGGTGCTCGCGTCGG
>NZ_RZOZ02000095.1:0-383 GCF_003999155.2 Mesorhizobium sp. M1D.F.Ca.ET.231.01.1.1
CAAGGCATTACGGTCAACGCTGTTTGCCCCGGCTACGTGCTCACGCCGCTTGTCGAGAAGCAGATACCCGACACGGCCAAGGCCCGCGGGATCACCGAGCAGCAGGTGATCAAGGATGTTCTGTTGGCCGCGCAGCCCACCAAGCAGTTCGTCACGGTCGAGCAGGTTGCCGCGCTCTGTTTGTTCCTCGCGTCGGACGACGCGGCCTCGATCACGGGCGCCGTGTCGCCAGCCAGGTCTATGGCGGCTGGTATGAAGGCACGATCCGCACCGAATCGCCGAAGGAGAGCGGCAAGTGGGGCGTCTACCCGATGCCCAGCCTCACCGCCGACGGGCCGCGTGCCGCAAATCTCGGCGGCTCCTCCTTGGCCATCACCTCGGCC
>NZ_RZOZ02000096.1:0-382 GCF_003999155.2 Mesorhizobium sp. M1D.F.Ca.ET.231.01.1.1
TGAAGCCCCCGTTCTATTAACTGCGTCACGTTCGGGGATGTCGAATTCACCGCACTGCGCCACAGTCAGCCTAGCACATGTTTGATGGAGACCAAATAACAGCGACGGCTAAACCGCGCCCACGCGCCGGCGTGAAACGCTCCCCTCCCGCTCAGCTTGCAAGCTGCTAGAATACCGAAGCAATTCGGGACAAGCGCCCAGCGTTTTTTCCGTCGGAAATTGCACGAAGATAAGCAATTGTTGACCAAGTTTGGCGACGCTTCCGGATGTTCATCTCTCTGCAGATCAGCAATGTCGACAGGCTGCCGGCCGGCACCTCCGCCAGCTATGCCGCCCGCGACCGCAGCTTCGAGATCGGCCGCGAGAATTGCGACTGGACGCT
>NZ_RZOZ02000097.1:0-381 GCF_003999155.2 Mesorhizobium sp. M1D.F.Ca.ET.231.01.1.1
CCGAGGACGGCGATGGCGCGCGCCGAGCCATGGAGATTGCAATCGCTCAGGCCGGGATTTCGCTGCCCGAGGTCCGTCATCTCAATGCCCATGCAACCTCCACGCCGGTGGGCGACCTTGGTGAGATCGAAGCGATCAAGAGCGTGTTCGGGCACGATTTCCGGATAGCCGTGAGCGGAACGAAGTCGGCGACCGGACATTTGCTCGGCGCTGCCGGCGGGCTTGGCGCGATCTTCACGATCCTGGCGCTCAGGGATCAGGTCGCACCGCCCACCCTCAATTTGACCACCCCTGATCCGGCAGGCGACGGAATAGACTTCGTGGCAAACAAGCCCCGGGCGATGGAGATGGACTACGCGATCGCCAACGGTTTCGGCTTCG
>NZ_RZOZ02000098.1:0-381 GCF_003999155.2 Mesorhizobium sp. M1D.F.Ca.ET.231.01.1.1
CGACGACCATGAACGCCATTTCGGTGGACAAGGCCAACTGGCGGGCACAGGGCGTGCCGGATGATTTCGGCGATCCGGCGGCGAGACTGGCGGATGCATATGTGCGCATGGGCTGTCGGCCCACCTTCACCTGTTCGCCTTACCTGCTCGACAGCGCGCCGGGCGCGGGTGAATCGATTGCCTGGGCGGAATCGAACGCGGTGATTTTTGCCAATACGGTTCTTGGTGCACGCACTGCCAAACATCCTGATTTCCTCGATCTATGTATCGCGATGACGGGCAGGGCGCCGCTTTCGGGTGTTTACCTGGAGGAAAATCGTCGGCCGCAGCGCATCGTGGGAACGAATATAATGCGCCGCTGAAGCGCACCGTTTCGATCGA
>NZ_RZOZ02000009.1:0-274423 GCF_003999155.2 Mesorhizobium sp. M1D.F.Ca.ET.231.01.1.1
GACGCTTACAACTTCGGGCGCCGGCTTAAGACACTGACGGGGCTAACCCCCTACGAATACATCTGCAAATGCTGGACAAAGGACCCTGAACGCTTCAGGCTCGATCCAATCCATCAAATGCCGGGACTAAACACCTAGGTTGGTAAACGATGGGCGTTCCAGCCGATTCCAAACATTTGCGATGGTTTGCCGAAACGACCTGTGAAATCTCGGCTGATCATGTCTGCAACTTGTCCGGATTGATCCGGCTGAGTGAGGTCCCTGCGATCGCGCAAAATGCAACCTCTGCAAATTGCACGTCGGGTGCAGCCAGCAGAAAAAACCCGGCGGTTGCCCGCCGGGTTTTCGATTCAATCAGGCAGCGCCTGTTAGAACGAGCGCTGGAAGCGGAGCAGGCCGCCGACGCTGTTTTTCTTGTTGGCGCCAGTGAAGTTGACGGTCGAGGTGGGGTCGGCGGTCCATTCGTCAAACTTGCCGAAGTGATCGTAGTCGACTTCGGCAGTGACCGTGAAGCCGGGAACGATGTCGTAGGCGACGTTCGCCGCCACGCCGTAGTTCTTGTCCTCGTCACCCGACACCTGGAGGTTGAACGAGGTCTTCTCGTTGAACTTGTAGGTGCCGCCAGCCCAGAACGCCCAGTTGCCGCCCCAGATCTTGTAGAAGCCGCGGTCACCGGCCGGGATGGCATAGGTCGGGTCGTTGAGGTTGTCGTCGCTGCCATAGCCGAACATGCCGAACAGCGAGATCTGGTCGTTGACGTTGACGTCCAGGCGGACCTTGCCTGCGACTTCCTCGTAGTTGCTGTCGTAAGCGACGACGCCGGTGATGGCGCCCCAGCCCTGCGTCCACTTCACGCCGCCGACGACATGCGGAACGTAGCTGTCGATGGTGCCGACGACGCCCGAACCTTCTTCGAGCGAGACCACGGCCGAGAAGCCGTTGCCGGCGTCGAAGTAGTACTGGACGACGTTGGTGTCGAAGTCACCGTAAGGAACGAGCGTATCCTGGATGACGTTGCCGGCGTAGCCGATGAACGTATCGAAGGCCGATTCGTCCTTACCGACGCGGAGGCCACCGAGCTGGATCCAGGCGAAGTTCAGCGAGACATTCTTGTTGCCAGCGGGATTGCCGATCGGGTCGCCGCCGGTGGTGAAGGCACCGTAGCCGTTGCGGTTGCCGAAGTTGAAGCGGGTCTCGGTGTAGGTCTTCAAGGTGCCGAGCTCGGTTTCCTGGCCGGTCCAGGTCTTCAGCGTGAAGCGGGTGTTCTTGTACCAGGTATCCTGGCTGTCGCCGTCTTTGTGGTCGAACGACCTCGCGCCGTCGAACGAGCCGACGTCGCCGAGGCCGATGTCGTAACGGACATAGCCGCCGATGCGCAGGCAGGTCTCGGTGCCGGGGATGTAGAAGTAGCCCGAGCCGTACACGTCGCAGATCTTGACGTATTCAGCCGGTTCCGGCTCGGCGACGGTCACCGCGTCGGCGGCGCGAGCGCCGGAAACTGCGATCAGGGCCGCAGCTGAGCCGAGAAGAAGGCTCTTGATGTTCATTTTCTGACCTCCAGTCAGAATCGAACGAAAGGGCCGAGTTCATTCGACGGCCATCACTGCCAGTGCTTTGCTATTGCTACATTTTTTGCTCTGGTGAATCCTACCAAAGGCGTTTGCTGGCGAACGCGTGTCCGGATCCCGATTTGAGATAGCGCTCGACTGAAGTCGCCTTTGCTCGGCTTGAAAAGGCCACGTAGGTCACGATTCGCCAGGGGAGAAATTTGGAAGTGTGACTGGATTTTCCGGCGTTGTGATCGGCAATCCGCCTCTTCAAATCGGACGTTATGCCGATATAGCGCTCGCCTTCCAAAGCCTCGCTCTCAAGCAGATAGACGTACCACACGGACCGGCCCTCCTTTGCCAAGGCTTCGGAGGGCATCCTCTCCGCCATCCTGCTTCGCACGAACGGTTGGGGCTTGTCCTGCGAAGCGCGCAGCGCGAAGCAGGATGGCGGAGAGGATGGGATTCGAACCCACGAGAAGCTTTTGACCTCTACTCCCTTAGCAGGGGAGCGCCTTCGACCACTCGGCCACCTCTCCGTCGCGCCGCTGGATAAAGAAAAGCGGCGGCACAATCAACAAGCCGGCGCCAGAATCGCTGAAAAAACAGCGCATCAGCCCGGCCGAGCTCCGCATGAGGCGATTCCGCGGCGGCAACTGGGGTCGGCGACTCGCCTCTGCGCCGCATTTCTGTCCAGCCATCGCCGGATTCGGCCGGATTCAGGGGTCGCGCCGCCCCTATTGGTTAACGAGAGCTTTCGGAGTGAGGCCAAATCGTGTCATTTGTGCAACAACGTCCGGGGATAGCATCCGGATAGGGCTTTTGCCGATACGATCCTGGTTGAACGCCGCCGCCGCCTGGGTAAAGGTCTGGTTCGAAGGAGCGGCGCGGTGCGCATCTTTTTCGGTAAGTGGGGATGGGGCAGGGAACGCTGTCCTTCAGCAAAAAATACCCAGACCCGTTTTTTAACTTTTGACTGGAGGTCAGAAAATGAACATCAAGAGCCTTCTTCTCGGCTCAGCTGCGGCCCTGATCGCAGTTTCCGGCGCCCGCGCCGCCGACGCGGTGACCGTCGCCGAGCCGGAACCGGCTGAATACGTCAAGATCTGCGACGTGTACGGCTCGGGCTACTTCTACATCCCCGGCACCGAAACCTGCCTGCGCATCGGCGGCTACGTCCGTTACGACATCAGCGGTGGCGACGTCGGCTCGTTCGACGGCGCGAAGTCCCGTGATGTGAAGGACGGCGACGAACAGGATACCTGGCGCAAGAAGGCCCGCTTCACGCTGAAGACCTGGACCGGCCAGGAAACCGAGCTCGGCACGTTGAAGACCTACACCGAGACCCGCTTCAACTTCAACAATGCCAACGACTATGCCACGTTCTATGGCAACCCTGCTGGCAACTCGGGCGCCTCGCTGAACTTCGCCTGGATCCAGCTCGGTGGCCTCCGCGTTGGTAAGGACGAATCGGCCTTCAATACCTTCATCGGCTACGCCGGCAACGTCATCCAGGATACGCTCGTTCCTTACGGTGACTTCGACACCAACGTCGTCCAGTACTACTTCGACGCCGGCAACGGCTTCTCGGCGGTCATCTCGCTCGAAGAAGGCTCGGGCGACGGTACTTTTGGTCAGTACGGCGTGGGCACGATCGACAGCTATGTTCCGCATGTCGTCGGCGGCGTGAAGTGGACCCAAGGCTGGGGCGCCATCACCGGCGTCATTGCCTACGACAGCAACTATGAAGAAGTTGCCGGCAAGGTCCGCTTGGACGTCAACGTCAACGACGCGATCTCGCTGTTCATCATCGGCGGCTACGGCAGCGATGACAACTACAGTGACCCGACGTATACGCTCCCGGCTGGTGGCCGCGGCTTCTACAAGCAGTGGGACGGCAACTGGGCAGTCTGGGGCGGTGGCACCTACAAGTTCAACGAGAAGACCTCGTTCAACGCTCAGGTGTCGTATGACGAAGGTGAGAACCTCGGCATCGCCGCCAACATCGCCTACGACATCGTTCCCGGCCTCACGGTTACGGCCGAAGTCGACTACGTCAATGCAGGCAAAATCGGCGATCCCGATACCCTTGGCACGAATCACAACTGGACCAACATTCGCAATGGCGACGACGCCATCGGCGGCATGCTCCGCTTCCAGCGCTCCTTCTAAGGGCTGGACTGCAACAACTGAAATCCGGCCCGGGCGTCAAATGCCCGGGCCGTTTTGTTTTCGCGACTGGTTCAACGCAACGAAAGGATGGGGGTGAAATCGGTAAGCTGATCGGGTCTGTGGAGCGACTTTGTGGGATCCGCCACCAGCGGATGGAGTCGGCCGCAAGATTCGAAAACTCTTGAAAGGACATCTCCGAACGGTTAGGGCTGAAAGCTTAACCACAGGGGGTGTGGCTAAGAATGTCGAACGAAGCGATTCAAGAGGGGGAGCCCTCTGGTCAATTTGCGGTATTTTCTTCTCAGAATTCGAAGTTTAGGTACACCTACAACAAGATCCGGGAAGTAAGATCGTACAGGGTCAGTGAGCTCTTTACAGCGTACCGGGACATACTCTGGGATGACGGGCGGCATAAATACAATGTCAGCTCGTTCATCGGTGAAATAGACGAGATCCTTCTGGGAGAACGTTTCAGCACCTTTGACCAGAACACCCTGGACAATCTTATCGGTACCTTGCGTCAGCGCGGGAACAGCAACGCAACCATCAACCGCAAGATGGCTGCCCTCAGCAAGCTGCTGCGCAAGGCTCATAAGATGGGAGATATCCACAGCCTGCCTGAGTTCCGCCGCCAGAAGGAGCGGGCGGGACGGATTCGCTTCCTTGAAAGGGACGAAGAAGCAAGGCTGTTCGCCGCCATCAGGAGCCGCAGCGAGGACGCCTACCGGCTTTCCGTCTTCCTGGTCGATACCGGCTGCCGCCTCGGGGAGGCGCTCGGCCTGATCTGGAACGACATCCAGGAACACCGCGTCTCGTTCTGGATCACAAAATCCGGCCGCAGCCGCACCATTCCGATGACAGAACGCGTCAAGGAGGTGATCAAGCTGCCGCCGACGACCGAAGGCCGCCGGCCGAAGGGTCCATTCACCAAGCTCAGCCAGGCGCAGTATCGCGCCATCTGGAACGAGGCGAAGGCCGAGGTCGGTCTTGGCGCCGATGAGCAGGTGGTGCCCCATATCCTGCGCCACACTTGCGCTTCGCGACTTATCCAGGGCGGCATCGACATCCGGCGCGTGCAGATGTGGCTCGGCCATCAAACGCTCTCGATGACCATGCGCTACGCGCATCTCGCCACCAACGACCTCGATGGCTGCGTCGTCGTGCTCGAAAAACCGCGCGCCGACGAGGCGCCGCGCCCGGCGGAGAGCTCGGTCTTTGCCTCTCCGTTGACCACGTCGTCGCCGCCCAAAGCCGCTCGCAAGGAGAGCGGACCGGAGCCGGCGAAGGCGCGTCGCAAGAGCTCGAAGGGCAAATAGGCGGACGCCGCGCGCCGGCACGCAAGCGAAAAACTATATTTCACCGACGAGCCCGAGGCCGAGATAGTCTCGGGCTTTACTTATTTTGACTTATCTTCAGCGCGATCGAGGAAATCGGCAATCTCCTGCGGCAGGGTGCCGGTTTCCAGGAAGGGCGCGTGTCCTTGGCCTTCGACCGTGATTGCCTCCATGCCGGGATGACGCTTTCCCATCGCCTCGAGCGTCGCGGCGGACAACAGCTTCGAATTGTCGCCGCGGATGGCGAGCATCGGCGCCGCGGCAAGCGCGTCGAATTGTGGCCACAGATCCGGCAGCGGCTTGGTGAAGTCCGCGCCGGCCAGCGTATCGACCAGCGCCGGGTCGAAATCCGGTACCAGTCCGGCATCCGTGTCACGGCAGATGGCGCTAACCATCCGCGCCCAGTCGGCATCGGTAAGTGCCGGAAAGCTGGCGCCATGCACGCGCCGCTGCGCGTCGACCGCCTCGGCGAATGTCTTCGGTTTCGGCGCACGGTCAAGGTAGGCGCGGATTTGGGCGAGGCCTTGCGCCTCGATC
This sequence comes from Mesorhizobium sp. M1D.F.Ca.ET.231.01.1.1, assembly GCF_003999155.2. NCBI lineage: Bacteria > Pseudomonadati > Pseudomonadota > Alphaproteobacteria > Hyphomicrobiales > Phyllobacteriaceae > Mesorhizobium > Mesorhizobium sp. M1D.F.Ca.ET.231.01.1.1. The sequence continues at coordinate 5,591 of NZ_RZOZ02000009.1, forward strand.
ACCGGGCCGATGTCGTTGAGGACAATCGCTTTCAGCACGGCGGGTTTCAATGCGCCGAGCACGTGGACGATCAGGCCGCCGCGCGAGGTGCCGATGAAGACAGCCTCTGCGATGCCCAGCTCCGACAAGCCGGCGAGCACGTCGCCGGCCTCGACGCCGACATTATAGTGGGTGGTGTCGGGATCATAGTCGGACTGGCCACGACCGCGATAATCGAAAGCGATGACCTTGCGCGGTCTCTTCGCCTTGCTGGAAAGATAGAGGGCGAACTCATGGAAGTCGCGGGCATTGCGCGTCAAGCCGGGCAGGCAGACGACAGGCCAGCCAGTGTTGGCCTCGCCGTATATCCGTGCATGGAGTTTCAGGCCATCGGGTGCGATATAGAAGAAGTCGGAAAAGCCTTCGCTCGCCATAGGAGTATCGTTCTTCCTCGCTGAAGACAGCCGTCAGCTACAGGCGAGAGCAGGAATGGTCAAATGGCAGGTTTGCCCAGAGGAATCAGCGCTGGCGGGACAGCGCCCCCCTCTGTCCTGCCGGACATCTCCCCCACAAGGGGGGAGATCGATTGGCACCTCGGCTTTCGCCAATTTTCAACGCTGCAGAATGGGCGAACCGCCGAAACTGCCAATCTCCCCCCAAGTGGGGGAGATGTCCGGCAGGACAGAGGGGGGCGCGAAGGAACTCGACCTTAAACGCTTCGCGGAAGACGCCTCAACTCCGCCCGTTCACCAGATCTCCGACGATGTCGTACTTGCCTGAAATACGCATCTTGTAGACCTCGTAATTCTCCATCACGCGCTGCACGTAACCTCTTGTTTCCGTGTAGGGAATCCTCTCGATCCAGTCGACGACGGCATCCACGTCCCTGCCGCGCGGGTCGCCGTATTTCGCCACCCACTGGGCGGCGCGGTTGGGGCCGGCATTGTAGCCGGCGAAGGTCAGCACGTAGGAGCCGTTGAAGCGGTCGAGCTGCTCGCCGAGGAAGGCTGAACCGAGCGTGGCGTTGTAGCCGGCGTCGGTCGTCAGCCGCGCCTGCGAGAAGGTCATGCCGGCTTTCTTCGCCAGTTGCTTGGCGGTGCCCGGCATCAATTGCAGAAGGCCGCGCGCGCCGGCGCTGGAAATCGCGCCGATGTTGAACTCGCTTTCCTGGCGGGCGATGGCATAGGCCAGCGCCTTGCCGGAGCCCGAGATATTGGCCGAATCGGGGATGACGCCGAGCGGATGCGACAGCGCGCCGACATCGATGCCGCGCTGAGCGGCGATCTTGCCGACCTTCAGCGCCATGAAATGATTGCCCTGCTTTTCGGCGAGCACCGCCAGCAGCGCAAGCTCGCCGGGGCTGGTCAGCTGTCCCGCAAGGTCGCGGTAGAGCGTTTCGGCGTAGCGGTCATAGCCAGCCTCCTGCAGCCGCTTGATCGCGTTCACCGCCTCGCGGCCCTCGAAGCTCTGGCGGTCGGCGGCGCTGGGCTTGGGATAGGCGATGTTGAGGGTTCTCAAGCCCACGCGCTCGCCGGCGAGCTGGCCATAGAAGGTCGTGCCGTAAGCGGCCGCGCGGGTGAAGTAGTCCTTGGCATTGCCCGGACCGCCGACTTCCGCGGCGCGGCCAAGCCAGTAATAGGCGCGCGACAGCGACACCGGTCCCTGCGCCATGTCTGCGATGCGCGAAAAATGCGTGGCCGCGGTCGCCGGGTCGTTCAGGCCGCGCAGCGCGTACCAGCCGGCATGGAATTCGGCTTCCGCGGCGCTTGCCGGGCTCTCTGACGCATGCATGGAGACTATTTTGTAGGCGGTTTTCACGTCGCCCTGGTCGACCAGCTCGCGCGAAAGAACGCGGCGCTCCGCCCACCAGGCATCGGGATCGACCAGCGCGTCGCGGTCGGTCGGCGCCTTCATCAGAACCGCCGCGGCTTGCGCGAACTTCTGCTGCTTGCGCAGATATTCGGTCTCGGCGAAGAAATAGCCGGCCGAACGCTGCGCCGCAGGCACCGCCTTCAACAGCTTCACCGTGTTCTTGTCGCCCCTGTCGGTGGCCGCCCAGGCATCCGCCATTGGCTGGGCGCCGGCAAGGGCGGCGACGCGCAGCGCCGAGTCCGGCCTGTCGGCATAGAACATGCGCTCCATGCGGTAACGATGATCGGCCGCAGGGATCAGCGCGCCGAATTCCTTGATAAAAGCGGTTTCGTCCTTCGCTTCCAGCTTCTCGCTGCGCCAGAAAGGCACCAGCACCGCGCGCGCCGCCGCGGCATTGCCCAGCGCCACCTGCGAACGGGCGAGGATCATCACCCCTTCCGGCGTCAGCGGTTGGCTGCGGCCGAAGGCCTGCACCACAATTTGCGGCGGCGGGTTCTCCCGATAGAGCGCGCGTTCGCTGTTCTTGCGCAGCGCGATCGTGCCCGGCCATCCGGGCAGCATCTTGGCCGCGTCGGCGATCTCGCCGCTCGGCACCTGGCCGCCGCCATAGAGCGCGATCGCCCAGGCCAGGATATGTTTGTCGAGCGAGGTGGCTGGCAGCGTGTCGCGCGCGTTGCGGGCGCCGGCGATGTTGTTGGCGGCCAAGGCGTCGAGGCCGCTCTTCAACTGGGCTATGCTGGCCGGGGAGGGCTGCGTCTCGCCCGAGGCGTGCGCCTCGGGAACGGGGATCGCCGCCGTCACGCGCACGTCGACGCTGCCGCCGATTGCCATCCCCGGCATCAGCGCGACGACCGCGCTGAGAAGCGCGAAGAGATGAGGCCGCCCCGTCGGCATTGTTTCTTACCCCAGCACGTTGTCAGCAGGCAGGGACGCTGAAGGTCCGGTCCCGAAGCCTAGACTTAGGTCGTCAAAGGCTCGTAAACAAAAGGTTATGGAGGCCGTTCGAATTCCCCCTGCTGGCATTATTGCGATGCTTGCCGCTGAACCATGTCGAGACTATGGTGCGCGGCTTCGCTTTCGGTTAGAAGGCGCGCGAACTAACGGATCAACAACCCCAAAAAGTCCCAAGGGAGTTTGGACAATATGCTGAGAGGCTCGCTGACCGCGCTCGTCACACCGTTCGAAAAGAGCGGGCGTTTCGACGAGAAAGCCTTTCGGGCGTTTGTCGAATGGCAGATCTCGGAGGGCACCAAGGGCCTCGTCCCGGTCGGCACCACCGGCGAGTCGCCGACGCTGTCGCATGACGAGCACCGCCAAGTCGTGAAGGTCTGCATCGAGGTGGCCAAGGGCAGGGTGCCAGTCGTGGCCGGCGCCGGCTCCAACAACACCGAGGAAGCCGTCGGCCTGGTGCAATATGCCGAAAAGGCCGGCGCCGATGCTGCCCTTGTCGTCACACCTTACTACAACAAGCCGACACAGCGCGGCCTCTACGAACATTTCGCCGCCGTCGCCAGGGCAACTAGGCTGCCGATCATCATCTACAACATTCCGCCACGCTCGGTGATCGACATGAGCCCGGAAACGATGGGCAGGCTGCGCCACGACTTCAAGAACATCGCCGGCGTCAAGGACGCGACCGGCAAGGTCGAGCGCGTCTCCGAGCAGCGCATGACCTGCGGCAAGGATTTCATCCAGCTTTCCGGCGAGGATGCCTCGGCACTTGGCTTCAACGCGCATGGCGGCGTCGGCTGCATCTCGGTGACCTCGAATGTCGCCCCGCGCCTCTGCGCCGAGTTCCAGGAAGCGACGCTCTCCGGCGACAGCGCCAAGGCGCTCGAGCTGCAGGATCGCCTTTTGCCGCTGCACAAGGCGATCTTCATGGAGCCTGGCGTGTCCGGCGCCAAATACGCGCTGTCGAAGCTGGGCAAGATCGAGAACGTGGTCCGCTCGCCGCTGGTGACGGTCGAGGCCCCGACCGCGGAGAAGCTCGACGCGGCCATGAAGCATGCCGGCTTGATAAATTAGGGATGAGGCGCCACCTCTCCGCATTATGAATCAAGTCAAGAAAGCCGACCCCAACAACAGGACGGTCGCCGAAAACCGCAAGGCGCGCTTTTCCTACGAGGTGCTCGACACGATCGAGACCGGCCTGGTGCTGACCGGCACCGAGGTCAAGTCGCTGCGCCAGGGCCAGGCCAACATCCAGGAAAGCTACGCCTCGGCCGAAGGCGGCGAGATCTGGCTGATCAATTCCTATCTGCCGGAATATCTGCAGGCCAACCGCTTCAACCATGAGCCGCGCCGGCGCCGCAAGTTGCTGGTCAGCAAGCGCGAGATGGCGAAGCTCTCGCAGAGCGTCGAGCGCGAAGGCATGACGCTGGTGCCGCTGAAAATCTATTTCAACGACCGCGGCCGCGCCAAGCTGCTGCTCGCCATTGCCCGCGGCAAGAAGCTGCACGACAAGCGCGAGACGGAAAAGCAGCGCGACTGGTCGCGCGAGAAGGGGCGCCTCCTCAAGGAGCGCGGGTAGCGACGCCGGCTATTCCAGGCAGGGCGGCAGGGGAGCCAAGGCTTGAGGAACCGCTTGATTGTCCTGGCCCTGGCTTTCGTCTTTCTGGCGCTCGCCATTTGGCCGGAAGGCTTTTTCCGGCCTCGCGCTTTCCCGCCGGATCGCGGTGAATTTCCCATAAGGGGCATCGACGTCTCGCATCACCAGGGCAGGATCGACTGGCCGCGCGTCGCGGCTGACGATGTCGCCTTCGCCATCATCAAGGCGACGGAAGGCGGCGATCATGTCGATGACGCCTTTGCCGAGAATTTGCGCCAGGCCCGCGCGGCGGGTCTCGCCGTCGGCGCTTATCATTTCTTCACCTTCTGCCGTCCGGGCGCCGATCAGGCGAAGAACTTCATCTCGGCGGTGCCGCGCGGCGAGCAGCTTTTGCCGCCGGTCGTCGACATCGAGTTCCACGGCAATTGTCCGCGACGCCCGTCGCCCGCCGAGCTGAACGCGGAGCTGCTTGCATTCCTGGACCCGGTCGAGGCGGCCTATGGCAAGCCGGCCATCATCTATATCACCGACGAGATGGCGCCGACCTATTCCGCCCATATCGCGGTTCGCCAGCGCTGGCTGCGCTCGCTGCGCGGCCCGCTCAACGATGACGACTGGATTTATTGGCAATATCTCGACACGGGCCGTGTCGACGGCATCGTTGGCGATGTCGACCTGAATGTGCTGAAGGGCGGACCGGCGAGGCTGACCGAACTGTTCGCGCCGGCGCCTCAATCCAGCGCTTCAGGAACGCCGTGACCGCCTGGACGGCTTTGTCCCGTTCGCGGTCGGGCGGCTTCAGCCATGGGCTTGGCAAAAGCTGACAATGCCATGCCTGCCGCCATGATTGCGATGGCCGCGAGCTGGGCGCTTGTCGGCGTTTCGCCAAGCACCGCCATGCCGACGATGACGGTCACGATCGGCACGCAGGGCATGAACAGCGATGCCGTCTGCGATCCCAACTGCCGGACAACAAAGGTGTAGAGAAACATGGCGGCCGCACCTGCCAGAAATCCTTGGATGACGATCTGGCCCGCGATTTCGGCGGCCGGCGCTGCATGAAGGCCGGTCGGCGCAAATAGGTAGACAAGGGGCAGCGGCAGGCATGACAGCAGCACGACGCTGGCGGTCGCCGTCACCGGATCGACGCGCCATCGCCGCACGAGCACGGCGTAGCTGGCAAACATCGCGCCCGATCCGATGAACAGGAGATCACCGAAGAATACGTCCGTCATGCCGAGGCCTGTATCCGCGGGCGAAATGAAGAGCATCAGGCCGGCAATGATGGCAACGACGCCGATGGTTCGTTGGCGTGAGGCCTGGTCGGTGGTCGCGATTTGCGAGAGCAGGTACGAGAAGAAGACAATCGACGCCGGACAGAGCGCCGCGCCATGCGCGGCCGGCGCATAGGTCAGGCCCCAGTTGATGATGATCGGATATGGCAATCCGGCCAAAGCCGCAAGCGCCAGGGCGCGCTTCCAACCCAACATTTGCATTGCCGCCATGCCGCTTCGACAGGAAATCGGCAGCAAGACCATGCCGGCGCCGGCAAAACGCAGGGTTGCCAGATCGGTTGACGTCAGATGTTCCCTGAGACTGAAGCGGGCGGCAACAAATTGCACGGCGTAGATGCCGATCATGGCCAAGCCCGCGATGATCGCCAGCCTCGTATTGCGGTCCCGTGCCATCTTGGTACCTGCCTGTCGTTCTCGCTGGACAAAGCGGAAACTGCCTCGGCCTCGCTTGGTCAAGCACAGACTATTGTCGAAAAATCCGCGATGAAATACGCTGCTTTTGCAAGACTTGAGTGAGATTCACCGATGAAGGGCATTTCCGGCGTGAATCCTGAAGCCGGCGATCTGGACAATATCGACCGCAGCCTCCTTCGCCTGCTGCAGGAGGACGGGCGGCGCACGACTCTCGATCTCGCTGCCCGAGTAGGCCTGTCGCCAACCGGCGCCAGTCAGCGGGTGAAGCGTCTGTTTCGTGAAGGCTTCATCACCGCGGTCAGGGCCGTGCTCGATCCACGAAAGATCGGCCGCGGCACCCTTGTGTTCATCGAAGTGCGGCTCGATCACACGGCACCCCATATTTTCGACCGCTTCGCCGAGGCCGTGATCAGGGCCCCCGAGGTTCTGGAGTGCCACATGGTCGTCGGCGGCTTCGACTATCTGGTGAAGGCCCGAATTGCGGAAATGGGCGCCTATCAGGATTTTCTGAAGCGGGTCATCCTGCCGCTGCCGGGCGTGAAGGAAACGCACACCTATGCCTCGATCGGCGACGTCAAGCCCGAAGCGCTGTTGCCGGTATGAACCCCGCCGGCAGTCTTGTCAGCCGTGCAGGAACGCCGCGATTTCCTTGAAGACGTCGACGAACATCTCTTCCGTCAGCACGCCGGTATTGGTGTTGTAGCGCGAGCAGTGATAGCTGGAGAACAGTGTGATGCCGCCGGCTTCCTGCCGCCCGCCATGGCGGAAGGGAAGTGCGGCGACACGTCCCCCCAGCGCCCGCACCGTCGACTGATGCGCGATCGAGCCCAGCGTCAGGATGGCGCGCAAATTGGCGAACCTTGCGATCGTCGGCTGGAGGAAGGTGCGGCAGGTGGCGATCTCGGCGCCGACCGGCTTGTTCTCCGGCGGCACGCAGCGCACCGCATTGGTGATCGCGGTGCCGACGAGTTCCAGCCCGTCATCGGGCCTTGCCTTGAATTCGCCGCGCGCCAGGCCCTGCGCGATCAGCGTGCCGTAGAGCAGGTCGCCGGCATAGTCGCCGGTGAAGGGACGCCCCGTGCGGTTGGCGCCGCGCAGCCCAGGCGCCAGCCCGACTATAAGAAGCTTGACCGAAGCCTCGCCCTCCGGCGGCAGGAAGGTCGGCACCGGCGCGTTGAACCAGCCGGGCTCGCGCTCGCGCCAGCCGGCGATGAAGTCGTGCAGCCGCGGGCAGAGCGGACAGTCACGGCTGGGTTCGGGGGAGGGCGCGGCGCTCAACGCCGCCGCTCTCAATAATCGTCCTCGTCGACCTCGGCCGGCTCGGGCCGGCGGACCGGCCGCTCGGATGGGTCGCGACCGACCTCGTTCTTCAGTGTCATCAGATCGATGAAATGGTCGGCCTGGCGGCGCAGGTCGTCGGAGATCATCGGCGGCTGCGAGGCCATGGTCGAGATGATCGAGACCTTGCGGCCGCGCCTTTGCAGAGCCTCGACAAGGGTGCGGAAATCGCCGTCGCCGGAGAAGATGACATAGTGATCGACGACATCGGCGAGCTCCAGCGCATCGACGGTCAGTTCGATATCCATGTTGCCCTTGATCTTGCGGCGGCCGGTCGAGTCGGTGAACTCCTTGGCTGGCTTGGTCACCACCTTGAAGCCGTTATAGTCCAGCCAGTCGATCAGCGGCCGGATCGAGGAATATTCCTGATCCTCGACCAGCGCGGTGTAGTAATAGGCCCGAAGCAGGTAGCCGCGCTTCTGGAAGCTCGACAGAAGCTTGCGGTAGTCTATGTCGAAGCCCAGCGCCCGCGAGGTGGCGTAGAGATTGGCGCCGTCGATGAAAAGGGCGATCTTTTCACGGGGATCGAACATTGAAAAACATCCCTTTTCGAAAATTTCTGTCATCTAAATTGGACGTGACGGACAGGCTCGGTAATGGTCCCTCTTGCCGTCTCATCCGAGATAGCGCCAGATTTGTGGATATCCAAGGGCGCGGACGCGCATTGCAAGCAATTGTGATCGGCACTATGTGGCAGCAGAGCGATGTCCGGTTGTTGAGCCGGGCAAGGGCTTATGCTTTGGTCGCTGCCGCCATAAAGCTTGTGTTTCGGCGGCGTCCTTGTTATGGAGCCCGCCAGTTTTCCATTAAATCCACGCATGAAAGGGGCAGTCCATGGCCCGCGTAACCGTTGAAGATTGCATCGACAAGGTCGACAACCGTTTCGAGCTCGTGCTGCTCGCCGGCCACCGTGCCCGCCAGATCAGCCAGGGCGCGCAGATCACCGTTCCTCGCGACAATGACAAGAATCCGGTCATTGCGCTGCGCGAGATCGCCGAGGAGACGCTGTCGCCCGACGACCTCAAGGAAGACCTGATCCACTCGCTGCAGAAGCATGTCGAGGTCGACGAGCCGGAGGTCGACGGCGAGGCGATCGCCGATCAGACCGGCGCCGCCACCGCTGCCGCCGACACCGACGATGCGGAAGAGAACATCGCCTTCGACCGTATGAGCGAGGAAGACCTGCTCGCCGGCATCGAGGGTCTGGTGCCGCCGGAAAAGAGCGACGACTACTAAGCGCATCCGGAACCCGTCTGGATCAAGCATCCGGCACTTCCGTATCGTCAGTTTCGTGGCTATCTATGGCATGCGCCGCAAGCAACTGCGGCGCATGATTCATTTCAGCACCGCGAGATCCCGCCCATGATGCGTCAGTATGAGCTTGTCGAGCGCGTGCAGCGCTACAAGCCTGACGTCAACGAGGCGCTGCTCAACAAGGCCTATGTCTACGCCATGCAGAAGCATGGCCACCAGAAGCGCGCCTCGGGCGATCCCTATTTCTCGCACCCGCTGGAAGTCGCCGCCATCCTCACCGAAATGCATATGGATGAGGCGACCATCGCGGTTGCCCTTTTGCACGACACGATCGAGGACACGACCGCGACCCGGGCCGAGATCGACGAGCTGTTCGGCCCCGAAATGGGCAAGCTGGTCGAAGGCCTGACCAAGCTGAAGAAGCTCGACCTCGTCTCCAAGAAGGCCGAGCAGGCGGAGAACCTGCGCAAGCTGCTGCTCGCGATCTCCGAGGATATCCGCGTTCTCCTGGTCAAGCTCGCCGACCGCCTGCACAACATGCGTACGCTCGACCATATGCCGGAGTCCAAGCGCCTGCGCATCGCCGAGGAGACGATGGACATCTATGCGCCGCTCGCCGGGCGCATGGGCATGCAGGGCATGCGCGAGGAGCTGGAAGAGATCGCCTTCCACTACATCAATCCGGAGGCCTATCGCGCCGTCACCGCGCGGCTGGCTGAAATCTTCGAGCGCAACAAAGGCGTGCTTGACGAGATCGAGAAGGCGCTGTCGGGCCTGTTTGAAAAGCATTCGATCAAAGCCAGCGTCAAAAGCCGGCAGAAGAAGCCGTGGTCTGTGTTCCGCAAGATGGAGGCCAAGGCGCTTTCCTTCGAGCAGCTCTCCGACATCTTCGGCTTCCGTGTCGTCGTCGACACGGTCGAAGATTGCTACCGCGCGCTCGGCGCAATCCACACCACCTGGTCGATGGTTCCCGGCCGCTTCAAGGACTACATCTCGACCCCGAAGCAGAACGACTACCGTTCCATCCACACCACCATCGTCGGTCCGTCGCGCCAGCGTGTCGAATTGCAGATCCGCACCCGCGAGATGAACAAGATCGCCGAATACGGCGTCGCCGCGCACTCGATCTACAAGGATACCGGCGGCAAGACGAATGGCGCCGCGCACTCGATCTCCAAGGAGACCAACGCCTATGCCTGGCTGCGCCGCACCATCGAGCAGCTGGCCGAAGGCGACAATCCCGAGGATTTCCTGGAAAACACCAAGCTGGAGCTGTTCCAGGACCAGGTGTTCTGCTTCACGCCCAAGGGCATGCTGATCGCGCTGCCGCGCGGCGCCACCCCGATCGACTTTGCGTACGCCGTACACACCGATGTCGGCGACACTTGCGTCGGCGCCAAGGTCAACGGCCGCATCATGCCGCTGATGACGGAACTGAAGAACGGCGACGAGGTCGAGATCATCCGCTCCAAGGCGCAGGTGCCGCCTGCCGCTTGGGAATCGGTCGTCGTCACCGGCAAGGCGCGCGCCGCCATCCGCCGCGCCACCAAGAACGCCATCCGCAAGCAATATTCCGGGCTCGGCGCCCGCATCCTCGAACGCGCCTTCGAGCGCGCCGGCAAGAACTTCACCAAGGAAAGCCTGAAGCCGGTGCTGCACCGGCTGGCGCGCAAGGACATCGAGGACGTGCTGGCCTCCGTCGGGCGCGGCGAGCTTGCATCGACCGACGTCATGAAGGCGGTCTTCCCCGACTACAAGGACGAGCGGGTCACGGTCGCGGCGTCCAAGCAGCGCGAGGAGGGCTGGTCGAAGATCCGCAACGCCGCCGGCATGCTTTTCCAGATGCCCGGCCGCGCCGCGCGCAAGGGCAAGGACCAGCAGCGCGACGACGCGGTGCCGATCCGCGGCGTGCGCGGCGACCTGCCGGTGCGCTTCGCGCCGGAAGGGGCGGTGCCCGGCGACCGGATCGTCGGCATCATCCAGCCGGGAACCGGCATCACCATCTATCCGATCCAGTCGCCGGCGCTGCAGGCCTTCGACGACCAGCCCGAGCGCTGGATCGACGTGCGCTGGGACATCGACGAGAGCACCAAGGAGCGCTTTCCGGCGCGCATCTCGGTCACCGCCATCAATGCGCCGGGATCGCTCGCCGACATAGCGCAGGTCGTCGCGTCCAACGACGCCAACATCCATACGCTATCGATGGTGCGCACCGCGCCCGATTTCACCGAGATGCTGATCGACCTCGAGGTCTGGGACCTGAAGCATCTCAACCGGCTGCTGTCGCAGCTTAAGGACAATTCGAGCGTCAGCGATGCGCGGCGCGTCAATGGGTGAATAGTGAATGGTGAATGGTGAATAGTGAATGTGAATAGTGAATAGTGAATAGTGAATAGTGAATAGTGAATAGTGAATAGTGAATAGTGAATAGTGAATAGTGAATAGTGAATAGTGAATAGTGAATAGTGAATAGTGAATAGTGAATAGAAGGTGTTCTCACTACCATTCACCATTCACCATTCACCATTCACCATTCACCATTCACCACTCGCCAAGGGCAGGGAGCGAACAATGAACACCGACGAAGTGCTGGGCATATTCCGCGATGCCGGCGCGGTTCTCGAAGGCCATTTCATCCTGACGTCCGGTCTGCGCAGTCCGATCTTCCTGCAGAAAGCGCGCGTCTTCATGCATGCCCACAAGACCGAGCGTCTGTGCAAGGCGCTGGCCGAGAAGATTCGGGAAGGCGTGCCGGGCAGGATCGACTATGTCGTCGGCCCGGCCATCGGCGGCCTGATCCCGGCCTATGAGACCTCGCGCCACCTCGGCGCGCCGGCGATCTGGGTCGAGCGGGAAGGCGGCGAGTTCAGGCTCCGCCGCTTCGAGATCGACAAGGGGTCGCGTGTCGTCATCGTCGAGGACATCGTCACCACCGGCCTCTCGATCCGCGAAACCATCGACTGTCTGCGCGAGCTCGGCGCGGAGGTGGTGGCGGCCGCCTGCATCATCGATCGCTCGGCTGGCAAGACCGACGTCGGCGTGCCGCTGATCGCGCTCGCCGAATACGAGGTTCCGGCCTATCCGCCCGATCGCCTGCCGCCCGAGCTTGCCGCTATTCCAGCCGTCAAGCCGGGCAGCCGCAACATCTGAAGTCGCCATGCGCAAGAACAAGCACTTGAGCGCGCCGCTTGAGTCTCTTTGCCAGCGATGCGCGTGGCGATCGCGATGATCGCCGGCATCGATCATTTCGTGCTGACGGTCCGCTCGGTCGAAGCGACCTGCGACTTCTACCAGCGCGTGCTGGGCATGCGGCGGCTTGATGAACCGAGCCGGCCGACGGCGCTTTTGTTCGGATCGCAGAAGGTCAACCTGCACGAGGTCGGCCGCACCTTCGAGCCGAAGGCAAAGGCGCCGACGCCGGGCTCCGGCGATTTCTGCCTGGTTGCGGCGGTACCACTTGCCGATATCCTCGCCAGCCTCGCAGCCAACGGTGTCGCGATCGAAGTTGGCCCGGTCGAGCGCATCGGCGCGCGGGGAAGGATGACGTCGGTCTATTTCCGCGATCCCGACGACAATCTGGTCGAGGTCAGCGAGTATCCGGCGTAGCTAGCGCCATAGACAGTTCCGCTTCCACCGGGCAGTCGAGGCAAGCGATATAGTTGCAGAGCCGGCAAATACGGTATGCCTGATCCTCGTTGCCGACCAATCCCCGCAGCACCTTGGCGGCAAGTTTGCCGAATTCCTGCAGCTCTTGCGGATCCAGAACGGCGAGCGCTGACGCGAGCCCGCTCTGGCGGGCGGAAAGAATGGCATTGCAGGTTGTCTCGCCCAAAGGAGTGAGCCTTAGCGCTACGGCGCGATGGTCGGGCGCCGCGAACCGAGCCGCCAATCCTTCCGCAACCAATCGATCGACGAGGCGAACCGCACCCGAATGCGACAAGCTCAGGGCGCGGCGCAGCCTCTCGATCGACAGGCCCGGTACGTGGCCAATGAGGGTGACAGCCGCAGCCGCGGGACCCGCCTCCGGCGCCTCGGCCTGAGCGTCCCGCTGCAATGTGTCCGCGAATGCAAGCGCCAGAGCGCCAATCACATTTTCGATCTTGGAATCAGTCATTTGTGAAAAATATATGCTTGGCGCATATACATCAAGGTCGAAATATTATATGCTTCATGCATACAAACCGAAGGAGGCTTGCTATGTTTACCCCCGTAACATCGACCACGCCGTTCGGGACGCACGTCAATCTGGCCGCCGGCCGGCTTGCCGCTGTTGGCCGCGCGGTAACCCTTTTGGGAGTGGTGCTCCCGCTGTTGTTGATTGGCGTTTTGAAATTCACCTCGATCGAAATCGAGGCGCTTAAGCCATTGATCGAGAACACGCCGTGGCTCGCATGGCTTTACGCCGTCTTTGGTTTTGCAGGAGCGTCCTACTTTCTGGGCGTGGTCGAACTCGGCACCGCGCTTCTGCTGATTGCATCACTTCGCAGCGCCTGGGCTGGCCTCGTCGGAGGCGCCTTGGGGTCAATCACCTTTGCGCTGACATCGTCCACCATGCTCATCCTGCCTATCTGGGAAACCGGCTCGGGAGGATTTCCCTTCCTCAACGGTCTAGGTTCCTTCCTGATAAAGGATGTCGTGCTGCTGGGTGTGAGCCTGAGCATAATGGGCCGCAGCCTTCGGAAACTCGCGTCCCTCGATGAACGGTGAGCCGAGCGGCCGAGGTCATGTTCGCTGTCTGGCGCATGACGGGCGAACCAGGCAGGCTGCGGCAGACCATCGCGGCCAGGTTCGTTGTTCCGCGGCCTGGCCGTCGCTATATCAAAGTTTTGTTGCCTTCCTGCGCCCTCGAAGCGCAAGATATGTCGGCGCGACCCGGTTGCAGGGGAGCGCGTGTTGGACCAGGAACTGAAATAGAGTGCTTTTTCGACGCCGAGAGCCTGATGGCCTCCTGGAGCGGGTGCGTACTTACCTGTGGCCGCGCCGCTCCTTTTCGCGCTCCGTTCAGTATTTCTCCAAGCGCATCCTGCGGCTGAAGGCGACGCCCCATTCCGTCGCGGCCGGCGTCGCGGCGGGCGTTTTCGCCTCTTTCTTCCCGCTTGGCTTCCACTTCGTCATCGCCGCCGTGCTCTGCTGGGTGATTGCCGGCAATCTGGTGGCGGCGGCGCTCGGCGCGGTGTTCTTCGGCAATCCGCTGACCTTCCCGCTTCTGTGGGGCGCGTCCTGGGAGACCGGCAAGCTCATCCTGCATGAGCGCCTGCCCAAGCACGGGCCGCCTGAGCATCTTGGCGAAATGATGCACACGCTTTCCTTCGCCAAGCTGTGGCACCCCATCCTGGAGCCGATGCTCATCGGCGCCGTGCCGCTCGGCCTTGTCTTCGGGCTTCTGTTCTACGGCGTCACCCGATGGGGCATGACGGTGTTTCGTGAGCAGCGCAAGAAACGCATAGCCGAGCGAGCCAAGAAGGCGGGACAAGGCGGACGGGAAGTGCCCGCGGAATGATCATCGGCATCGGCAGCGACCTGATCGACATCAGACGCATCGAGAAGTCGCTGGAACGGCATGGCCAGCGGTTCATCCAGCGAATCTACACCGAGTTCGAGCAGGCGAAGTCCGAAAAGCGCGCGGCCCGCGCCGCTTCCTACGCCAAGCGCTTCGCAGCCAAGGAGGCCTGCGCCAAGGCGCTGGGCACCGGCATGGCCGAGGGCGTGTTCTGGCGCGACATGGGCGTGGTCAATCTGCCGAGCGGCGCTCCGACCATGGCGCTCACCGGTGGCGCTGCCGCCAGGCTGGAAAAAATCCTGCCCAAGGGCCAACGCGCGCTGATTCACCTCACCATCACCGACGATTTTCCGCTTGCTCAAGCCTTTGTGATCATCGAGGCAGTGCCCGCCGAACAAGCGCCACATTGATTCCATCTGACCACGGGCGGCATGACGTTGCCCAGCGCGCGCCGAGACTCTATACCAACCAACGCACAATCGAGGACGACATGAGCGTGGCTGAAAAATCGCAGAAGAAATCCGGCGGGCTTGGCGAAACCTTCTCCGTTATCATCCAGGCTCTGCTGCTCGCGCTCGTCATCCGCACGCTGCTGTTCCAGCCCTTCTCCATCCCGTCCGGCTCGATGCGGCCGACGCTGCTCGAAGGCGACTATCTGTTCGTCACCAAATGGGCCTACGGCTATTCGCGCTACTCGCTGCCTTTCGGACCCAACATCTTCTCCGGCCGCATCTGGGGCTCGGAGCCCAAGCGCGGTGACGTGGTCGTGTTCAAATTCCCGCCGGATCCGTCCGTCGACTACATCAAGCGCGTCGTCGGCCTGCCTGGCGACAAAATCCAGGTCAAGGACGGCCAGCTCTTCATCAACGGCACCGCTGTGCCGCGCGAAAAGGTCGGCCAGATCGACAATCCCGACATCACCGAGGTGGACCGCCCCGTCGATGTCTATCGCGAGACGCTGCCCAACGGCGTCACCTATGACACGCTCGACCTGACGCCCAATTCGATCGGCGACAACACGCGCGAGTTCGACGTGCCGCCCGGTCACTATTTCATGATGGGCGACAACCGCGACAACTCCTCCGACAGCCGCTTCACCGTCGGTTTCGTGCCGGCCGAGAACCTTGTCGGCCGTGCCAATATCATCTTCTTCTCGATTGCCGATGGCGCAAGCCCCCTGGAAATCTGGAAGTGGCCGTCGCTGATGCGCGCCGGGCGCCTGTTCCATCTCGTCCACTAAAGTCATGGCGGCCACCAAGCGTTTGACCGCCGATGCGCTTGCCGAAGCGCTTGTCGAGCGCACCGGCCACGTCTTCGCCGACCGCCAGCGTCTGCAGCGCGCGCTGACCCATGCCAGCGCGCGTTCGACCCATGCCGGCGTCGACTACGAACGCTTCGAATTCCTGGGCGACCGTGTCCTCGCCCTTGTCGTGGCCGACATGCTGCTGGCCGCGTTCCCCGATGCCGCCGAGGGCGAGCTGTCGCTGCGCCTCAACGCGCTGGTCAATGCCGAGGCGCTCTCCGGGATCGCCGAGGAGATCGGCCTGCCGGCACTGGTCCGCGCCGGCTCCGATGTGCGCAACCTCGAAGGCCGCAAGCGCACCAACCTGCGCGCCGACGCGCTGGAATCGCTGATTGCCGTGCTTTATCTGGACGGTGGCCTTGAGACTGCCCGCGCGTTCATCCATCGCTACTGGCAGCCGCGCTCGCAGGCGATAGGGGCCGCCCGCCGCGACGCCAAGACCGAATTGCAGGAATGGGCGCACCAGGCGGCGTCGGGCGCCGTCCCGACCTACCGGGTCGACGGCCGCGAGGGGCCCGACCACGATCCGCTTTTCACCGTCAGCGTCAAGGTCGGCTCCTTCGCGCCGGCCATCGGCAGCGGCCGTTCCAAACGCGAGGCGGAGCAGGCCGCCGCTGCGGTGTTGCTGTTGCGCGAAGGCGTATGGAGCGCTGCATGACCGGCACCGAATGTTCAGAAACGCCTGCCACGCGCTCCGGCTTCGTCGCGCTGATCGGCGCGCCCAATGCCGGCAAGTCGACGCTGGTCAACCAGCTGGTCGGCGCCAAGGTGTCGATTGTCACCCACAAGGTGCAGACGACGCGCGCGATCGTGCGCGGCATCGCCACGCACGACAATGCGCAGATCGTCTTCGTCGACACGCCCGGCATCTTCAAGCCGAAGCGACGTCTCGACACGGCGATGGTCACCACCGCCTGGGGCGGCGCCAAGGACGCTGATGTCGTGGTGCTTTTGATCGACGCCGAGCGCGGCATCAGAGGCGACGCGGACGCCATACTCGACCGGCTGAAGGACGTCCAGCAGCCGATGCTGCTCGTCCTCAACAAGGTCGACCGCGTCAAGCCGGAGACGCTTCTGGCCTTGGCCGCGGCAGCGA
Source organism: Mesorhizobium sp. M1D.F.Ca.ET.231.01.1.1 (assembly GCF_003999155.2). Taxonomy (NCBI): domain Bacteria; kingdom Pseudomonadati; phylum Pseudomonadota; class Alphaproteobacteria; order Hyphomicrobiales; family Phyllobacteriaceae; genus Mesorhizobium; species Mesorhizobium sp. M1D.F.Ca.ET.231.01.1.1. Next base: position 22,190 of record NZ_RZOZ02000009.1, read on the forward strand.
ACGAACGCGTGCCGTTCAAGCGCACCTTCATGGTTTCGGCGCTGACGGGCTCAGGCTGCAAGGACCTGCTCGACCATCTCGCCGAGACGCTTCCCTCCGGCCCCTGGTACTATCCGGAAGACCAGATCTCCGACCTGCCGATGCGCCAGCTCGCGGCCGAGATCACCCGGGAAAAACTTTATCTCAGGCTGCATCAGGAGCTTCCCTATTCCTCGCATATCGAGACCGAGAAATGGGAAGAGAAGAAGGACGGCTCGGTACGCATCGAGCAGGTCATCTATGTCGAGCGCGACAGCCAGAAGAAGATCGTGCTCGGCCACAAGGGCGAGACGATCCGCGCCATCGGCCAGGCGGCGCGCGCCGAGATCGCCGAGATCCTCGAGCAGAAGGTGCATCTCTTCCTGTTCGTGAAGGTGCGCGAGAACTGGGGCGACGACCCCGAGCGCTACCGCGAGATGGGGCTCGAGTTTCCGCATTAAGGCATGTCTCCCGAAACCGGTTCCCACTTTCGGGAGACGCGCTTTCAAAGCGCGTCGCGCTGAAGTGGATTCAGGCGACGCGCTTTCTCCCAAATCGCTGCGCAGTTTTGGGCGACATCAGGATGGCTGACGTGTGTCGCGCCGAATGACTGGCACGAAGAGGTACTTCACGACACGTTCCTTCATCAGCAAGAGCGCCTTGGTCGTGTCCATATCAGGGGTCGCGGCCGGTCGGGTGCAGAGATAGAACTCGTCGCTCGTGGTCCGCATGATGCGGGGGTCGCCTTCATAGACCTGCTCCCTGAGGCTGGCCACATAATAACCGGCGGGGTTGGCACGGACATCGTCAGCCGAAGCAACCTCGTTGACGTGGTCAGGGCCACAGAATTTCGCGATATCGGAATCCGCTTTCGCAGCCGCTGGCGCTGCCGAAAGAAGAGCGAGAGCGATGATGAGCCTGGTGGGTTTCATGTCTTCCTCCTTCCGATCCGGTGACCGCTGCGATCGCTTTGAAGCGACGACCGAATGCGGTACGTTAGGAAGAGCGCCAGGAGGGGTGAAATGTCCCGAAAGGCTCCTGAAATTGACCTGAAACCTGCCGAAATGATCACCTTCGGCGGTTTTGTTTTCCTGACGAAAAAGAGAGAACTCCGGACCGTTGAAGGCAAAATGGTCGATCTTCGCAGCCAGTCTGCCGAAGTGCTCTCCGTGCTCGCGGCGCGACCGAGTGAGATCGTCTCCAAGGACGCGCTGATGCAGGCGGTTTGGCCCGATACTTTCGTGACCGAGGACAGCCTTACCCAATGCATCGCCGATATTCGCCGCGCCTTGCGGGACGACGCGCATAAGATCGTGGAAACCTTGCCCAAGCGAGGCTACCGGCTGAACGCCGATCTGTTGGATGCGGTGGGTTCAGCCGCGACTGCTGGCGCGGAACGAACCAAGTCACGATTCCTGCAACTCGGATTGGTTACTGCAATCGTTCTCGTCGTCGCAGCTATCGGCGCGTACTTCGGCGCCGAAACATGGCGAGCCGCTCCGGTTCGTTCGAGCGACATGCCCAGGATCGCGGTCCTTCCCTTCGACGACATGAGTGCTGGTGCGGACAAGGGCTATCTCAGCGATGCCGTCGCCGAGGGGATCATCACCGAGCTGGCGCGGAGCAAGACATACACCGTCATCGCACGGAATTCGAGCTTCAGGTACCGTGATAAGCCCACCGATGCCAGGCAGATTGGAGATGAACTCGGTGTCGACTATCTGCTCGAGGGTAGTCAGCAGAAGGCCGGAGACCGGCTGAAAGTGACCGCCCAGCTGCTCGATGCGCGTGACGGCTCGCATCTGTGGGCCAACGCCTACGACCGCGAGATTGGCGATCTTTTCGTCGTCCAGGAGGAGATCATCCGCACGCTTGCGGATCGGGTCGGACTCAGGATCGAGCGCCCCTTGCCAGAAAGGGGTGCGGAGAGAGTCAGCGCGCTCCATTATTTCCTGAAGGGGGTAGCTGCGATCGAGGATTTCTCTGCCGCAGGGAACGAGTTGCTGCGGCAGTTTGGCCGCAAGGCGATCGAAGCGGATCCAAACTCGCAGTTCGGCTATATCGCCCTCGCCTGGTCCTATCGCAATGCCGGGCAGTTCGGGTGGGACGAGCAGGAGCATAACCGTGACCAGGCGTTCAAGCTTGCCGCCGAGTACGCCGACAAGGCCATCCTGCTCGCTCCTGACGACGCCGAGGCGCACCATATCCGCGCCCAAATCCATACCGACGCCGGCGAGGCGGAGCAGGCCCTTGCGCAATTCGACCAGGCGATCACCCTGAATCCCAGCAACTCGAATATCCTGGTCCACAGTACGAATCTGCTGCTCTTTGTTGGCCGCACAGACGAGGCGATCGATCGGATCAAGCAAGCTATGGGCATCGATCCTTTCTACCCAGACTGGTACAACTGGCAGATGGGCTGGGCGCTCTATGAAAAAAACGATTGCGAGGCTGCGCTGGCGTCGATGCGGAAAATGTCGAGAATCCCGAACGGCGCACAGCGCATGGTTGCGGGAATCCAAGCTTGTCTGGGGAACTTGCGGGAGGCAAGGGAAGCGCTTGCGGTTTTCCTCAAAGACTCGCCCAACGAATCCATCAGCAAAGAACGCAAGGAATGGGGGAAGGTATATATCGCCCCCGGAGCCCTCGACCGCTGGCTCAACCACATGCGGATCGCTGGCTTGCCGGAGGAGTGACAAGCAGTCGGTGTGGCCCGCCGGGCGGCACGAGTAATGTCTCGGGACCTACCAGTCCGGCGGGGCAGCGCGACAACTTTTGACCAGGGACCGCATGGAGAAAGTCCTGAACGGTCCCTGCCAGGAAACCTCGGTCTAGTCGGGCGCATCGTGCCCTTCATCGGGCGGGCCGTCCTGGGTAACCCTGGTCTTGCGCCGGCGTTTGAGCGACCTGGCCAACGCAGCGTTTATCACCGCGCCGCGCCTGGGTTTTTCGGCCGTCTGAGCATTGTAATCAGAAGCGATAATCATTTCCTCTCACAGATATAAGCGGCTGACAGATATTTAAGACCAACAGGGAGGCACAAAAATTCATATTGATGTTTCAGATATTTGCATTCGGCCTCTGAAACTAAAACCTTGGGAGGAAAACCATTTTCATCATTGCCGGATACTACCGTGCCGTCAAAATTTAACAGAAGGGTAATTAAAAGAAACTGTTCCATTGCTATCCCCTAATCTCCCCGACGTGGTCAGGGCCGCAGAGTTTCGCGATGCGGGAGTCCGCTTTTGCAGCCGTTTGCGCTGCCGAAAAAAGAGCGAGCGCGACGATGGGCTTGGTGCAATTCATGTCGTCCTCCGTCCCCATCCGATGCTGCTGGGATCGCTTGGAAGCGACGGCCGGATGGGCTAAGCTAAAAAGAGTGCCGGGAGGGGTGAAATGTCCCGAAAGGCTCCCGAAATTGACCTGAAATCTGCCGAAATGATCACCTTCGGCGGTTTTGTTTTCCTGGCGAAAAAAAGAGAACTTCGGACCGTTGAAGGCAAAGCGGTCGAACTTCGCAGCCAGTCTGCTGAAGTTCTGTCCGTGCTCGCGGCGCGGCCGGGCGAGATCGTCTCCAAGGACGCGCTGATGCAGGCGGTCTGGCCCGATACCTTCGTGACCGACGACAGCCTTACCCAATGCATTGCCGATGTTCGCCGCGCCTTGCGGGACGACGCGCATAAGATCGTGGAAACCTTGCCCAAGCGAGGCTACCGTCTGAACGCCGATTCGTTGGATGCGGCGGGTTCAGCCGCGACTGCAAGCGCGGAAAGAGCCAAGTCACGATTCCTGCGACGCGGCTTGCTTGCCGCGCTCGTTCTCGTCGTCGCAGCGATCGGCGCGTACTTCGGCGCCGAAACATGGCGAGCCGCTCCGGTTCGTTCGAGCGACGTGCCCAGGATCGCGGTCCTTCCCTTCGACGACTTCAGCACCGGCGCGGACAAGGGATATCTGAGTGATGCCGTCGCCGAGGGGATCATCACCTACTTGGCGCGGAGCAAGACGTATGCCGTCATAGCCCGGAACTCGAGCTTCAGGTACCGCGGCAAGCCGACCGACGTCAGGCAGATCGGAGATGAACTCGGCGTCGACTACCTGCTCGAAGGCAGCCAGCAGAAGGCCGGAAACCGGCTGAAAGTGACCGCCCAGCTGCTCGATGCGCGTGACGGCTCGCATCTGTGGGCCAACACCTATGACCGCGAGATCGGCGATCTGTTCGTCGTCCAGGAGGAAATCATCCGCACGCTTGCGGATCGGGTCGGGCGCAGGATCGAGCGCCGCCTGCCAAAAGGCGGTGCGGAGAGAGTCAGCGCGCTCCACTATCACCTGATGGGGCTCGCCGCGCTCGACAAGGATTTCTCCACCGCGGGGAACGATCTGTTTCGGCAGCTGAACCTCAAAGCGATCGAAGCGGATCCGAACTCGCAGTTCGGCTATATGGGAGTGGCCTTTGCCTATCGCGATGACGCGGTATTTGGGTGGCATCGGCAGGAATACACCTTCGACGAGGCATTGAAGCGGGCCGCCGAGTACGCCGACAAGGCCATACTGCTCGCTCCGGACGACGGTGAGGCGTATCATGTCCGCGCCCAAATCCATGCCGAAGCCGGCGAGGTCGAGCAGGCACTTGCGCAGTACGATCAGGCGATCGCCCTGAACCCCAGCAACTCGGAAATCCTCGTCAACAGCGTTAGCCCGCTGCTTAATGTCGGGCGCGTCGACGAAGCGATCGATCGGATCAAGCAAGCTATGGGCGTCGATCCTTTCTACCCTGACTGGTTCAACTGGCAGATGGGCTGGGCGCTCTACGAAAAGGACGATTGCGGAGCCGCGCTGAGGGCGATGCAGAAAATGTCCAAAATCCCGAACGGCGCACAGCGCATGCTTGCGGGGATCTACGCTTGCCTGGGAAACGTTCCGGCGGCAAGGGAAGCGCTTGCGGTTTTCCTGAAGGACTCTCCCAACGATTCCATCCATGAACAGCGCAAGAAGTGGGAGAGGTCATATACCGCCTCCGGAGCCCTCGACCGTTGGCTCAAACACATGCGCATCGCGGGCTTGCCGGAGTGATGCCACCAGTGCGCGGCACAGGCGGGCGACCAGAAAGTGGTCCTAGTCGGGCGCATCGTGCCCTTCATCGGGCGGACCGTCCTGGGCCAGGCCGAGGTCGGAAGACAGCGCCGGGTGATCGACGAAGTGCTCGCCGATCACGAACGCCGGGCTTGATGTAGACTACAACAGGCCTTTGGCCCTGAGATCGGCAGCGAAAGTCGCCAGCGGCATCGCGAGGGTCAGCGGTTTTCCCGAAAGGGGCTCGGCGCCATATCCACGATACCAGTTCGCGGCACGCTCGCTCTTGGCGTCAATGATGAGCAGCAGACCGCCACTCTCGGCAGCGACACGTAGGCAGCGCAGGGCAGCCGCCGCCAGCAGCTGACCTCCGAGGCCTTGACCCGCGACGGTTAAATCGGTCGCCAGGCGGGCAAGCTTGAACCCGGATACTTCATGTCGGGCCAGCCCTTTTGTTAGGGCCGAGGGCACTTGCTCATGAGCAACGGCGGAGGGTGCGACCGTATAGAAGCCAAGAATACGGCTTGGGTTCTCGCCGTCGACAGCGCAAAATGTCTTCGAAGCATTCTGTTCATGACTCTGCCTGGCGAACCGCCGCAGAAAATCATTCATCTGCTCGTCGCCGCAATCAAAGGACGCGCGATCGTGCGATTTCCAGATCGGCTCCTCTTGCCATCGCGGCAGGATCATATCGTATCGGGAAGAGCCGCAATGGCAGCCCGCAGTTTCGCATTTGGCTTCGGCGGATGCTCGAGCAGTTCGAGGATACGTTTGAAGTCACGCTCCGAGACTTCGGTCTTTTCGATCGCCTTGATCACGGCTTCCGCCTCGGGCAGCACCTTGTCGAGGATGAAATCGGTCATGTCCTTGTGCGACAGCGCCGCCGCGCGGGCGATCATCGCCTTTTGCGCGGGCCGGATGCGGATGTTGAAGCGTTCGGTTTTGTCGCTGGATAGCTTAGGCATGGCGAGTTCCTTTGTATCAACATAGCGTACGTACGGGATGCGTACAACAGTCAACCCCAATCTTGATTTCGCCACCCAACAGGTGAAAAGCTCTGGCCCATGGAATGGCGCGATGAGGGAATCATTCTCGGCACCCGAAAGCATGGCGAAACCAGCGCCATCCTCGAGGTGATGACGCGTGCGCATGGCCGGCATCTGGGTCTCGTGCGCGGCGGCCGGTCGCGCAAGCAGCAGCCGGTGCTGCAGCCAGGCAACCGCGTCGACCTTCTGTGGCGGGCGCGGCTCGACGAGCATCTCGGCATCTTCCAGGCCGAGGCGATCGAGATGAACGCCGCCCGGCTGATGGACAGCGCCGTTGCCGTCTACGGGCTGCAGACCATGGCCGCGCATCTGCGGCTCCTGCCCGAGCGCGATGCCCATGGCGGCCTCTACGAGGCGCTGGCCGTGATGATCTCCCATCTCGACGACGCCGATGCCGCGGGCGAGCTGGTGGCGCGTTTCGAGCTGCTGATCCTCGACGAGCTCGGCTTCGGCCTCGATCTCAGCCAATGCGCGGCGACCGGTTCGAGGCAGGACCTCGCCTATGTCTCGCCGAAATCCGGACGCGCCGTCTCGCGCGGCGCCGGCGAGCCCTGGCGCGACAAGATGCTGGCGCTGCCTGCCTTCCTGCAGCGCGGCTCGGGGCTCCGCGCCGATCAGGCGGCGCTGGAGGACGCCTTCCGGCTGACCGGCTTCTTCTTCACCCGACATGTCTATGAGCCGCGCGGCATCGAGCCGCCCGACGCCCGCGCCGGCTTCCTGGCCGCGCTGCGCCGCCATCAGGTGGCGGTGAAGGCAATCGCCGGCGGATAGGGCGAGCATCTAATCGGCGCTTCGCCGCTCCAGAAAATCGTCGAGGATGGGACGCTGGCCTTTCAGGATCTTTTGGCCGGCTTCGGGAAGTGAAAACCAGCCGGCTTTGTCCACTTCGGGGAATTCCTTCTTGGCGCCGGACCTTGGCGGCCATTCCATGGTGAACGTATTGCTCCTGACGGCATCCGCATCGATGTCCGCTTCGACGCTCCAGGCAATCACGATCTTGCCGCCCGGCTGCTTGTAGCTGCCAACGGGCTGGAAGTCGCCGTCGATGGCGACGCCGAGCTCCTCCTCGGCCTCGCGACGGGCCGCCTCCAGTTCATCCTCATTGTCGTCGATCAGCCCTTTGGGGATCGACCAGGCGCCTTCATCCTTCCTTGCCCAGAACGGGCCGCCGGGATGAACCAGCAGGAACTCCATCACACCGGCGGTTCGCCTGTAGATCAGCAGGCCCGCGCTTCGCTGCGGCATCGGTCTTCCTCTTGGCAATTTCAGCGAGCGTCAGAGAATAGCATGAGTATTTCGCGGCCAGCGGCAGGTAATTTTCCGGCCCGAGTCTCAGCCGTTTAGACCTATCGCCTTTGGACAACGCGTCAAGTTGCTGGCAATCGACGCCGAAACATGCTCGATCTTGCAGGCCGGCAACGCGCTGATTTCAATAGCCGTCTCATTGCCGCATTTGTCGGCGACGACTGGCACGGTTTTGAGGGGAACCGCCATGTTTTTCAGCCTGATTGCCATTGCCGCGGTCATCGCCTTATTCGTCATCATTTCGCGCCAGCAAACCCGCATCGGCCTGATCGAGCGCGAGCTCGGCGCACTGCGCAGCCTGGTGCTTTCGGGTGTTCCGCAGCCCGCGCCCAAGACGAGCGCCGCGACGGAAGGCGCGCCGGCAGGGGCGCCCGCCGCAGTGGCCGACGGTGTTTCGCCGATGGCTGGTGAGGCTGCCCCAGCCGAAGCCGCTGTCGCGACGCCCGACGCTTCCAAGGTCGAGGTGCTGGAAGAAGCGGGCGAGGGGACTCCCACCGAACCCACGGAGCCGGCCGAAGCGGCGCAACCTGCCGCGCCGGCCGAGGCTGCGCCGCCGGCGGCGGCGGCACGCCAGACCGATGTCGAGACCGCGCTCGGCACGCGCTGGGCGGTGTGGGTCGGCGGCATCGCGCTGGCGCTGGGCGGCCTGTTCCTGATCCGCTACACCATCGAAGCCGGCATTTTCGGGCCCGGCGTGCGCCTCGCCATGGCCGGCATCCTCGGCCTGGTGCTGATCGCCGGCGCCGAGTTCATCCGCCGCACCGGCTTCAGGGTGCCGGTGCAGGGCGCTGCCGGCGCCTATATCCCGTCGATCCTGACGGCGGCCGGCGCCTTCATCCTGTTCGGCACCGTCTATGCCGCGCACGGCATTTATGGCTTCATCGGCCCGGCGCTGGCCTTCACGCTGCTCGGCGCGATCGGCGTCGCGGCTATCGCCGCCTCGCTGGTCCACGGCCTGGCGCTGGCCGGCATCGGCCTCGTCGGCGCCATGGTCACGCCGGCGCTGGTCGCCTCGCAAGCCCCCAACCCCTGGGCGCTGTTCGTCTATCTGGCGATCGTGCTTGCCGCCACCGCCGCAATAGCCCGCATCCGCGACTGGAAGGCGCTTGTCGCGGCGGCCTTCGCCGGCACCGGCATCTGGACCATCCTCTACATGACCGATGCGCCGGAGATGAACCTCGCCGCGGTAGTGTTCGTCAGCCTGGCCACGCTCGCCGTGCTTGCTTTGGTCTGGCTCAGTCGGCGCGACGAGGCGGAGTCTGGCTTCGACTGGCCTTCGATCGCGCCCGGTTTCTTCGTTGCGCTGACCGCGCTCGGGCTGTCGGTCGATCCGGTCTTTGCCAAGGCGGGCGACGCCTTGCATGGCGCGCTGCTGCTCGCGGCGCTCGTGGCGGTGGCGCTCTACCGGCCGCGCGCGCTGCCGCTGGTCTTCGCCGCCGGCCTGGCGACGGTGCTGATCTATCTCGGCATTATTCCGCCCGCCACCATCGGCGCCGACGCGCTTGATGTCGGCCTGGGCGCCGAGCCGCTGGCGACATCCGACACGCTGACCTTCCGCCTCGGCATCGCGCTCGCCCTTGTCTTCATCGGGGCCGGCTTCTGGGCCGCGCGCCGCTTTGCGGCTGCCGCGCCCGCCCTTGCCGCGTCATGGGCGGCATGGGGCGTCATTGCGCCGCTGGTCGTGCTCACGGCGCTCTGGCTCACCTTCGGCGATATCGACCGCGACCTCGGCTATGCGCTGCCGGGGCTGCTTCTGGGGCTGGTCTTTGCCGCCGGCGGCGAGTGGATCGCGCGCAGCGAAGAGCCGCCGCTCGGCGGCGGCCCCGCCGTCTCCTTCGCGCTTGCCGGCGCCGGCGTCGCTGGCCTTTTGATGCTGCACATGGCCTTTGGTTCCGGCTGGACGACCGCGCTTCTTGGCGCCGCAGCCATCGTGCCTGCGCTTGCGACGCGCTGGCGCTCCTATCCGGTGCTTGGCTGGATAGCGGTGGGTGCCGCGGTTGCCGTGCTCGGTCGCGTCGCCTTCGACCCGACCATCGTCGGCGCGGCGACACTGTCGAGAACGCCGGTCTTCAACTGGCTGCTGATTGGCTACGGCGTGCCGGCGCTCGCCTTCGGCTTTGCCGCCTGGCAGCTCGCTCGCACCACCAATGGAAGGCCGCGTCTCGCCATGGAGGCGGCGTCAGCACTGTTTGCGCTGCTTGCCGTTGCGATGCTGGTGCGCCACGCCATGCATGGCGGCGTCATCGACACCGGCGCCGTTACGCTCGGCGAACAGGCGATTTACACGCTGATCGCGCTCGGCGCCGGCGCGATCCTGGTTGCCATCGACATGCGCTCGCCGAGCTCGGTGCTGCGCTATGGCTCGATGGCCGCCGGCGCGCTTTCGGTCGCCTTCATCGTCATCCGGCATTTCGCGGTGCTGAACCCGCTGCTGACCGACGAATCGACCGGCACCATCCCCGTGTTCAACCTGTTGTTCCTCGCCTATCTGCTGCCGGCTGTCGCCGCCGGCGCGCTGGCGCTATACGTCCGCGACAAGCGCCCGCGATGGTTCGCCGCGATGCTGGCGCTGGTCGCCTCGCTGCTAGCCTTCGCCTATGCGACGCTGTCGGTGCGACGGCTGTTCAAGGGCGAGTTCATCGGCCTGTGGAGCGGCCTCGGCCAGTTCGAGACCTACACCTATTCGGCGCTCTGGCTGGTCATCGGCGTGGCGCTGCTCACCGCCGGCGTTTGGCTGAGGTCGCAGGTGCTGCGCATTGCGTCGGCCGTGCTGATCGCGGTCGCGGTGCTGAAGGTCTTCCTCTTCGACATGTCGGAGCTGGAAGGCGTGCTGCGCGCGCTGTCGTTTATCGGCCTTGGTGCCGTGCTGATCGGCATCGGACTTTTCTATCAGAGGCTTTTGACGCGAGCGGTGAGAGAGAGATGAAGCTAGATCCTTGTATGAATATTCAAAATGGAATATATGAATATTCAACAGGAGATATTCAAATGCCGCTCTACATCCGCGACGACGAGGTGGATGCGCTGGCCACGAAATTGCAGCGCGAGACAAATGCTCCAAGCAAGACCGAAGCGGTCCGGACCGCGCTTTTGCACGAGCTCGAGCGCAATCGCGCCCGCAAACCGCTGCGCGAAAGGATTGCCATTCTTCAGGCACAAGCTGCTGCATTGGGACCGTCCGATCCCAACTTCGACATGAAGGCGTTCATGGACGAGATGTGGGAAGACTGATGTTCGTCGATGCGTCGGTGATCGTAGCGATTCTCGCCAAGGAGCCAGGCTGGGAGCAACTGCTCAAGCAAATAGTCGGCGCCGACGGTCCTCTATATATTTCCGCGCTTGTTCGACTTGAAGCGACGCTCGCACTTGGACAAACGAGCGCTGGTGCCAAAAAGCCGACCTCCGAAATGCTCTCAGCAGCTGATCTAGTCGATACATTCATTGTCGAGATCAACGCCCACAATGTGGTCATCGACGAAGACATCGGCTCGCGAGCCATCGACGCCGGCACCCGCTATGGCAAAGCGGTCGACCATCCAGCCTATCTCAATCTAGGAGACTGCTTCGCCTACGCCTGCGCCAAGGCGCTTGACGTTCCGCTGCTCTACAAGGGCGGTGATTTTCTGCAGACGGATTTGGCATAAATATAGCTTCGACAACCGGATAGCCGGGAATAAACCGCCATCCGCCGGCGTTGTTAAGGTGCTTGGGTACCGGAGCGGGTTAGCCGCTTCGCGCTGGCTGCTTGCGCCGCGCCGGAAAGGCGCGTTCAATCGGATGGAAGACGATCTCGAAACAAGCCGTCATGGACGACAAGAAGGCAGCGATCCTGAGCGAGATACCGCGTTTGCGGCGCTACGCGCGCTCGCTGCTGCGCGACCGCGATTCCGCCGACGATCTCGTCCAGGACTGCCTGGAGCGCGCGCTTGTGCGGCTCGACAACTGGCAGACTGGAGAAAGCCCCAGGAGGTGGCTGTTTACGATCATGCATCACTTGTTCATCGACCAGATGCGGAAGGTGAACCGGCGCGGTGAGGCGGCGATGCTGCCTCTGGAAGCCGGCGAAGCCCAGTCCGCGCCCGCCGATCAGGTCGAGACCGTCGCCTCGCGCGAGATCATGGATGCGCTGCAGGCGATCAGCCCCGATCGCCGCGCGGCGCTGGTCATGGTCGCCATCGAAGGCTTTTCCTACGCCGAGGCCGCCAACATCCTCGGCGTGCCGGCCGGCACGCTGATGTCGCGCATCGCGCGCGGCCGCGAGGAACTGCGCGGCCTGCTGGACGATTCCTCGCGCCGCCGCTCGATAAGGATTGTCGAGCGATGACCCGGCGCGATTTCTCCGAACGCGATATCCACATGGCCCTCGATGGCGAGCTGCCGGGCGAGGAGCGCGTGGCTTATGACGCCTGGCTCGAGGCCAATCCCGAGATGAAGGCGAAGAGCGCCCGCTACATCGCCGACCGCGCGGCGCTCCGCGCCGCCTTGGCCGGTGTGATGGACGAACCGGTGCCGGCGAGGCTGCGTCAGGCGGTGCTGGGCGAAGCGCCGGCGAGGGCGCCCGCCTGGCGTTCGCGCTGGTGGCTTTCGGCCGCGGCCGCCGCCGTGCTGATGGTCGGCGGGCTCGGTGGCTATGTCGCGGGCATCGACGGCATCGGCCGAATCAACGAGAGCGACGACCAGCTTGCCGAGCAGGCGATCGCCGCCCATGTCATCTACGCCGCCGAGAAGCGTCATGCGGTCGAGGTGCCGGCAAGCGAGAAGGACCATCTGCAGACCTGGCTGTCCAACCGTGTAGGGTTGAAGCTGGTCGCGCCCGATCTCGCAGCGGAAGGCTTCCAGCTTGTCGGCGGGCGGCTGCTGCCCGCCGGCGACCAGGGCAAGGCGGCGATGCTGCTTTACGAGGACGCCAAAGGCGAGCGCATCTCGCTCTTCGTCACCGCCGAATCGTCGCAGACCACCAAGGGCACCTACAGTGCCGAGGCGGACGGACCCGAGGCGGTCTATTGGCTGGACAAGGGTTATGGCTGCGCCGTCGTCGGCTCGCTGCCGCCCGAGCGCCTGTCGGCGGTCGCCAAGAGAGCCTATGGCCAGCTTCTGGCCGGTATTTCGAGCTGAGACCCGGCTGCGTTTTCCGCAGCCGGCAGCCCATCCAAACAGCGATCTTGTTCAAACGCTTCGCGCTTCCTTGCCGCCGCCGAAAGTGTCACAATTCAGCCCAAATCAAGGAGCGATAGCGCTTGATGAATACCGGCTCTTCGGCTGGTATTGCCGGGGCCATTTCATTAAACCCAATCCGAGGTTCTCCCAAAGCCCGTATGCCTGCCGAGATCCGCAAGGCCCGCGCGTCAGACGTCGATGACCTCGCCGCCATCGAGAAGGCCGTTTTCTCGGGCGACCGGCTTTCCCGCCGCTCCTTTCGCCAGTTCATCGAGCGCGAGACCGCCGAGATGCTGGTGGCCGAGAATGACGGCCATGTCGCCGGCTACGCGGTGGTGCTGTTTCGCAAGGGCAGCGGCGTGGCCCGGCTTTATTCCATTGCCGTCGGTCCTTTCTTCGGCAGTCTCGGCATCGGCCGGCAACTGCTGGCCGCGGCCGAGGAGGCGGCCTATGAGCACGACCGCATGATGCTCAGGCTCGAGGTGCGCGAGGACAACCAGCGCGCCATCCGCATCTACGAGCAGGCCGGCTACCGCAAGATTGGCCGCGAGCCCGACTATTACGAGGACGGCGCCACGGCGCTGCGCTACGAAAAGACGCTGCGCGGCGATGTCCCGACCGCCACCCGGGTGCCATTCTACCAGCAGACCTGCGAGTTCACCTGCGGCCCCTGCTGCCTGATGATGGCGATGGCCAATTTCGACCGCGGCTTCGTGCCCGACCCGGTCATGGAAATCCGCCTGTGGCGCGAGGCGACTACCGTCTTCATGATGTCGGGGCCGGGCGGCTGCGAGCCTTTCGGCCTGGCGGTTGCCGGCTATGAAAGCGGGCTCGCCGCCGAGATTTTCGTCTCCTTCCACGGCGCGCTCTTTCTGCAGTCGGTGCGCAGCGAGGAGAAGCGCCGGGTGATGGAGCTCGCCCAGGTCGACTTCCGCCGCCGCGCGGAACTTTACGGCATCCCGGTGAATTACCGTCCGTTCGGCATCGACGACATCCGCTCGGCGCTTGGCGAGGGCAAGCTGTTGCTGGTGCTGATCAGCGGCTTCCTGATGTTCGGCAAGAAGGTGCCGCATTGGGTGCTCGCCATCGGCGACGACGGCGACCATATCCTGATCCACGATCCCTGGGTCGAGGACGAAAGGCAGGAGACCATCCTCGACGCCGCCAACATCCCCGTGCCCTACGGCATCTTCATGAATATGGCGCAGTTCGGCCGTGACGGCTTGCGCGCCGCGATCACTCTGGGAAAACGTTGAAACAATGACCTGGGTCATCCTTACAGGCCGGCAGAACGATCTCGACCAGGTGGCGACGCCGCACAAGATCATCACCAACCGCGACTATCTCGCGCACCCGGCGCTGTTTCGCGGCCAGCGGCCGAAGGTGATCAACCTGTCGAACAATTACGGCTACCAGAGCCGCGGCTACTATGCCTCGCTGCTTGCCGGCTCGCGCGGCCACAAGGTGATCCCGACCGTCGAGACCATGATCGATCTCTCGGAGCGCAAGCTCTACGAGCACGCGCTGCCGGAACTCGAGCTCGCGCTCAACAAATGCCGCAAGGATCTCGGCGGCACCTTCCCGTCGAAGGTCGCGGTCTTCTTCGGCATCGGGCCGTCGAAAGTGTGGGATCGCTTCACCAAGCTCCTGTTCGACTGGTTCCGCGCCCCGGCGCTCGAGGTCCATATCAAGGACAGCGCCGAATGGGCCTCGATCCGCAAGATCGGCTTCCTGCCGCTCGCCCGCATGAACGACGAGGAGGAGGCCTCCTTCCTGCAGTGCCTGGAGACCTACACCAATCGCGAATGGCGCGACACCAAGGGCCGCACGCCGGCGCGCTATACCTTTGCGACGCTGGTCGATCCGCATGAGGAACTGCCGCCGTCAGAGATTTCCTCGCTGCGCTACTGGGCGAGGATCGCCGAAAAGATGGGCGTCGAAGTCGAGCCGATCACCAGGAAGGACCTGGCCAAGCTCGCCAACTACGACGCGCTGTTCATCCGCGAGACGACGTCGATCTCCAACCACACCTACCGCTTCGCGCGCCGCGCCCAGCAGGAAGGCATGCCGGTGATCGACGACCCGCTGTCGATGATCCGCTGCACCAACAAGGTCTATCTCAACGAGCTGATGACCTACAACAAGGTGCCGGTGCCGCCGACCGTGATGATCGCCGGCACCTCGGATCTCGAAGTCGCGGCGCAGACGCTGGGCTTCCCGCTGGTGCTGAAGATCCCGGATTCCTCTTTCTCGCGCGGCGTCAAGAAATGCGAGAACCTGGCCGAGCTCACCAAGCTCGCGACCGAGTGGCTGGAGGATTCCGACCTCCTCATCGCGCAGAAGTTCATCCCGACCGAATATGACTGGCGCGTCGGCGTGCTCGGCGGCCAGCCGCTGTTTGCGGTGCATTACCTGATGGCCAAGAAGCACTGGCAGATCGTCAACCACAAGGCCAACGGCAAGCCCGACCAGGGCGGCATAAAGACCTTCACGCTGAAGCAGACGCCGCCGCATGTCGTCGAGACGGCGGTCAAGGCGGCAAAGTGCATCGGCGACGGACTCTACGGCGTCGACCTCAAGGAGACCAGGGACGGCGTCTTCGTCATCGAGGTCAACGACAACCCCAATCTCGACCATGGCTGGGAGGATTCCGGCGAGAAGGACGAGCTCTGGGTGCGGCTGACGCAATGGTTCCTGGAGCGCCTGGAGCGGCCGGAGAAGTAGCGGCCGGAGAAGCGGAATTGAGAAACTGGGGAATTGAGGAATTGAAGAACTGAGGAACTGGGGAACTGAGGAACTGATGAAGTGACTGACGGCCCTTCTAACCGCTCCAATTCTTCAGTTCTCCAGTTCTTCAGTTCTCCAGTTCCCGATCGTTCAAACCTGAGGGAAAGAATGCTGTTCTTCGTGATCGAGGATTTTGCCGGCTGCGATCGCAAGGAGATCTACCGCCGCTTCCGCGACAAGGGCCGGCTGAAGCCGGACGAGCTCGTCGTGCACCACAGCTGGATCGCCGGGGACATGGGCCGCTGCTTCATGCTGGTGGAGACCGATGAGGTCACGCTGCTGCAGCGCTGGGTCGTCGAATGGGCCGATCTGGTGGAGTTCGAGATCGTGCCCGTCGCCACCAGCAAGGACATGGTCGCGGCGCTGGCGGGGCATCTCTGACTGCTAGGCGATGAGCGCCGGAGATCTGACCGCGCGCACGCATTCCCCCACCAGCCATTGGCGGAACGCCGCCACCACGTCGCGCCTTGCGCTGCGCTCGGGGATCGTCAGGCAATAGGGCTGGCGCAGGTCCAGTGCTCGGGCAATCGGCCGCACAAGCCTGCCGTCTTCCAGCGCCTGGGCACAATAAATGCCTTGCGCCAGCGCCACGCCGAGCCCCGATATGGCGAGGTCGAGTGCTGCCCGCGACGAGTTGGCGGAAAGGCCGCGCTGCGCCGCCCGGCCTGGCTCGATGCCGGCCGCCTCGAACCAGTTGCGCCAGGACGGAAAGGCGGCGCCGGTCGGTCCCCAGTCGGTGTGGATCAAGGGCAGGCCGGCGAGGCTTTCCGGCTTGATTGCGCCGGCAAGGCTGGGTGTGCAGACGGGATAGACGGCGTCCTGGACGATCTCCTCGGTCGGATGCTCGCGATAATGCGGACCGTAGGAAAGCCGGATGTCGATCAGCTCATGATCGAACGGCACCGGGTCGTCGTCGCCTCTGAGCGAGATGTCGGCGGCGCCGTGGCTGGCGACGAAGCCGGCGAGCCGCTCGGAAAGCCAGCCCATCGCCATCGAAGGCGGCACCGAAATGACGAGCCTCGGCCGGAACGCATCGCCGACATCGCGCGCGACGCTGCCGATCTCCCGGAAGGCCATGGTGAGCCTGGGCAGCATCTCGACGCCGGCCTCGGTGAGCACGACGCGCCGGTTGACGCGGTGGAACAGCTTGCGGCCCATCTGCTCCTCGACGGTGCGGATGAGCTGGCTGACAGCGGCCGCCGAGACCGACAGTTCTTCCGCCGCCGCGGCGAAGCTGCCGGTGCGCGCCGCCGCCTCGAAGGCCTGAAGTCCGCGCAGGGAAGGAAGTGCGACCATGACGACCACAAAGATAAGTTAAGCTTATCTATTTTGCAGAATTCCTCGTTTTTCGAAAGGTTTCTTTCTAAGTAGGCTGGTTTCATGAATGCAATCGACCGCAACGAACCCATCGATCACCGCGACGTCATCGCCTCGCTGAGCAATGCGGAGCGCAGCCGGCTGACCGGCAAGTCGGACTGGCCGGGCCTCCTCCAGTTCGCCCTCCATCTCGGCGCCATCGTCGGTCTCGGCGCGCTAATCGCGGCCAAGGTGCCGTTCTGGCCTCTCCTGATGCTGCCGCAGGGGATATTGATCGTGTTCCTGTTCACGCTGCTGCATGAGACCGTGCACAGGACGGCGTTCGAGACGCAGTGGCTGAACGATGCCGTCGCGCGGCTCTGCAGCCTGGCGATCGCGCTGCCCGCCGACTGGTTCCGCTATTTTCACTTCGCCCATCACCGCTTCACCCAGGATCCGCAGAACGATCCGGAATTGGCCTTCCCGAAACCGGAGACCTTGCGGCAGTACATTGTCCACGTCTCGGGCCTGCCGGTATGGTGGGGGCATTTCAAGACCCTCTATACCAATGCCGGCGGCCGCTGCCGCGACAGCTATGTGCCGCCGAAGGGTTTGCCGAAAGTGCAGGCCGAGGCGCGGGCGATGATCGCCTTCTATGTCATGGTCCTCGGGCTAGCCGTCTGGTTCAAGGCAAGCGTGCTGCTCTACGTCTGGATCGTGCCGGCGCTGCTCGGGCAGCCCTTCCTCAGGCTTTACCTGCTGGCCGAACATGGCCGCTGCCCCTTCGTTGCCAACATGCTGGAAAACACCAGGACGACGCTGACCAACTGGTTCGTGCGCAAGCTCGCCTGGAACATGCCTTACCATGCCGAGCACCACGCCTATCCCGGCGTGCCATTCCACCAATTGCCGGCGTTCCATCGGCTGATCGAGCGCCATCTCAAGGTGGTCGAGCCCGGCTATGTGAGCTTCCACGAGAGATACATCGAGACTCTGCGCTGACGGGCTACAGAAATCTCCGCCGTCAGCCGGACCGGCGCAGCTGCGCCTGCGAACGCAGCAGCCGGGTCATCTCCGAGGCCTTGGCCGGCACGCCGATCAGATAGCCTTGCGCCTCGCCGCAGCCGGCCTTGCGCAGCATGTCCAGCTGTTCCTCGGTCTCGACGCCTTCGGCGGTGACGGTGATGCCGAGCTCCGCTCCAAGGCCGATCACGGTGCGCACGATCGCCGCGGTCTCGCGCCTGTCGAGGTCGCGGATGAACGAGCGGTCGATCTTGATCTTGTCGACCGGGAAACGCCGCAGATAGCCGAGCGAGGAATAGCCGGTGCCGAAATCGTCGAGCGCGATGCGGATGCCGAGCCCGCGCAAATGGCCGAGCGTCCTCAGCACCGTATCGCTCTCATCCATCATCACCGTTTCGGTGATTTCGAGTTCCAGCCGGCTGGCTGGCAGGCCGGAAAAGGCAAGCGCCGAGACGACGCTGCGGGCGAAACCGCCGCTCTTGATCTGGGCAGCCGAGACGTTGACCGCCATGCGCATCTCCTGCGGCCAGCCCACCGCCACGCCGCAGGCCTTGCGCAGCGCCCAGTCGCCGAGTTGCACGATCAGGCCTGTCTCCTCGGCCGCCGCGATGAAATCCTCCGGCGATACCCGCCCGCGCGACGGCGAGCGCCAGCGCATCAGCGCTTCGGCGCCGACGATGTCGCCCGAAGCGATGTCGAGGATCGGCTGGTAGTCCAGTTCGAACTCGCGCCTGGGGAGCGCGGCTTCGAGATCGGCCTCGAGCGCCCGGCGCTCCCGCACCATGGCGTCCATGCCCGGCTCGAAGAAACGGTAGATGTTGCGGCCTTCGCTCTTGCCCCGGTAGAGCGCCATGTCGGCATTGGTGAGCAGCGTGTCGGCATCCTGCCCGTCTGCGGGATAGAGCGCGATGCCGAGGCTGACGCCGACATGCATCTCCCGGCCCTTGTCGCGATAAGGCCTGCCGATCACCTCGATAATGCGCTTGGCAAGCTTTTCGGCATCGGCGGTGCCTTTGATATTGGACTGGATGATGGCGAATTCGTCGCCGCCGAATCGCGCCACCACGTCCTTGTCGCTGCGCAGGCAGCGCCGCAGGCGCTCGGCCACACATTTCAGCAGCCAGTCGCCTGCCGGATGCCCGAACGTGTCGTTGACGGCCTTGAAGCGATCGAGGTCGAGCGAGAAGATCGCCAGCGGCGCGATCTTGGCCTCGCTCAGCGCCTGGTCGAGCCGCTCGCGGAACATCGAACGGTTGGGCAGGTTGGTCAGCGTGTCGTGATGCGCAAGATGCGTCATGCGCTCCTCGGCGCGGCGACGCTCGGTGACATCGTCGAAGGTCACCACCCAGCCGCCGCCCATCGGCTGGCGCACGACGAGCAAGGTCCTGCCGTCGGAAAGATAGCGGTAAGTCGAATGCATCTTCCCCGCCTGCAGGCAGGCTTCGGTCTTGGCGACTTCGCTGGCGACGTCGAGCTTGGTATAGATGCCGAGCTCCAGCAGCCGTTCGAGCGCGTCGCGATGCGTCGTTCCGAACGGGAAGTCCGCCGCGGTGACGTTGTAGAGTTCCAGAAAACGCTGATTGCGCACGATCATCTTGCCGTCGGCGTCGTACATCAGCAGGCCTTGAGACATGTTGGCCAAAGCGGCGTCGAAGCGGCGGTGCTGCTCCTTCAGCTCCTCTTCGGCGCGCCGCTGCACGGTCACGTCCTCGTAGATCGACACCCAGCCGCCGGAGGCCAGCGGCCGGTGCGAGATGACGATGATGCGCCCGTCCGCCAGCGTCTCTTCATAGGTCGAGGGCTTCGCGCCGTCGATGTAAGGCTTGCGAGCGGCATAAAGCTTCTCGGCGCTTTGCGAGGCGACTCCGATATCGACGCTGTGCTGCAGGATGTCGAAGAAAGGGATGCCGGGCTTCACCACCTTGGCGTCGAGGCGGAACAGGTCGATGTAGTTTCGGTTGCAGATGATCATCCGCTCTTCGGCGTCGAACATGCACAGCCCATGCGACATGTTCTCGACGGCCGCCGAAAAGCGCTCGTTCTGCGCGCGCAGTTCCTCAGCTATTCGTCGAGCCGGACCAATACGGGTTGCTTTCCGCCTGCCTGCGGCCGAACCAGCCTTGACATGAGCGACGGGCATGAGCGCGCCTGCTGACCGTGACTGAACGCACTACTGTCGTGGCCGCCGGTTAATTTAGCGTTCTTTCACTTGACGGAATTGACAGCAGGAAGACCTGGCGTTTGGCTTCTGGCGCATTCAGTCGCCAGAAAATGAACATGCACCACCGAGTCTTAGAATGCTTGCTGGATCAGTCTTCAGTGTTGGCGCAAGGCTCGTCGCCGCGAAATCCGGTAGACCGCCGCAGGTGGGACGTTCAGCATCGTACGACCAATGTGTGTTGCTTGAAGACCCAATCCCTCGAGGATCGGTCGCGCGACAGGGCATCGCGGGCCGTAGGTGAATTGATAGAATGCTCCGTCCGGTTTCAGGTGCGCAAATGCACCGTCCAGGATCGCAATCACCTTCTGATCAGGCATGCTTAGCAGTGGCAGGCCGCTTATGACTGCGCCGACCGGCGTGCCGCTCGGCAGTTCGATCTCCCCAACTTCGGAGGCGTCCATTCGAAGCACGCGCACCCGAGGAAATCGCGATTTCAGGTGCGTTGCGAAGTTCGCGCCATATTCAACCAAGGTGAGGTCTTCCGGCCGCACGCCGCGCTCAAGCAGTTTAGCTGTGAAGACGCCGGTGCCCGGTCCCAGTTCGATTACTTGTCCTATCCCCGGCGTAATGTCCTGCGTAATGATCCTCGCCAGCGCGTTGCCGGACGGCGCGATCGCCGCCACACGGAGGGGCGCGGTCATCCAGGACCGAAAGAACATCCAGAAATCGCCTTGCATCGTTCTCCTCGAAAGAAGGCCAGTGAGCATTCGACGGGGATTTGGATAGCGCTTGGGACGGGTGCGTCGCAGTAACGGAGGGCGCCAACGAACTTGCGGAGAACGCCAATGGCGTAACGCATTTCAGGATTGCGAGCGGACCTGCGAAACGCCGCTGGTCAGCCTTCGCTATTGCAGGAAGCTGCCTGAAGCCGCCGGCTTGAAGCCATCGAAATTGAGTTCCCGCCAACGATTGGGGGTCGTGCCCTCCCACTCCCGGAACGCACGATAGAAGGAACTCGCATCCTGGTAACCGAGCAGGCAGGCGACTTCGTCGATATCGGCAGAAGGATCCGACAAGAGTTGCCGGCCGAGTTCCTTTCGCGCGCTGACGAGAAGCTCGCGGAAGCTCGCTCCTTCTTCCGTTATCCGCCGCTGCAGCGTGCGTTCGCTCATCCCAAGCTCGCACGCGACGCCGGAAAGCTCTGGCCTTCCGCTCGCCAGGCTTCTCTTAAGAACGACCTTGACTTGTTCGCTGGTCGAGCTTTGCGCGTTGAGTTCACCGAGCGCGGCCGCAAGGGCGGGCGTGAGAATGTCGAGAAGCTCGGGGTTGTGACCTGGAAACGGCCGATCGAGGTCGGCGGACCGCAGGACGAGCAGGTCGCGCGGTGCTGCG
The DNA here is from genome assembly GCF_003999155.2 of Mesorhizobium sp. M1D.F.Ca.ET.231.01.1.1. Taxonomy (NCBI): domain Bacteria; kingdom Pseudomonadati; phylum Pseudomonadota; class Alphaproteobacteria; order Hyphomicrobiales; family Phyllobacteriaceae; genus Mesorhizobium; species Mesorhizobium sp. M1D.F.Ca.ET.231.01.1.1. The sequence goes on from NZ_RZOZ02000009.1 coordinate 43,445, forward strand.
TAGCGGACCGGACATCCGAAATAGTCCCGGTGCACGTCGCTCTTCGGATCGGCACGCGCGAATTCGACGCGGCGAGGAGTAAGATGCTGTCCCGTCCCCCGCCGGCCGAGTTCGAGGAGAAAGGCAAAGGCGACATCGGTGGCAATCGCGGGTGCCGGCTCGGTGGCGTAAGGCCATTCGCAGCTTATTGTGCATTCGCCGTTCTCCTCGGCGACATTGAGATGCTCGGGTGTGCAGAGCCGCTTGAAGCGCGCAATCCGGGCGATGCCGTCACGGTAGTCGCGCGCGTGAAAGGCGGCGAGAGTCGACGGTGGATGGATCGCGGTGTCGGCGGCTTGGACCAGCTTTATGCCTGGAGCCGGTTCAGCGGACAGCTCTTCGAGAGCCTTCCAGAGAGCGAAATACTGAACGGTCGTGACAAAGGCGTATTCGTTGAGATGAAGGGCGGCGGGAAGCCGGGCCTGCCGCAACACGGCGCGCGGAGGTAGGCCGATACCCTCCACGGCTCGCCAGAATGCGCGTGGCACCTTGCATTTGTCGCCCGGAACTCCGCTCATGCAGGTTTCCCTCGCTGTCCTTGCACGGCCCGTTGAAGAGCTTCCAGGCTTGCTTTTGCGCCGTTCACCGCATCTGGCTGAGGATAAGCCGGTCGAACATCCGATCGCCCAACCACTTCCTGACGCCGATCATCATTTTTGCATATTTGCCGGCGGCGTAGCGCGTCCGCGGTCTAGCCGAACGCACGGCCGTCGAGACCACATCGGCGATGACGCGGGGATGGCTGCCAAGTCCATGGCCGTAGCTCGCTCTCGTCGTCTTCGCCACCACCTGGGCCACCTTTGCATAGGCGCTGGTACTGGATCGTTTCAGAAGCCCGTCCGCGACGACATCGCCGAATCCGGTCTCGATCAGGCCGGGCTCGACGACCACGACTTTGATGCCGAAGGGAGCGAGCTCGAGCCGGAGGCTGTCCGACCAGCCTTCAAGCGCGTGCTTCGTCGCGTGATACCACGCGCCGAGCAGGGTGTAGATCTTGCCGCCCATCGAGGTGATGTTGACGATCGTGCCCGCTTTCTTCCTGCGCATCGCCGGCAGCAGGAGCTGCGTCAGCCGGGCCGGGCCGAAAACGTTCACCTCGAACTGATAACGCGCTTCGTCGATGTCGATATCCTCAACCGGCCCGTAGAGCCCGAAACCCGCATTGTTGACGAGGACATCGACCCCGTCGACCTCGGCGAGGATGCTGGCGACGGCCGCCTCGATCTCTTCGTTCTTGGAAATATCCATGCACAGCGGGCGCGCGCCGAGCGCCGCCAGATCTTCCATTTTCTCCATCTGGCGCGCGGCCACATAGACTTGTAAGCCGTCCTGAATCAGGCGCTTTGCGATTTCCTTGCCCATGCCGGACGATGCGCCGGTCACGAGGGCTGTCTTTTTCTGTCTGTCAAACATGATTGCCTCTCATCTGCTTGACCAGAATCTAAAATCGGGCGCCCGCAATTTCATTGACGAAACACGCCATGAGAGTAGCAGATTACGCCAAAACTTGCCGCTCTTCATGCTCAATCCAAGGGCGGACAGATGGTTGAATAGCTGCTGCGATTGGTTCGATTGCCGATAGATTTTAGGCCGCGGCTCATCTCGGCGGCGAGCTACCGGTGCGGTGACGGTCGCATATCAAGTAAGCGTTTTTTGCGCAGTGGAATTGATCGCACGGAAAGCCTGTCGTTCAGCCTCAAGCGTCGCGAAACGCTTCAGAAATGCCGTCTGCGCCCAGGTCACCGAGCGCGGCGTGAAGTCGAAGCGGTCGGCCGAAAATCCGCGCGGCCGGCCGAAATATTCGGTCGCTTCAGCCGTCGAGAAGCCCGCGAGCAGCGTCGCCTCGTAATAGGCGGCGATCTGGTCGGCGCGCTTGATGTCCTTGCGCAAGGTCGCGCCGAGCTCGGCCGGCAGCGAGAAGCGCAGATGGATGGCGCGCTGCAGCCTGAGCTCGCAGTCCTTGTAGGAACCGCCCATCACCGATTTGAACGGCGAGATCATGTCGCCGATGACATATTCGGGCGCGTCGTGCAGCAGCGCGGCGAGCCGCGCCTCGGCGGAAGCGGCCGGCGCAAGCTCGCCATAAAGTGACTCGACCAGCAGCGAATGCTGCGCCACCGAAAAGGCGTGATCGCCGCTGGTCTGACCGTTCCAGCGGGCGACGCGGGCGAGCCCGTGCGCGATGTCGGCAATCTCGATGTCGAGCGGCGAGGGGTCGAGCAGGTCGAGCCGGCGCCCCGACAGCATGCGTTGCCAGGCGCGCGGCGGCGCTCCGGCCCTGTCGGCCGCCATCAGGCTTCCTCCGCGCTGACGGCATCCTGCGGGAAGGAGAACTTGGCCCAGGCGGGAATCGCGAGCGTCACCGGGACGTTTCCGGCCATGATCGCATCGCCCGCATCAAGCGCCGCCTTGACGCGGTCGATGCGGGCGATGGCGAGGCCGCGTCCGCCGCTTACCGAGCCAAGAGTGCCGACAGGCCGGCCATTGACGGTCACCTCCGTGCCGGTCGCGGGTAGCGCGCCGGCGGCAGCGGCGATCAGCACGCGGCGGCGCGCGGTGCCGCGGTGCTGCATGCGCGAGACCACTTCCTGGCCGACATAGCAGCCCTTCTTGAAGCCGACGCCGCCGGTCTCGCCGAGCAGAACGTCGTGCGGGAAGGCGTCGCCGAGCGCGTAGTCGCTGCCGCTCTCGGCAATGCCGTTGGCGATGCGCAGGGCCAGCCATGCGTCGAGGTCGCCGCCCTCCGCCGAACCACCGTGGACGCGTCTGACCGCCACGTCGCGGAAACGGGCGTCGACGAGCGATGTTGAATCAGCCCCGATTGAATCAAGATATGAAGCGGTTGAATCATCGCCCCATGCGGTCGTGACAAGCACCTGATCCTGCTTGGCAATCTCGGCCTTTGCCCGCAACCGGTAGAGCATCAGCCGGCGTACGAAATCGTCGGCAATGTCGGCCCGGCACTCCAGCCGGAAGCCGTCCTCACCGGCGCGCGAGACCAGAAAATCGAACAGGATCTTGCCTTGCGGCGAAAGCAGCGCGCCCGGCTTTGCCTCGCCCGAGCCGAGCGCATCGAGATCGGTGGTGAGGATGTTTTGCAGGAAATGCTCGGCATCCGGGCCTGACACGGAAATGAGCGCGCGGTCTTTCAGCAGGGCAAAGGGCATGAGCGGCCTGATCTTGCAAAACGTTCGGTCATTACGTAAGCCGGCCACACTCCCCCCGCAAGAGATTGGACCTGTCCATGGCAACCACCTTCGATCTCATCCTGACAGGTGGCACGGTTGTCAACCATGACGGCGAAGGCCGGCGCGACGTTGGCGTGAAGGCCGGACGCATTGCCGCCATCGGCGATCTCGGCCAGGCATCGGCCGGCGAGACCGTCGACTGCAAGGGCCTGCACATCCTGCCCGGCGTCGTCGACAGCCAAGTGCATTTCCGTGAGCCGGGGCTGGAGCACAAGGAAGATCTGGAGACCGGCTCCCGCGCCGCCGTGCTGGGCGGCGTCACCGCCGTCTTCGAGATGCCCAACACCAATCCGCTGACCACCAGCGCGGCCGCCCTTGCCGACAAGGTGCGGCGCGCCACGAACCGCATGCATTGCGACTTCGCCTTCTGGGTCGGCGGCACGCGCGACAATGCCGGCGATGCCGGCGAGTTGGAGCGGCTGCCGGGCGCTGCCGGCATAAAAGTGTTCATGGGCTCGTCCACCGGCGACCTGCTGGTCGAGGATGACGAAGGCGTCGCTTCCATCCTGCGCAACACGCGCCGACGCGCCGCCTTCCATTCTGAGGACGAATTCCGCCTGCGCGAGCGGCTTGGGCTCCGCGTCGAGGGCGATCCCTCGTCCCATCCGGTCTGGCGCGACGAGATCGCGGCACTGCGCTGCACCGAGCGCCTGGTGCGCATCGCAAGGCAGGCGCGCGCCCGCATCCACGTGCTGCACATCTCGACGGCCGAGGAAATCCTCTTCCTTGAGCAGCACAAGGATGTCGCCACCTGCGAGGCGACGCCGCATCATCTGACGCTCTCGGCCGACGACTATGCGCGGCTCGGCACGCTGATCCAGATGAACCCGCCGGTGCGGGCGGCGCAACACCGCGACGGCGTCTGGCACGGCATCGCGCAAGGCATCGTCGACGTGCTGGGCTCCGATCATGCGCCGCACACGCTCGCCGATAAGGCAAAGCCCTATCCGGCCTCGCCGTCAGGCATGACCGGCGTGCAGACGCTGGTGCCGATCATGCTCGATCACGTCAATGCCGGCCGGCTCACCCTGCAGCGTTTCGTCGACCTCTCCAGCCACGGCCCACAGCGCATTTTCGGCATGGCGCGGAAGGGCCGCATCGCCGCCGGCTACGACGCCGATTTCACCGTCGTGGACATGAAGCGCCGCGAGACCATCACCAATGCGCAGGCGGGTTCGAAGGCCGGCTGGACGCCCTATGACGGCAAGCCGGTCACCGGCTGGCCGGTTGGCACCATCGTGCGAGGCACGCGCGTCATGTGGGAGGGCGAAATCGTCACGCCCGGCCAGGGCAGGGCGGTGGAGTTTTCCGAGGCGCTGCCGGCCTAGCTAGAGCAATTCCAGGGAACGTGTGAGACGGTTTTCCGTCCGCGATTGCGCCAAAACAACAGCCTTCAATCCCCGGCGACGAAGAACAGCCACTGGCCGGTCGGGGTTATGCCGACGCGGTAGAAGATGTAGGCGCCGAACTGCTTCATGTCGTCATAGTCGCTGGCGGTGACCAGCTTGAACAGCTCGACCCGTTGCCTGGGGTCGAGCTTGTCGAGCGGTAGCGCGAAGAAATACGGCCAGACATAGAGTTCCTGCGGCGTGCCGGTGTCGACATGGACATAGCCGGCGCTGAGCACCTCTTCCAGAATGGCGAGGATCTCCTGGCCGTCGCCGTCGCCCGAGAGCCCCTTGAGGAAAGTGACCGGGTCGCCGTCGATGTCGCCGAGCGACAACTGCGTCATGGATTCGCCCGAGCCGATCAGAGGCCGAAGTTTCTCGATGTCGCCGCTCTTGCAGGCCTCGATGATCAGGCCGTGCATGCGCTTGACCGGTTCGGGAAGCTTGTCGAGGTCGTAGACGACCGGTGGCGGCGGCGCATCTGGATCGGAGCGCGGGCTGGTGACGCCGCCGCTGCCGGCTGGCGCCTCGGGCTCGCTCTTGTCCGTGTCGTCGGCCGGCTGGCCGGTGTCGGAGGGTTTGGTGCCGGGCGGGACCGGCATCGGCACGGTGGTTCCCGGAGCGGTGTCGTTATCGGCAGGCGGCGTGACCGGCGAGGGCAGGTCCCCGCGCTGGATCTCGCTCAGCGCGTAGGATGGCGTGCTGGCGAGGCAGATCGCCAGCGGAACGGCGCAGCAGGAAGCGGCAATCCAGATGCGGAGGATCAGCCCGCTTGGGCGGCCTACCAACGAAAATCTCACCCCTTGCCTCTCCATGGTTTCCGGGCTCGCTCGGTCCGGACAGCGCTTTTGAGCTGTTAAGGCACCCAGGCATGATGCAGAAATGGCGCGTCGCCGTCAAAAGGCACAAAAGCGGGCGGGCTAGTGTTTCAGCCGCTCCGGCTCGAGGGCGCCGGAAAGTACCTTTTCCCGCATGCGGTCGAGCAGGGCCAGCGCGGAGGTCTCGCCATTGGCGCGCAGCATCTCGCCGAAAGCGGTCTCGAGGGCGGCTTCGGCGATGATTTCGGGCTCGATGCCGGCCGACAAGCCTTCAGCCCAGGCTTCGCTGTGGCTTTCGACGGCGGTCAGGCGCTTTTCTTCCCTGACCAATGCGTCGATGTCGCTGACACCATGTTCCATTGCGATGTCCACCTTCTTCAAGCGGCGATCCGGCGATGGATCGGGCTTGACCTGTCCGTTCTCCGCAGCCTTCAATAAGCCATTGTAAATACGCCATTTTTACGGTCGCAATTTACATTTCGAGCAAGGCTGCGCTCAATCCGTCCCGAGCTTAGCCGATTAGGCCGGCTTGCGGCATCAAAACCTTCAGTTTGAGTTAATTCCGCATTCGTGCGCTAACGTTTCATTAACATTGTTGCACAAGCGCAACACCATGATTGCACCAAGGCGCAGCCTGACACAATAAGCCAGCTCACATTGGCGGTGATTATTGTGGAATGTGTGCATAACGCGGCAGTCGCGACCGTTGTCGCCCGTCAATTCCCATAGCGGGAAGCGATGTCGCGCGACAGCGTCTCGCCTTCCTTCATGTAGCGGGCAATGGCCTCGGTGGCCGAGGGCGTGCACCGCGTGTAGGCGCCGCTGAAGGAGCGGTAGCCGCGGTTGAAGGAGGCGATGAAGCGGGCGCGCCGGTCGGGATCGGGGTTTTCCGATTCGAGCAGCTTTTCCATCTCGACCCGCCACTGGTCGCCTTTCTCGCCGCACAGATTGCGCAGGAAATGCAGCGAGCCCAGCACCTCGGCGAGCCGCATCAGCCCTGGCTCGAACGGCGCCTCGGCGGCCGGCGCCGGCAACACCGTGACCGCCATGCTGACGGCGAGGCACGCGGCGAGGAGAGGCGAGGCACGGGTCATCAGGGCCTTGGCGTGAGAGAGCTAAGGCTTTGTGACGAAACATTTTGTCGCCTGCAAGGCGATTTATGAGAGTTGCCGCCCGTTGCCTTGCGCAGACCCTAGCAATTCCTCGGCCACCTCGAGCACATCGCCCGCCAGCGGCATCTCCGCCATTTCCGCAAGCGTATAGAAGGCCGCCGTCTCGGCATCGTCGCTGGCCATCGGCTCGCCGCCGGCATAGGCCGCGCCGAACACCGTCAGCAGATAGTCGACGGCGTGGTTCTCGCTGCTCCCGTCGATATGGATGGCGCGCAGCGGGCGGTAGTCCTTGGCCTCGAGCCCGGTTTCCTCCTCGAGCTCACGCGCCGCCGCTTCTTCCAGCGTCTCGCCCGGCTCCACCTTGCCGCCCGGATAGGCGTAGAGCCCTTGCGAGGGCGCGCGCGCCCGCTTGACCAGCAGCACCGACCTGCCGCGCACGACCGCGACGGAGACGGCGGGAATTGTCCTGCGTGGTTCCATGCGTTTCTGCAGCCTGTTGTGGACCGACTGGCCGGATCCAGCTTTAGCGGTTGCGGCGTGGCTGTTCTATCGCCAGTTTCACGGGAACTCAAATCGACGAGCCGAATTCATGTGCGGACGCTTTGCCCTGACCGCCACACCGGTCCAGATCGCCGCCTATCTCGGCCTGGCGGAGCTGGAGGCGTTTCCGCCCCGCTACAACATCGCCCCCACACAGCCCGTGTTGATGATCCTTGCCGGTCCGCCGCGCGCGCCGGGCTCCAACCTGCCGGACCGTCAGGAGATGCTGGTGCGCTGGGGCCTGATCCCGGCCTGGGTCAAGGATACCAGGGAATTTCCGCTGCTCTTCAACGCCCGCTCGGAGGGCGTGCTGGAAAAGGCCTCGTTCAAGACCGCCATGCGCCATCGCCGCGCTCTTGTGCCGGCCTCCGGCTTCTATGAATGGCAGCAGTCCGGCGGCGCCAAGGGCCAGCCCTACTGGATCCGGCCGAAGCGCGGCGGCGTGATCGCCTTCGCCGGGCTGATCGAGACCTACGCCGAGCCGGGCGGCTCCGAAATGGATACCGGCGCTATCCTGACGACGCGCGCCGGCGCCGGCATCGCTCATATCCACGACCGAATGCCGGTGGTGATCGAGGAGCGCGACTTCGCCCGCTGGCTGGATTGCCGCACGCAGGAGCCGCGCGACGTGCTCGATCTCCTCAAGCCCGCAGAGCCCGATTTCTTCGAGGCCATTCCGGTTTCCGACCTTGTCAACAAGGTCGCCAACACCGGGCCGGAGATTCAGGAGCGGGGCATCGTCGGGCCAGAACCCGAGAAGGTCAGGCGCCAGAAACCCGGCGCGGACGAAAACCAGATGACCCTGTTTTAGCGAGGCGCGCTCTTGTCGTCGGCCTCAATTCCAGGGCGCGTATCGGCGCCCTCATCGCCGGCTGTTGCGCCGGTCGTGCCGTTTTCAGGCGGCGCGCGGCGAAACGATCTTCTGCGCCGGCTTCTTCTTCTTCGCGGTATGCAGAAGGGCTGCGACGATGGCCGCCGGGCCGATCGCGCGGTAGTGCTTGGTGAGCGGCTGTTGCGGCGGTCGGCTCTGTTCCTGCTTGCTTCGTGACATTGTTCTCTTCCCTGGTAACGTTTTCGTGTCCCGCGTTTGCCGGTCGATTCGGACCAAATCGTGACACCCGGCCGGTCTAGCCGGCGAATGTTTCATCACTGTGCCGACATGTTTAATAAAATGTTTCGCCCCGTCTTTACCTGTGATCCAACGATATCTTTCCCGAGTTGAGCGGCTTGACGGCAACACTTGGTGGCGCGATAAAGCCGCCCATGAAAACGTCTTTCGCCATTTGTGGCATTTGCATTATTGGCTAGCCTCGCGCTGGTCCGGACGTTTTCGCCTTATCTTCCCCCAGATTGGACAAACGCCCCGGCCAGCAGGCTGGAGTCCGCTTTGCGCTTCGGCGCAAGGTGGGTTTGCGAGTAACCAACCGGGAAGGCACGCATGTCTGACGCATCGAAGGGCCTCAGCTTCTACAACACGCTAACGCGGGCGAAGGAGCGTTTCGTTCCGATCGATCCGCAAAATGTGCGCATGTATGTCTGTGGTCCGACCGTCTACGACTTCGCCCATATCGGCAACGCCAGGCCGGCGATCGTCTTCGACGTGCTGTTCCGTTTGCTGCGCCAACTCTACGGCGAAAGCCACGTCACGTATGTGCGCAACATCACGGACGTCGACGACAAGATCAACGCCAGGGCGCTTCGCGATTTCGGCGCGGAGATCGAAGCCGGAAAACTCTCGCTCAACGATGCGATCCGCAAGGTCACCGAAAAGACCGCCGACCAGTATCACAAGGACGTCGCTGCGCTCGGCTGCCTGGAGCCGACTTTCGAGCCGCGCGCCACCGAATTCGTTGCGCCGCGCGCGGACGGCAAGGCCGACATGCTGTCGCTGATCCGGCAGTTGATCGAGCGCGGCCACGCCTATGCCGCCGGCGGCGAGGTACTGTTCGACACCGCCTCGATGCCGGACTATGGCGAGCTCTCTAAACGCAATCTCGACGAGCAGCAGGCCGGCGCCCGCATCGCCGTCGACGAGCATAAGAAGAACGCCGGCGATTTCGTATTATGGAAACTCTCGAGCCCGGAAGAACCGGGCTGGGAGAGCCCGTGGGGCAGGGGCCGGCCTGGCTGGCACATCGAATGCTCGGCGATGTCGGCCGCCTATCTCGGCGAGGTCTTCGACATCCATGGCGGCGGCCTCGACCTGATCTTCCCGCACCACGAGAACGAGATCGCGCAGTCGCGCTGCGCCCACGGCACCAAGGTCATGGCCAATGTGTGGATGCACAATGGCTTCCTGCAGGTCGAGGGCCAGAAGATGTCGAAGAGCCTCGGCAATTTCTATTCCATCCACGAGCTCTTGGAGACCAACACCTTCGGCGGCCGCAGCTGGCCGGGCGAGGTGCTGAGGCTGGCGATGCTGATGACGCATTACCGCGAGCCGATCGACTTCTCCGTGCGCAAGCTGGAGGAGGCGGAAAACACGCTGCGCAAATGGAAGCGCGCGGCGGACCTTGCGCCGGAGGCGGCGAAGGATCTGCCGGCCGTTGTGGTGGAAGCACTGGCCGACGACCTCGCCACCTACGCCGCCTTCCAGCGGCTGACGCAGCTTGCCGGCGAGGCGATCGAGTTCAGCGGCGCCGGTGACAATGCTGCCGCCGCTTCGCTGAAGGCCGCGCTTGCCTTCCTCGGCTTCGACGTCGGCGCTGCCAAGGTGGACGAAGCGGCGATCGCCAAGGCGATCGCGAAGCGCCTGGAACTGATCGCGGCGAAGAACTGGGCCGAGGCCGACCGCATCCGTGAGGAGCTTCTGGCGCAAGGCGTGCAACTGAAGGACGGCAAGGATCCGGTTAGCGGCCAGCGTGTGACGACCTGGGAGATAAAGCGGTGAGGGTGGGCGCTCGCAATGTAAACTTGGAGAGCATGGCGCGAGGCAACCCCCTCTGTCCTGCCGGACATCTCCCCCTCAAGGGGGGAGATTGGATGTCGCCTTGGCTTTCGCCAATCGCCGACGTTGACGATTGGGCGCCGTCGGCGAAGCTGCTGATCTCCCCCCTTGAGGGGGAGATGCCCGGCAGGGCAGGGAGGGGGGCCTCGCGATGACCCATCATCGGGTATCTCCAGCCAACCGCGGCAATGCGCGCAAGATGCGCAAGGCAATGACCGATGCCGAGCTGAAGCTATGGAACGAGATACGCGCGCATAGGCTCATGGGCCTATCTTTTCGACGCCAAATGCCCATAGCAGGCTACATCGTCAACTTTGCTTGTCCCGCCAAGAAGCTGATTATCGAGCTGGATGGTTCCCAGCTTGCTTCGCCTGAAGTCGAAGTATCCGATGCCACGCGAACTGCGAAGCTCGAAGCGCTCGGCTGGACCATCCTGCGCTTCTGGAATGATGACGTCATCCGCGATATCGACAATGTCTGCCAGTACATGATTGCGGCCGGCCTGGCCGGCGCCGGTGTGCCTGAGCAAGCAATGGAGGAGCTCGTTCCATGATCGACCATCTCGGCATCACCGTTTCCGATTTCGATGCATCGAAAGCTTTCTACGACAAGGCGATGGCGCCGCTGGGCGCCTCGTTGCTCTACATGGTGCCGCAGGAATATACCGGCGGCGCCAAGGTCGGCGGTTATGGCCGCGACCGGCCGGTGTTCTGGGTGAGCGGCGGCAAGGAGAAGCCGAGAGACCGCCAGCACGTCGCCTTCACCGCGCGCAGCCGCGCCGAGGTCGAAGCCTTCCATGCCGCGGCGCTTGCCGCCGGCGGCAGAGACAATGGCGGGCCCGGCCTGCGCCCGCATTATCACCCCAACTACTACGGCGCCTTCGTCTTCGATCCCGACGGCAACAATGTTGAGGCGGTCTGCCATGACCCGGAGTGAGCCCATTAATCGGACCATGAATCGGCCCATGACTGGGAGTGAGCCATGAGCCTCGACAACCGGCCGGTCTACACGGGCGGCTGCCAGTGCGGAGCGGTGCGCTTCCGCGTCGAGGGCACGCTCGGCGATGCCTCGGTCTGCCATTGCCGCATGTGCCAGAAGGCGAGCGGCAATTTCTATCTGCCGCTGGTTTCGGTGCGTGGCGCCAGGCTCGACTGGACGCGCGGCGAGCCGAAGCGCTTCCGCTCGTCCAGCGCCGCATGGCGCGGCTTCTGCGCCGAATGCGGCACGCCGCTGACCTTCGAGGCGCCGGACGGCGTGGCGCTGGCGATCGCCGCCTTCGACGATCCGACCGGCATCGCGCCGACGATCCAATGGGGCGTCGAGGCGAAGCTGCCCTATGTCGACGGCATTCCAAAGCTGCCGTCCGAGGCCACGATGGCCGATATTTCGTCCGCGCCCTATCTCGCCGAGCTCGTCTCCTACCAGCATCCCGACCACGATACCGACCAATGGCCGCCGGAGGAAAGACCATGACCGACCAGGTTCGAACAGGCGGCTGCCAGTGCGGCGCCGTGCGCTTCCGCATCAGGGGCAAGCTTGGCCGCCCGTCCATCTGCCACTGCCGCATGTGCCAAAAGCAATTCGGGAATTTCTTCGGCGCGCTGGTGACGGTGCCGAAGGACGGCGTCGAATGGACGCATGAGGAGCCGAGTTATTTCCAGTCCTCGGTCAACATCGATCGCGGTTTCTGCCGCCGCTGCGGCACGCCGCTGACCTACCGCCAGCCGGGCGCGCTGGAGATCGCCATCGGCGCCTTCGACGACCGCTCGGACCTCGCGCCGCAGATCCAGGTCAACTACGCAGTTCGCTTGCCTTGGGTGGAGAAGATCTTCGAGGCGCCGATCCACGACGACCCCGACTACTATCGAAGGCAGGAGCAGATCATCTCCTTCCAGCATCCCGACCACGAGACGGCCAACTGGCCGCAGCAGGGCCTGAAACTATGACCATCCACGCCAGTTCCTTGCGTAGCCTCTATCCGGAGATCGAGCCGTTCGAGACCGGCATGCTCGATGTCGGCGACGGCCATACCGTTTATTGGGAGCGCTGCGGCACCAAGGGCGCCAAGCCCGCCGTGTTCCTGCATGGCGGCCCGGGCGGCACGATCTCGCCGAAACACCGTCGGCTGTTCGACCCGAAACTCTACGACGTCATCCTGTTCGACCAGCGCGGCTGCGGGAAGTCCACGCCCAACGCTTCGCTCGAAGCCAACACGACATGGCATCTGGTCGCCGACATCGAGCGGCTGCGCGAGATGGCGGGCTTCGACAAATGGCTGGTGTTCGGCGGCTCGTGGGGCTCGACGCTGGCGCTTGCCTATTCCGAGACGCATCCGGAGCGCGTCAGCGAGCTCGTCGTGCGCGGCATCTACACGCTCACTCGCGCCGAGCTGGAATGGTACTATCAGTTCGGCGTCTCGGAGATGTTCCCCGACAAGTGGGAGCGGTTTCTCGCGCCGATTCCGGAGGCCGAGCGCGGCGACATGATGGCCGCCTACCGCAAGCGGCTGGTGGGCACGGACCGCAAGGCTCAAGTCGAGGCCGCCCTTGCCTGGAGTCTCTGGGAAGGCGAGACGATCACGCTCTTGCCGGAGCCTGAAACCAGCACGCCCTTCGGCCAGGACGACTATGCGGTGGCGTTTGCCCGCATCGAGAACCATTATTTCGTCCATGCCGGCTGGCTGGAGGAAGGTCAGCTGCTGCGCGACGCCTGGAAGCTGAAGGACATCCCTGGCACCATCGTCCACGGCCGCTACGACATGCCGTGCCCGGCACGCTATGCCTGGGCGCTGCACAAGGCCTGGCCCAAGGCCGATTTCCACCTGATCGAGGGCGCCGGCCATGCCTATTCGGAGCCCGGGATTCTGGATCGGCTGATCCGCTCGACGGATGGGTTTGCGGGGAAATAGTGATGCACGTTCGTGCTCCACGGTGAAGGAGCGCGGCATTTCGAGCTACTGTCATGACAAAGCAACGCCTCTACCTCTTCGACACCACGCTTCGCGACGGCCAGCAGACGCCGGGCATCGACTTTTCCGTCGAGGACAAGATCGCGATCGCCAAGCTGCTCGACGAGTTCGGCGTCGACTATGTCGAGGGCGGCTATCCCGGCGCCAATCCGACCGACACCGCCTTCTTCCAGAACAAGCGCACCGCAAGGGCCAGCTTCGTCGCCTTCGGCATGACCAAGCGGGCAGGGGTCTCCGCCTCCAATGACCCGGGGCTTGCGGCCCTTGTGCAGTCGAAGTCCGACGCCATCTGCTTCGTCGCCAAGAGCTGGGACTATCATGTGCGCGTCGCGCTCGGCTGCACCAACGAGGAGAACCTGGAGTCGATCAAGACCTCGGTCGAGACTGCGGTGGCCGCCGGCAAGGAGGCGATGGTCGACTGCGAGCACTTCTTCGACGGCTTCAAGGCTAATCCGGACTATGCGCTGGCCTGCGCCAGGACCGCCTATGACGCTGGCGCGCGGTGGGTGGTGCTGTGCGACACCAATGGCGGCACGCAGCCTTCGGAAGTGCGTGCCATCGTCGAGAAGGTCATCGCCGGCGGCATCCCGGGCGACCATCTCGGGATCCATGCGCATGACGACACCGGCCAGGCGGTGGCGAATTCACTCGCCGCCGTCGAGGCCGGCGCGCGCCAGGTCCAGGGCACGCTGAACGGCATCGGCGAGCGCTGCGGCAACGCCAATCTGATCTCGATCGTGCCTACGCTTTCGCTGAAGCCTGCCTTCGCCGATCGCTTCGAGACCGGCATTTCGGCCGAGGCGCTGACCGGAATCTCGCGGCTCTCCCGCGCCTTCGACGAACTCTTGAACCGCGCGCCGGAAGCCCAGGCGCCCTATGTCGGCTCCTCGGCGTTTGCCACCAAGGCCGGCATCCATGCCTCGGCTTTAGCCAAGGAGCCGGCGACCTATGAGCATGTGCCGCCGGAGGCCGTCGGCAATCGCCGCCGCGTCATGGTCTCCGACCAGGGCGGCAAGGCGAATTTCCTCGCCGAATTGAAGCGGCGCGGCATCGAGGTGCCGAGGGACGATCACCGGCTCGACGCGCTGATCGCCGTGGTCAAGGAACGCGAGGCCGAAGGCTACGCCTATGAGGGCGCCGACGCGTCTTTCGAGCTCCTGGCGCGCAAGATGCTGCACGGCCTGCCGGAGTTCTTCAACGTCACCTCGTTCCGCTGCATGGTCGAGCGCCGCTTCGATGCCAACGGCAATCTGAAGACGGTGTCCGAGGCGATCGTGAAGGTGATGGTCGACGGCGAGGAGAAGATGTCGGTGGCCGAAGGTCACGGCCCGGTCAACGCGCTTGACATCGCGCTGCGCAAGGATCTCGGCAAGTACCAGAGCGAGATCGTCGATCTCGAGCTCGCCGACTTCAAGGTCCGTATCCTCAACGGCGGCACCGAGGCCATCACCCGCGTTCTGGTCGAATCGCACGACTCCACCGGTGCCCGTTGGTGGACGGTCGGGGTCTCGGAAAACATCATCGACGCCTCTTTCCAGGCGCTGATGGATTCGATCGTCTACAAGCTGATGAAGAACCGCGAGATGGCGGGGCTGGTGGCGGCGGAGTAGGCGCGTGGGATTCTCGATCAGCTGGCTTGGCTTCCGGGGCTACGGGATCAAGGAAGCCGCGGCCTTGTTCGGCAGGGAAGTCGGCGGCTCATCGGAGGATTTCGATGCCCCGGTTAATGCTTATCGCAGCGACACGAACTGGGCGATCATCATCCTCGGCTACTGCAGCTTTCCCAATCCCCCAGACAGCTATTTGTCTGCGTTTTCGCAAGGCAGGGAAATGGTCGTCGTGCACATAGAAGAACATAGGATGTTTGCTCACGCCGAGCTCTGGAGCTCCGGAAAGAATATCTGGAGGGTTTGGCACAGCGGCGACGAGAACGTCATGGACTTGCACACCACGGGCGATCTTCCGGCCTCCTTTGAAACCCTGAGCCAGCAAGCGTTTTCAAAGCGGGACAAGGAAAGTGATGTCGATTATGTCTTCGACATTCCTCTCGATCTGGCGGCGGAGTTGACGGGCTTCAGGCATGATGAGGGAGCACCCGACAGGGTCTTCTTCGAGCTTGTCGAAAAACCCGCTCAGCGATGAGCATGCATCGCTGTTGAGGCGCCTGGGAGCAAGGTCAACCGCTTGAACCATCACCAAAAGTCGATTGATCCATCATAATTTTGTGATGGTCTTGGACGATGCGCTGGGCCATAGCGTTGGGCCATGGTCACCGCAACAGCCGATCTCGATCAAGACGCCAGGGCCCGCCGAGGGTTCCTCTTGGCGCTGGGCGCCTATTTCCTGTGGGGGCTCTTGCCCTTCTACATGAAGGCGGTGGCGCATCTGCCGCTCGCCGAGGTGATCGCCAACCGCGTCGTCTGGTCGGTGCCGATCGCAGCTTGCGTGCTGGTCTGGGCCGGCCGCACGGCCGATTTCAAGGCGGCGATCCGCTCGCCCCGTAGCATCGCCATGGCGGCGCTGACGGCGGTGCTGATCTCGGTCAACTGGGGCATCTATGTCTGGGCGATCTCGGTCGGCCGCACCGTCGAGACGGCACTGGGCTACTACATCAATCCGCTCGTGGTTATCGTCGTCGGGGCGGTGTTGCTCGGCGAGCGGCTCGACCGCTTGCAGATTGTCGCGGTGGCGCTGGCCGCGATCGCTGTGACGGTGCTCACCGTCGAGGCCGGCAAGCTGCCCTGGGTGTCGCTGGCGCTCGCCTTCTCCTTCGCCGCCTACGGCTTCTTCCGCAAGACGCTGCCGATCGGCCCGAGCCAGGGCTTTCTGCTCGAAGTGCTTTTACTCTCGGTGCCGGCGCTCTGCTACATCGCCTACCTGGTCGCCACCGGCCAGGACCATTTCGTCTCCAGCACCGCCACGGACACCGCGCTGCTGATCGGCTGCGGCCCGATCACCGCGGTGCCGCTGCTGCTCTTTGCCTTCGGCGCCAGGTTGCTGCGCCTCTCCACCATCGGCATCATGCAGTATATCGCGCCGACCATGGTGTTCCTGATCGCCGTACTGATCTTCGACGAGCCGTTCGGCACCACCCAGGCGATCGCCTTCGCGCTGATCTGGACGGCGCTGGCCATGTACAGCTGGTCGATGTTCAAGGGCCGCGAGGTCCGGCAGCCGGCATCCTCGACAAGGTAAGCAAGAAGGGTGAGACGGTTTTCCGTCCGCATTATACGGGAAGGGGTGCCTGATGTACGTTCTGCACATTGGCAACAAGAACTATTCGTCCTGGTCGCTGCGGCCGTGGGTGCTGATGCGCACCCTCGGCATTCCCTTCGAGGAGCGGCTGACGCCGTTCCCGGCCGGACCGAGTTTCAGCCTCTTCCGGTCGTTCTCGCCGAACGGCCGCGTGCCCTGCCTGGTCGACGACGGCTGGGCGGTCTGGGATTCGCTCGCCATCGTCGAGTATCTGGCAGAGCGCCATCAGGGCGTCTGGCCGGCCGACGCAAAAGCGCGCGCCTGGTCGCGTTCGGCCGCCGCCGAGATGCATTCCAGCTTCACGGCGCTGCGCAATGACTGCCCGATGAGCTGCGGCGTGCGCGTCGAGCCGGCGCCGATGTCCGATGCGCTGAAGCACGATCTCTTCCGCCTCGGCGGTTTGTGGACCGATGGCCTCGCCCGTTTCGGCGGACCGTTCCTGACCGGCGACCGCTTCACAGCAGTCGATGCCTTCTTTGCCCCGGTGGCGTTCCGGACGCAGTCCTATGGCTTGACGTTCGAGGCCGCCGCCGCTGCCTATCCGAAACGCTTGCTCGATCTCCCGGCCATGCGCGAATGGTACGAGGCCGGCCTCGCCGAGACATGGCGCGAGCCCGGCCATGAGGCGGAAGTCCACGCCGCCGGCACTCTCGTCGAGGATCTGCGCGCAGGCGCGTGAAACGCTCTAAGTCTTTGTTTTTACGCAATTCCGGACGGCTCTAAACCCGCCCGAGTCGCCGCACGATCATATAGACGACGCCGGCGATCGCGATCGATATCGCCGTCACCACCCAGAAACCCAGCGGCGTGTCGACCAGCGGCAACCCGCCGACATTCATGCCGAACAGGCCCGAGATGATGGTCATCGGCAACAGCACCGCCGTCATCACGGAGAGGATGTAGAGCAGCTGGTTCGATTGTTCGGTCAGCTTCGCCATCAGCTCGTCCTGCAGGAGCCGTGTGCGCGCCTGCAACTGCTCGCCGTCGTGATGCAGCGTGTGCGCCCGGTGCGAGAGGCGCGTGGCCATGTCGTTGATCGGGTCCGGCAGGTCGTCACGATGCGAATGGTCGAGATGGCGGAAGAGGTTGGTGAGCGTCGCCATCTGGCGGTGGATGATCACCAGATGCCGGCGCGCGTCGACCAGCGCCTGCCGCTCGCTGTGCCATGCGTCGCAGACGATGCGATCCTCGATGCCGTCCAGCGTGCCGCCCATCTTGTCGAGCTCGCCAGCCATGCCGTCGAGCGACTGGCCCATCACCGCCTCGATCAATTCGGCCGGCGAGCGGAATTTGCGCGCGCCGCTCTCGACCAGCTTGCGGATCTTGTCGACCGATTCCAGCGGCTGCTTGCGGGCGCCGACCAGCATCGTCTCGTTGAAGGCGAAGCGGAAATGGGTGAGCCCGCGCGCCTCGGCGAAGTCGTGCCTAAGGTCGGGCAGATCGCCGTAGAGGAAGCCGTCCTCGAAATCGATGTGGCAGCCGTGGCTGGGAGACAGGAAGGCTTCGCGCACCAGCGTCGGCAGCGCCTGCTCGGCGCCGATCTCCTTGCGCGCGCGCATGTCCGTGATCTGATAGCTGCGCCACGTCCAGCACGCCTCGGCCGCATCCTTGGTGCGCAAGCCCTCGGCGGTGAAATGATAGATGAAGAACAGGCCGTGCTCGTCCGGCAAATAGGGCGACAGGTCGGTGCCTTCGTTGGGAACAGCGATGTTCATGGCGGCTTCGCCGGCTCTTGATGCGGAAGGGGTCGCGGTGGCGGCCAGGCGCCGTTTCTAACATGAGCGATCTCGCCGCGTGTGACAGTTCGATGACGGCCGGACGCAGACCCGGCCGCCGCGTCTTCGCGGCCAGAAAGGCAATTGTGGAGGCGTTTCGCTTACCCGGCTGCCAGCCATTTGCGGGACTGGGCGAAGGTCCTGAAGGATTTCGCGTCCATCGGACGGCCGAAGGCATATCCCTGCAGGATGTCGCAGCCAAGCTCCTTCAGGATGCGAGCATGTTCCATCGTCTCGACGCCTTCGGCGACGACCTCTATGCCGAGCGACTTGCCGATCTCGATGATCGAGGATACCAGCCGGCGCTGCGCCCCGGAGCCGATGATCGGCGTGACAAGCTGGCGGTCGATCTTGAGGCGGCGTGGCTGCAGCTTGAGCAGGCTTACGACGGAAGCATAGCCCGTGCCGAAATCGTCGATCTCGATGTCGATCCCGAGCTCCTTGATATGTTCGATATTCCAGGCGACGAGATCGTCGTTCTCATCGAGGAAGATGGACTCCACCAGCTCGAACGATACGGTTCCTTGCTTGATCGCGAGCTTGCGCAGACCGTTGATGAGATCCTTGTCCTCCAGGCGCCTCGCGGAGACATTGACCGACACGCGCGGGATGGTGAGCCCGTCAGTCGACCAGCGCTCGAAATTCTCCAGCGCCTGCTCCAGGACCGTGCGGTCGATCAGCGACACGACGTTCAGTTCCTCGGCCACATTGAGGAAGATGTCGGGGGCGAGGATGCCGCGCCGCGGATGCCGCCACCGCGACAGCGCCTCGACGCCGACGATCTCCAGCGTCTTGGCGTCGAACTGCGGCTGGTAATAAGCGACGAACTCGTTGCGCTCCAGCCCGCCGAGTATCTCGTCGGCGGTCTGCTTGGTCCGGACGATCTCGCTCTGGAACTCCTCGTTGAAGAATTCGTAGCGGTTGCGGCCGCGGCTCTTTGCGCGATAGAGCGCGAGATCGGCGTTGATGAGCAGTTGCTTCGCGTCGACGCCGCTATTGGCTGCAATGCCGATTGTGACCCCGAACCTGCATTGGTGACCTTGGTAGTCGACGGGCTGGCGCATCTCCTCGATGATACGGTCGGCAAGCGCCGCGAGTTCGTCGTCGTCACGCCCGTGGCTCACGACCACGAATTCGTCGCCGCCGATACGCGCCACGAAGTCGGATGTCTCGGCCATGGCCTTGATGACCTTGGAGGCATGCATCAGCATGGCGTCGCCCGCCGCGTGGCCGAGCGTGTCGTTGATGTGCTTGAAGCGGTCGAGGTCGAGATGCAGCAGCGCCGTCCGGCCGTCGACTGTGCCGCCTTCGGCGAGCATCTCGTCGAGATAGCGGCGATTGGGCAGGCTGGTTAGCGAATCATGCAGCGCGACGTGTTCGATGCGCGCCTTCGCCGCTTCCAGCTCGGCATTCTTCGATTCCGACAGCTGGCGTTCCCGCATCAGGTTCTCGTTGAGGAGCACGTCGCTGGTCACATCCCATTCGGCGCCGACCATCTTGGGCGTGCCACCGATATCCTGCAGGAAGGTTGCTCGCGCGCGCGCATGACGGGTCGTGCCGTCGGGCAACAGAAGCCGGTACTGCGAGGAATAGCGGCCCTTGGTCGCGGCGGCGGTGTCGAAATCACGTCTCGCCCGTTCAAGATCGTCGGGGTGGATGGTTCGTTCCCAATCGTGATAGGCGCGCGTCTCGCCGTCCGCCGGTTTGCCGTAGATCTCGTTGACGCGATCGTCCCATACCAGCTGGTTGGTGGAGAGGTCATGCTCCCACACGCCGATGCCGGAAGCGTCGAGCGCAAGCTCCAGCCGCTGCGAAAGCCGCCTGAGTTCGGCGTAGTTCTTCTGCCTTTCGCCGAAAAGCCAGCCGGCGACCAGGATAGGCAGCACCACCAGAGTGCCGGCCAACGCCATCGTCGCCAGCAGGACGGCCTCGTTCTCTGGCGTGGTCGGCCACCCCCCCTTGGGCACCGCCGATATCTGCCAGGAACCTACCGGCAATCGCACCTCGGCCGTCACCGGATTGGCGTTGACGATGTTTTCGCCGCCGAAGAAGCGCTCGCCGCCGCCACCCAGCGCATCCTTGCCGATGAGCGCTACGTCGATGTCGAGACTGGGATCGGTGAGACCGCTCGCGGCATAAAGGCGATCGACGTCGATCACCGCAGAGACTATGCCCCAGAAGCGGTCGCCGCCGCCCGCCGTCGGCACGAAGATCGGAATCCGGCCGATAAAGCCGCGGCCGCCCTGGGCGAGGTTGACGGGACCGGCGAGGATCAGCGCGCGTCGGTCGCGCGCGCGAAGCGCCGCCATGCGTTGCGCCTCGTTTTTGCGGTAGTCAAGCCCTACCGCCTTCTCGTTGCCTTTCATGGGGTACATCAGCGAGATGACGAGATCGGGCGCGCCGGCAATGTTGTGCAACTGCGAATTCTGCTTGAGCAGATTGGCGGCCAGCGAGGCAAATCTCTGCTGCCCCATATAAGGCTCGGTTACGATGGTCGAGGCGAGGCCCTGCACCAACTGGAGATTGCCGTTTATGTTGCCTTCCAGCTTGGCGCGGACGACGTTGACTTTGGCCAGCACGTCCGCGCGGGTCAATTGATCCGCCACTCTCCTGTTCTGCTGGTCGACGAATATGGCACAGATCAGAAGCACGACGGCAGCGATCGCCGCCGGCAAGTTGGCGGAAGAGAAAACGGCCTGGCTGACTCGGCCGAGATTGAGACCCTTGCTGGTCAAATCGACCCGATAACCTTTCCTGGACAATGGTCCATCGGTCGACGCTAATGGAAAGTGCTTAAATTATAACTTCCGCGTCGGGCCGAAGTTTCAGCATCTGCACTCGGGTTTTCCGCATTCTGGCCAGCAAACTGAAGCCTTGCCTAACGGCGGCTTGGCTGCTGCCAAGGCTGCGTTCTTTCAGCTTTTCAAAAAATTCTGCGTCCGTCCGGGAATAAAGCCCGTGCCTTCCGGGTCTTGCTGTGTAGCGAGGCCATCCTCCCAAGGCAGCAAACCAATGAACTTCCGTCCGCAACTCGCAGCCACTCATGGCCACTAGAGGAGACTTCTGATGTTCAACATCACACGCCGCATGGTGCTCGGATCCGCGGCGGCAGCCGCCGCCTTCGGCATTGCCGGCAAGCTGGAATTCGCGTCCGCGGCTCACGCCCACACCCCGGTCGAGCCGCCGATCGGCTTCCATAAATACAAGGTGGGCTCGCTCGAGGTCACCGCCGTCTATGACGGCATTTGGCGCAAGCCGCACGACCCGGCCTTCATCAAGGACGTTTCCGTCGACGACACCAAGGCGGCACTCGCCAAGGCGGGGCTCACCACCGAGTTCATGCCGATCCCGCTCACCGTCGTGGTGCTCAAGATGA
The DNA here is from genome assembly GCF_003999155.2 of Mesorhizobium sp. M1D.F.Ca.ET.231.01.1.1. Lineage (NCBI taxonomy): Bacteria > Pseudomonadati > Pseudomonadota > Alphaproteobacteria > Hyphomicrobiales > Phyllobacteriaceae > Mesorhizobium > Mesorhizobium sp. M1D.F.Ca.ET.231.01.1.1. Next base: position 64,911 of record NZ_RZOZ02000009.1, read on the forward strand.
ACGGCCGCACCATCATGATGGATGCCGGCTCCGGCGTCGGCCAGTGGCAGGCCAACGCCACGCATCTGCCGGCAAACATGAAGGCCGCCGGCATCGACTACAAGGCGATCGACACCATCATGATCTCGCATTTCCACCCCGACCATGTCTGGGGCCTGATGGAGAAGGGCACCAACGCGCCGGTGTTTCCGAATGCGGAGCTGATCGTCAATGCCACCGAATACAATTGGTGGACCGACCCCAGCCGGCTTGCCAAGCTGCCCGAAGGCCGCAAGCCGGCCGGCAAGCGCATCGCCGAAAACTTCCCGAAGTGGAAGAACTGGAAGCCGGTCGAGGACGGCATGGAAGTGGTGCCCGGCATCCGCATCATGGCGGCGCCCGGCCACACGCCCGGCCATTCCGTCTACCATGTCGATGCCGGCTCCGAGCAGTTCCTCGTCTCGGCCGACACCATGTACGTGCCGGCGCTGCTCGCGCCGCATCCCGAATGGCAGGGCGCCTACGACCAGGACGGGCCGATGGCGATCGCCACGCGGCACAAGATCGTCGACCAGGTGATCGCCGACAATGTCCGCATCTGCGGCTCGCACTTCCCGTTCCCGGGCACCGGCAGCTTCGTCAAGGACGGCAACGCCTACGCCTTCACCCCAACCCAGATCTGAATCGATCTCTGAGCCAAAAGAGAGAAGCTCCCATGAAACATGCACTTTTCGCGGTGCTCGGCGCCATTGCGGTGCTGACCGCGGCCCCGATCGCCATCGCCGTGCCGGCCTATGCCGTGGACGACATCGAAGGCGCCGACGCGCCGGACCTGACGGCCGTGAAAGCCAAGATCGACGCCAAGGATTACAAGAGCGCGCTGGCCGACCTGCGCGATCTTGCGCAGGACACCCAGCAGGCCGACGTCTACAATCTGCTTGGCTTCACGCTGCGCAAGACCGGCGACTACCAGACCTCGCTGACCTACTACGCCAAGGCGCTGGAGCTTAAGCCCGACCACAAGGCGGCGCATGAATATCTCGGCGAGCTCTATGTCGAGACCGGCGACATGGCCAAGGCCAACGAGCAGCTCGCCTCGCTGCAGAAGCTCTGCCCGGCGGGCTGCGAGGAGCTTTCGGACCTCAAGCAGGCGATCGACACCAAGGTGACGAAGTAGGCGGCCACCTCGCACCACAAAGTGGGGCGAGGTGGCCGCGAAGCGGCCGGTGAGGGGCCTGGAGCCGACCTCGCCCCGCAAGCATCGAATTTTTGGGCGCCACGGCGGTAGCGCCTGAAAACCGGAGCCGGCGTCCACCTCTCCCATCCGCCGGCTCCGACCCTTTCAATCTCAAACACGCGCAGGCGCGCGTCCGTCGCGATGCGTGAAGCCCACCTGTTTCCAAAGATTGGAACCGACCATGACACCGATCGAACTCGCGGAAAGACGTCACGCCAGGGACGTCGTCCTGCTTGCCGGCCGCCTGCTTCTGTCACTGATCTTCGTGCATGAAGGCCTGCAGCTCACGACGCATTTCGAGGGCGCTGAGAAAGCGATGGCCGCGCTCGGCGTCGGCACGCCGCTGCTCCTTGCCACCATCGCGCTGCAGCTCGGTGCCGGCTTATCCGTGGCGCTCGGCGTCCTGGCGCGGCTCGGCGCGGTAGCGCTCGGCCTGTTCTGCCTGATGACGGCAAGCCTCTTCCACGCCAGCTTCGCCAGCCAGAACGAGCTCCTGCATTTCGAGAAGGATCTCGCCATTGCCGGCGGCATGTTCATCCTGGCGCTCAGCGGGTCCGGCAGGCTGTCGGTGGATAGGGTGCTGTAGGGATGGCGAAGGGCAGGGCGTGCGAAGGCTCCCGATGCCGCGCCGATCGAGCAGCATCTGTCGGTGGGAGAGTCCAGCCTACCGGTCTGAGAGGGGCGAGGCCCCGCTACAACACGCTCGTGATCCCGCCATCCACCAGCAGCGTCTGTCCCGTTACGAAGCTCGCGGCGTCGGATGCCAGGAACACGGCAGCGCCGGCCAGTTCCTCGACGTCGCCCCAGCGCCGCATCGGTGTGCGGCCGGTGAGCCAGCCGGAGAATGTCTCGTCGGCGACCAGCGCGGCGTTGAGCTCGGTCTTGAAATAGCCGGGCGCGATCGCGTTGACGCGCACGCCGTGCTGGCCCCATTCGCCGGCCATCGATTTGGTCAGCATGGTGATCGCTCCCTTGGTTGCAGCGTAGGGTGCGATCGAGGGGCGGGCGAGCACGCTCTGCACCGAGGAGACGTTGATGATGACGCCCTTGCGGCGCGCGATCATGCCTTTGACCACCGCCCGGCTCACCTTGAACACGCCGTCGAGGTTGGTCGCCATCAGCGCGTCCCAGTCGGCGTCGCTGAAACTCTCCAGCGGTGCCCGGCGCTGAATGCCGGCATTGTTGACCAGGATGTCGATCGGACCGGTGCCGGCCTCCGCCGCCGCAATTGCGGTATCGACCGACTGCGTGTCGGTGACGTCGATCACCGATTCTGCAATCGTGCAGCCCGCGGCGCGCAGGCGATCGCCGGCAGCTTTGAGTTCGTCCGCCTTGCGGCCGCCGAGCGTGACACGCGCGCCGGCCCCGGCAAGCGCTTGGGCGAAGGCAAGACCAAGGCCTCGGCTGGCGCCGGTGATGAAGGCATGCCTGCCTTCGAGGCCGAACAGGCGGCCGAGATAATCAGTCGAACGCAATTTTGCACCTTCATCGATTGTCGCCGGCAGGCTCACCGGCCGTCGCCAGCGTGCCGCGCGGCTCGATGAAGTGCAAGCGCTCGCCAACATCGATCTGACGGCGCTGATTGAGTCACCCTAAAGCGTGTTGGAGTTCAACTGCCGGGCTAGTGTAGATAGCCCAGCAGCCAAAGAATGAGGATGATGGGCAAAGGAATTCCGATAAGCCAAAGCAGTGCGCCTCGCAGCATGACGATCTCCACGGTCTCATTATGTGAGGCAACGCTAACGTGCGGGCTTGGTTCCCGGTCGGGAGTCTGCTGCGCTGGGCAAATGGCGACGGGAGCCGATGCTCGGCTTAGGCTTCCATACCTGCCCCGTTACCCGCCATTAATTCCGGACTGCTACTTTAAGCTGTGTCTGTTGGGGCAAGGGGGTTGCCGTGGGCCAGCGCGCATTCATCTCTCTGCTCATCTTGCTTGCAGTGCTTGTCGCTTTGTCGGCGACTTCCTTTCCGGGCGCGATGATCGGCTTCCTGTTCGGGATCGCCATTGCCTTCTTCGTCGCCGGGCCGGCTCTGCTGCTCGGCAAGGTGCTGGAGCAGGCCGGCATGCCGGTGAGCGGAACGGCGGTGCTATGGGCGCTGGGCGGGCTCTACGCGGTGCTCATTCTTGCCGCTGCCGTCCAGATTTGGCGCCGGCTTCAGCACCAGGAGGCGGACCAGGCGCGATTGGCCGGCCTGCGGCTGGCGCTTCTAGTCGCGCTGCCTTTGACTGCCTGGCTCTCGGTAAACGCGATGCAGAACGCCTGGCCGTGAGGTCTGGGCGGCGGCTCCGTGAACTGGCAAGATGGCCTGGCTTATTGTCGCGGGCGAGGGGTGGGCGATGACTTTGCTTCAGTTCGCAGTCACCGGCGAACAGATCTCGAACGAGGAGACCGAAGAGGTCATCCGCGAGGCGGAACCGCACCGTGGCCTGGTGCGCTACCGTCCCGATGGCGGCGAGCTGTTCGTTCATACGCGCGTGAACATGGCGCTTCTGCGCGCCGCCGCTTCGCTGCCGATCCTGCTCCTGAAGCTCAGCCCGCGCGCGAACGAACTGACGCCGCGCGACGCTCTGCTGACTCCCAAGGGATCAATCCGGAATTACGCCTTCCTCGAAAAGCTTTGCGAGGATCTGGCAACCGCCGGCTGTCCTGCCTGCTACCTGGCGGAGCGGCATGGCGAGGGGCGCCGGGATTTCTATTTCACCACGCAAGACGTGGCCGGCTTTGAGCAGATAGCCCGCATGGCGGCCGAGGCGTTTGCCTTTCCGCTCATTCTCGAACAGCATTCGCTTGCAGCGGTTGCGCCGCTCATTCTTCCCGCCGAGGCGATCGGCGACCTCAACCTGGAAATCGCTCCGGATGCCCGCATCCGGCCGACACGCTTCGAGTTCTGGGGCGCGGAGCCCGCACTGAAAAAGCTGTGCGCCGAGCTCGAAAAGCGCGGCTATCGCTTCCTCAGCTTCGAGGCGTTCTCCCGTGAACTGCGGATGGCAAAGAACGTGCCGATCGACGGAGAAGGGTTTGGGGCGGTGTTGAAGGAAATAGTCCCTTTGGCCCGTTCGCTGCAATGCAGCTATTGCGGCACCGAGACCGTCGAAGGGCGCGATCAGTTCCTGCTCACCCGCCCATTGCCCGAGCGCTACGCCGGCGCGTCGCGGGTGGGCCTTTTGCGTCGCATCTTCGGTCGCTCATAGGTGCTGCCGGCCAAGCGGCAGCACCGATCTTCACGCAGTCTCAGCGCTTCGGACCGAACCCAGGATACGGGCTGAGCGGAACAATCGCCGCGATGTCCATCATGCCGGCCTCGACCAGCGGCAGCGTGGCGAGATGGCCTCGCACCTCCTTCTCGTCGGCCGCCTCGAACATCATGCCGCTGCCGGGAATGTCGCCGCGGTTCCAGACCTGCCGCACGGCGCCCTGCGCATAGAGCGTGCGCCGCTGCTCGGCCTCGCCGGGCAGCAGCGGCGCGAAATCGGCGTCGCTGAGCTTCTGGGTGTTGCGGGTAAGCAGGGCAAAGAACTGCATGGCGGTCTCCTTCGTGGTTGACGCGGGAGATATCGCGCCGGCTGGTCAGACTGTCAAAGACTGATTAGACTAAAGTTAAGACCTGACAGGACTTAAAGATGCTCGACCTGCGCCAGATAAGATATTTCGTCGCCGTCGCCGAGGCCGGCAATGTCGGCCGCGCCGCCGAGCAGCTGCATATCTCGCAATCGCCCTTGAGCCGGCAGATCATGCAGCTCGAGGAGCAGCTTAGCGTCACGTTGTTTGAGCGGGCGAAGCGGCGCGTCCATCTCAACGCCGAGGGCAAGGCTTTCCTCGCCGAAGCCCGGGCGCTGCTCGCCAGCGCCGCGCGGCTGGAGGAGCTCGGCCGCAATCTTGCGAGCGGCGCGGCCGGCAGCCTCGCCATCGGCTATGTCGAGGGCGCGGTGCACGCCGGGCTGGTCGCCGCCATGCTCAAGGAATTCCGCCGCGAGCGGCCGGATTTCCATCTGCAACTCAGGAGCGGCCGCACGGCAGCGCAGTTCGAAGGTCTGCGGCAGCGTGCGCTCGACCTCGGCTTCGTCTATGCGCCGGCGCCGAAGGGCGATCCGGATATCGAGAGCATGCTGGTGCGGCGCGAACAGCTGGTGCTGGCAATCCCCGAGGGCGATCTGCTTGCTGATGTCGCCGACATCCGGCCGGATCATCTCGACGGCCGCGTCTGGATCACTGTCGTGCGTCAGCCCGATGACACCAATCGCGCGCAGTTCCTGGCGGCTTGTGTCGAGGCCGGCTTCGTGCCCGACATCGCCTATGAGACAGCCGACCCGCTGACCTCGCTCGGCCTGGTCAGCGCCGGGCTTGGTCTGGCGACGGTCCAGGACAGTCTGCGCGCCGCAGCGCCGCCGGGAATCGTCTTCCGCGACCTGCCGTGGTTCGGGCGCATTGTCGTCATCCATCTCGCGTGGCGCCGCAATGATCGGAGGGCGGTGATTGGAGATTTGAGGAGGGCAGTAGGTGGTGTAGTGAATGGTGAATAGTGAATAGTGAATAGTGAATAGTGAATAGTGAATAATAACAGTAGCATTCAGTGGGACGCCGAGCGATCCCTGCCATTCACCATTCACCATTCACCATTCACCATTCACCATTCACCATTCACCATTCACCATTCACCATTCACCATTCACTACATCTTGTCGATCACCGCCTGCACACCCTCCGTCGGCGCGTCGACCGACGATCCGGCGACCATGATAGCGGCGACGATGGCCTCGGGGTCGTTCACCACCAGCGGCTTCACCCTATGTGCGGTGTGGATGAAGCCTTCGCCCGACATGTGCTCGATCAGCGAAAGCATCGGGTCCCAGAAGCCCTTGATGTTGGCGAACACGATCGGCTTGCGGTGATGGCCGAGCTGCGCCCAGGTCATGATCTCGACGATCTCCTCGACCGTGCCGATGCCGCCCGGCAGCGCCACGAAGGCGTCGGACTTCTCGAACATCCGGTGCTTGCGCTCGTGCATGTTGTCGGTGATCAACAACTCGTCGAGCTTGTCGAGAGCGGTCTGGGTTGCCTCCCTGTTGATCAGGAAGCGCGGGATGATGCCGGTCACCTGGCCGCCGGCCTTGATCGCTCCGTCGGCGACGGCGCCCATGATGCCCTTTGTGCCGCCGCCATAGATCAGGCGCAGGCCCGACTTGGCCAGCGAGCGGCCGAGCAGGTGGCCGGCCTTGACATAGGCTTCGTCGCGGCCCGGAGACGAACCGCAATAGACGCAGACGGATCGAATCGTGTTCATGGGATGATTGGTGATGGGACCAGTTGGCGCGGTCAAGCCCATGGGCGGGCTTTTTCTTGTAGCACTGGTTAAAACACGCTAGACCGGCGTTAGGTGGCTAAGGGGGCAGAAAAGATTATGGCTATCAATCCTTCAAAGGCGTTCTTGTTCGCGGCGGGCGGCGTTGCCGTCGTCGCGGCGGTCGCCTACGGGTCGGGCGCGCTCGACCCGTATATCAACAAAGAGAAACCGGCACAGGTCGCGGCGCTTCCGCAAGCGGACACGAAGCCGGCTGAATCCTCGAGCACGTCCACCGAGGGGCGCCTGCCGCAGGCGCAAGCCCCGGCCAACACGATGGCACCGGCCAACAACACCGTGGCGCCGGCCAACAAGATGGCGCCCGCCAACAACGCAATGGCACCGGCCAGCAATGCGACGGCTCCGGCAGTTTCGGCCCCGGCCGCTCAGGCGCCCGCCGCCGGTCCGGTGCTGCCGACCTTCGATGTCGTGCGCGTCGAAGGCGACGGCTCGATCGTCGTCGCCGGCAGCGCCGCGCCCAACGCCAAGGTCGAGATCCTGAATGGCGGGACGGTGCTTGGGTCGACCGATGCCGGCTCCGACGGCGCCTTCGCCATCGTGCTCGACGATCCGCTGAAGCCCGGTGACTACACGATCACGCTGCGCTCGACAGCCGGCGGCGTCGCCGTTGCGTCGGCGCAGACGGCCGTCGTCTCGGTGCCGCAGAGCCCGACCGGCCAGGTGCTGGCGATGGTCGAGGAGCCGGGCAAGCCGTCCGAACTGCTCACCGTTCCGCAGCCGGAGGCCAAGCCGGCCGCACCGGCCGCCACCGACCAGGCTGCCGCCCCGGCGGCGTCCGCCACGGCGACAGCGCCTACGGCGGCTGCTCCGGCTGCTACCGGCCAGGCTCCCGCGACGCCGGCGCCCGCGGCGGCCGAGCCCAAGATCGCCGTCGAGGCGGTCGAGATCGACGGCAGCAAGATCTTTGTCGCCGGCACTGCAGATCCCGGCCGCAAGGTGCGCGCCTATGCCGATGACATCCTGCTTGGCGAGGCCAATACCTCGCCCGATGGCCATTTCCTGATCGAGGCGGCGCGCGACATTCCCGTCGGCAGCCACACCATCCATGTCGACGGCCTGGATGACGACGGCGTCAAGGTCGTCGCCCGCGCCGCCGTGCCGTTCGAACGCGAGCCCGGCGAGTCGATTGCCGCCGTCGCGCCGAGCGAGACCAAGCCGGCTGGAAAAAAGCTCACGCAGGTCCAGGGTGCCGGGTCCCAGTCCGCGGAGGCAAAGTCCGCGGAGGCAAAGTCCGCCGAAGCCCAGTCCTCCGAAGCCAAGCCCGCAGCAGCCGCTGAGACCAAGCCCGCCGACTCGGCGGCGCCGGGCGCCGAGGCTCCTGCCAAAGTCGCGGAAGCGACGCCGTCGGCCGGTGTGGCGGAGACGGTCGCGCCGAAGCTCGAACACGCCGACGGCGCCGTCATCATCCGCCGCAATGACACGCTCTGGCGCATCTCGCGGCGGGTCTACGGCCATGGCACCCGCTTCTCGACCATCTATCTCGCCAACCAGGACCAGATCCGCGATCCCGACCGCATCTGGCCCGGCCAGGTCTTCAAGGTCCCCGGCAAGTCCAAGGAAGGCGAGCCGGCCGATATGAAGGCCATCGGCGACCAGATGACCACGCCAAAGGCGGAGTAGGGTGGCGATTAGCTGATCTCCCCCCTTGTGGGGGAGATGCCGGCAGGCAGAGGGGGGCGCTGTCCCGCCGGCTTCTCAGTCTATACAGTCTGCATAAAACGCGGTGGGCGGTGCATGTTGGCCAGATTGGAAGAGGCCGCGTTCCTTCGCGCCCCCCTCTGTCCTGCCGGACATCTCCCCCACAAGGGGGGAGATTGGCAGTTCCGACGATCTACCCATTCGCCTAGCTTGCCCTCGCATCGTTCATCGTCTATCGCCGATGAACGATGACCGAATCCCAATCCGACAACCGCGCCCCCGACAGCCGCGCCGTTGCCGCGCGGTTTGCGGCACTTTCGCATCCGGCGCGCATCGAGATCCTGAAGCGTCTCTCGGCCAGCCGCTGCTGCTCCTGCCGCGAGGTGGTCGATCATCTCGACCTCGCCCAGTCGACGGTTTCGCAACATCTGAAAATCCTGGTCGAGGCCGGGCTGGTCCGCTTCGAGGCCGACCGCCAGCGCTCGCGGTACGCGGTCGATCACGCGGCGCTCGCGAGCGTGTCCGCCTCGCTCCATGACCTCGTCAACTCCTGCTGCGCCAGCCGCTGAACCCTCTCACCCAAAAGGCAAGAAATAGTGGCCGACAAGACCGTCTCCGCCGAATCCGGCACCCTCACCACACTACGCAACCTGTGGCCCTATATGTGGCCGGCCGACCGCGCCGACTTAAGAGCCCGGGTCACCTGGGCGACGCTGCTCCTGGTCGTCGCCAAGGTCACGCTGGTCGCCGGCCCCTATTTCTTCAAATGGGCGACCGATGCGCTGGCCCACGGCTCGAAGACACCGCCGCCGCTGCCCGCCTTCATGCTGGCGCCGGTGATGCTGGTCATCGCCTACAACGTGCTGAGGCTGGTGCAGCTCGGCTTCAACCAGCTGCGCGACGCACTGTTCGCCCGCGTCGGTCAGTATGCGGTGCGCCAGCTCGCCTTCCGCACCTTCGTCCACATGCATCAGCTGTCGCTACGTTTCCATTTGGAGCGCCGCACCGGCGGCCTGTCGCGCATCATCGAGCGCGGCACCAAGGGCATCGAGACGATCGTGCGCTTCGTCATGCTGAACACGGCGCCGACCATCCTCGAATTCGCGCTGACGGCCGGCATCTTCGCCTACACCTATGGCTGGAAATACGTGGCCGTGGTGGCGGTCACCGTCTGGATCTACGTCTGGTTCACGGTCAAGGCCAGCGACTGGCGCATCTCGATCCGCCGCGACATGAACGACAGCGACACCGATGCCAACACCAAGGCGATCGACTCGCTCTTGAATTTCGAGACGGTCAAATATTTCACCAACGAGCGCATGGAGGCCGAGCGCTTCGACCGTTCCATGGCGCGCTACGAGACCGCCGCGACGAAAACCTGGACCTCGCTCGGCTGGCTGAACTTCGGCCAGGGCGTCATCTTCGGGCTGGGCACCGTCATCGTCATGTGCATGTCGGCGCTCGAGGTGCAGGCCGGCACGCAGTCGGTCGGCGATTTCGTCTTCATCAACGCCATGCTGATGCAGCTTTCGGTGCCGCTCAACTTCATCGGTTTCATCTATCGTGAGATCCGGCAGGGGTTGACCGACATCGAGCACATGTTCGACCTGCTCGACGTGCCGCAGGAGATCGTCGACAAGCCGGATGCCAGGCCGTTGAAGGTGAGTGCCGGCAAGGTCGAATTCCGCGACGTGCACTTCTCCTACGATCCGAACCGCAAGATCCTGAAAGGCGTCTCCTTCGAGGTGCCGGCCGGCAAGACGGTCGCCATCGTCGGCCCCTCCGGCGCCGGCAAGTCGACCGTCTCCAGGCTCCTGTTCCGCTTCTACGACGTCCAGCGCGGCCAGGTGCTGATCGACGGCCAGGACATCCGCGATGTCACGCAGGAGAGCCTGCGCGCTGTGCTCGGCATGGTGCCGCAGGACACCGTGCTCTTCAACGACACCATCGCCTACAACATCCGCTACGGCCGCGTCGGCGCCAGCGAGGAGGAGGTGCGCAAGGCGGCCGAGCTCGCCCAGATCGGGCCGTTCATCGCCAAGCTGCCCGAGGGTTATCGCTCGATGGTCGGCGAGCGCGGGCTGAAGCTCTCCGGCGGCGAGAAGCAGCGCGTGGCGATCGCTCGCACCATCCTCAAGGCACCGCCGATCCTGATGCTCGACGAGGCGACCTCGGCGCTCGACACCCAGACCGAGCAGGAGATCCAGGCAGCACTCGACCTCGTCAGCAAGGGCCGCACCACCATCGTCATCGCCCACCGCTTGTCGACGGTGATCTCGGCCGACGAGATCATCGTGCTCAAGGACGGCCAGATCGCCGAGCGCGGCACCCATGCGGCGCTGCTCGCCAGGCACGGCCTCTACGCCTCCATGTGGGACCGCCAGCGCGAGGCCACCGAAGCCGAGGAGCGCCTGCGCATCGCCCGCGAGACCGACGAGCTGGGTGTGATCGTGCGGCGGAGGACGTCGGAGGTTTCGTAGGAGCGGCGAAGCGCCAATCCCCCTTGTGGGGGAGATCAGCAGTGTCAACGTCACGCGAAAATTCTCCTTGACCTCAACCTATCTTGAGCTTGCAAACCGTCTCCGAGCCCCTGCGAAACAAGTCGTTAAAGAACGGAGACGGATCGAAATGAGCAATAAGAATCAAAGCGATGGCAGCGTGTTCCGGGTCGACAAGTTCGTCGTCCCAGCGGAAGCGCGTGACGAGATCCTCGCCAAGGTATTCATGACGCATGAATTGCTGCGCCGGCAGGAAGGCTTCGTGCAGGATTTCCTGCTCGAGCAGTTCTCCGGCCCCGGCGAATTCAACATCGTCACCATGGTCGAATGGGAAAGCCAGGCGGCCGTCGACAAGGTGGTGCCGATCGTCAAGGCAGCGCATGAGCGCATCGCCTTCAGCCCGCCGGAGACGATCGCTCGCCTCGGCGTCAAGGCCGACATCGCCAACTACCAGCGCGTGCCGGAATCATAAGACGGCCATCCCGCCCCAGGCGAGGAAACGGCGGCGCTCAGCACCTGACCGGTGCGGGCGTCGCTCACCATGTTCTCGAAACCGCGCCATTCGGCGGCAACGATGAACAGCGTCCTGCCGCCGGCGCCGCCCAGCATGCAGGCAAAGCAGCCGCGATCGACCTCGACCTTGTCGATTTTCGCACTGCCCTCGCGCACCCTGACGCAGTGCCGGTTGGGCACGTCGGCGTACCAGACGCAACCCTCGGCATCGATGCATATTCCGTCGGGATAATCATTGCCGAGATCCGCCCAAACGCGGCGGTTGGAAAGGCTGCCGTCGGTCGTGATATCGAAGGCGGTGAGGCGGTTGGCGTGGGATTCGGCGACAATGAGGGCCCGGTTGTCCGGTGCCACCGCCATGCCATTGGCGAAGGCAATGTTCTCGGCCACCTGTCGGACCGCGCCGTTCGGCGTGATCAGCACGATGGTGCCCGGCCCAAAATGCTCACCCGGCGCCGGCGCCGGTCCGCCGCCATTGACATAGATGTTGCCGTGTCCGTCGACGACGATCTCGTTCCATGGGTTCTTGGACAGGTCTCTCAGATCGGCATGGGTGGCGAGCGTTCCATCTCGTTCCTGCCGGAGCAGAAGCCCCTCCCGACCGGAGACCACCAGAAGCCGGCCGTCGGGCAGCCAGTCGATCGAATAGGGCAGGACGGCCGGCACGGTGAGCATGACCTCGCTCTTGCCCTCTTCGTCCACGGCGACAATCTCGCCCGTGCCCCAGTTGCAGAGCCAGAGTCGCCCCTCACGCCAGCGCGGCGACTCGCCGAAGGCGAGGTCCTCTGTGATGACCCTGGCACTTCTTGCAGACGATTTCGGCGATGGCATCGGCGGCTCCTTGGAGTGTTGTCTAGCCAAGGACGAGTGAAAGGGCCGAGTTCCGACAGTAGAGGCAAAAGTTATTGCCGCGCGCCGCCTGCCATCCGAGCCCGCCTCTCTGCCATTGTTGCGTTGCGGGGAGGGGGGCTTTCGGCTATTGAGGCCGGACCTGAAACAGGAACCACCCCAGCCCGATGAGCCTCGTCGACACGATCAAGAATACGTTCGTTCCGATCCATCGCGAGGGCTATCCCTTCATCGCCGCCTTCGGCGCGGGAACGCTTTTCCTCGGCTATTTCTCTTCCGTCCTGTTCTGGATCGGGCTGATCCTCACCGCCTGGTGCATCTATTTCTACCGCGATCCCGAGCGCGTCACGCCGGTCGACGACCGGCTGGTGGTGAGTCCGGCCGACGGCGTGATCTCGGCGGTCGGGCCTGCCGTGCCGCCTGGCGAGCTTGGCCTGGGTTCCACCGAGATGACCCGCATCTCGGTGTTCATGAATGTCTTTTCCTGCCACATCAACCGCGCGCCGGTGCGCGGCAGGATCACGCGCATCGAGCATCGTCCCGGCAAATTCCTAAATGCCGAGCTCGACAAGGCAAGCGCCGAGAACGAGCGCAACGGCCTGGTCATCGACAGCCCCAACGGCACGATCGCCGCGGTGCAGATCGCCGGGCTGGTCGCCCGCCGCATCGTCTGCTGGGCCGAGCAGGGCGGCTCGATCGGGATCGGCGAGCGTTTTGGGCTGATCCGCTTCGGCTCGCGTGTCGACGTCTTCCTGCCCGCGAGCGCCGTGCCGCGCGTTGCCGTCGGCCAGACGGCTGTGGGCGGCGAGACGGTGCTAGCGGAGTTCGGCGGCGTGGCCGTCGCCCCGCTGGTCAGGATTTCCTGAGACGTGGGCGCGCCCTTCAAGAAATTCGAGGCTCACGCAAGCGGCGGCCCGCGCATCCGCGAGATCCCGATGCGCATGGTGCTGCCCAACCTGGTTACCGTGCTTGCCATCTGCGCGGGCCTGTCGGGCATCCGCTTCGCCTTCGAGGACCGTTTCGAGCCGGCCGTCGTCATGGTGCTGCTCGCTGCCTTCCTCGACGGCATAGACGGCCGCCTGGCGCGCATGCTGAAGGCGACCTCGAAATTCGGCGCGCAGATGGATTCGCTGGCCGACATCGTCAATTTCGGCGTCGCGCCGGCGCTGGTGCTCTACGCCTTCCTGCTCGATCGCGCCGGCTCGCCGGGCTGGATCGCCGCGCTCCTCTTCACCATCGCCTGCGGCATGCGGCTGGCCCGCTTCAACGTGCTGGCCGACGACACCGACCAGCCGGCCTGGCAGACAGAATATTTCGTCGGCGTGCCTGCGCCGGCCGGCGCGGTGCTGGTGATGCTGCCCTGCTATCTCTATTTCCTGCGGCTCGGGCTGGAGCCCAGCCGGCCTGCGGCCTTCATCGCCACCGGCTTCACCGTGCTGGTCGCCTTCCTTCTGGTCAGCCGGCTGCCGGTCTATTCGGGCAAGAGCGTCAAGGTGCCGGGCGACAGGGTGCTGCCGGTCATCCTAGGCGTCGTGCTCTATATCCTGCTGTTGATGGCCTATCCCTGGTACACGCTGACCGCCTCGGTCGCCGGCTACCTGCTGTTCCTGCCGTTCTCGGTGCGCGCCTATTCGAAGCGGGCCATGCGCGAAGGCGAGAAGGTGCCGCCTTCGGATATCGGGTAGGCGCTACGCCGCGGCACTCAGCCCCAGCCGGTCGATCGCGAGCTTGCGGGCCGAGACATAGTCGGTCTTGCCGGAACCCAGCACAGGGATTTCTTCCACCTTGATGATGTCGTTCGGCACCATCAGCTCCGCCGCGCCTGCCTTCTTGCCGAACTGGCGCAGCTCTTCCGGATTGGCGTCGTCGGCCGTGGTTACCAGCACGATGCGCTCGCCGCGCCTTTTGTCGGGCACCGCCACCGCCGCGTGGCGTTCTTCCGGCCACAGCGACTGCACCAGCATCTCGACCGCGCCCAGCGACACCATCTCGCCGGCGATCTTGGCGAAGCGTTTTGCGCGACCTCGGATGGTGATGAAGCCGTCGCGGTCGACCGACACGATGTCGCCGGTATCGTGCCAGCCTTCGAGCGGCTGCAATTCGCCCGGCCGGTCGGCGGTCATGTAGCCCATCATCATGTTCGGCCCGTCGAGCCACAGCCGGCCGGCGTCGCTGATGCCCTCGACCGGCTCGAGCTTCATGCGGATCGCCGGCAGCAGCCGGCCGACCGTGCCGTCGCGGTTGTGGATCGCGGTGTTCACCGCCACCACCGGCGCCGCCTCAGTCAGCCCAAAGCCCTCGATGATCGACGCCTCGAAACGGTCGCGGTAGACGCGCCTGGTCTCCGGCTTCACGGCCTCGGCGCCGGCCACCACGAAGCGCAGGCTCGAGAAGTCGCCGTCCTTGGCGGTGCGGCCATAATTGGCAAGGAAAGTGTCGGTGCCGAACATCACCGTCGGCTTCACCTTGCGCGCGATCTCCGGAATGATCTTGTAGTGCAGCGGCGAAGGGTAGAGGAACAATTTCACCCCGGTCACCAGCGGCAGGATGGTGCCGCCGGTCAGCCCGAAGGAATGGAACACCGGCAGCACGTTGAGCAGGATGTCGGATGGCGAGACGGTGATGCGCGCCTCGGCCTGCATGGCGTTGGCAAGAAGGTTGCGGTGCGACAGCACCACCGCCTTCGGCGTGCCTTCCGAACCGGAGGTGAACAGGATCACCGCCGGCTTGGCCGCATCCTGGCGCTGCAGCGGCAAGCGCCAGAAAAGCGCCGCGGCGACTTTGTCCAATCCCGTCACGCTTTCGCGCACGTCCTCCAGCCATAGCATCTTCGCGCCACCTGCCTCGACGGCGGCGACGATATCGTCGATGCCGGCCTTCTCGATGAAAGCGCGGGAGGAAACAACCGTCCTGATAACGGCGGTGCGGATCGCCGCTATCACGCTCGCCGGTCCGGCGGTGTAGTTGATCATCGCCGCGACGCGGGCCGCCGAGATCAGACCGACGAATGAAAGCACCACGCCATTGGCGTTGGGCAACAGCAGGCCGACCGCTTCGCCGGGCGCGGTCGCCGCCTCGAAGCGGCGGCCGAGCACGCGCGCGCCGATGAACATCTTGCGGTAGCTGAGCGCGCCCGAAATGACGTCTTCGATGATCGGATGCGAGGCGCCGACGCGATCCGCCGCATCGCGCATGGCCAGGAACAGGCCACGGTCGAGATTGCTGCCGTAAAGCCGCGCTTCGGCGAAACGGTCGAACAGCGCGTTGGTGTTCGACGCCATGTCGGGGTTGCGCGCCACCAGTTCGGCGACGGTCATCGGCTCCAGCACGCTGAGCGACAGCCGCGGGAACCAGTGGCGCGGCGCCTTGTCGGCCGGCGTCAGCGACACCGGCAGGTCGCGTGAACCGGCGACGAAGATCGGCACGATTCGGGCGTCGGCCTGCATGGCGATGCGGGTGATGGCGCGGAACAGCCGGAACGACTTGACGTCAGGCTCGACCGTGTCGGGCAGATAGACGGCAAGCCGACCCTTGCCCTTCAGCACGCGCACCAGCCGGCGGCTGACGAAGACATGCTCGGCGTTGAAGGCGATGGTGCGGGCAAGCTCGCGCCACGGTTCCAGCCATGGCGAGCGCGCCGAGGCCTCGTCCAGGATATGCAGCGTGTCGTCGGGCAACAGCGACAGCATCAGCGCCGGCTCGATGCGCGACTGGTGCGAGACGACATAGATGACCGGCGTCCGCGCATTGCGGGCAATGCGGATGCGGTTGTCGGCGATGCGGTAGGCGAGCTTGAACGGCACGTAGAGCAGCGCCTGGGTGAAGCGCAGGTCGAGCCTGAACCTCTCGATCAGGCCGATCAGCAGCCAGGCAAAGACAACACCGGCAAGCAGCGCCAATGTCAGGATCATGCCGCTCTCCCAACGTCCTCCAGCGGCTCTTGGCGGCCGCTTCGGTGGCAGAGGGTAGCGGAAGTGGGGGGAAGGTCAATGCGCTCTCCTTCCCCCCCTTGCGGGAGAAGTGGGCGCGCCGGCGCTACGCCGCCTTCAACCGCCCGCTGATGAACCGGAATTCCTGCGACTTGCCGCCAAAGCCGTAGGCCGCCGCCGGCACCTCATGCACCAGCGCATAGCTTTCCTCATGCACGCCGTCGAGCAGGCGGCCGAAGGCGTCGAAGATCGCCTTGAGATAGGCTTCGAGCTCGAGCTTGGTGTTGGTGCCGTCCACCACCTTGATATCGAGCCAGAAGGTGCTGGTCCCGTGCTCGGCGAGCGACTTGCCGCCGGCGAACCAGTGCTGCGGGTCGATATAGCTGACCGCGACCGCGGTGATGGTGGGGTCCTTGCGCAAATGCGTGGCCGTGATCTCGGTTACGTCTTTCGCGATCGCGGCGGAAAGCTTTGCATCCGGCTTGCCGGTGACGCTGATATTGATGATCGGCATTTTTTTCTCCTTCGGGTTCGGCGGCGTCGCGCCGTCGATGGAAGGATCATGTCATCATCATTGAATCAAAAAAAATCGAATTGTTTTTGACAAACACTTCGATATTGTCGAACTATGGAAACACTCGATCCCGATCTGCTGAAGACGTTCCTTGCCTTTGTCGAGGGCGGCTCGCTCGCCAAGGCGGCGTCCGCTGTCGGTCGATCGCCATCGGCGATCACCGCGCAGATGCAGCGGCTGGAGGAGATCGTCGGCGAGCCGTTGCTCAGCCCCCAGGGCAGGGGGCGCGGCCTGACGCCGGCCGGCGAGGACCTTGTCGGCCATGCCAGGCGCATCCTTGCCGTCCACACCGAAGCCTGGCTGGCGCTGAAAGGCGCGCGGGCCGGCGGTCGCATCGCCATCGGCACCACGCAGGACTTTGCCGATCATGGCCTGCCGGAGCTGCTCAGGGCCTTCGCCGCCAGCCATCCGCGCGTCAGGATCGAGTTGCGCGTCGGCCGCTCGCTGGAGCTCGGATCGGCGCTGCAGGCAGGTCAGCTCGACCTTGCGATCACCATGCGCCAGGCGCCATCACCCGATGAAGTAGCGCTGATCAGCGAGCCGATGCTGTGGCTCTCCTCGGAAAAAGGGCTGGCGACGCGGCAGGAAGCGGTGCCGCTGGCGCTGCTCGACCCCTATTGCGGCTTCAGGGAGGCTGCGCTCGATGCGCTCGACGCCGCCGGCCGCCGCTATCGCATCGCCGCCGGCAGTGCCAGTCTTGCCGGCCTGCGCGCGGCGGTCAATGCCGGCATCGCGCTGACGCCGCGCACGTGGCGCTTCGCGCATTCCGGTATTCTAGAGGCGTCTCCCGACCTCGACCTCCCACCCTTGCCGCTCGCCGATTTTGCTATCCGGCTCAGCCGCGAGGCAGGCCGGCCGGCGCGGGATCTGGCCGAGCTTCTCGGCAGCGGCCTGGCGTCCTGAAGAAAAGAAAAAGCCGACCTTTTTGCGGGTCGGCTTCTAGTCGGACGGGTCGAGGGGTTTGGGGGGACTTGGGGGGTGACCCGTCGACCTAACAATGCGTGAGTCGGATGATGGTTCCGTGACCGCGAAAAAAATTTACGAACGCGCCGATTTCGCCTTCATCCAGTCGCGCCCGGCATGCGCGAACACCGCGCCAAGCACGATGGCGCCGCCGACGATGCTGGCGATGGGCGGGATTTCGCCGAGGAACAGCAAGGCAAACAGGATGGCGAACGGCACCTCGGCCGAGCCCAGCAGGCCGGATTCGGCGGCAGGGATCAGCCGCGAGCCCTCCGTCCACAGGATCGAGGCCAGCGCGAAGGAGCAGCCGAAGCTGGCAAGCAGCACCAGGTCGCGGGTCGAGACGGCCAGCGGATCGGTGACGAACCAGCCGAGCACGAAGAGCAGGAAGGCGGACACTGCGCCGGCCCAGACGACGGGCGAATCGTGGAAGGCGCGCACCATGATCATGTAGAGCGCGCTGCCGGCGGTCATCAAAAGCGCCAGGCCATCGCCGAACAGGTGGCCGCTGCCGAGGCCGCCGCCCACCATGATGGCGACGCCGCAAAGCGACACCGCCGCCGCCAGCATCGTCTGCAGCCGGAATTTCTCCCGCACCAGCAGCAAGGCGAGCAGCGCCGCGATGAAGGGCGAGGTCGCGTAGATCACCGCGACATTGGCGACATAGGTGAATTTGAAGGCCGAGATGAAGGCAATGCTGGCGGCCGCACCTTCGACGGCCAGCAGCCAGCCGCGCCAGCCCAGCGTGAGACTCTCGCGCCCGCCCGAACGCCGCCTGCGCCAAAGCACATAAAAGGTGATCAGGATCGAGCCGAAGAAGCCGCGCCAGCAGGTGATGGTCAGCGGATCGGCATGGATCGACTTGGTCAGCACGCCGGTGAGCGCGAAGGCGATCGCCGACGCAGAGACCAGCACGATGCCGAGCGTGCGTTCGGCCGCGATGCTGGCCGCGCCGTGCCTGAGCGTGTCGGGCATGTCGAGAGAATCCGTCATGTCATCAGGCTACGCCTGCCGTCCTGACACCCTGCTGTCAGCAGCAGATACCATCCCATGGCGCAGCCGGCGCGCCTCTGCGCCAGCTCCACCCTTGCGTTGGGGCAGGAGCAGGCGAGCATGTTCGGGGCCTGCAATGATGGACGGACAAAGCCCAATCCGGTAATTTTGAGGATCGCGGATTGATCGGCGTGGCTCATACCAGGGCGTGCGCCAATGCGTGCGTTGCATAAGTCCGGGAGTTTCGATGACTGACGTGATCGATCGACTGGTGAGCGCGATGAACGCGCATCATCTCGACGCTATCACCGCTCTCATCCACGAGAACTATCGCAGCGTCCAGCCGGCGCACCCGGGCAGAGCCTTCGTCGGCCGCGACCAGATGCGAGCCAACTGGCAGGCCATGTTCGCGGGAATTCCTGATTTCCATGCGGCGGTCACGCGCTCGGTCCGGGACGGTGACACGACGTGGGTCGAATGGCATTGGTCGGGTACTCGCTCCGACGGGCAACCCTTCGAGGTGCGCGGTGTCACGCTGTTCGAAATCATCGACGATCAGATTGTGGCCGGGCGGCTGTATCTGGAGGACGTCGAGCGGGAGGTTGTCGGCATCGAAGACGCGGTTGAAGCCCTCTCCGGGCGCCGCCCGCCAACGGCCGGCGGTGGAACCGGTTCGTGACCTCGAGCGCGTGCCACCACCCTACTGCGTCGCCTGGTAGAGTTCGGACGCCGCTTCCTTCAGTGCGCGCCTGCCGTCCGGCCTGAGATACATCATGTGGCCGCCCTCGACGACATCGAGGCGGATCGGCTTGGCGTCGGCGAGCGTGGGAAGCTGGTTCACCAGATAGCGCGAGGCGAGATAGGGCGTGACGAGATCGGTGTAGCCGTTGACGATGACGACGCCGAGCGACGGATTGAGCGAGCGCGCCCGCTGCAGATCGTTCATCACCCCGGCATAACCCTGGCCGGAGGTGCCGTAGTCCCAATTGTGGCTGACCTCGCCGTTGAGCAGCCGGTAGCTGACATCGGTGCGGTAGTTCAGTTCATCGCGCGCATAGCCGACGAAGGCCGAGGTCAGCACCGGCACGCTGCGGTCGAGCACCGGATCGGGGCCGGCGATTTGGGCGCTTTCCGGCGCGATGTCGCTGGTCGCGACCATGGCGTCGTAAGGGCTGAGCACCTTGCCCTTGGCGCGCTGGAATTCGCGCGCGAACAGGCCGGTCCGGACGCGGGCGAAATTGCGCTCGACGAGATGGAGCGGCAGGCCGGTGATTTCCGCTACCCGCCCGCTGGCCAGCTTTCCGCCTTGCTCCAGCCCGCTGTTGAGCGCCGTCAGATAGTCGCCAAGCGCATAGTGCTCGACCTCGGCCAGCCTGTCGCGCAGCGCCTCGCCGCTGACGCCGTCGGCGCGAAGCCGCGCCGCCGCCAGCGAGGGCAGTTCGAGCGCCCAGTGCAACTGGTCGAACTGGTCCGGCCGCACCAGCATGAATTCCAGCGCCGGCGAGATCAGGACGATGCCGCTGGGGCTGAGGCCCACGTCGTCCTGCAGCGTCCTGGCGAGCAGCGCGGCACGGAAGCCGCCATAGCTTTCGCCGGCGAGGAAGAGCGGCGAAGCTGTGCGGCCGTTCTGTGCCAGATAGAGGCGGATGAAGGCGCCGACCGAACTGGCGTCCTGGTCGACGCCCCAGAACGCCTTCGTGTCCTGGTCCGGCGCCTCGCGGCTGTAGCCGGTTCCGACCGGATCGACGAAGACGAGGTCGGTCATGTCGAGCCAACTGTCCGGATTGTCGATAAGCTTCTGCGGCGATGGCAGGAATTCGCCGTCGGCCGCGGTGGCGACGATGCGCGGGCCGAGCGCGCCAAGATGCAGATAGGCCGACGCCGCGCCCGGCCCGCCGTTGAAGACGAAGGTGATCGGACGCTCCTTCGCCGGGGCGGGCGATTGCTGCGTGTAGGCGACGTAGAAGATTTCCGCCGTGACCTCGCCCTTGCCGGACAGAAGCGACAGTGTGCCGGCCTTGGCCTGGTAGTCGAGCTTGCGCTCACCAAGCGTGATCGAATGTTCGGTCACCTGCGGCGGCGGCAGGAGCGACAAGACGCCGCCGGCCGGCGCCGGCCGTTCCGGTGTTTCGGCGGGGGCTGGCTGCGCGAAGGCTGTGAGCGCCAGGAGAACGAGGGGGACGAGCTTCAACTTGGACCGCATGAGACCTCCGCGCCAACGACCTCCGCAAAGGTATGGCCGGAAGGGGCGAAGTCAAAGGGGATGGAACAGAAAGCGTCTCAAGCCTTGGGTTCCTCGCCCCCGCAAAGCGGGAGAGAGGTGTGCGCGAAGCGGACGGAGAAGGGCCTTCGTAGGGCGCTCCCCCTTCTCAACTACGCCGAGCCACCTCTGCCCCACTGTCGTGGGGGCGAGGAACCCAGGCTGGAATATGCTGGCCGCCTTCTATGATGCGTTGAACCGCGTACGACACTCATCCCCCAAACGCCCTCTCCAGCGCCGCGACATCGATCTTCACCATGCCAAGCATTGCCTCCGTGGCTCGTTTGGCGCGCTCGCGGTCGGGATGGGCGGCCATGTCGCCGAGGATTTTCGGCACGATCTGCCACGACAGGCCCCAGCGGTCCTTCAGCCAGCCGCATTGCTCGGCCTTGCCGCCCTTGTCGAGAAAGGCGTTCCAGATGCGGTCGATCTCGGCCTGGCTCTCGAGCTCGACCAGGATCGAGAAGGAATGGTTGAACGGGTCGAGCGGACCGGCTTCGAGCGCGATGAAATTCTGGTCGTCGAGCACGAATTCGATGATCTTGACGCTGCCGGCGGGACCGCTCGGATTGTCCGCCGCCACGTCCGTGGTGCGGCCGATCGCCGAATTGGGAATGGTGGCGACATAGAACTCCACTGCCTGCCGCGCGTCCTTTTCGAACCACAGATGCGAGGTCACCTTGGCCATGCTGGGTCTCCTTTCTGTTGGACAACGGCCGAAGGACGTTCGAGTTTCGCACGATCTGGTCGCCTGCGCCGGCGTGACGCTGAAGGCGGTCGCGACGGTGCTGGAGTTCAAGCTCCGCAACGCCACCGTCGAGGCCGAGGGCGACGTCGATTTTCGCGGCACGCCCGGCGTCGCCCGCGACGCGCCGGTCGGGTTTCGCGAGATCCGGCTGAAATTCGGCCTCGACACCGACGAGCCGCAGGAGCGCATCGATTCGCTGCTGAAGCTCACCGAACGCCACTGCGTGGTGTTCCAGACGATCAACAGCAAGCCGGCGTTGACGGTGAGCGCGGGGCGCTGATCCCCCCCTCGATGAGGGACTGGCTCGCGCTACTGCGCCGACGGCTCCTCCGCATCGCCTTCGTCGGTAAACGGCGAGGCGCTCGGCACGCATTGCACGGCCCAGCCCTGCGGTGTCGGCTGCTTCTGATATTCGGCAATCGCATTGGTGCACTGTTCGCGGGTGTCGAAGGTGCTGGGCAGCACCACCATGCCGCCTTGCGGGCCGGCGATCACCAGATACCAGACCAACGCGACACTGGGAGTGGCAGCCATGGGAATTCCTCTTTGCTCGATGTGGGAGTCGGACCGATCCTAGCAACTCCCCGCAAATGGCGAAAGCAGGGCGGCGGAACACGCTTCCGCCAACCCGTTCACAGACCCGTGAAGAGGGCTTTCGCCCAAAGCAATTCCAGGAAAAGTGTGAAGCGGTTTTCCGTCAGGAATTGCGTCAAACAAAGCAATTCCAGGAAAAGTGTGAAGCGGTTTTCCGGTTAGGAGTTGCGGCAAACAAAGCAATTCCAGGAAAAGTGCGAAGCAGTTTTCCGTCAGGAATTGCGTCAAACAAAGCAATTCCAGGAAAAGTGTGAAGCGGTTTTCCGGTTAGGAGTTGCGGCAAACCAAGCACGATAGATCAGTTCGTCGTTCCGCGAGACGACGAACCGATCCGGAGTGCTCACTCGACTGCGAAGCAGTAGAACAGGCCGTCGCCGCCGGTGCCCTTCAGCGCCTCCTGGCTGCAGCCGCCGCGCGAGGGATGCGAGGAATTCCATGATTTCGCCGCCGCCGAATCGTCCAACCCGCTGCGGTCGTGATGGCCCATCATGACGGCGCCCTCCGCGCCGCTCATCGTCCAGTCGCCGCGGGTCTGGTCGGCGATCTTCGTGCCGTCGGGCTTCGAGCCGGTCAGCACGTCATGCCGGTTGGGCTTGTCGCCGCGGCCGTTGACCACTTCGCCTTTCTCGTTGAGCGCCGTCTGCTTGGTGATGCCGTTGGCGTCGCCGTGCAGCGAGGCGACATCGTCGGCGATCTTCTCGCCTTTGGCGTTGAACCAGGGACCCTTGCCGATGCGGTCGCGCGCATCCTCGGCGCTGGTGGAAAGATAGGCGTGCCAGGTCTTGCCGGTGACGCCGGCCGCCTCCGCCAGCGAGGCGCAATGCGCGTCAGCACCCTTCAGGCCGCCGAGATCGGCGCCCTTGCCGGAGCCGACACTGGTGACGAAGAAACTCGTCTTGGCGTCTTGCGACAGCGCCGCGCCTGCCGTGGCGGCAAGAGCGGCGGCCACCGCGGTGGCGGCAACGAGAAGAAGTCTGCGCATGTCGATCCTCCGGTTTTCGAATGTCTACATTCGAAGAACGTTGCCGGAGGCCTGTTTAATCCGCCTCAAACCCAGCTTTGTCGGGTCTATTCGGGCTGCCGGTAGGCGACGAAGCGGTTGTGCTTGGCCTGGAAGATCAAGCCGGTCTGCTTCAACGCAGGGCTCGCCAGCGGCACGATGCGTTTGGCGATCTCCAAAGGGTGCGGCAGAGCCTCCGGATCCTCGCCGGGCATGGCCTGGGCGCGCATCGCCGTGCGGGTGGCGCCCGGATCGGCGGCGTTGACGCGCAGCGGCAGGCTCTCGGTCTCATGCGCCCAGGAGCGCATCATCGTCTCGACCGCGGCTTTCGAGGCCGCGTAGGGCGCCCAGAAGGCGCGCGCCGAATGCGCCGCGTTGGAGGACATGATGATGGCGCGGCCGGCATCGGAGAGCCGGAGCAGCGGGTCGACCGAGCGGATCAGCCGCCAGGTCGCGGTGACGTTGAGGGTCATCACCTTCTCGAAAGTCTTGGCCTCGACATGGCCGATCGGCGAGACAACGCCGAGGATGGCGGCGTTCGCCACCAATATGTCGAGCTTGCCCCAGCGCTCATGGATCGCGCCGCCCAGCCGGTCGATGCCGGCCATGTCGGTAAGGTCGAGCGGCACCAGCGTGGCCTGTCCGCGGCCGTCGGTCTTGATCTGGTCGTCGAGTTCCTCCAGCCCGCCCACGGTGCGGGCGACCGCAACCACATGCGCGCCGGCCGCCGCCAGTTCCCTGGCGATGAAATAGCCGATGCCGCGCGAGGCGCCGGTGACGACCGCGACGCGGCCGGAGAGGTCGATGGTCATGCGAAAGCTTCCGTGAGGTGGCCCGGCTTATGACCCGCTGCTCGCCAGCAGCGACAGCGTGCGCACATTGTCGTGGCCTTCGAAATCGAGCAGGCGGGTGGGGTACTGGCCGGTGAAGCAGGCGTCGCAGAACTGCGGCTGGTCGTTGTCGCGGCGCGCTTCGCCGACAGCGCGGTAGAGCCCGTCGATCGACAGGAAGCCGAGGGAGTCGACGCGGATGAACTCGGCCATCTCCTCGACCGACATGCGCGATGCCAGGAGCTTCGACTTCTCCGGCGTGTCGACGCCGTAGAAGCACGACGCGCTTGTCGGCGGCGAGGCGATGCGCATATGCACTTCCCTGGCGCCGGCGTCGCGCACCATCTGCACGATCTTCTGGCTGGTGGTGCCGCGCACGATCGAATCGTCGACCAGCACCACGCGCTTGCCCTCGATCATGCGGCGGTTGGCGTTGTGCTTCAGCTTCACGCCCATGTGGCGAATGGAATCGCCAGGCTGGATGAAGGTGCGCCCGACATAGTGGTTGCGGATGATGCCGAGCTCGAAGGGAATCCCCGCTGCCTGGGAAAAGCCGATCGCCGCCGGCGTGCCGGAATCCGGCACCGGCACGACGATATCGGCCTCGACCGGGTTCTCCTGCGCCAGCTCGGCGCCGATGCGCTTGCGGACCTCATAGACGTTGCGGCCCTCGACCGAGGAATCCGGCCGCGCGAAATAGACATATTCGAAGATGCAGAAGCGGGTCTTCTGCGGCTCGAAGGGGAACAGGCTCTCGATGCCCTTGGAGGTGACCACCACCATCTCGCCGGGCTTGATGTCGCGCACGAAGCGGGCGCCGATGATGTCGAGCGCGCAGGTTTCGGAAGCGAGGATCCAGGCGCCGTCGAGGTCGCCCAGCACCAGCGGCCTGATCCCAAGCGGATCGCGGCAGCCGATCATCTTCTTGGCCGTCATCGCCACCAGCGAGAAGGCGCCTTCGACCTGGCGAACCGCGTCGATGAAACGCGAATTCAGATCGCGTTCCTTGCTGGTCGCGACCAGGTGCAGCAGCGTCTCGGTGTCGGAGGTGGACGAGAAGATCGAGCCCTGCTTCTGCAGCACGCGCTGCACGGTGAGCGCATTGGTGAGATTGCCGTTATGGGCGACCGCCAGGCCGCCCTCGGCAAGCTCGGCGAAGAAAGGCTGGATGTTGCGCAGGCCGGCGCCGCCGGTGGTGGCGTAGCGCGTGTGGCCGATGGCGCGGTTGCCCTGCAGACGGTCGATGACGTTCTGCTTGGTGAAGGTATCGCCGATCAGGCCGACATGGCGCTCGACGTGGAACTGGGTACCGTCATAGGAGACGATGCCGGCCGCTTCCTGGCCGCGATGCTGCAGGGCGTGGAGCCCGAGTGTGACGATGGCTGCGGCGTCCTGCCGGCCGAAGATGCCGAACACGCCGCACTCGTCGTGGAAATGATCGTCGGCCTCGGCGGAAAGCACGTCGCCTGCGTCTGCCTTCGGGTCTGCCATGTCGGGCTCAAGCTCCGCTAAAATCGCCATATAGGGCGATCGCTCGTCGAAAGCAACGCATTCACAAAGAGCACGAGGCCGGCCGTCACGGCCGGCCTGAAATCAATTTGCCGGCGCCGGAGCGGGAGCCGGGGCAGGGGCCGGCGTCGGCTCGTTGTCGGCCGGAGCCTCGCCCTCGCTGTCGTCGGGCGCCGGCGCGTTGTCTTCGCCGGTCGCCGGCGGTTCGGCCAGGGGCTGGTCCGTGGTCGGCGGCGTCTCGGTCGTGGCCGTGCCCTTGTGGGTGTATTTGTTGACCAGTTCTTCCGTGTTCTCGGGCAGCACGCTTTCGAGCTTTGCGCCGATCGTCTCCAGCAGCGGCCGCGACTTGGCGTTGGCGACCCAGGCGGGCGCCTTGGCGCCGGCCAGCCAGTTGAAGAACAGAAGCGCCACCGCCACGACCAGGATGCCGCGGGCAGCGCCATAGAGGAAGCCGAGCGTGCGGTCGAGAGCGCCGATGCGCGAATCGATGATCCAGTCGGCGATCTTCATGGTGATCACCGAGACGACGATCAGCGCGATGACGAAGACGACGCCGGCGGCAGCCGCCATGGCGATCTTGTCGTTGTCGACATAGGGCTGAACGTAGGGCAGGACCGGCTTGTAGAAGAAGAAAGCCGCCGCCGCCGCCGCTGCCCAGGAAACCACCGACAGCACCTCGCGGGAAAAGCCGCGCACCATGGCAAGCATTGCCGAGACCAGGGTGAAGCCGACGAGAATTCCGTCAAGCAGCGTAATCGGCATGTCTTTCGCCCCACATCATGAGCCGCATCACTCCTCCTCATCGGCGC
Organism: Mesorhizobium sp. M1D.F.Ca.ET.231.01.1.1; assembly: GCF_003999155.2. Taxonomy (NCBI): domain Bacteria; kingdom Pseudomonadati; phylum Pseudomonadota; class Alphaproteobacteria; order Hyphomicrobiales; family Phyllobacteriaceae; genus Mesorhizobium; species Mesorhizobium sp. M1D.F.Ca.ET.231.01.1.1. Next base: position 91,195 of record NZ_RZOZ02000009.1, read on the forward strand.
GGCTGCGCCGTGAGCCGGCTATGCGCGCCACGAGATCGGCAAGCTCGGTGGGCTGGAAAGCGCCGGCCGCGATTCCCCCGGCCCCATTACCGCCAACGACTTCCTCGCTGCCGAGCGGCAGCACCGCGCTTCCGAAACCCAGCTTCTCGGCCTCTTTGAGGCGCTGCTGCGCATGCGCAACCGGCCTCACCGCGCCCGAAAGGCTGATTTCGCCGAAATAGACGCAATCGGCGGGAAGGGCAAGACCGGTGAGCGAGGAAACCAGCGCCGCGGCAACCGCGAGATCGGCCGCGGGCTCGGAGATGCGGTAGCCACCGGCGACGTTGAGATAGACGTCGTGCTGGCCGAAACGGACGCCGCAATGGGCTTCCAGCACCGCCAGCACCATGGAGAGCCGCGCGCCGTCCCAGCCGACGACGGCGCGGCGCGGCGTGCCGAGCGAGGAGGGCGCGACCAGCGCCTGGATCTCGACGAGAACCGGCCGCGTCCCTTCCATCCCGGCGAAAACCGCGGCGCCGGGCGATTTCGCGTGTCGTTCGCCGAGGAACAGCTCCGACGGATTGGCGACCTCGCGCAGGCCCTTGTCCGACATTTCGAAGACGCCGATCTCGTCAGTCGGCCCGAAACGGTTCTTCACCGTGCGCAGGATGCGGAAGTGATGGTTGCCCTCGCCCTCGAAATAGAGAACGCCGTCGACCATGTGCTCGACGACGCGAGGGCCGGCGATCTGGCCTTCCTTGGTGACATGGCCGACGAGCACGATCGCCGCCCCTGTGGATTTCGCGTAGCGGATCATCGCCTGGGCGGCGGCGCGCACCTGGGTGACGGTGCCCGGGGCCGAATCGGCAAGGTCGGTCCACAGCGTCTGGATGGAATCGAGGATGACGAGGTCCGGCCGCTTGCCGTCGGCTATCGTTGCCAGGATGTCCTCGACATTGGTCTCCGCGGCGAGCTCGACCGGCGTCGAGGCGACGCCGAGACGCTGCGCTCTCAGCCTGATCTGCGCGACCGCTTCCTCGCCCGAGACATAGACGATGCGGTGGCCCTTCGAGGCCAAGGCCGCCGCTGCTTGCGTAAGCAGCGTCGATTTGCCGATGCCGGGATCGCCGCCGACCAGAAGCGCCGAGCCGCGCACGAAGCCGCCGCCGGTGGCGCGGTCGAGCTCGCCGATGCCCGACACGATGCGCGGCGCATCCTCGATGTCGCCGGACAAGCTGGTCAGCACCACGGCGCGGCCCTTGCGGGCGTTGCGCGTGTTCGCCGGTCCGGAGCCGATGCCGCCGGCCGTGCCTTCCTCGACCAGCGTGTTCCACTCGCCGCAGGCATCGCATTTGCCCGCCCAGCGCTGATGCACCGAGCCGCAATTCTGGCAGATGAACTGAACGCGGGACTTGGCCATTAGGCGCGGCCCGATATTGGATAGGCCGGCGGGACAGCGCCCCCCTCTGTCCTGCCGGACATCTCCCCCTCTAGGGGGGAGATTAGCAGTTTCGCCGACGGCGCCCATCTCGCAACGTCGGGGATTGGCGAAAGCCGACGCGACATCCAATCTCCCCCCTTGAGGGGGAGATGTCCGGCAGGACAGAGAGGGGGGTGACGGAGTGAGGCCTGCCGCAAGCTCACTCAAACCTCTCCGGCAGATGATGCTCCTCCGCCAGATCGGAGAACCGCGTGAATTCGCCGTGGAAGGCCAGGCTCACCGTGCCTGTCGGTCCGTGGCGCTGCTTGGCCACGATGCACTCGGCCTTGCCGCGCGCCTCGTTCATCTCGTTTTCCCACTTGACGTATTCCTCGGTTCCGAGCTTCGGCTCGCGGTTCTTGAGGTAGTATTCCTCGCGGTAGACGAACAGCACCACGTCGGCGTCCTGCTCGATGGAGCCTGATTCGCGCAGGTCCGAGAGCTGCGGGCGCTTGTCGTCGCGGCTTTCGACCTGACGCGACAGCTGCGACAGCGCGATGATCGGCACGCCGAGCTCCTTGGCCAAAGCCTTCAGGCCGGTGGTGATCTCGGTGATTTCCTGCACGCGGTTCTGCGAAGCGCGGGCGCTCGAGCCCTGCATCAGCTGGATATAGTCGATGACGATGAGGTCGAGGCCGCGCTGGCGCTTCAGCCGCCGCGCGCGGGCGGAGAGCTGGGCGATGGAAATGCCGCCGGTTTGGTCGATGAACAGCGGGATCTTCTGCATCGTCTGCGAGCAGGCGACCAGCTTCTCGAAATCCATCTCGGTGATCTCGCCGCGGCGGATCTTCGACGATGAAATTTCGGTCTGCTCGGAGATGATGCGGGTGGCAAGCTGCTCCGACGACATTTCCAGCGAGAAGAAGCCGACGACGCCGCCATTGGCCGCCTTGAACGAACCGTCGGCCTGCTGCGCCGGCACGTAAGCCTCGGCGATGTTGAAGGCGATGTTGGTGGCCAGGGAGGTCTTGCCCATGCCGGGGCGTCCGGCGAGCACGATCAGGTCGGACGGCTGCAGGCCGCCCATGCGGCGGTCGAGGTCGCGCAGGCCCGTGGCGATGCCCGACAGATGGCCGTCGCGCATATAGGCGGCATTGGCCATGTCGACGGCGGTCTTGACCGCGTCGTTGAAGCTTTCGAAGCCGCCGTCGTAGCGGCCTGTTTCCGCCAACTCGAAAAGACGCCGCTCGGCGTCCTCGATCTGGTCGGAGGGCGACATGTCGACCGGCGCGTCATAGGCGATGTTGACCATGTCCTCGCCGACGGTGATCAGCGCCCGGCGCGTGGCGAGATCGTAGATGGCGCGTCCGTAGTCGGTGGCGTTGACGACGGTGACGGCCTCGACGGCCAGCCGTACGACATATTGCGCCACCGTCATGTCGCCGACCTTCTCCTCCGCCGGCAGGAAGGTCTTCAGCGTGATCGGCGTCGCGATCTTGCCCATCCGGATGAGCTCCGCGGCGACCTCGAAGATCCGGCGGTGCAGCGGCTCGTAGAAATGCGCGGGCTTCAGGAAATCGGAAACGCGGTAGAAGGCGTCGTTGTTGACGAGGATTGCGCCAAGCAGCGCCTGCTCGGCCTCGATGTTGTTCGGTGCCTCGCGATAAAGCGGTTGCTCCGCCACGCCGAGTTTGCGCGCTGCTTCTGCCATGTTGTCCCCGATTCCGATCCCGGCCTCTCGATATCAGAACGAGACGGATCGGGTGCTGACCTTTCTGCAACACTGCGTGTCGATGCGGGTTGGATTCACGTTGTTCACAGGAACGCCGGGCCATCCACAGGACAGTATTCCGGTGGCCCGATTCCGGTTGACTCGGCAAGGGGCGATTCTTAGTTGCAAGGATGGAACGAAGCAAGAACAATTTTGACGGCTAGTTGGTCTTGTGGGTCGCTCGCGGCAGACTGTTCATGCCCGCTTGGGCAGAGCGGCACCGTCGGGGATTAGCCGAAACGCTTATCATGTCGTCATTCTATGGCGGAGCAAGGAGCGAAGCGACGCGGCGCAGACCATAGAATCCATGCCGTTACCTCGGAGCGTTGCTGCGGCGCAGAATGACCTTAGTTCTGCACCGCTTTTACTCCTCGCACAACGTCACGGAATGGATCCTCGGGTCTGCGCGACGCTGCGCGTCGCTCCGCCCGTGGATGACGAAGTTCAGGCGCTTCGGCTAACCTCCGAGGTAGACGACGCTCCCTCCTCAATGTCGTCAGGGTATGCGGCCTATCCCACCGTGTCGCCCCAATCCGCCCGCCGTGCGGCCTTGAACAAGTCGCCGTCGCGCTTGCTGAACAGGCGCTCGCCGGCACTGCCGTCAGGCCGGCAAAGCTTGAGCACCACCTTGCCGGAGCCTGTCTTTGGCGGCGCGATCACCCGCGCCGCGCGCGCCGGCGCGGGATGACGCGAAGCGGCGAGGTAGATGAACTTCTCATCCTCCCACGGCACGTCGGCATCCTTGGCCAGCCGATGCAGGCGCGAGCGGGCCACGCGCCGCGAGAAGTGGCACCAGTCGGGCGGCAGGAGCGGGCAGGGCGCGTCATGCGGGCAGGGCGCCGAGACATGCGCGCCGGCTTCGACAAGCTGCCTTCGCGCGGCAAGGATGCGCTGCCAGCCGGCCGGCGTGCCGGGCTCGACGACGAGCAGCGTGTCGGACGTCAGGCGCCAGAGCCGGTCGACCAGCTTCCTCAGCGATGCCGGTGCGATCTCGTCCAGGACATAGGTCGCGCTGACGAGGTCGGCGGGCTCGAGACCATCGAGATCGATGGTGGCGTCGCCGGCAATCCAGTCGGTCGGGACGGCGATCGCGCCGGCGGCCAGCGACTGGCCAACCTTGCGCGCCGCGGCGCTCGCCTCGACCAGCACCGCCTGTTGGAGCTCAGGCCAGGCGTCGGCCGTGGCCCAGAGCATCGTGCCAGGCCCGGTGCCGATGTCGAGCAGGCTTTTCGGCTGGAAATCGGGACGGGCTTCGGTCAGCGCGTCGGCGCAGGCGCGGACGGCGGCGTAAGTGGCGGGCAGCCTGGTCGCCAGGTAGGCCTTCACCGCCATGTCTTCCGCCATGTGCAGGCGGCCGTCGCGCAGCTCGGCGCGGTAGCGCTCGGACAGCGTCTTGGCGGCTTGTTTCAGCGCCGGCAGCGGCACCTTCTCGAGCAGGCTGTCGATGCCTTGCCGCAGCGGGGCGGGGAGCTCCATGTCAGGCTCCCCTTGGCGCGAGCAGGATGACCGAAGCGCCAGCGATGCAGAGCGCGGCACCCACCAGGTCGAAACGGTCTGGACGCACGCCCTCGATCAGCCACAGCCACCCGAGCGAGGCGGCGATGTAGATGCCGCCATAGGCGGCGTAAGCGCGACCGGCGGCATTCGTGTCGACCAGCGCCAAAAGCAAGCCGAAAAGGGCAAGCGAGACGAGGCCGGGAACCAGCCACAGCGGCGACTTCGCCAGCCGCCACCAGGCCCAGAACGAAAAGCAGCCGGCGATCTCGGCAAGGGCGGCTGCGATGTAGATGAGATAGGTCATGAAAAAGGCCTCGCGAACGAGACCTTTTTCGTGGCGTCAGGCCGCAATGGCAAGCGGCAAATCGGCGGCGGTTCTACTCCACCGCCTTCCGTCTGCGCGTTGGCTTGGCCGCAGGCTTCGCCGGCTCCTGATGGCCGAGGTCGCGCATTTCCAACGCCTTCTCGCATTTGGCCATGTAGTCGCGCGTCACCGGCAACGTGTCGTTCTTCTTGGCGAGTTGGATCTGGAAGATGACGAGATCCTGCCAGCGGAAGGCGGCTTCCGAGGCGGCGAGGTAGAATTCCCACATGCGGCAGAAGCGCTCGTCATAGATCGCCTTGGCCTTGTCGCGGTTGGCGGCAAAGCGCATGCCCCAGTGCTTCAGCGTCTCGGCATAATGCAGCCTGAGCATCTCGATGTCGGTGACCACCAGGCCTGACTTCTCGATTGCCGGCATCACTTCGGAAAGGGCCGGGACGTAGCCGCCGGGGAAGATGTATTTACGGACGAAGGCACTGGTCGCCCACGGCACGCCGGAACGGCCGATGGTGTGGAGTAGCATCACGCCGTCGGGCTTCAAGAGCGTCGCCGCCTTGTCGAAGAAGGTGCGGTAGTGGTTGACGCCGACATGCTCGAACATGCCGACCGAGACGATGCGGTCGAAGCGTTCGTTGAGGGCGCGGTAATCCTTGAGATCGAAATGCACCCGGCCCTGCAGGCCCATCGCATGCGCGCGGTCGGTGGCGACGCCGTGCTGCTCGGTCGACAGCGTCACGCCCTGCACGTCGACATCGAATGCCTTGGCGAGATAGAGGCTGAGCCCGCCCCAGCCTGAGCCGATGTCGAGCACCGTCTGTCCGGGCTTCAGCCTCAACTTGGCGGCGATGTGGCGCTTCTTGGCAACCTGCGCTTCGTCCAGCGTCATGTCGGGCTGTTCGAAATAGGCGCAGGAATACTGCATGTCCTCGTCGAGGAAGAGCTTGTAGAGCTCGCCCGACAGGTCGTAGTGGCGCTGCACGTTGCGGCGCGAGCGCGAGGCTGTATTGATCTGCTGCAGTCGGCGGAAGGCGTGGCGCAGGCCCTCGATCGCTTTCGACCAGGTCGCGTCGATGCCGCCGCTGCCCATATTCTGGAAGGCGATGCGCATCATGCCAAGCACGCCGCCCTCGAGAATGTCGAGCTCGCCGTCCATATAGGCTTCCGGCACCGCCAGCATCGGGTCGAAGCTTATGGCGCGCTCGGCATGCCTGGTCTTGATGTGCATGTGCACCGGCTCGCCGCTGCCGTCGCCGAACGTGACGGCCGAGCCCTTGGGCCCTGTAACCTTGAGGTTGCCGACCCGCACCAGGCGATCGAGAATGCGCTTCAACAGGATATTCATGACCAAATGTCCCCTCAGACGGACCATCCGGCGGCCGGACCGAACGCCAAATCGAAAGTGCCACAGCGCATCGCCCGCGTCCAATCGACGCGCCAGGCTGTAGTCTGCAACAAGATATAGGGGCTAGAAAAGTTCCGATTGGCATAAAAAAGCCCGGGTCGGAGACCCGGGCGTTAGTCCAGTATTGATTGAACAACGAAGCGGCCGGAACTGCGCCTCGGCCGGGTTGATCAAGGATGTTGTCGATCAGGCGTTGTCTTCGCCGCCTTCGAACTCGGCGCTCGGGTCGAAGAAGTTCTCCGGCCGGGCGTTGTCGTTGATGTCTTCGCCATAGATGGCTTCGGCCGTCGTCAGCGTCTCGCCCTTGGCCTGGCGCTCCGCCTCGTCGGCCGAACGGGCGACGTTGAGCGTCACGGTGACCTCGACCTCCGGATGCAGCGCGATCGCCACATTGGAGAGGCCGATGGTCTTGATCGGCTGGTTGAGCTCGATCTGGTTGCGGTTGACGGTGAAGCCTTCCGCGGTCAACAGTTCGGCGATGTCGCGGGTCGATACCGAGCCGTAGAGCTGACCGGTCTCGCCGGCCGAGCGCACGACGATGAAGCTCTTGCCGTCGAGCTTCTCCGCGATCTGCGAGGCCTCCGACTTGCGCTCGAGGTTACGGGCTTCGAGCTGGGCGCGCTGGCCCTCGAACTTCTTCTTGTTGGCTTCGTTGGCGCGCAGCGCCTTGCCCTGCGGGAGCAGGAAGTTGCGGGCGAACCCGTCCTTGACCTTGACGGTGTCGCCCATCTGGCCGAGGCGGGAAATGCGCTCGAGGAGAATGACTTCCATGGTTTCGTTCCTTTCGTCTGGGCAGCCGATGCGCGATCGGCACCGATTGTTCGGAACAGGTCAGGAAGCAAAGAGGCGTTGCCGCCGGTGTCGCTGTCCTGCCTGTCGCGGCAGTTAGGGGTTTTTGACCCCAACTCGGGATTTGATGCTCGAACCGGTCGTGCCCGTCACGGCCGGGAAGAAGCGGGCGGCAAGCCGCCCGCTCGAGAATATCAGCGAACCACGTAGGGCAGCAGGCCGAGGAAGCGGGCGCGCTTGATCGCCTTGGCGAGCTCGCGCTGCTTCTTCTGGCTGACGGCGGTGATGCGCGAGGGCACGATCTTGCCGCGCTCGGAAATGTAGCGCTGCAGGAGACGCACGTCCTTGTAGTCGATCTTCGGGGCGTTGGCGCCGGAGAAGGGGCAGGTCTTGCGGCGGCGATGGAACGGGCGCCGGGTCGGGATCTGGTTGATGTCGACCATTATTCTGCACCCCCTTCAACGTTTTCGCGCGGACGGCGCGGACCACGGTCGCCGCCGTCACGGTCGCCGAACGAACGCGGGCCACGATCGCCGCGGTCGCGGTCGCCGAACGAGCGCGGGCCACGGTCGCCGCGGTCGCGGTCGCCGAAGCCGCCGCGCTCGGAGCGCTCCTCGCGCTTCTGCATCATCGCCGAGGGACCTTCCTCATGCGCCTCGACCTTGACGGTCAGGAAGCGAAGGACGTCCTCGGACAGGCCCATCTGGCGCTCCATTTCGTTGAGCGCCGCCGGCGGGCAGTTGATGTCCATCAGCGTGTAGTAAGCCTTCCGGTTCTTCTTGACCCGGTAGGTGAGGGACTTCAGTCCCCAGTTCTCGATCCGGCCGACCGATCCGCCATTGGCGGCGATGACACCCTTGTACTGTTCGACAAGCGCATCGACCTGCTGCTGCGACAGGTCCTGCCGGGCAAGAAACACATGTTCGTAAAGAGCCATTATGTTTTTCTGCCTTTCTTCGTTTCTCTTACCGGCCCTCGCGGCTAAGCCTCTGCAACTTGTCTGACCCGAACGCGAAGGAGCGGGGAAGAAAGGAGCATCGCGAGACGGTCGAGAGCGGAGACACGGGAGGCCAAAAGCGCTTCTGGCTTCATGACGTGGCCTTCGAAAAGCCACGGCCCTCCGTTCAGCCCCCAGCAAGGACCGGCAGATTGCCGGCGTCTATACAGCAATTCGCCAGGAAGGCAAGGGCGGGAGACAGGATCGACGATTCCACGATGCCGCATGGCCGGAAATCTCCGGCGCTCGCGCAAATAGTGACAGGCTCAGCTCGTATGCGCGACGAGCGGGACGACCGTTTCGGGGAAGAAGTCGGGCGCGACGCGGCGCTTGCCGAACATCATGTCGTACTGGATCAGCCGGAAATCGTTGATCCGCGGATCGATTTTCTTTTGTCTCGCCCACTCGGGCGTCGCCTCGCCAAAGCGCGACAGCAAAAGGTTGCGGTCGACCACCCGGTAACGTTGGCGCAGCGCGCCGAGGAAGCCGGTGTAGTAGGGGTGGGAAATCCCCGCCGTGGTGAGGATATGGTAAGGCAGGAAGGCCGGGCTTACCGAGCCCAGGTTCTCTACCGGGCCGGAGCGGTTCGACCAGATGATCAGCGGCGTGTCGTGATGCTCGAGCGCGGCTTCTGGTGTCGGCTCCTTGCGTGGCGCGACATTGTCCTTGAGGAAGCCGGTCTCGACATAGACAGGGCCGAGCGGCGGCAGATGGTCGCCGAAGAAGGCGACGACGGTCGGCCGCTCGCGCTTTTTCGCCCACTCGATCAGGCGCTGCAGGCCGCGATCGGCATCGGCCGAGCCTTCGGCATAGGAGAGCAGCGATTCCCGTGCCCAGGTGCTGATCGGCGCGTTGATCGCATGGGTTGGATTGTAGTAGCGGTAGGGCTCGTAGGGCCCGTGGTTCTGCAGGCTGACCGCGAACAGGAACACCGGGTCCTCGCTGGCGTCGGCCTCGCGGATGATCTCGTCGGTCATCGCCGCGTCGGAAGCCAGCGGCCCGCGTTTTTCCAGCGGCGGCAGCGTTTCTTCCGAGCGGAAGTCGTTGAAGCCGAAATCGGCATAGACGGCGCCTCGGTTCCAGAACCAATTGGTGCCAGGGTGGATGGCGCGCGCCCTATAACCTTCGCTCTTCAGGAAGGTCGCCAGTGACGGCGTCGGCGTACGCACGTACTGTTGGTAGGGGATCGAGCCGGCCGGCAGGAAGGCGTTGGAGAAGCCGGTCAGCGCCTCGAACTCGATATTGGCGGTCATGCCGCCGAATTCCGGCGAGAACATCGAGCCCGAGCGCAGCGCGCGCACGGTCGGGATCGGATCCGGCTTGATGCTGACGCCGGGAAGCCCCGTTGGATCCCAGAAGGATTCGCTCATCACCACGATGATGTCGGGCTTCTGGTCCGGCACCGAGGCGGCAACCTCCGGGCGCGTGATCGCGTCCAGCGTCTTGTCGTCATAGCCAGGCGGCGCCGAGACATGTGCCATCGGCACGTTCATCGCGAAGGCGAGCGCGAAGCCGTTGGAGGCGTAGTTCTCCTTCTGGTCCCACATGATCGGGATGATCTGCAGCCTGTCGCGCGTCCACGAGAAGGTGGCGTAGTCCATGATCGAGACGAAGAAGGCGAGCAGCGGCACGGCCAGCGACAGCCGCGCCAGCCGTCCCTTGCGGCTGAGGATCGGCACGCGCCGGCGCCAGAGCCGCCAGCCATAGACGAGCAGTGTCAGGCTGGCGACGATGGCCGCGCCGAGCATCACTGCGGTCCAGGGCCGCTCGCGCACCAGAAGCGGCATCAGGGCCATGATCTGGCGGGCATAGAGGAAATCGGTCGGATAGAGCGGATCGCCGAGATAGTGCGATTTCTGGTGACCGACAAAGGCCAATGCCAGCGTCAGCGGCGCGACGATCATCAGGCTCTGATGGCTGCGGCCGAGTATGGCGTCGAGCCCGATCAGCACCAGCGCAAAGACGATGATCGTGGTCCAGCCGGGCTTGAAGGGCTGCAGGAAGAAGTCGACCGTGCCGAAGAAGTCGCCGCGCACGATCCATTCGATGGCGAACACCAGAAGGGCGGAGGCGAGCAGCGTTGCGAGGCCGTAGCGGACAATCGGCCATCTCCGGCCCGGCAGATAGCCGGTGGACGGATCGTCTTCCAAAAATTGCGGCGCGGGCTTGGCCGCGCCTTTCCTGATCCTAGCCACTTTGCTTCCCCGGCCCATGTTACGCGTCTTCCACTCGCGTCACGCCACTGTCATCGAAATGTCACGCAAAGCTAGCGCCTGTGGCGGAAATAAGAAGAGCCAGCAAACGATTCGTGAGCGGTTTTCATCAGGTGTGATCGCCAAAAAGCCTTTTTGGAACAGGCAACTCGGCAGGTTTTCCGGCCGAAATAGGCGCTGAGCCGGCGACAGCGGGCTTGACTTGGCCGTCCGCCTTGCGCCAGAGGCAGGGAAAAACAAGCCGCTGGAGACGCTAAGATGGCCGTCGCATTCACCTTTCCGGGACAGGGCAGCCAGGCCGTCGGCATGGGCAAGGACCTCGCCGATGCCTTTCCTGAGGCGCGCCGCGTCTTCGAGGAGATTGACGAGGCGCTTGGCGAAAAGCTGTCGAAGCTGATCTGGGAAGGACCCGAGGAAACCCTGACGCTGACGGCCAACGCGCAGCCGGCGCTGATGGCGGTGTCGCTTGCGGCGCTGCGGGCGCTGGAAGCGCGCGGCTTTTCGTTGAGGGACAAGGTGTCTTACGTTGCCGGCCATTCGCTCGGCGAATATTCAGCACTTGCCGCCTCCGGCTTCGTCTCGGTCGCCGATGCCGCGCGGCTGCTGCGCACCCGTGGCAATGCCATGCAGGCGGCAGTGCCTCCGGGCGAGGGGGCCATGGCGGCGATCATCGGGCTGGAGCAGGCCGATGTCGAAGCCGCCTGCGCGGAAGCGGCACAGGATTCCGCCAATGGGGCGGTTTGCCAGGTCGCCAACGACAATGGGGGCGGCCAGCTGGTGATTTCCGGCGCCAAGTCAGCCGTCGAGCTGGCGGCGAAGTTCTGCACGGAAAAGGGCGCCAAGCGGGCGCTGATGCTGCAGGTCTCGGCCCCGTTCCATTCGGCGCTGATGGCGCCGGCGGCCGAGATCATGCGCGAGGCGCTGGCCGGGGTGGCGAAGAAGGCGCCGGTGATTCCGGTCGTCTCCAATATCAGCGTGACCCCGACGAGCGACCCGGACGAGATCGCCCGCCGCCTTATCCAGCAGGTCACCGGCCGCGTGCGCTGGCGCGAGACGGTGGAGTGGTTTGGCCAGAACGGCGTCTCGACGCTCTACGAAGTCGGCGCCGGCAAGGTGCTGTCGGGCCTGGCGCGGCGCATCAACCGCGACATCGCCACCGGCGCCGTCGGCACGGCGGCGGAAGTCGAGGCGGCGCTGGCGGCGCTGGGGTAAGCAGGGGCTTTTCAATTTCATCCGCAGGTGCGGCGTGCCCACATCGGTTCGACTTTCTCCCGAAATCGAGCAACGCCTAAAGGATCTGGCGCGGAAGACGGGTCGAAGCAAAGCTCAACGCCTGCGAGATTTCGTTGAGCGCAGACTTGAAGATCTTGAGGACTACTATCTAGCCGCGGAAGTGCTGGAGCCGATCAGGCTCGGCGAAGAATCGGTCGTGAGCGCCGAGAACTTCTGGTATGGCCTAGACGGCATGACGAATACAGAACGAGGGTCGCTAGCGGGGCGTCCAGAAGAGAGAGGTTTAAAGAAATGTTCGAACTGACCGGCCGCAAGGCCCTCGTCACCGGCGCATCGGGAGGCATCGGCGAGGCGATCGCCAGGGTGCTGCACAGCCAGGGCGCCATCGTCGGCCTGCACGGCACCCGTGTGGAGAAGCTTGAAGCGCTGGCCGGCGAGATGGGCGAACGCGTGAAGCTGTTTCCGGCGGATCTGACCAACCGCGACGCGGTCAAGGCGCTCGGCCAGAAGGCCGAGGCCGATCTCGAAGGCGTCGACATCCTGGTCAACAATGCCGGCATCACCAAGGACGGGCTGTTCGTGCGCATGTCGGACGCCGACTGGGATTCCGTGCTGGAGGTGAACCTCACCGCGGTGTTCCGCCTCACCCGCGAGCTGACGCACCCGATGATGCGCCGCCGCCATGGCCGCATCATCAACATCACCTCGGTGGTCGGCGTCACCGGCAATCCCGGCCAGACCAATTACTGCGCCTCCAAGGCCGGCATGATCGGCTTTTCCAAGTCGCTGGCACAGGAAATCGCCACCCGCAACATCACCGTCAACTGCGTCGCTCCGGGCTTCATCGAATCGGCCATGACCGACAAGCTCAACGACAAGCAGAAGGAAGCGATCATGGCGGCGATTCCGACCCGGCGCATGGGCACCGGCGCCGAGGTCGCTGCCGCGGTCGCCTATCTCGCCTCGGACGAAGCCGCCTACGTCACCGGCCAGACCATCCATGTCAACGGCGGCATGGCGATGATTTGATCGACCAAGGTCGGGCGGCTGTGAAAACAGCCATTTCGGCTTGGACGCCCGCCATTTTTCGTGTAATGCGGCCGGCAACCCGGCGGTTCGGGCAAAAACCGGTCCTGTGGCGTTGCGTTTCCCATAAGACCATCTTTCAGCTTGATTAGCGGCATTCCGCCCGCTAACGAAGACAACACAACGTAAGACGAGGCCCCAAATGAGTGACACCGCAGAGCGCGTCAAGAAGATCGTCATCGAGCATCTCGGCGTCGATGCCGACAAAGTGACGGAGCAGGCGAGCTTCATCGACGATCTGGGCGCGGATAGCCTCGATACGGTCGAACTCGTCATGGCGTTCGAAGAAGAGTTCGGCGTCGAGATTCCGGACGACGCCGCCGAAACCATCCTGACTGTCGGCGATGCCGTGAAGTACATCGACAAGGCCTCGGCCTGAGACTTTCCGCGGGCATCACCGGGGAGGACCTGCGATGAGGCGAGTCGTCGTCACGGGCCTTGGCCTGCTTTCACCGTTCGGCACGGGCGTCGAGCACAGCTGGAAGGAACTGCTTTCCGGCCGCAGCGCTGCTCGCCGCATCACCGAATTCGAGGTGGACGACCTTGCCTGCAAGATCGCCCACATCGTTCCGCGCGGTGACGGTGCCAACGGCACCTTCAACCCCGAGGCCGTGCTCGAGCCGAAGGAACTGCGCAAGATCGGCGACTTCATCCTCTACGGCATCGCGGCCGCCGACGAGGCGCTGGCCGATTCCGGCTGGAAGCCCGAGACGCATGAGGATCAGTGTGCCACCGGCGTGCTGATCGGCTCCGGCATCGGCGGCATCGACGGCATTGCCGAGAACGCGTTGATCCTCAAGGAGCGCGGTCCGCGCCGCATCAGCCCGTTCTTCATCCCTGGACAGATCATCAATCTGGTCTCCGGCCAAGTTTCCATCCGGCACGGGCTGAAAGGCCCGAACCATGCGGTCGTCACTGCCTGTTCGACCGGCGCGCACGCCATCGGCGATGCCGCGCGGCTGATCATCTGGGGCGATGCCGACGTCATGGTGGCCGGCGGCGCCGAGGCGCCGATCACGCGGCTTTCCATGGCAGGGTTCGCTGCCTGCCGCGCTCTATCCACCGAGCGCAACGACACGCCCGAGATCGCTTCGCGCCCCTATGACCGCGACCGCGACGGCTTCGTCATGGGCGAGGGCGCCGGCGTCGTCGTCCTGGAAGAGCTCGAGCATGCCAAGGCGCGCGGCGCCAGGATCTATGCCGAAGTCACCGGCTACGGCCTCACCGGCGACGCCTATCACATCACCGCCCCGGCCGAGGATGGTGACGGCGCTTTCCGCTGCATGACGGCGGCACTGAACCGGGCGAAGCTCTCGCCCGCCGATATCGACTACATCAATGCGCACGGCACGTCGACCATGGCCGACACGATTGAGCTCGGCGCCGTCGAGCGGCTGGTCGGCAATGCCGCCTCCAAGATTTCGATGTCGTCGACCAAGTCGTCGATCGGCCATCTGCTGGGCGCCGCGGGCGCCGCGGAAGCGATCTTTTCCATCCTCGCCATCCGCGACAACATCGCCCCCGCCACCATCAACCTCGACAATCCGGAACGCGAGACGGCGATCGATCTCGTGCCGAACAAGCCGCGCCAGCGCCAGATCGATGTGGCGTTGTCGAACTCCTTCGGCTTCGGCGGCACCAACGCCTCGCTCGTCTTCCAACGTTATAATGGCTGAGCATTCAGCCCGCCGGCAGGTCCGCCGCCTGCCGTCATTTTTGCCAAATTTGTCCCTACGCTTCGGCTAGGGGATTCGTTGCAAGATCAGACGGTAGGGCGCCATGAATACAAATCCGGGCGGCGGCGGGGAATTCGGACAGCGTCCGACGCAAGGACCGATCGTGCCCAAGACCGCCGCCGAAGCGTTGCGCCCCGAGGCCGGCACGCCGCCGCCGTCGAAACGCTCGCGCGCCTCGCGCAGCCAGGTCGTCGTGTTCCTGAACTTCTTCCTGTCGGTGGTCATCCTGCTCGTGCTCGCCTCCGGCGCGGCACTCTATTTCGGCATGCAGGCCTTCGTTGAGCCCGGCCCGTCCGCCAATGGCGACACTTTCATGGTCAAGCCGAACACCGGCGTGCAGGAGATCGCCGACCAGCTGGAGCGTCGCGGCCTGGTCAGCGATGCCCGCATCTTCAGGCTGGGCGTTCGCGCCACCGGCAACGATTCCGCTCTGAAGGCCGGCGAATACGCCATCAAGCCGCGCGCCTCGATGCGCGACATCATGGAACTGTTCAAGAGCGGCAAGTCGGTGATGTATTCGCTGACCATCCCCGAGGGACTGACGGTCGAGCAGGCGCTGCAGCGCGTGGCCGACCAGGAGGCGCTGACCGGTGACATGCCGGCGACCATGCCGCCCGAGGGCAGCATCGCCACCGACACGCTTCGCTTCACCCGTGGCGCCACCCGGCAGCAGATGGTCGACAAGCTGGTCGCCGATCAGAAGAAGCTGGTCGACGACGTCTGGGCGCATCGCGCGCCCGACCTGCCGATCGCCAACATGGACGACTTCGTCATCCTGGCCTCGATCGTCGAGAAGGAGACGGGCAGGGGCGACGAGCGCTCGCGGGTCGCAGCCGTCTTCCTCAATCGGCTGGCCAAGGGCATGCGGCTGCAATCGGACCCGACCATCATCTACGGCCTGTTCGGCGGCAAGGGCAAACCGGCGGACCGTCCGATCTACCAGTCCGACATCGACAAGCAGACGCCCTACAACACCTATCTGATCAAGGGCCTGCCGCCGACGCCGATCGCCAATCCGGGCCGCGCCGCGCTGGAGGCGGTGGCCAATCCGTCGAAGACTGACGACCTCTATTTCGTCGCCGACGGCAATGGCGGCCATGTCTTTGCCGCGACGCTGGACGAGCACAACCAGAATGTCGCCCGCTACCGGGCGCTGCAGAAGAAGCAGGCGGACGCCGCCGCCAAGGCCTCGGGCCAGACGACGGCGCCGGCCGCTCCCGATGACAATGCCGGTTCCGATTCCGGTGAGGCCGGCGAGAACGGCGACGCGGGCGGCGACGCCGCCCAGTAGGCCGCGGCCTTTACCGGAACTGGCCCGCCTCCTTTGACGCCGGGCCGTATTCATGTTTTGAGGGGACTTCCGACGCTGGCCAGGGGTTCGGCGTCTTGCAAGGGGCGTATGTTCAGGCAATCGCGCCCGGGCTGCGACAGGGGTGACACGCATCATGAACGTGCAGAGCATGACCGGTTTCGCGCGAGCCGTTGCTGAACGCGACGGCACCTCGATCGCGTGGGAAGTGAAATCGGTCAACGGCAAGAGCGTCGAGGTCAGGCTGAGATTGCCGCAGGGCTTCGACCGGCTGGAACTCCTCGTGCGGCAGACCGTGCAGAAGCGCTTCGCGCGCGGCAATTTCCAGGCGACGCTGACCGTCGCCCGCGCCGCCGCCCAGCAGGCGCAGCCGGTGGTCAACGAGGCGTTTCTGAAGGATCTGGCGGGGCTGGCCAGGCGCCTCCAGGAGCAGTTCGGCACCGCTCCCGCGACGGCTGACGGCCTGCTGGCGCTGCGCGGCGTGCTCGACATTCCGGAAGCCGTCGAGACCGACGAGGAGAGGGCCGCCCTCGACGCCGCGATCCTGTCGGCGCTGGACACGGCGCTTGCCGGGCTGGAGCAGGCAAGGCAGAGCGAGGGCGCCGCGCTGCGCACGCTGTTGTCCGGCCATATCGCCGCCATCGAGGCGCTGACACTCAAGGCCGAGGCCGACCCTTCGCGCGAGCCGGCGGCGATCCGCGCGCGCATCGCCGAACAGGTTGGTCTGCTGATGGACGCGTCGGCCAATCTCGACGCGGTTCGGCTGCATCAGGAAGCGGCCTTCCTCGCCACCAAGGCCGACATCCGCGAGGAGATCGACCGGCTGAAGACGCATGTCGCTTCCGCGCGCGCGCTGCTTTCCGGCGGTGGCGCCGTCGGCCGCAAGCTCGATTTTCTGGCGCAGGAATTCAATCGCGAATCGAATACCCTGTGCTCCAAGTCGAACGCTGCCGCGGTCACTGCGGTCGGGCTGGAGCTCAAGGCGGTGGTCGACCAGTTTCGCGAACAGGTTCAGAATCTGGAGTGACGGGGATGGTTGCCAAGGAACCGACGGCTGCCAGGGACTTGGGATCCCGCATCCGCCGCCGCGGGCTGATGCTGGTGCTGTCGTCGCCATCGGGCGCCGGCAAGTCCACGATCGCGCGCAATCTTCTGGAAAGCGATTCCAGCCTGGAGCTGTCGGTCTCCGTCACCACCAGGCCGCGCAGAGGCTCGGAGATCGAAGGCGTCCACTATCATTTCCGCACCATGCGCGAGTTCGAGCGGCTGCGCGATTCCGACGCGCTGCTGGAGTGGGCCGAGGTGCACGGCAATTTCTATGCGACGCCGCGCGAGCCGGCCGAAGCGGCGCTGGCCGAAGGCCGCGACATGCTGTTCGACATCGACTGGCAGGGCGCCCAGCAGCTCAAGGAGAAGATGCGCGCCGACATCGTCTCGATCTTCATCCTGCCGCCCTCGATGAAGGAGCTGAAAGCGCGCCTGAAGCGCCGCGCCGAGGATCAGGAGCAGGTCATCGAGACCAGGCTGAAGAATGCCCGCGTCGAGATCGAGCATTGGAAGGAATACGACTTCGTCATCGTCAACGACGATCTCGACCGCGCCTTCGCCGAGGTCCGTGCCATCGTCACCGCCGAACGGCTGCGCCGCGACCGCCGCCCGGGCCTGTTCGACTTCATCTCCGGGTTGCTTGACGAGAAGACGGAGTAAGGCAGCTCTCCTTCTCCCCTTGCACGGGAGAAGGGAAGGGCGCAGCTCAAATCGCGTTCGTCAACCTTACGAATTCCTCGACGCTGAGCGTCTCGGCGCGGCGCGTCGGATCGATGCCCGCGCGGGTGAGCAGCGCTTCCCCGCCCAGGCTCTTCACGCTTTGCCTCAGCATCTTGCGGCGCTGGCCGAAGGCGGCTTCTGTGACTCGGCCGAGCCGCTTGCCGTCGGCGAGCAGGGGGGAGGCGCGCGGCACCAGATGCACCACCGAGGAGGTGACCTTGGGCGGCGGCGTGAAAGCCTGCGGCGGCACGTCGAACGCGATCTTTGCTTCCGTGCGCCAGCCGGCCAGCACGCCGAGCCGGCCATAGGCGTCGCTGCCCGGGCCGGCGGTGATTCGCTCGGCCACCTCGCGCTGGAACATCAGCGTCATCGATTGGTAGAAAGGCGGCCATTCGGCCATCGTCAGCCAGCGGATCAGAAGCTCCGTGCCGATATTGTAGGGCAGGTTGGCGGCGATCTTCACAGGGCTGCCATCGGCCTTGCTTGCAAGCGCGGCGAAATCCGTCTTCAGCGCGTCGCCGGGAATGACCTCGAGCCGGCCGGGATAGTGGCTGGACACCTCCGCCAGCGCTTCCAGGCAGCGCTCGTCGCGCTCGATGGCGATCACGCGCTTGGCACCGTTGAAGAGCAGCGCCCGGGTCAGCCCGCCGGGGCCGGGGCCGACCTCGATCACCGTCGCCTCGCCGAGCTCGCCGGCCGTGCGCGCGATCTTGCTCGTCAGGTTGAGGTCGAGTAGGAAATTCTGGCCGAGCGCCTTCTTCGCCTGCAGGCCGTGCCGCTCGATCACCTCGCGCAGCGGCGGCAATCCGTCGATGGTCACGCGCCCCCCGCTCAATCAAGCCTCATGCGGCCGCGGCCTGGCGGCCGCTGTCGGCCAGCCGGCGCGCGAGCCTCAGCGCAGCGATCAGGCTGTCGGCGCGCGCGATGCCCTTGCCGGCGATGTCGAAGGCCGTGCCGTGGTCCGGCGAGGTGCGGATGAAGGGCAGGCCGAGCGTCACGTTGACGGCCTCGTCGAAGGCCAGCGTCTTGGCCGGGATCAGCGCCTGGTCGTGATACATGCAAAGCGCTGCGTCATAACCGGCGCGTGCCAGCGGGTGAAACATGGTGTCGGCCGGCAGCGGCCCGACAGCGTCGATGCCCTCGGCCTTGAGCGCCTCGACGGCCGGCTGCACGATGGAAAGATCCTCCGAACCCATTGCCCCGCCTTCGCCGGCATGCGGGTTGAGACCGGCAATGGCGAGCCTCGGCCGCGCGACGCCGAAGCGGCTGTGGAGGTCGGCGGCCGTGATGCGGGCCGTGCTGACGATCAGTTCGCTCGTCAGAACCCTCGGCACCTCGGCAAGCGCGATGTGGATGGTGACCGGAACGGTGCGCAATTCGGGTCCGGCAAGCAGCATCACCGGTGTCACCTCGGCGCCGGTATGGCGCGAGGCCAGATGCGCCAGGTATTCGGTGTGGCCGGGAAAGCGGAAGCCGGCGTCATAGAGCGGCTTCTTGGCGATGGGGCAGGTGACCACCGCGGCGGCCTGTCCCGCGAGGCAGTCGGCGACGGCGCGGTCGATCGCCTCGATGGTGCCCGCGGCATTGGCCGGGTTCGGCTTTCCGGGACTGTCGATATGGCGGGCGTAGAGCGGAACGATGGGGAGGGCGCGGGGAAAGTGATGCGCCGCTTGCCCCGGCAAGGTCTCCACGATCGCTATCGTTGCGCCGATTTCGCGCGCCCGCGCCGCAATAAGGGCCGGGTCGGCGAGCAAGTAGAAAGGCGGCACACCGGCGCTGTCGCCTGCCTGCCAGGCGGCGATGGCGATCTCCGGTCCGACGCCGGACGGATCGCCGACGCTGAGCGCCAGCGGCGCATCGGTCCTGCGCGCGCTCATGGCGTCCAGCGGGGCGCCGTGCCTGCTTCGGGGCAGAGCGGAAGGCTCGAGCTGTGTCCTGTCATTCGGCGAAACGCCCTAAAGCATGTCTCCCGAAAGTGGGAACCGGTTTCGGGACAAAGACATGCGTAAATCAAAAAACTAAAGCACACGGAGCGAATCTGAAAGATCGCGACGCCCTTTAGCGCTCGACGATGTTGGCCTTTTTGCGCAGTTCCTCGACATATTTCTTGCTGAGCTCGTCGGCGTCCTTGTCGTTGCTGCCGCCTTCGGCCTGGAACACCATCTGGGCGGCCTTGTCGTCGGAAACCTCGCGCGAGGAGCAGATGCCGATGAACTCGACGCCGCGTTCGGTCTCGCGCGTCGGCGTCGCGCCGCCGACCTTGGTCGCCTTGATCTGCTCGGCCCAGTCCGACGGCAATTGGGGCGCCAGCACGCGGCCGAGATCCCGCACCGTGACGTCGAGCAGTCCCTTGGCGAATTCGCGCGTGGTGTTGCAGCCGTTGAAGCGGGCGCGCATGGCGTCGGCCTCGCGCTTGCGCTTGGCGAGCGTCGCGGCGCGCTCGGAAGCAGGCACCACGAAGATGACCTGCTGCAGCATATACTCCATGGCGGTCGGCTTGGAACCGCCCTTGTCGAGCATGCGGCGGACCGCATCCTGCTCGGTCACCGAGCCTCCCTCGCCGGAGCGGTAGCGCGCGCCAAGGGCCTGGTTCCAGGCCATCTGCGCCCGGATGAACTCCTTGAAATGCTCCTTGGTGACCCCCGACTGCGTCATGACGGCGTCGAGCTTCGCCAGTGGCATCTTGTTGTTGGAGGCAAAACGCTGATAAGCGGCATCGACCTGCTGATCGGTGATGCGGATGCCGAGCCGCCGGGCCTCGGCAAGGCGCAGCGTCTGGTCGATCATCTCCTGCGCTGCATCGCCCTTCTTGCGCTGCAGTTTGAAAAATGCGGCGCGGTGCGCGATGTCGCCCGTGGTGATCGGTATGTTGTTGACGACATATTTGATCTGGCTGGCGAATGCCGGCGGCGTCATCGCCGTGATCGAAACCGAGGTCGCCGCCACCAGCAGCGCGAATCCTGCCGAAAACAGGTATTTCCTCATCTCACCTTCCCAATTCCTATCCGCCACGTCGGCGCCGCACGTCCTCCGAACGCATGCGCTATGTGGTCGACCCCATGCCCGTCCTATGCGGCGAAACAATGTCGCCGGTGCATGACCCCGGGAATCGGCCCCATTTTCGAAGGATCATGCACCAAATCAAGGTTCATGGCATCGCCCGCGCCCGACGCGCAACGCCGTGGTCCGCGGCTGCCGCTTACTGGATCGTATCGACAGCGGCGGTCGACGAGCCGAAATCGCCGAGCGTGCGGAACGACAGGTTGAAGCCGATATTCTGCGACACCTCCTTGGTGACCGTATCGCGCGTCTGCGAGAACGTCATCACATAGGTGAAGCAGGAATCGTTGTAGGCGAAGCCGACGCCATCCTTGACCAGAACGCTTGTCTGGAGATCGTAGGTGCCGGTGCCGAAGACCCGCCAGTTCTCGGCCAGATGCGTCGAGGCGCCGAGCGTGACCTCATGGCGATCCGTGGCAAAGCCATAGAGCGGCTGCGCCTGGATGAAGGCATATTTGGCGCTGAGCGAAACCGGCAGGCCGGAATAGGCGGCCTTGATCTCCGCGCGCCTGACCTCGAAGGTCTGCTCGTCGAAACGGCCGCTGAGCGAGCCCGAGAAACCGCTTGGGCTGTTGAAGCCGACAAGGCCGACATAGTCGGACTTCGCCGTCTGCAGGCCCGAATAGGCGCCGACATTGACAAGGTCCGGAGCGTCGAAGGAGTTCTCGCCGCCCAACTGATAGGACTGGCCGAAGATGGCGTTGGTGCCCCAGCCGCTTTCATAGGCGCCCGAATAACGGAAGCCGACATTGGCGCGCGTGCCGCCTTCGATCCGGTCGTAGCCGGAGAACTTGTCGCGCTCGAACAGCGTCGTTGCGTCGAAGACGAAGCTCTGCGCGTCTTCGTTCGGAATGGCGAGGCCACCGACATATTGCTCGTTCGGGCGCACGAAGATCTGCGCCGTCGGCTCCAGTACGTGGCTGGAGTTCGGCATCGAGAACAAGAGCGGCCAGCGCGCCTCCAGGCCGAGCGTGGCCATGTAGCGGGCGAGCGAGGAGCGCATGTCGACGGCTTCGCCCAGATTCGACGCCATCTGGTTGACGGCGACCAGCGAGGCGGCGGTCTCGGAGCTGTATCCGGTGTCGCCGCGCAGCGCGAGCAGCGGCGTCAGTTGCAGGCCGCCATCGGTGGTGAAGGTGCGCTTCCATTCGGCTTCCGCCGTCAGCCGGCTGGACTGGCCCTCGAGGCCGCGCACGTTGTTGATGGAATCCGGATCCTTGATATCGGCCAGCACCGCGTCCAGCCGGTCGCGGCTGATGACGCGCGCATTGACGTTGAGCGACAACTGGCCGCCTGCCACCGACATGTCGGGGATATAGGCGTAGTCGAAAGACGGCAGCACCCAGGGCTGCTTGGCGGAACGCGCCGTCGGGTCGCTGGACAGCGTGTCTTCCTGCACTTCGAAGCGCATTGCCCTGATGTCGAAATAATTGCGGTCGCTCAGGCCCGTCAGATAGATCGACGACTGGTGGACGAGATCGTTGTAGCCGTCGATGTTGTAGGTGCGCGAGAAATTCTTGTCGGTCTGCAGCAGCACGTCCCAGCCGAAGTTCCAGCGTTCGTTGATGGCGAACTGACCCCTGGTGCCCATCATGCCGCGGAACTTGTTGGGGTCGTTGGGCTCTCCCGAATCGACGGTGAAGCGATTGCCCGTGCCGATGAAGGCGTCGGGATCCTGCTGATTGATGCCGGCGATCTTCAGGCTGTATTCGCCATTGTTGAAGCGCTGGCGCCATTCGGCCTCGCCGAGGAAGCCCTGCTTGGTGTAGCCGCTGCCGGTGACGGTCAGGTCATAGGTCGGCGAGAGCGCGAAATAATAGGGAACCTTGAGACCGACGCCGAGGTGGTTGTTGTAGACGATGCCGGGGATCAGGAAGCCGCTCTTGCGCTTGACCGTCGGGTCGGCAATCTCGAAGGCCGGCAGGTAGGCGAGGGGGAAGCCGAAGAACTCGAAATTCGCATTCTCGAAGCGAACCGTCTTCTTTTCGCCGTTCCAGATGATCTTTCTCGCCTTGACGCGCCATGTCGGCGCCGAATCGGGCTTGTCCTCGCAGGGTTCGCAAGCGGTGTAGATGCCATTGTGGAACGTCGTCAGCACACCGCCCATGCGCTCGCCGCTCTCGGCGGCGAAATAAGCCTTCTCGACCGTCTCGACCCGCAGCGCGTTGACGAAACCGTCGGCGAAGTCGTCGGTGATGTCGATATGGTCGGAATTGATCTTGGTGCCGTCGCTGTTGATGAGCTCGACCGCGCCGCTGGCGACCAGGCGCTTGGTGTCGCGATTGTACACCACGCGCTGGGCGACAAGCTTGTTGCCGCCATAGTCGATCTGCACGCCGCCGACGGCGGTCACCGTGTGCTTGTCGTTGTCATAGACGAGCGTATCGGCGGCCAGCAGCATCTGCGTGCCGGAGGGAACCGGCTTCGCCGTGATAGTCTGCGCCAGCGCCGGTACCGATGGTACCACGCAAGCAAACAGACATGCCAAGGCTGTCGCCCCATAAAGGCGTGCCAAACCGGCCTGCCTATGGCTGCGCAAACCAGCCTCCCTCACTAGCCGTCTTCCTTGTATAGCAGAAAAGTCACCCCGAAGAACATAGCCACGACAACCGGAACCCATGCAGCCACCATTGTAGGCACGAATCCGGCGACCCCGAATGCCTTGACCAGTACCGAAACGACATAAAGCAGAAAGCCGGCCAGGACGCCACCCAGAATCATCGTCGCCGACTGCCCCATTCGCGCAAATCGCATTGAAACTGTTGCCGCAATCAGCGTCATGGCGACGAGGAGGAACGGCAGCGCCACCAGCGAATCAAACTGCATGGCGAAGGCATTTGCCTTCAGCCCGAAGGAGCGGGCAACCTCGATCTTGGCCGGCAGCTCGTAGAACGGGATGGTTTCCGGGCGCGCCAGGCGTTCCTGCACGAATTCCGGCTTGAGGTTGGTTGGCACGCGGTCGGAAGCCTCGGGACGGATGACGCCGTCCTTCAACACCTTGACGTCCTGCAATTCCCAGTAGCCGTCGCGAAGGAAGGCGCGCGCGGCGTCCTTGCGCTCGACGATATTGCCCTGCTGGTCGAGGACGAAGAACACCGCGTCCGCCATCTCCAGCCCCTGGTTGAGGATGGCGCGGGCGCCGATGATGGTGTCGCCGGAGCCGGTCTTTTGCCTAAGCCACGGCGTCGTGTCCGCCGGGACGGCGTTCGACTTGCCGGCCCTGAGCTGGTTTTCCATCTGCTCGGACCAGGAAAAGCCGTGCGCGGCGATCGGGTTGAGCACCCCGACCGACAGCAGGCCGAACATCAGCGCGCCGACGCAGCACGGGAAGAGAAACTGCCAGGCCGAAACGCCGGCCGAGCGCGCGATGACCAGCTCGTAGCGGCGGTTGAGCGACACCAGCGTCGCCATCGCCGAGAACAGCCCGACGAACGGCACCGTCTGCAGCATGATCATCGGCATCCTCAGCGCCGATATGGCGAAGGCGGTGCCGTAGGTGAAGCCCGGTAGTCCGGTCGTGCGGCCCGAAAGCTCGGTGAAATCGATCAGGAACACCAGCGCCAGCAGGCCGAGGAAGAACCAGACCGTGATCGTCACATAGCGAAAGAAGAAATAGCGGCCCAGCGTCCAGCCCATGATCAGGCTCCCTGGCCGGAGGTGCCGCGCCTGGCGAACCACAGCTTGAGCGCGGTCCAGCCCTCGCTGACGCGGCCGGCGAGATTCGTCATCCAGTCGGCCCAGGCGGTGGGCAGTTCCATGCTCCGCGAGGAGACGATGAACCAGACGGAGACCGCCGACGCCATGATCGGCACCGCGTAGACCATATAGGCGTAATACCAGACCTTATCGGCCTTGCCGGCGGCGAAGAAGCCAAGCCAGCGCACGAAAAGGGCGATTGCGATCGCGGTGATCAGCGGATGGATGCGCGCCTCGCGGTGCGAGCGCGCGTCGCCTGCGACGGCAAGCGCGATCAGCGCGAAGACCAGCGAATAGGACCATTCGGAGAAGCGCTGATTGAGCTCGGCCGTGTAGCTGCCGGGCTGGCTCTGGTACATCTTGTCGTTGGGATCCGGGTTGAGCAGGTATGGCGTCGTCCGGTCCTTGGGCAGCAGCGTGATCTCGTTCGCCGCCGACATGAAGGCCGACAGGTCGAAGGCGTAGGAGGTGAAGCGGATGACCGAGAGGTCGCCGGTCACCGATTTGCGGTTGATGACGCCGTCATTCATCATCAGCACCTTCTCGTCGCCTTTTTCGACGATGCTGCCGGTCTTGGCGTAATAGGTGAGGTTGGCGCCTTCCTCGCGCGAATCAGCGACGAAGATGCCGCCGAGCCTGTTGTCGGGGAGCCGCTCGCCGATCTGCAGGAACAGGCCGTCATCGATTTTGCGGAACGTGCCTTCCTGGATGATGAGCGACAGAAGGTCGGCGCGCGAGGCCGCCACCAGCTGCCGGTTCTTCTGCCTGGCGTAGGGATCGACGCCGTTGTCGACGGCGAAGGAAAAGACGCTGGCCGCCAGCGCCAGCAAGAGGATCGGCCGCGCGATCGTCCAGCGCGAGGCGCCGGCGGCGTTGATCACCGCGAGCTCCGAATCCGTGTTCATGGCGCTCAGCGTCTGCGCCACCGCGACCACCAGCGCGAACGGTACTACGATCGGAATGATCGAGGGGATGATCAGGGCTGCGACTTCGAAGAAGGTCAGCGCCGACTGGCCGCTGTCGGTGACGAGGTCGATCTTGGCGAGCACCTGCGTTGTCCACACGATCGCCAGTGTCCAAACCAGCGCCGCCACGAACATAGCGGTGGTGCGACGCATGATGTAGCGTTCAACGACCTTCATGAAGGCTTTTCTCGATTGTGCCGAACGGCATCATGCCCGCCGACAAGGTAGTCATCCGCCGACGCTCGTACAACCGGGTCCATGGGCGGCTCATCTGGTTTGTCGCTCCACGCCATGCGCCCCCGGCGCGGCGGAGTGTCCGCGTCAATGGATAAGAAATGCAGAACATTGATGGTTAACAATAGGTTGCGGCACGAAGCTTATGTCTTGCCGCGACGAATCCTTCGGCGGTTGCAGCGCCGATATAGACAGCGATTTCGGCCAAAGTCTTGCCAAATGGCCGAAAACGACCAAATGTCGCGCACGCTTTGAAAGCCGGTTCGCGGCGCCTCACCCCGAAAGCAGGATCTGATGACTTCGAGACCTTCGATTGCCTTCGCTAAATTCGCCGCGCCCAAAAAAGGCAGCGTCTTCGTGCTTGCGGCCGAGGGCGGCGGCCTTGGCGATGCAGCGAAGGTCTGCGACCCGGCCGGCGCGTTGGCGCGCGCGTTTCCGGTCGCCGATTTCTCCGGCAAGTTCGCCGGCACGGTGGAGGTGCTGGCGCCGGAAGGAACGTCTGTCGACCGGCTGGTGGCGATCGGCGCCGGCAAGGTCGCAAGCCTCGACGACTACGCCTGGCTGAAGCTCGGCGGCGCGGTTGCTGCCGCGCTGCGCAGGACTGCGGAAGTCGCTGTGATCCTCGACCTGCCCGAGTTCCAGCCGGACGGCCGGCAGGCGGCGAACCTTGCCGCAGGCATCCTCCTGCGCAGCTACGGCTTCGACAAATACAAGACCAGGAAGGACAAGGACGAAGGCCAATCAAACGCCAACGGGGCCGACGGCAAGGCGTCGGAGACCAAAAAAGCGGAAGCGGCGAAGCCGGCCAAGATAACCATCCACTGCGCCGACCCGACCGCCGCCAGGAAGGCCTTCGCCGGTGAAGAGGCCGTTATCGACGGCGTGCTGCTCGCGCGCGATCTCGTCAACGAGCCGGCCAATGCGCTTGGACCGGTGGAGTTTGCCGCGCGCGCGAAGGAGCTGGAAGCCATCGGCGTCGAGGTCGACGTCCTCACCGAGAAGGAGATGAAGAAGCTCGGCATGGGTTCGCTGCTCGGCGTCGCGCAGGGCTCGCCGCGCGGTGCCCGCATGGCCGTCATGCAATGGAAGGGCGGCAAGGCCAAGGATGCGCCGATCGCCTTCATCGGCAAGGGCGTCACCTTCGACACCGGCGGCAATTCGATGAAGCCGGCCTCGGGCATGGAGGACATGAAGGGTGACATGGGCGGTGCAGCCGCCGTCACCGGGCTGATGCACGCGCTGGCCGCGCGCAAGGCCAAGGCCAATGTCGTAGGCGTCATCGGCCTTGTCGAGAACGCCGTCGACGGCCACGCGCAGCGGCCCGGCGACATCGTCACCTCGATGTCGGGTCAGACCATCGAGGTGATCAACACCGACGCGGAAGGGCGCCTGGTGCTGGCCGATGCGCTCTGGTACGCCAATGACCGCTTCAAGCCGAAATTCATGGTCAACCTGGCGACACTCACCGGCGCCATCATGGTCGCGCTCGGCCAGCACTATGCCGGCCTGTTCTCCAACAGTGACGAGCTGGCAGTCAGGCTGACCGGCGCCGGCCAGGCGACGCAGGAGCGGCTGTGGCGCATGCCGCTCGGCGCCGAATACGACAAGCTGATCGATTCCAAGAACGCCGACATGAAGAACATCGGCGGCCGCTATGGCGGCGCCATCATCGCCGCGCAATTCCTGCAGCGCTTCGTCAAGGATACGCCCTGGGCGCATCTCGACATCGCCGGCACCGCGATGGGCGCGCCGGCGAGCGAGATCAACCAGTCCTGGGGCTCGGGCTTCGGCGTCAGGCTGCTCGATAGGCTGGTGCGTGACCACTACGAAAGGTAAGGCTTTCGAGGTGGCCGACATCCTCTTCTACCACCTGACGGAATCGACGCTCGAGGAGGCGCTGCCTGGCCTGCTCGAGCGCAGCGTCGAGCGTGGCTGGCGCGCCGTCGTGCAGACCGGAACCGAGGAGCGGCGCGACGCGCTCGACCAGCATCTGTGGATTTTCCGCGACGATTCCTTCCTGGCGCATGCCACCGACCGCGAGGCCTATCCGGCCGAGCAGCCGGTCCTGCTCACCACGGGCGAGGGCAATCCCAACGCCGCGCAGATCCGCTTCCTCGTCGACGGCGCCGTGCCGCCCGAGCTTTCCGGCTACGAGCGCGCCGTCTTCCTGTTCGACGGCCATGACGCGGCACAGCTCGAAGGCGCCCGCGGCCACTGGAAGACGATGAAGGAAGCCGGCCACGCCGTGACCTACTGGCAGCAGACGCCCGACCGGCGGTGGGAACGCAAGGCCTGAGGGTCTTAGCGGTCGCCGATCGTCACTTTGTTGATTTTCGTGCCAGGCGGGAGGTCTTTTACCTGCCGGTGAATCTGGCCTGCGATATGGACCTTCACCACGAAGAAGGTCTTGTCCATTTGCTCAACACTCATTTCGCCGCCGAGCACGGGCGGCTTCTTTAAGTCATAGCATTCGCCATCATCGAGGACTAAACCCCTCCGTCGCGCCGCCATCACCAAGCCAGCCAGCAGAAGATCATCTTGGCGATCGGCATTGTTTAGCTGCGTTTCGAGCTCCGACCACGTCCCCGACATTTGGGTCAAGCGACCCTCGACCAAGTCTAGCAACTTGGCCGATCCGTCAGCGGCACGAAAGAAAATATCACCAAAGGCCGAAACTGCGGCAGGCTCCAAACCGTCGAGTCCGATCCAGGTCAAACCGCCCAGAGCCTCCGCGACATCCTTCCACGTGGCTCGATAAACAGGGGCTGAAGGTCGCGGGGCCATGCGTTTTTGACAAGATCCTGCTCTGCACCGGCACGCGATTTGAGGCCGGAAGTGCCAAAAATCGAAGAAACAAAACGAGAAAAAGAATTGGCCATAGTTCACCCCCGCAAAGTATACTTACAGCAGATCTATCTGCAATCAACGGGGTGTCCCCGCACCAAGCATTCGTTCGGCTCGATGATGGGCGTCGCTCCAGACCGCATTTTGAGTTAGATAGACGCAAGCTCACGCGGCGGGGGGAGGATGCGGATCAGGATCGTCGGAACCGGCAGTGCGGTGCCGGCTCGTTGCGTGACCACATGCGCACTTGAGGAGGAACTGGGCCTTGGGCGCGGTGCGCTCGAAGCCGCCACCGGTGTGGTCGAGCGCTACGTCTGCGAGGCCGAATCGCAGATCGATCTCGCCTGCGCTGCCGCGCGGGTCGCGCTTGAAGATGCCGGGCTCGAAGCCGAGGCCGTCGACCTGATCATCGGCGGCTGCGGCGTGCCTTACCAGCCGCTGCCGGCCACGGCGCCTTTGGTCATGCGGCGTCTCGGCCTCGCCGACGGTTCGGCCGCCGCCTTCGACGTCAATAGCACCTGCCTTGGCTTCCTCACCGCCTTCGAGACGGCAGGCCGCACGATCGACGCCGGGCAATGCGAGACGGCATTGGTCTTCTCCGCCGAAGTGGCTTCGCGCGCACTGCCGTGGCGGGAAGCGCCGGAGGTCGCGGCACTCTTCGGCGACGGCGCGGCGGCGGCCGTGCTGCGCAGGGCGGGGGCCGGCGAGGGCAGCAGGGTGGCGGCGAGCCTGATGCGCACTTATCCATCCGGCTGGGAAGCCTGCGGCATCGGCGCCGGCGGCACGCGCTTCGATTTCCATCGTCAGCCGGAAGAGTTCGCCGAGCACAGCCTTTTCCACATGGACGGCAAGGAACTGTTCCGCCTGACGTCGCGCCATTTCAGCAGCTTTGTCGCAGACCTGCTGGAGCGTGCCGGCTGGCGGCATGAGGATATCGACCTCGTCGTGCCGCATCAGGCAAGCCCGTTGGCACTTGCTCACATGGCGCGTCAGACCGGCTTCGCGCCGGAAAAGCTGGTCGACATTGCCGCCCGCTTCGGCAACCAGATCGCCGCCTCCATTCCCTTCGCCCTCGATATCGCGCGCCGCGAGGGCCGTGTGGCACCGGGCATGAAGCTGCTCGTCCTCGGCACCTCGGCCGGCGTCTCGTTCGGCGGCATGGCGTTGGAAGCCTGACGATGGCTGTCCTCGTCACCGGCGCCAGCGGCTTCCTCGGTTCCCATGTGCTCGAGCGGCTGGCGGCGACGGGCACGCTGGCGCTCGGCCTCGGCCGCGACGCGGCCCGTTGCGCCGCGCTGGAAGCCGCCGGTCATCGCATCATCCGCCATGATCTTTCTCAGCCGCTCGACGGAGCGCTCGATCCGAGACTGGGCAGGGTCGAGCGGGTCATCCATTGCGCCGCGCTTTCCGCGCCGTTCGGCCGTCCGCAGGATTTCGAGATGGCAAACGTCTCGACGACGCGGAACCTCCGCGACTTCGCGATCCAGCAGGGCGTCAGCCGCTTCGTCCACATCTCCAGCCCATCCGTCTGCTTTGCCTTTCGCGACCAGCTCGGCCTGACTGAGGACGTGGCCTTGCCTGACCCGGTCAACCACTATGCCCGCACCAAGCGCGAGGCGGAGCGGATCGTGCTCAGCGCCGCCGAAATCCATCCGGTGGTGCTTAGGCCGCGCGGCATTTACGGCACCGGCGATCGCGCGCTGCTGCCGCGCCTGATCAAGGCGGCGAAGAGCCGGTCGCTGCCACTCTTCCGCGGCGGTCGGGCCGCGATCGATCTCACCCATGTCGACGATGTCGTCGATGCCATCATGGCGGCGCTTGCGGCACCCAAAGAGGCCGAAGGCCAGATCTTCAACATCTCAGGCGGCGAGGTGCTGCCGGTGCGCCGCATCGCCGATGACGCCTGCGCCCGCGCCGGCCTTGAGGCGCGCTGGCGGCCGATGTCGCTGCAGCCGGCAATGCTTGCGGCGGGCCTGATGGAAGCGGTGGCGCTCAGGCTGCCCGGCAGCCCGGAGCCGCCGGTCACCCGCTATGGACTCGGCCTCTTCGCCTACGCCCAGAGCCTGGATCTCTCCAAGGCAAGACGCATGCTCGGCTGGACGCCGAAGATCGCTCTCGAAGAGGGGCTCGACCGCACCTTCTTCAGCAGGGCCAGGCTATGAAGATCGTCTTCGCCAACAGCGCCTGGGTCAACGCCGCCGAACGGCTCATCCTGCGCGGCGGCAGCTGGCAAAGCGTGCGGCTGCGCGTGCGTTACGGGCTGATCTTGCATCCCGTCGCCGGAGCGGTGCTGATCGATACCGGCTATACGCAAGAAGCGCTTTCGGGAGAGCGACGAGGCCGGATGCTGCGCCTCTATGGCGCGTTGCTGAAACCCGAGCTCAGCGCCGCGGGACAGGTCTTGCCGGTGCTGAAGCATTTCGGCCTTTCGCCGGATGACATAGGCACCGTCATCGTCACCCATTTCCATGCCGACCACATTTCCGGCCTGTCGCTGTTTCCAAAGGCGCGCTTCGTCGCCAGCGATGCCGCCTGGACGCGGGTCAAGGCGCGAACACCGCGCCGGAATTTGCGCCACGGCATCTTCACCGAGCTCTTTCCGGCCGATTTCGAGACGCGTTTGGACGGTCTGTCCTCCAAGCCGCGTGTCAAAGCGAACGATGGCGTGCCCAGCGGCGGCGACCTCTTCGGCGACGGCAGCGTGATCGCGGTCGATCTTCCTGGACATGCCGATGGGCAGTTCGGCCTGCTGTTTGCCGGCCTCGATCGGCCGCTTTTCTATGCCGTCGACGTGCAATGGCTGCTTCAAGCCTTGACCGAAAGCCGCACGCCCGGCTTCCCGGCCACGCTGATCGCCGAGGATGCCGTGGCAATCGAGCCGACCAGCGCTATGTTGCGGCGTTTCATGGCCGCTGGCGGCGAGGTGGTGCTTTGCCATGATCCGGCGCCGACCGCCTACGATCTGGCGCTGAGTGATCCGGAGGCCGCATGAACGCTTTGGCGGAAGCGATCGGCTCTTTCGCCCTGACGAGCTGGGTCTCGCGCAAGAGCCGCGCCGACTTCGAGCGCTGGCAGGCGGCCACCTTGCGCCGTTTCCTCGACCGCGACCTGCCGCTCGCGCCTTTTTATCGCGACGCGCCGGCGCGTTTCACCGACCTGCCGGTGACCGACAAGGCGCTGCTGATGGCACGCTTCGAGGATTTCAACATCCACGGCATCACCGCAGCCGAAGCCTGGGCGGCTTTGACCCGCGATGGGCGCGTCGGCTCGCTCACTGTCGGCGCAAGCACCGGCACATCGGGCAATCGCGGCCTGTTCGTGATTTCGGAGGCGGAGAAATACCGCTGGCTGGGCACGATCCTCGCTAAGGCGGCGGCCGATCTTCTGTGGCGCGGCATGCGTGTCGCCGTCATCCTGCCGCAGAACACCGGCCTCTACGACAGCGCCCGCAGGTCGCGGCTGATCGAGCTTGCCTTCTTCGACCTGACGCTCGGACCGGAACGCTGGCGCAGGGCACTGGAAACCTTCGATGCGACTGTGATCATCGCGCCGCCGAAAGTGCTGAGGCATTTCGCCGCCCAAGGCTTCCGCCTCCAGCCGAAACGCATCTTCTCGGCCGCCGAGACGCTCGATCCGGTCGACCGTCCGGTTATCGAAGATTTCTTCCGGCTGCCGCTCGACCAGATCTACATGGCGACCGAAGGGCTGTTTGCCGTGACCTGCCGGCACGGCAGCCTGCATCTTGCCGAAGACTCGGTCTTCTTCGAATTCGAGCCGGCCGGCGATGGTTTGGTGACGCCTTTGGTCACTGCTTTCCGCCGCCGCACGCAGATCATGGCGCGCTACCGCATGAATGACCTGCTGCGGCTTTCGGAGCGGCCCTGCCACTGCGGCTCGCCGCTGCGCTGCGTCGACGAGATCATCGGCCGCATGGACGATGTCTTCCGGCTGGATTCGCCGTGCGGTCCGATCCTCGTCACGCCGGATGTGCTGCGCAACGCCGTGCTCAAGGCCGACCGCCGCATCGATGATTTTCGGCTCGTGCAGACCGCGCCCGATGCGATCGAGCTGAGACTGCTTCCGGCGCTCGCCGACGAAGCTGCCGCCTCCGCACATCAGGCGGTGCGCGCGCTTCTTGAAGCACGAAAGGCAACCGCGGCCGTCACTCTAATTCGCGCGCCGCTGCCGCTGGAGACGAGCCGCAAGCTGCGCCGCGTCGAACGCCGGCCGGAGCGGGTTCCGTGAGCCGGGCGATCGCCACGGAAATGCCGGTCCAACAGGCCGACCGCGTCGAAAACATGCCGGCCAAGGTCGAGGCTTTCGTCCGGTTGTTCAATGAGGTGCCGGTAAACGACCTCGTCGCCAATCTGACGACCAAAGTCGAAACCTTCGAGGTCGCGGGCCGGACCTTCCCACAGACGCTCAACGACGCCGGCGAGGCGCCGAACTGCTACATATGCTGCCCCTCCAGCGCCTATATCGACTATGCGATAGACGAGACGCGCAACTTCGCCGCCCACCCGCTGCTGCGCCGCGCGCTCCGGGCCCTCATCGGCGCCTGCGCGCCGCTGGTGAGGGCAAGCGGCCTCGACCATCAGGTGCAGGTCAACAACTGGCTCTATTCCACCAATCCGGTGCCGCTGCTCGATCGGCGGACGATCGCTCCGCTTCGCTCGGCGCTGGTCGCACGCTTCCCCGACCGTGCCATCGTCATCCGCTCGCTGAACGAGATCGCCGATCCGACGAGCATTGCCGCGCTGAGGGCGGAAGGTTTTCGCATGCTGGCGGCGCGGCAGGTCTACATCTTCGCCGACCGCAGTGCCGTGCCCGCCATAACGAAGAACCTGAAACGCGACCGCAAGCAGCTCGTTGCCACGCATTTCGTGCGGGTCGGCGATGCCGATTTCACCGAGGCCGACTATGAGCGCGCCGAGCAGCTCTACAAGATGCTCTATCTCGATAAGTACACGCCTCTCAATCCGCACTATACGGCCCGTTACATCGGCGAGATGCACCGGCGCGGCATCATCAGCCTTGCCGGGCTGCGCCGTCCGGGCGGCGAGCTGGTCGCGGTCACCGGCCTGTTCGAGAATGGCGCCACGCTCACCCAGCCGATCGTCGGCTATGACACCAGCCTGCCGCTCGGCGAGGGGCTCTACCGCATGGTGATGGCGATGGGGCAGGACCATGCGACGGCGCGCGGCCTGTTCTTCAACATGAGTGCCGGCGCGGCGGGCTTCAAGCGCCTGCGCGGCGCGGTCGCTGCGATCGAGTACATCGCCGTCTATGCCGGCCATCTTCCGCGTCGCCAGCGCCTGGCGATCCGCGTCATGGAAACCGTGCTGGCATGGGTCGGCATTCCTCTGCTCAGGAGGTTCGAACTGTGAGCGAGCGCCGGGATCATGCGAAGGATCACTGGCAGGCGGTGGCGCTGTCGGCCGATATAGCAAAGCGGCCGAAGCGCGTCCTTCTCGATGGCTCACCGTTGGTGCTGTTCCGCTCCGCGCAGGGCATTGCCGCGCTGTTCGACCGCTGCCCGCACCGGCTGGTGGAACTCTCGATCGGCAAGGTCGTCGGCGGCGAGATCGAATGTCCCTACCACGGCTGGCGCTATGACGGCGAAGGCCGCTGCACCGCCATTCCCGGCCATGTCGGCGCCATGCCGCATTACCGCGTGCGCCGCTACGCCGCGATCGAACGCGACGGCGTCGTCTTCGTCTCTTCCGGCACGCCGCAGGGCGAACCCTATCTCCACTGCATGCAAGGCAAGGACATCATCGCGCGGCGGCTGCGCTCATCGACGCAGTCGACCGTCATCGATGTCGCAGAAAACATTCTCGACGCCACCCACACCCATTTCACGCACAAGGGCCTGCTGCGCGGCCTGACCTCGAAGCGGCACCTGGTGCAGGTCGAGGTGACCGGCGGCGAAGGCTGGGTCGAAGCCCGCTACACCGGCGAGGATCGCCAGCAAGGCCTGATCAGCCGGCTGCTGGAAGGCGAGCGCGCGAAAACCATCGGCCGCTTCCGCCATCCCGGCATCGCCGAGCTCGAATATTGGGGCAAGGACGGGCTCGTGCTCGCCACCACCTTCCACCTGCGTCAGGCCGACGAGCGCACCGTCGAGGGCGTCGGCTGGCTGATCGGCGGCCGCCAGGGCCTGCTCGGTGAGTTGAAGGCGCTCGCCTTCAAGCCGCTCTTCACCACCGCGCTGCACCAGGATCGCCGCGTGCTGAAATCGGCGAGCGACAATGCCCGTTTCCAGCCTCCGGCCTTGCCGGTGATCGGCCCGCTCGACTTCCTGCGCCGCGACATCGCAGCGATCATGGAAGGCAAGCTGCCGCCGGCGGCGGCGAGTGAGCCAAGGGTGCATCAGATCGAATTGTGATCGGCCGCGGACAGCAGGAAGTTCACACCTCAAGAACGGTCGCTCGGCCCGTTCCACTCGATATCCCGGGTGGACGCCGCCTGCAGGCTGATCCCTTGGCGCCAGGCCACTCCGGCGATTTCGGCCAACGCCGGCCACTGCGCCTTCACAGGTGCAGGGTCGCCCGGCCAGTCGAGCAATTCCTGGCCATCGCGCATGGCCTTCCGAAAGCCGCCGAGGCCACCAGAACGCAACGCTGCCGGCAGTCCGTAGATCCACATCGCAAGCCGCACCGTTTGCGGCGCGATGACGTCGGGGTTCACTTCCGGTCCGTCACCCAGCACCGCATCGGCATACCGCGCCGTGTCGCGAAAAAAATGCAGGCCGCTCACCGCGCGCGGATTGCACTCCAGCGGCAGCACGCGGCCGTCCTCCTCGCGCATCAGGTCAAAGGAGATTTGGCCAATCCATCCAGTTGCGGTGACGATGCGCTCGACCAGTTCGCGCGCTGCCTGATCTTCGACCCGTTCGAAGAAAATCCCGCCGCCCTTGCCGGCGCGGTAGAGCGAGCGGTAGAGCGCCAGCGCCTTGAGCTTGCCCTCGCGCGCAACCGCGTAGGCGCTGATCTCGTCGCCATCGACAAAACGCTGCGCCACCCACGGCATGGCGGGCGAGGGGGCGATGGTGTCGAGAAAATCCGGCGTCGGACGCCGCAGCACGTGACTGGCAAAGCGCGACCAGACCGGCTTGAACACCAGCTCGCGTGACCGGCCGCGCACCGCCTCAAGATCGGCGGTCGATTGCAGCAGCACTGTTTCCGGCACGGCGAGCCCGAGCCGTTCGGCCAGCCGGATGAAGGCATGCTTGTTGTGGACTTCCGCCAGAAGCTCGATGCCGGGGGCGAACAATCGTGCCGGCATCGCCCGGCCACGCCAAGCCATGGCGAGATGAAAGACTTCCTCGCAGGTTGGAATGACGAGATCTATGCCTTCCGCCCGAACCAGCGCCTCGACCGCCTCGGCGTAGGCCCGCGGCTCGAAGCGCGGCGGCGGCAGCCGATGGTAGCGCGCGCAGGCCTTGCTCGCGGCGGCGATCGGGCGCGCCGGCGCGTCGGCCAGGATCACCCGGCGGCCGGCGCCATGGAGCAGGCGCGCCAGATGCAGCGCCACCGGCGCGCGCGCCCCGGTGATGAGCACGGTTTTGTCAGCCCCCGGCATCAGGTCTCGCGATCGTTTCCGTCGTGAAGACCGTTGCGTGAAATCGGCGGACTTGGCAATTGCGCTACCTCCCGCCGACCGGCAGCGCGCGCTGGACGACATTGAGGAAGAAGCGGATGCCGATCGGGACGATGGTATCGTTGAAGACGAAGCGGTCGCCATGCAGTCCCGCGCCTGGGCCGACATCGCCGGCGCCGATCCACACATAGGCGCCGTCGCCGACGCCCTGCAGCAGGAAGGCGAAGTCCTCGCAGCCCATGCTGGGCTGGAATTCGTTGACCACGCGTTCGGCGCCCACCGTATCCGCGCCGGCTTGCGCCGCAAGCTTTGCGCCGCTTGCCGGGTTCACCACGGGCGGATAGCCGCGCCTGTAGGTGAGCTCAGCCCTCGCGCCGTGCATGGCGGCCGCAGCCTGCGCCACGCGCTCGATCTCGACCGCGCTATGGTCGGAAAGCGCTAGGTCGTAGAAGCGGCAGGTGCCTTCGACCTTCACCTCGCCCGGCACGAAATTGTTGAAGCGACCGCCATGGATCTGCGTCACCGACAGCACCGCCGGCGACAGCGGATCGACGCTGCGTGAGACCAGCCGCTGGATCGCGGTGACGAAGCTCGCCGCGGCCAGCAGCGGGTCGTCGCCCAGATGCGGCATCGCCGCGTGGCAGCCGCTGCCGCGAAAGACGATCTCGAAATCGTCGACCGCGGCCATCTGCGGCCCGGCGCGCACGCCGATATGGCCTTCCGGAAAGCTCGGCCAGTTGTGCACGGCAAACACCTGCTCTACCGGGAAGCGTTCCAGCAGCCCGTCCTCGATCATCTTCCTGCCGCCGCCAAGCACCTCCTCGGCCGGCTGGAAAACGAACACCACGGTGCCGTCGAAATCCTCGTTTTCGGCGAGCAGCCTGGCCGCGCCGAGCAGCATCGCGGTGTGGCCGTCGTGGCCGCAGGCATGCATGACGCCGTCCTTGCGCGAGGCGTAGGCGATATCGGCACCTTCCTTGATCGGCAGCGCGTCGAGCTCGGCGCGCAGCGCGATGGCCTTGCCGCTCGCGCCTTTGGTCAGTGTCGCCACCACGGCCGTGGCGCTGACATCGGTATGGACGGCAAGGCCGAATTCTTTGAGCTTCGCCGCGACAAAAGCCGCCGTATCATCCTCGGCGAAGCCGAGTTCCGGATTGGCGTGGATCGCCTGTCGCCAGCCGATCACCTCCGGCACGATCGCCGCCACCTTG
The DNA here is from genome assembly GCF_003999155.2 of Mesorhizobium sp. M1D.F.Ca.ET.231.01.1.1. Classification (NCBI taxonomy): domain Bacteria; kingdom Pseudomonadati; phylum Pseudomonadota; class Alphaproteobacteria; order Hyphomicrobiales; family Phyllobacteriaceae; genus Mesorhizobium; species Mesorhizobium sp. M1D.F.Ca.ET.231.01.1.1. Next base: position 128,328 of record NZ_RZOZ02000009.1, read on the forward strand.
TCGTTCATCCGCATCGCTCTGTCTCCGCATTCGAATGCGCCCATCTAGCCGGCATCTTCGGCGAGCGTCTTGAACGGGATTGACGGGCAGGGCGCTTTCGCGAAAGGCTACGTCCATGAGCAATGCCAGCGAGCAAAGGGAGCGCGAAGCTGCAAGGCTGACGCGGCATGAAGGCCTCGGCGGTCTCGAAATGCTGGCCGCCCACTATCGCGACTATGCCTATTCCTTGCACACCCATCCGACCTGGGTGTTCGGCGTCGTGGTGGCCGGCGTCGAGAAGCTCAGGATCGGCCAACGCCAGCATCTGGCGCCGGCGGGCACGATCATCATCGTCAATCCGGAAGAGCCGCATGACGGCGAGAGGGGGGAGCCCGCCGGATGGGCCTACCGCACCTGCTATCCCGATGCCGCGCTGATGGCCGAAATCGCCGAGGATCTGGACCTGCCGACCCTGCCGATGTTCGGCAAGGGGACCGTGGAGGCGCCTGAGCTGGCACGCGCCTTCGTGCGGGCGCATCGCCTGGCGGGACAGGCGCTGGAGCAGGAAGCGGCGATGCTGGCGGTGCTGCGCGAACTGGTGAGCCGCTTCGGCAACGGCAGGCACCGCGACCGCGCGCCGGACGGCGGCGAAACGGCGCGGCGCTTCCGCCTCTATGGCGAGCTGATGGCCGCCGATCTTGCGGCCGGCTTCGACCTTGCGCATCTGGCCGCAGCCGCCGGCGTCACCCGCTTCCGGGTCATCCGCGACTTCCACCGCGCCGCCGGCATGACGCCGGGCCAATATCTGCGCGACCGACGCATCCGCGCGGCCTCGGCACTGATCAAGACCGACATGCCGCTGGCCGAGATCGCGGCGGCGACCGGCTTCGCCGACCAGAGCCATCTCACCAGGGTGTTCAAGACGATCAAGGGTCTGTCGCCGGGCGCCTGGCGCGCTGCGGCGTAAACTCGGCGTTTCGGTGTCGCTGCGGTGGGCTACAGCCTGGCCTTGATGCGTTTCATCTTGCCGCTGGCATAGTCGCCATAGCGCAGCTTCGACTTGCCGTGCCGATCCTTGAATGCGTACCACTCGCCGTCAGGCAGCTTGCGTTGGTAAACGACCTTGCCCGCTTGGCGGTGCTCGAAGCAGGTCATGGACTTCTTAGATCCCCAGGAGCCGTACCACGCCGCGCGATAGCAGAGCTTGCCGCCGCCCGGAATGAACCACATGCCGTCGCCATAGCCGGGCTTGCCTTTGTCGGAGGTCCAGGCGTCAAGCTGCCGCTGCTTCACTGCGAAGAACGCGGCGCCGTTCTTGCCCCAGAGCCAGGAATGGTTCTGATAAAGCTGGTAGATGCCCTCGTCGGAGACGACGGCGGCCCTTGACGCCTGGTCGTCGACCGTCGCGGCCTTGGCAAAGCCGACAATAAAAACGGAGCAGGCAAGCGCTGCTCCGACAAATTTCCCCGAAACCCGTTTCACGCCACTACTCCGTTACGCAACGCCTACGCCCGTCTCCAAAGCCGGGCTTTGGAGCTTGTCACTTTCGAACTTGAAGCTGAGGCCCGTCCCGGGTGCCGGGACGGGATCTCTAGGTCTTACGGCAGCACGTGCTGCGTCACCCGCCAGTCGGGCAGCCCGTAGCCGTTCAGCCACGGCCAGGTTTCCTTCTGGTTGAAGTAGACCACCGAGGTCAGGGCCGGAAACTCCGCATAGGACTTGCGGGTTTCGTCCGCCCACTTCGTCACATAGTCCTGGTTTCCGACATAGCCGAGCTCGGCCACGATCACCGGCTTGTTGAATTTCGCGACACGGTCGTAGCCGGGCTTCAGCGTCTCGGCGAATGTCCGGTCGCGACCGGCTTCGTCATTATCCTTCTTCTGCAGGCCGAACACCGACAGGCCGATGACATCGACATAGTCGTCGCCCGGATAGTATTTCTCGAGGCCGTCCATTCCCTTGGGCGACCACATGTATTTGGCCGCCGGCGCAGCCTTGCGGCAGACATCGACCTCGCGCTTGTAGGCGGCGATCCAGTCCTTGGGCGCCCAGTTGGCCCAGGTGAAGCGACCGTTGGTGTCTTCCATTTCCTGCGCCCAGCGGATCGTCACCGGGCTCTTCATCTGTCCGACCAGGTTGCAGATTGCCTGCATGTTGGCATCGTATTTGCCGCCCAGGATGCCGTTGCGCAGCTCCGGTGGGGTGATGCGCCAGTCCTTCGACCACGTCCACGGCTCGATGGTGATCAGCAGCGAGCGGCCGCGCTGCAAGGCGTAGGCGTCAGCCAGCGGCAGCGTCGAGAGATCGACGTCTTCCCAAGGCAGGAAGAGCTCTTCGATGGTGGCCGATTTGTCATTGCTGAAGTCGCCATAAGGATCATAGGAGCCGAATGCCGACGCGGCCGAACTCGTCTGCACTGGATCCGTGCCCGGCGGCGATCCCGCCGATGCCGGCAGCACAAGGCAGCCACCGACGATAAATGCCGACACAAGTGCGGTTGCTGTGGAGTATTTCATGCCCAACCTCCATAGCCTCAACGAGGGATGTTGAAGCTCGCCACAGCGTGCCGATAGGGATCGGCACGCAAACCCAATCGGTCTGCCGACGTGAACTGTGGGTTTTTGAGCGACTGGGACGGGCACAGCTTTGGCGCGAGGCCGTCCATCAGAATAATCCCTTGGGTGCCTGAACCTTGGTGTCCCCGGAGACTGTCGCCGCGATACTCACAAATTCGCGTCAACATTACGATATTAACCCTTCCTGATATAAGAGCCTATGCTTCGCCAGAGTCAAGAGCAATTAACCGTTACTTAACCCTATCGGGCCGGACATAGTTAACGCGACGGTTGCAAAAAGGGCCGCTTGGCTTTCGTCGGGAATCCTTGGCGCGGCGCGCCAGGCCGCAACGGCTGTCCCGCCTCGGCACGAGGTTAACCAGTTCTCAAGAAGCTTGGTTAAGGGAGGCTTAATTCTGTTGACTCTCCATTAGGAGACGCTGATTCTACCGTGGGGATGTGAAAGCTCTCGGCCGCAGGGACGGGAGCGGAAGCGGCGGCGGGTAGTATGAGCGTTTCGGTGGGTGCCGGCGTTGTCGGCGGCAATGGGGGGCGTGCGGGTAAGTCGGGCGGGGCTGGCGCCGGTGTTGGTCCGAACCGCGCTTATCTGGTGCCGGTGCTGACCTCCCGGCAGCAATTGATCCTCCGGCTTGGCCTCGCCTCCTGGTTCGTCACACTGGTCTTCTTCTGGTCCTGGTGGCTGCGGCCGCAACATATCGAGTATATCGGGCCCTATGCCTTTGCCACCCTCGTGCTGGCCTGGCTGACGCTGATGCCGATGTATTTCCTGCTCAACGTTCATGCCTCGCGCAAATCCTCGAAACTGCGCACCGTCCCCAAGCGCTCGCGCGTCGCCATGGTGGTCACCAAGGCGCCATCCGAGCCGTTCGCAGTCGTCCAGCGCACATTGGAGGCGATGCTGGCGCAGGACTATCCGCACGACACCTGGCTGGCCGACGAGGATCCGGCCGAGGAGACAATTCGCTGGTGCGATGCGCATGGCGTGCTGATTTCGACGCGGCGCGGCCGCGAGGACTATCACCGCAAGGCCTGGCCGCGCAGGACCCGCTGCAAGGAAGGCAACCTCGCTTTCTTCTACGATCACTACGGTTACGAACGCTACGATTTCGTCGCGCAGATGGATGCCGATCACGTACCGTCGCCCAGCTATCTGCGGGAAATCCTCTATCCTTTCGCCGACCCTTCGGTAGGCTATGTTTCGGCGCCCAGCATCTGCGACAACAACGCCGATGAAAGCTGGGCGGCGCGGGGCCGCCTGTTCCCGGAAGGCATGTTCCACGGCCCCCTGCAATCCGGCCATACCGGGGGCGGCGCGCCGCTCTGCATCGGTTCGCACTATGCCGTCAGGACCAAAGCGCTGCGCGAGGCCGGCGGACTTGGCCCTGAACTCGCCGAGGACCATTCCACATCGATGCTGATCAACGCCGCGGGCTGGCGCGGCGTGCACGCCATCGACGCCATCGCCCACGGTGACGGCCCGCAGACCTTCGCCGATCTCGTCACGCAGGAATTCCAGTGGTCGCGGAGCCTGGTGACGATCCTGCTCGAATACACGCCGCAATATTTTCACAAGCTGCCGCTGCGGCTGAAGTTCCAGTTCCTGTTTTGCCAGCTCTGGTACCCGCTGTTCGCGCTGTTTGCGCTGATGATGTACGTCATGCCGATCTACGCGCTGTTCACGGGGCGCAACTTCGCCAACGTCATGTACGCCGACTTCATCTTCTATTACCTGCCCAATTCCTTGGCGCTGGTCGGGTTGGTGATGATGCTCAAGGCTTTCGGCCTGTCCCGGCCCCTGACCGCCAAGACGCTGAGCTGGGAGGGCACGCTGTTCCTGTTTTTCGCCCGCTGGCCCTGGGTGTTGTGGGGGACGCTGTCGGCGATCCGCGACTATGTGACGAAATCCTTCGTCGATTTCCGCGTCACCCCTAAAGGCAGCGGTCCGAAGCACCTTTTGCCCGCGCGGGCATTCGCGCCCTATGTTGTCCTGGCGATCGGGGCGGCTCTGCCGGTGCTGCTCGTCAAGCACCCCTTCGACGCCACCGGTTTCTACTGGTTCGCCGCCTTCAATGCCTTCCTCTACGGCCTGCTCGTCGTGGTCATCATCGCCAAGCACATTTCCGAGAACAGGATATCGCTGCGCGCCAATGCCGCGAAATTCGCGTTGCACGCTTCGCTCGCGCTGCTCGCGCTCGGTGTGCCGGTCGCGGGCTTCTACGATCGCGGACTGGAGGGCGTCTATGGACTGCAGCAGGGTGCCGGCGGCTTCCGCATCGTCAGGATCGCCTACGTGATTTCAGGCGCCGGCATGGGCGACATCGGTGCGCGCAAATTCTACTTCGACCCCGGCTGGGAAACCCCGCGCTGATGCATGTCGCCCAAAGTGCGCGGCAGTTCTGGAAAACGACATCATCAAGACAAGACTAGAAGCGTGTCGCCTGAATCCGTTTCAGAGCGACGCGCTCTAGGCCTTCCACGCGTCATCGTGCTCGCCTGACCTGACGTCCTGACAGCGACCTGCTGCAGGCGGCAGCCGGAAAGATTCAAATTTTAACAATAATCGATCGAACCCGGAAAGACGGCGCTCATTGTGTCGTTTGCATGAATTTTAATAAGTCTCCTCTAATATTTCTCACATGAAGCAAGTGGCAATAGACCGCTTGCAGGGCGCGGAAAGAAGCAGAGAGAAACTATATCCCCGCGCTCCAGAGAATTATTTCACGACAGGGGACGACAATGAAGAAATTCGTGAATGGCGCGGCGGTGCTCGCGAAGAAACATGCCAGCGTCTTTGTCGCTATTGCGCTGGTCTCGATGGTGTCCGGATGCCAGAGCATGGACGCGGGCAGGACCAGCTCGATCGCCGGCAACAAGCCGGTGGCGAACGCGCTCGCCAAGAAGGTCTATTACGTCAAGGGAAAGCGGCTCTACCGCGTCCATCGCAAGCCGTTGACGCAGACGACCAGCGTGACGCGGGTCAGAGAAGAGGCTTATGCGGCCTTCGTGCGGCCGCAGCGCATCCGCACGCCGGCGCCGGTCAAGGTGTCCTTCAGCCCAGGCAGCGCTGGGCCGCTGCTCGGCCACTCGCCCTGGATTTGCGGGCCGAGCGGCTTTGGCCAGCGCTCCGCCTGCCGCGCGCGCTGAACCGGCACAGGCGTTCACTTGAAATCAAAGACCTAAAGCAGGTCGCGTGAATCTCTTTCACGTGACCTGCTTTAGGCGTTCACGCCATCGACGCCGCTCCCGGTGTCGCCGCGATCCAGCAGACGTTGACAGACATGGCTGCCGATGAGGCCGGCGTTTCCCGTCACGAAGGCGGTCATGCGCGGGCCCCGGACGAGGGCAGCGGCGGATCATTTCCGTCGCGGGGCTTTCTTGGCTTCCGCCGGCGGGCTTGGCCAGCGCCAGCCATCGCCTTCGCCATGCGCGGGCTGCGGGCGCGCCACATAGGCGAGCGAGACATTCGCCTCGAGATAGACGCGCGACAGCATTTCGGCGAGCACGCCCGACGTCACCATCTGCAGCCCGGCGATGACCAGGAAGAAGCCGGTGAACAGCATCGGGCGCGTTCCGATGTCCTGCCCGAAAAACACCTTCAGGCCGAACAGGTAGGTCAGGACGAGGGAGCCCAGCACGCCGAGCACGATGCCGATGCCGCCGAAGAAATGGCCGGGCCTGGTGCGGTAGCGCATGAAGAAGAACATGAAGACGAGGTCGAGCACCACGCGGAAGGTGCGCGATATGCCGTATTTGGACTGGCCGTGGATGCGGGCGTGATGCGTCACCACCTCCTGGGCGATGCGCCGCGGCGTCGTCACCGTCGCCAGCCAGGCCGGGATGAAGCGGTGCATTTCGCCGTAGAGGCGCACGCTGCGGATGACGCTGCCGCGGAAGACCTTCAGGCTGCAGCCATAGTCCTTCAGCTTGACGCCGGTGACGCGCGCGATCAGCGAGTTGGCGATGCGCGACGGCAGCCGCCGCATCCAGAACCCCTCCTGGCGGTCCTTGCGCCAGCCGGCGACGAGGTCGAGATCCTCCGTCAGCAGGCGATAGACCATCCGCGGTATGTCGAACGGGTCGTTCTGCAGGTCGCCGTCGAGCGTCGCGATGACATCGCCGCGGGCGGCGTCGAGGCCGGCCTGCATGGCGGCGGTCTGCTTGTAGTTGCGCACCAGTTCCACACCATGCACATGCGCTCCGTACTCGGCCGCGAGCCGGCGGATTTCGCTCGGCGTGGCGTCGGTGCTGCCGTCGTCCACCAGCACGACCTCCCAGGGCTGGCTGTAGTTCTCCATCGCCTGGTGGATGCGCACGACCAGCGGCTCGACATTGTCGGCTTCGTTGTACATCGGAATGACGATGGAAAGCTTGTGCTCGGGCATGACGGCGCCCTCGGGCAGTCCCGAGAGCGGAATGGGAAGCACGTTCATGGCGGTCATTTCCTTGCGGGCCCCGTGGCCGGGTTGTCCGGCAGTGTCGATTTCGAGGGAAACAGCCAGGCGATCGCACCGGTGGCGACGGCCGAGCAGAGGATGAAGAGATGCAGCGCAAGCGCTGCTTGCAGGCCGTCCTTCATGGCGATGCCGGAATAGAGCAGCGCCGCCGCGGCGCCCGCCTCGTAGGTGCCGAAACCGGCGACGCCCTGGACGGGCAGGATGGCGGCGGCCTCGGCGCCGACGGCGCCGGGAAAGGCCGTCTGGAAGGAGGTGCCGAGTAGCATGGCGAGCAGCCACCCCTGCACGGCAAGCTTGAGCGTCCAGTTGGCCACCGTCCACCACCAGCCGTAGCGAGAGCGTCCTGTCGCCTCTGTGAAGATGTCGCGCAGCTTGCCGAGCTTCGAAACGATCCTGCCGCGCCCGGCCCAGTCATGCGGCGCGCGCGCCCGGCGCGGCAGGTACCAGGCGACGACAATCAGCGCCGCGATGCCCGCGGCCCTGAGCGCTGGATGGAGGCCAGGCCAGACTAGGCAGGCAAGCACGCCGACGACGAAGGCATCCTGCAGCCTGAACCAGAGGAGCGAGGCGCTGGCGCGCACGATCGAGATGCCGAACACCTGGCGCAACAGGATCGGAAAAGCGGTTTCGCCGCCGCGGAACGGCACCACATTGATCATGGCGTTGTGGACCAGGATGACGCGCAGGCAGGCACCGAAGCGGCCGTTCACCTCGTCGCGGAACTCGTCGCAGACCCGCAACGCGCGCAGCACATAGGTGACGAACAGCGCCAGGGTCACCGCCGCGAAGGCGCCCGGCGTGATGCTGGCGAAGGCGTCGCCCACCATCTTCCAGCGCGCGTCGCCGGCAAGCCATGCCAGCAGCGCCAGGGTGACGATTATCGAGAATGCTTTTTTCAACCAGTTCTCCGCCGGCTTCCGTTGCCGCGTCAGCGGCTGCGGCGCAACGTTCATCGGTACGCGGCCGTCTGCCGACAGCCTGGTCTGCCGTTTGCCGCCGAAAGACCATGGCCCGGCCTCAAAAGCCGCGGCTTCCTCACGGGCGGGTGATCCTATAGACCAGCAGCTTGTCCGAATCCACAAGCTTGGTTGCGGTCTTGTCGAGATAGTCGACCACCCCGTCATGATGTTCGACGAACAGACGGTCCCGTTTGTCGGCGGCGTTCTTGGCGGTGCCGAAATAATCCGCCCCCTGGGTGCGCAGATCCTCGAGCTGGGCGATCGCGGTGGTGTCGTCTTCGGCGAATTTCGACCATTCGACATCGCCGCCGCCGGGCGGAAATACCCAGCCGCGGACCCGGCTGTAGTAGATCGCGACGGGGTCGCCGGCTTCCGGCGCGATGGCCACGACAAGCTCGCCGGGCTGGACGAGGCGCGCCAGCTCCTCGCCAAGCAGCTTGCCGTTCATGGCGATCGGCGCCTTCATCGTCTTGAGCAGGGGAACGGTCGACAGCGCCAGGGCCAGCACCGCGATGAAGGCCGAGCGCAGAATGACTGCGGGAGTCAGCGCTGTTCCGGTGCCGAGCGTCGCCAGCACCAGCGCGCCGCGGCCGCAGAACATCGCCAGCGGTACATTGAAGATGTGGTAATTCCATGGATTGCTGGTGATCTCGCGCGCGGCGGCGATATAGACGACCGCCGCCGCCGCAAGCCATACATAGGGAATGGCCGAAAGGGCCCGCTCGCTGGTCTCGGCAGGTTTTGGCGGCATCCATAATCCGACGGCGATCAGCGCCATGAACGGATAGCCGTAGAACCACCAGACCGAAGTGTTCCAGACGGACTTCAGATAGAAGCTGTTCTTGAAGAACGTTGCGAAGCCGGAATCCCAGATATAGCCGCTGCCTGCCACATGATATGGCGGGTAGGAGCGGCCGAGATAGATCGCCCAGCTGAAATAGGTGGCGATGATGGCGAGGCTTACCAGCCCAGCCGCGAACACTCCGGTCGCGTGCTTTCTTTTCCCGGCAACGATCCAGCAGACCATCAGGTAGAAGATGACCGCGCCGGCGGCGAGTCCGGGTGGCTTTGCGAGCGCCCCCAGCGTGAAAGAGAGGGTGGCCAGCGGCAATAGCCATGCCTTGCCGCCGACCCAGTATTTCGCGAACAGCCACACGCCAAGCGTCACCAGCGCCAGCATCGAGGGGTCGGGCAGGAACGAGCTGTCGATCATCGCCGGGCCGGGCATCAGCGCATAGGCGAGCGCCGCCGCATGGGCATGCGCCTCTTCCCAGCAGAGCGCGGTCAACCGGTGCAGCGAGAACACCGTCACCATGCCGAACGCCGCCGCGATCATCCGGCCGAACCAGTCGTGCCAGCCGAAAAGCTGATAGAGCAGGGCGGTGAGATAGCTGACGATCTGGAATTCCCGCCCCTGATAGCTCGGCCCGGGGCCGGTCCAGCTCACTTCCGGAAAGAAGATGTTCCAGCTGCGCTGCTGGAAATTGTCGGCCATCATCGCGGTGCTCGTCTCGCGCCAGCTGAAAGCGTCGACGAGCGGCTGGGTGATATTGTGGAAACGGGCGATTGCAGCCACCAGCAGGATGGCCAGCAAAATCAGCGTATGGACCTCGATGCGCACGCCCACGCCTCGCCGGCGAGGCAGCGCCACGCCCGGGACATCAGCCGTTTCCGTGTTGCCGGTCATCCTAAGCCGCTCCCTCCCACCGCAGCTACTGTGGCACGTAATCGCCAATAACTGTGAAAATATCACAAGATTGTAATACCCATGGTTAAATAACGTCTTGCCGCGATGACTTGGGTCTGGACTCTGTTGACATCGCGCCACGCTGGGCTGTTAATGGCTTCAAGGGCGCTCACCGCGCCGCCATCGGGCAGACAGCGCCCGGGCATCGTGACGGACCGCGGAAAGCCCGAAGAAACATCTTCCACATCATGGTTGCTCGATCCCGTTGGCTTGGGTTCGAGAGGGGGCTATTGACATGCGATCGCGCATCGGAACGACAGTGAAAACCATATCCCGATCGGAGCCGGGCAGGGGGTCCCGCCGGTTCGCCGGCCGCGGCTGGCTCGTGCCCTTCATCGCCGTTTGCGGTCAGCTTGCTTTTTCCGGCGCGGCCGGCACGGCGGCCGCCAAGAGCAGCGCGCCACCGGTCGAAGCCGCCGCCAAGCCCGAAATCGCGCCGACGGCCTTCGAACTGCAGCTTCTCTATGCCGATCGCACGTGGAACTGGAAGAACGGTGCGGCCTATTTCGGCCTCGACCGGCGCCTGCAGGCCTGGACGGCCGGCCAGGACAAGCCGGCCGTCGCCGAAGGCCGCTGGCTGCTGACCGACACCGGCAAGATGTGCATGGAGCTTGCCTGGAGATCCAAGACCTACACCACCAAGCCGCAGCGCACCTGCTACAGCCATCGCATAGAGAGCGGCAAGATCGAGCAGCGCAAGGATCCGGACGGCGAGTGGTACGATTTCAAGCACGCCAAGGACGATCCCGCCGACGAGCATCAAAAATTCCAGACCGGCAACACCAAGGGCGCGCAGTTCGACGAAACCCGCAAGCTGGTCGACAGCAAGGGATAGCTGCCGGCACCTGGAGCGGTTCGGCATTCCCGTGGAAAGCCGAACCGCTTCGGTCCGCACCCGAATAGAAGAGGCTCGCTGAGACAAGCCCTCAACCCAGCTCAGCGAGCCCGCGCCCCGACACAGTACTCACAGGGACGACTGCCGGCCTTGCGGGCTGGCGTTTTTCACCGGCGTTCTTGCCGCGCGGCGTGCGCTTTGCGCGCGAGACGGCGGCGGAGGCGTTGAAAGCCTTGGGTGTCTGGGCCGGCTGCAGCCCGAAGAAGGGCGCGGCTGTCCTGACGATGGTGTCGATATCGGAAAGTTCCGCCACGAAGCCCAGCTGCTCGCGCGCGAGGCTCGGATCGGCGAACAGTCCGGCCGGGTCGCCCGGCCGGCGCGGTTTGTAGGAGACCGGGACCGGCCGGGCCGTGATGCGGCCGACGGCCTCGAGGATCTCCTTGATCGAGATGCCCCGACCGGTGCCGAGATTGACCGACAGGCTGGCGCCACCGGCCTCGAGATGCATCAATGCCATGAGATGCGCGCGGGCGAGGTCGCTGACATGGATGTAGTCGCGCACGCAGGTGCCATCCGCTGTCCTGTAGTCGGTCCCGAACACCTCGATCGCCTCGATCAGGCCGGACGCCGCCATCAGCACCCTCGGAATGAGGTGGGTTTCGGGCGTATGCCACTCGCCAAGCTCGCCTTCGGGATCGGCGCCGCAGGCGTTGAAGTAGCGAAGGATCGCGTATTTCATGCCGTAGGCCGCGCCGCAGTCCTTGATGATCTCTTCGCACATCAGCTTGCTGCGGCCATAGGGGCTGATCGGTTTCTGCGAGCAGGCTTCGCTGACCGGCAGCGCCTCGGGCACCCCGTAGGTCGCGCAGCTCGAGGAGAAGATCACCTTGTCGATGCCGTTTGCCCGCGCCGCGTCCAGCACCGCGACGGTGCCGGCGACATTGGTCGAGTAATAGTCCGCCGGCTCGCTGACCGACTCGCCGACATAGGCAAGGGCGGCGAAGTGGACGATCGCCCGTGGCTGGTGGGCGTCGATCGCCCGCTGCAGCGCCTCGCGGTCGCGGATGTCGCCGACGACCAGCGGACCCCAGCCGACGGCCTTCTCGTTGCCGCGGCTCAAATTGTCGTAGACCACCGGCAGGTAGCCCGCCGCCGAGAGCAGCTTTGAGGTGTGGCTGCCGATGAAGCCGGCGCCACCCGTCACCAGAACCGGGTGGCGGGTCGTCATGCCGTTGCCTCCCTGGCGGAAGATGCCTCGACGTCGCGCGGGACGACAGGCCGGCGGCCGCCCAGAAGGGCGTCGAAATAGGACGTGGTATGGGCGAGCCCCTCGCTCAGCGCAACCTTCGGCTCCCAGCCGAGATGCTGCCTGGCAAAGGAGATATCGGGCTTACGCTGCCTGGGGTCGTCCACCGGCAGCGGCCGGTGCACGATGCGCGAGCGTGAATTCGTATAGTCGATGACCGACTCGGCCAATTCCATGATGGTGAACTCGACAGGGTTGCCGAGATTGACCGGGTGCTGGGGGGCCACACCGGCGTTCATCAGGCGCACGAAGCCCTCAATCAGGTCGTCGACGAAGCAGAAGGAGCGCGTCTGCGAGCCGCTGCCATAGACGGTGATGTCATCGCCGCGCAGCGCCTGGACGATGAAGTTCGACACCACGCGGCCGTCGTCGGGCCGCATGCGCGGACCATAGGTGTTGAAGATGCGCGCGACGCGGACATCGATGCCGTATGTCCGCGAATAATCGAAGAACAGCGTCTCGGCCGACCGCTTGCCCTCATCGTAGCAGGAGCGCGGGCCGTGCGTGTTGACGTTGCCGAAGTAACCTTCCGGCTGCGGATGCACCAGCGGATCGCCGTAGACCTCCGAAGTCGAGGCCTGGAAGATCTTGGCGTTATGGCGCCTGGTGAGCTCCAAAAGGTTGATCGAGCCGAGCACGCTGGTCTTGAAGGTGTGGATCGGATCCGCCTGATAGTGCGGCGGAGAAGCAGGGCAGGCGAGATTGTAGATCTCGTCGACCGCAAGATCCGTGGGCAGCGTATCGATGATGTCGTGCCTGATGCAGGTGAAGGACCCGTCTCGCGCGATTCCGGCCAGGTTGTAGCCCTTGCCGGTGTGGAAATTGTCGAGCGCGATGACTTCATATCCGTCGGACAAGAGCCTTTCGCAAAGATGCGAGCCTAGAAATCCGGCTCCCCCCGCGACCAGGGCGCGGCCCCGATCGAAATTGCCCCCCCTGCGACGTCCCCCCCTGTCGAGCTTCAGAACCTTGACGACCCTACTCATGGTTTCCTCATACGCGCCGCGAACACCATCCCATCGCGGCAAGGCACGTCGCCTGGCCACGTCAGGAAAACACCACGACGATTTCCGCTCGCACGGAATCGCCCTCACCGATGTGTTTTTTTCTGAGTTCGCGGAGCTCTTGCTATACGGCTTGTTTTCGCCGCTTAGCGTCCCTTCGCCCCTAAGTCGCGATCCACGAATATGGCTGCCACCACCGCGGACTGCTCGCCCAAATTGCACACCCAACGCATATAAAAATATACCTGTGGACCGCGTAGTCAACTAAATTAGCGTTTTGTTAACCCCACTTGTTTGTGAGTGGTTAACCAGGAACGCCTCGAATGCGGGTCTCGGAGGTCCAAAGTAACGCTGCGGCGTCGACCGCCCATGCGCTATGGGCCGGCACTCGTCAGGGCGAGGACAACCAGGGCCGGAAGATGAAAAGCGCGGCCGATCTCATGGTATAAGGAGAAACGCGCTTACATGAGATCTCGCCGGGGACGCCAAGCTTGCCCGTTTTGTTTCGATGGGCGGCCGAACGCTAGATGTTCTGGGCTGAAAGCGGTACGGGACCTCTCGTGAAGCAATGCGATTGCTGTCCGAAGCCGCTCGGGCTGCAGATATGCGCGGCGTTCCCAAAATAGGGGTTGGCGCTCACGCTGGCGACCGCGGCGGGCGCGGTTCTGGTCTGAGCAACCCGATTTGGCTTCAAGCTGATCAAGGCGGCGCTGCCGCTCTGGGAGGCGCTGAATGCCGACGGCTGCCCAAAGTTGAAGTATTGGCACCCGGAAATTGCTATAGCTGTGCCAAGGATAAAAAAAGTATTGAGAAATTTACTGGATCTGAGAAATTTGTTGTTGGAGGAAGGTTTGGTTTGCTTCTCGTGAGCCATGAGCATCAAAAATCCTCTGGAGCGTGCGAGACGCTCTGTTTCGAATCACTAGCCGGAACCCCACTCGGCAAACACTATGGCAAACTTGGTTAATTTTAGCGATAGCTGATTGATTGGCTGGAAATTTTTGCTGCCCGGCAAGGGGCGCCCGAGGAGGCGGGGCGGCGTCACACCCGTTGGTTGCCGGTCCGGGCGCCGGCGCTAGCGGTGCCCGCGGGCCGCGCATGGCCCGCACCTCGCGGGCCATGCCGTCTCCTTCGGGGACTCTTGCCGCCTCGATCCTATTCTCCGCCCATATCCTTCTTGAACTGCGCGAAGTCGACCTGCATGCCGTTGAAGATGGTGCTCCAATGGCGGGTCAAGGCGGCCATGGCGACGGCCTCCTGGATCTCCTCGTCGGTGGCGCCGGCGCGCTTGGCGTTCTTGGTGTCCGACCAGATGCAATAATTGCAGGGGATCTGCGCCGCGACCGCCAGCGAGATCAGCGACTTCACCTTCGGCGGCAGCGCCGTCTTGTCGCTGAGCTCGATGGCCTTGATCTCGGCCCACGCGCCGGGCAGACCGGCTTTCGGGAACTGTTTGACGAAGCCGGGCACGCCGCCCATGGTCGACTGGATGTCCTTGATGGCGGCGTCATAGTCGTCGGCGCTGGCCGGCGCGGCCAAGGTCGCGGTGAGCGCGACTGCGGCGAGCAGCGAGGTGGAACGAAGGCTGGAATGCGCGGCTGAGACGATGCGAGAGACCGACATGCTTTTCTCCTCTGGTTTTTGTTAGCCTTACGGTGTAAGGTGGTGCGGAAGATGAACCTTACAGTGTAAGTTGTCAAGCGACGCCATGGACTCGTCGATCAAAAAAAAGCGAACACGCGGCCGGCTGTCCCGGGAGATGATCGAGGACGCCGCCTTCGAGGTGGTCGAGCGGGAAGGGCTCTCCGGCTTTTCGATGCGCAAGCTCGCCGCTGCGCTCGGCTGCGAGGCGATGAGCATCTACCATCACTTCCCCTCGCAGGCGCATCTCTACGAGGCGCTGGTCGATCGCCAGATGAGCGGGCTTGTCGTTCCCGACGACAGCCTGCCCTGGCGCGAGCGGGCACGCATCGGCATGCAGGAATTCCGGCGTGTCGCGACCGAGCATCCGGCCTTCGCGCCGTTCCTCGTGGTCTATCGCATGAACTCGCCGCCCTGCCTCGCCAAGCTGAACGCCATCATCGGCCTGTTCGCGGACGGCGGCTTCGGACCCGAGCTCAGCGCCCGTCTGTTCCGCGCCGCCGGCTACTATCTGATGGGCGCGATCCTCGACGAGACCGCCGGCTACGCCAAGGGTCCGTCGGCCGTCACCACGGTCAGCGACGAGGAGCTGGCGCGTGACTATCCCAGCGTCGTGGCCGCCGGCGCCTATTTTGGCGCCGCGGGCTTCGACAAGACTTTCGAGCTTGGCCTGGAGATGTTTCTGGACGAGATGGAGCGGATCCGCGAAGCTGCCCAGCGCGAAGCCGCAAGGAGCGGCGGCGACCGCGGCCAGACGAAGAAATAACCAGGACTTTCGATGCGCTTCCTATCGGTTCTTGTTCTCATCGCAGGCGCCGCCGTCGGCGTCTTCTACCCCTGGGCGATGAGCAATTTCTCCGGCCACGCGATCGGCACATACCGTGTCTACGATAGTAGCCGCTTTCGGCCGGTCACGGTTCAGCTCGCTGCAAGCGATGCGCCAGTCCGCGTGCTGGTCGACCTCACCGCGCGGGCCGCGCGCGTCGCCTCCCGGCAGCGCACGGTGCTGACGCTGACCGCGGCGAGCGGCGGCCGCACGGCGCTCGCCTCGACGCTCTCCTTCAACCACACCGACAATCCACGCCAGGTGAGCCCGCAACTGCCCGACAAGGTCTTTCGCGACGAGGCCGGCGTGATCGGGAAGGTCACTCCCGGTCCTTACGTCTTCACCCTCGGTCCGGGCGATGCCGATGGCATCGACATGCGCGCCGTCGACCTGATCTTGCGCGCCGGTACCACTTCGATCGACGAAAGGGCGCGGCCGGCAGGCTATGCGCTGATGGGCATCGGTCTCGTCGGGCTGGTGCTCTCGCTGGTCTTCGGCCGCGGCTCAGGCCATTCGCAAAACCCCAACTCGCAGCCGCCACCGCCGCGCTGGGGCCGCGGCGGTTCGCAAAGGTGAGGGCGGCATGAACTATCGCCACGCCTATCACGCCGGCAATTTCGCCGACGTCGTCAAGCATGCCGTGCTCAGCCGGCTGGTCGAATATCTCAAGCAGAAGGACAAGGCCTTCCGCGTCGTCGACACCCACGCCGGTATCGGCCGTTACGATCTCGCCTCGGTCGAGGCCGGCAAAACGGGTGAGTGGCAGGGCGGCATCGGCCGGCTGCTCGAGGTCACGCTCGAGCCACAGGCGGCAGCGCTCCTTCAGCCCTATCTCGAAGCGGTGCGCGCCGAAAACCCCGATGGCGGCCTGCGTTGCTATCCCGGCTCGCCGTTGGTGGTGCGCCATCTGCTGCGCAAGCAGGACCGCCTGACGGCGATCGAATTGCATTCGCAGGACGCGGCGCGGCTCAAGGCCGTTTTTGCCGGCGATTTCCAGACCAGGGTGATCGAGCTCGACGGCTGGATGGCGCTCGGCGCGCATCTGCCGCCGAAGGAGAAGCGCGGCCTGGTCCTCGTCGATCCGCCTTTCGAGGAGGAGGGCGAGTTCGCCCGTCTCGTCGAAAACCTTCGACGCGCGCACCGGCGCTGGCCGGGCGGCATCTACGCGCTCTGGTACCCGATCAAGGACCGCAAGGCGGTCGCCGCTTTCCGCGCGGCGCTGAAGGAGACGGGCATTCCAAAACTGCTCGACATCGGCTTCGAGATCCGGCCGGCCTCGAGCGAGCCCAGCCTCGATGGCAGCGGCCTGGTGGTGGCCAATCCGCCCTTCACGCTGGAGGGCGAGTTGCGGCTGATGCTCCCGGCCTTGCACAAGGTGTTGGCTGTCGGCCAGCCGTCACGCTGGACGCTGGACTGGCTGGCGGGGGAGTAAATTCTCCCTTTGAGATGGCAGTGCTGTCTAGGTATCCGTTGACACTGCGTTGGCAAACCGATATTAGATATCTAATTATACGATTATCGAAATAACTTCCTGCCCTCGATGCATCCGCGGCAACGGGTGGTTGTCGATCGCGTCGAGGGAGGAGAAGGGCGCCCTGACATTTCTCGCCCCCGCCGTAACGAGGCGGATAGCATCACCGGTCAACGCATAGCCGCCTGCCCGGCCGGGTCGCCGGCGGCGCCTTAGAAACTTCCCAACCCAAAACCCCAGCCGCAAGGACTTGCCGATGCCCAAGATGATCTTTGTCAATCTACCGGTCACCGACCTGGCTAAATCGATGGCCTTCTACAAATCGATCGGTTTTGAGAACAATCCGCAGTTCACCGACGACACCGCCGCCTGCATGGTGTGGAGCGAGGCTATCAACGTCATGCTGCTCACCCACGACAAGTGGCGCCAGTTCACCACTCGGCCGATCGCACCTCCCGGCGCCAACGAGGTGATGATTGCGCTCTCCTGTGACGGCCGGGCCGAGGTCGACGCCATGAATGATGCGGCCGCGAAGAATGGCGGCACGGCCGATGTCAATCCGGCGCAGGACCTCGGCTTCATGTACAACCGCAATCTCGCCGACCCGGATGGCCACATTTTCGAGGCGATGTGGATGGACATGTCGGCGATGTCGCAAGGCTGAGCGGCGCTTCTCTATGGAGCGCCGCCCGCCAGCGCCGAGGGCGTGACGCCCGTCAGCCTCCGGCTCTCGCGGATCAGATGCGCCTGGTCGGCATAGCCGGCCTCGACGGCAAGCAGCGCGGTCGAGGCGTCACCTGCCTTCTCGCGCAGGCGCCGGAAGCGGTGGAAGCGCAGGATGCGGTCGAGCGTTTTCGGCCCATAGCCGAAGGCGTCCTCGAAGCGCCGGCGCAGCGTCCGCTCGCTCATATGCAAGTGGCGCTGCAGGAAGGGAACCAGCGGCGTTTCCGGCGGCAGCCCTTCATCGACCACGTCGAAGGCTCTGCCCATCAGCGGATCGAGCGTCTCGCGTCCTTCCGTGTGCATGCCGATCGCCTCTTCCAATTGCCGCACCATGGCGATGAGGTCTGGCGCGGATTTGATGCGGTCCGACAACTCGCGGGCGCGTGTGCCCCAAAGCTCGCCGAGATCGAGCCGCCCGCCGACGATCTCGCCGGCCGGCACACCGAGCCAGCCGGCGGCGGCTCCCGGCCGGAAGCGGAAGCCGACGATCACCGCCCCGGCCGGCGGCCTCTCGATCTGCGGCTCCTTGTCCGGCCCGGCGATGCGGAGGCGGCCGTCGATCCACTGCAGATCGATGGTCGCGTCCGGCGTGATGACGATCGGCGGGGCAGCCTGATCATCGAGGCGATGCACCCAGACCACGGAGAAGGCGCCGGCCAGGCCTTGGGTCACGGGCCGCTCCCGAAAGAAGCCGGTGGTCTGCGCCAGGACCGGTTCCATCATTTCTCCGATCTGCTCCGCCGGATCGGTGCGACGGTGATTTTGGCCGAAATCTTCAATGCCGGCCGCGTTGTCCGTGGCAAAACCAATGCAGCCTTACGGCGCTTCATGCGCTTCTATCAGACGGCGTCCGTTTCCGAATGTGGTCACGAATATAGAAAGGAGTGAGAGAAATGAAAGCTCGCATCACCGTCATCACGCTTGGCGTCGACGATCTCGAAGCCTCGCTCAAATTCTATCGCGACGGTCTGGACCTGCCGACCGAAGGCATCATCGGGCGCGAATTCGAGCACGGCGCCGTCGCCTTCTTCGAGCTTACGGGCGGCCTGAAATTCGCGATCTTCGAACGCTCGAGCATCGCCCACGACGCCACGGTGCCAGAGAGCGGCCGCGGCCCGACCGAGTTCACCATCGGCCACAATGTGGCGTGCGAGGCCGAGGTCGACGCGGTGATGGCCGAGGCCGTCAAAGCGGGTGCACGCGTGGTCAAGCCGGCGCAAAAGACCTTTTGGGGCGGCTATGCCGGCTACTTCCAGGATCCCGACGATCATCTCTGGGAGGTCGTCTACAACCCCGCTTTCATCCCGAAGGACTGAACGACGAATCCGGGGAAGCCGACATGCCCATTGATACCGTTCAGGCGATAGGCGCGCTTCTTATCGGCGGCGTGTTCGTTTTCGCCGGCATCGAGCACTTCCTGAAATTCAAGGCGATGCGCGACTATCTGGCGAGCCGGGAATTGCCGGCTCCCGCCCTCATGCTGGCCGGCGGCTCGGCGCTCGAGATCGTCGCCGGCCTGATGCTGGCGCTCGGCTTCGCCGTGCCTTTCGCCGCCGGCGCGTTGGTTCTGTTCACGCTGGCGACGAACGTCATGTTGCTGCGCTTCTGGGCCTACGAGGAGCCGGAGCGGCAGGTGCTGCGCAATGCCTTCCTGATCAACGTCGCCGTCGTCGGCGGTCTGCTAGTGGCGGGAACGGTCTAACAAGCGGACTGCATCTGCAACGATCATTTGGGAAACCATTGTCTTCACAACCGCTTGACCGCCGCCGAGCGA
This sequence comes from Mesorhizobium sp. M1D.F.Ca.ET.231.01.1.1, assembly GCF_003999155.2. Taxonomy (NCBI): domain Bacteria; kingdom Pseudomonadati; phylum Pseudomonadota; class Alphaproteobacteria; order Hyphomicrobiales; family Phyllobacteriaceae; genus Mesorhizobium; species Mesorhizobium sp. M1D.F.Ca.ET.231.01.1.1. The sequence continues at coordinate 147,623 of NZ_RZOZ02000009.1, forward strand.
ATCCGCACAGTGCGCGCAATCGACCTTGAGAGGCTGTCATGACTCGCTGCGCCCATTCCGCCCTTGCTGTGCTGATTTCGCTTCTGACGCCGCTTGGCACCTCGCTCGGCTTCACCCAGGCCGCGCACGCCGCTGACTTGGGCGTCTACACGGAGGACGACGGCGGCGTCTGCGGCGAGGCCTGGGTGCTGAACAAGATCACCGACCGCTTCGCCTATCAGGTCAGGCACGTGCCGCATCTGCCCGATGTCGCGATCACCGACTTCCATCGCATCCACCAGCACCGCTACCTGCCGGCCAGCGACGAATGGCCGATCGGCCGCCGCTATTGCGGCGCCACCGTCAGCCTGTCGGATGGCCGCGACCGCACCATCTGGTACCTGATCGAGGAAGGTCAGGGCTTTGCCTCCATCGGCGACAATGTCGAGTTCTGCGTCTCGGGCTTCGATCGCTGGATGGTCTACAACGGCCGCTGCCGCGTGCTTCGGTAAAAGTCGGCTACAGCTTCTCCGACTGAGATAGACAGCTTTGGCTGCCGTCGCAGCCTTGTGGGGTTGCAAGCCAATCGCCGCATCGCTATGCAGCCCGTGTCGGAAAAGGCAGACTTGGTCTGGTAAGCCCAAGTCCTTTCGGTAACGAAAGCTCTGGTCTCTGGCCTCGTGCAAGAGATCCCCACGACGAACATCGGACGCCACTGGCGTCCATTTGTTCGTCCGTGTGGCTCTCAAATGTGAGGAACGCTCCGGTCGAACATCGACAAAGGAGCAGTTCATGCGCAATCACCACCCCTCTCTCTATGATGTCGTCATTGCCGGCGCCGGCCCCGTCGGCCTGTTTCTCGCCTGCGAGCTGCGTCTCGCGGGCCTCTCCGTGCTGGTGCTGGAACAGGCGGAGGATCCGCGTTCTCCCCTCAAACGGCTTCCATTTGGAATGCGCGGCCTCTCGGCACCTACCGTCGAAGCCCTCTACCGTCGAGGGCTGCTAAGCGATATCGCGGCGCCGCGGCCTGCGAAAGATGGCGCAGGCGCCAGCGGTGTCGCGGCCGCCGCGCACTGGATGCAGCAAGCGCGCCGGCCAGCCGGCCATTTCGCCGGCATTCAGTTTTACCATGAGGACATCGACACCTCGAAGTGGCGGTATCGCCTGCCAGGCCCGGCCGGCACCAACTTGGCAATCGATATGGAATCCCTCGAGCGTGTGCTGGCGGCACGCGCGAACACCATGGGCGCCGAGATCAGGCGGGGCCTTGGCGTCGAGGGGCTCGACCAGTTCGATAACGACGTGGCGATACGCGCGGGCGGCGAGACCTTCCGCGGACGCTGGCTCGTCGGTTGCGACGGCGGCCGCAGCGCGGTACGCAAGGCTGGCGGCTTCGAGGTTACCGGCACCGAGCCGGAGTTCACCGGCTATTCCGTCGAAGTCGAGATGACTGATCCTGATAAGCTTCGCCTCGGCCGCCACTACACCCCGACGGGCATGTATACCTTTTCGAAGCCCGGGACGATCGCGATGGTCGAGTTCGACGGCGGCGCTTTCCATCGGACCCTGCCGCTTGCGCCGGAGCATGTACAGGCGGTGCTTCGCCGTGTTTCCGGCACCGACGTCACCGTAACCGGTCTTCGGCTTGCCACAACCTGGACGGATCGCGCTTTTCAGGCGACGACCTATCGCAACGGGCGGGTGCTGCTCGCGGGCGAGGCGGCGCATATCCATTCGCCATTGGGTGGTCAGGGCCTCAACCTCGGGCTCGGCGACGCGATGAACCTTGGATGGAAGCTTGCCGCCACAATACGCGGCGACGCGCCGGCCGACCTGCTCGACACCTATTCGAGCGAGCGGCATCCGGTTGGTGCGCAGGTCCTTGACTGGTCGCGCGCCCAGGTCGCACTGATGCGACCGACCCGCAGCACACGCGCGCTGGAAGCCATCATCCGCGATCTCGTCGATACCCGCGACGGCGCGACTTACTTCGCCGAGCGCGTGTGGGGCGTCTCGCTGCGCTATGACCTCGATGGCGACCACCCGCTGGTTGGCCGCAGCGTTCCTGATTTCGAACTGGCTGACGGGACGAAGATCGGCGATCTGCTCGGGACAGGTAAGGGTCTCTTGCTGGATTTCGAATCCCGCGCTTCGCTGCAGGCGCTCGGCAGCCGCTGGAGTGGACGCATCGCCTATGTCGCCGGCGAGGCCAGGGACCGGTTGGGCTTGAGCGCCGTGCTGGTGCGCCCCGACGGTTTCGTTGCCTGGGCCAACGAGGTTGCCGCCGCCGACAGCGAGGAAGCTTTCACGGCCGCCTCGCGTTGGTTCGGCGAACCAGGCTATGTACCAACGTGACCTCTCCGGGAGGATGTGAGGGTGGATCACGTTGTTCGCTGTGCACCGGCCATGCGCGCATCGGCCCTGGCGAGCAGCAGGGCGCGCTCCCTGTCATTGCCGGTCAATTCGGCGGCGGGGCGGAATTCGGCGCGCGCTTCCTTCGTTCGTCCGAGCTTCTCCGGCAGGTCGCCGCGCACCGTGGGCAAGAGATACGAGTCCTTGAGGCGCGCCTCGTCCTGCAGCGCGCCGGCGATGGCGAGGCCCTACGCTGGTCCAAACGCCATGCCGACCGCCACCGCGCGGTTGAGTTCGAGCAACTGACGCCGCGCCGCATCGGCGCCTGCGCCGTCGTCGCGCTCGGCGCGATCTGCCTCGGCTATCAGAGTTGCCTCCGCCGATCGCGGGATCTCGCCGGCGTCACGCCCGCGCGCCCTGACCGGACAGATAGGCGCAGATCAGTTCGGCGAGCTGCTTCTGTATCTCCGGCGCATCGAGCATGTTGCGGCGGGCCGCATTGTGGATGACGCCCTCGACGGCCGAGGAGAGCACGCGCGCCATAGTCTCGGTATCCTTCTTGCGCCGGCGGTATTGCGCGACCGCCGATGCATAGTGCTCGAGGTAGCGGGCCTGGAACGAGGCATGCGCGGCGCGCGAGCCGCGGTCGCCCGGCGCCTCGTCGAGCAGCACCTGATGCAGCGTCGGGTGAATGCTGTGCGCGGCGATCATGCCGCGCACAAGCTCGCGCGCGAATTGCCGGAGCGGCTTCTCCTCGGCCGCCGCTTCGCGGATGACCGACAGCACATGGTCGAAGTGGCGGCGCCGGATCGCGTCGACCAGTGCGAGCTTGTCCGGGAAATACTGATAGAGCGAGCCGATGCTCACACCCGCGGCCTCGGCCACCTTGTTGGTGCTGAAGCCCGCCCAGCCGATCTCGCTCAGAACGCGAGCACCTGCTTCAATTATCGCCTCGACGGTGGCGACCGAGCGCGCCTGGCGCGGCTCCTTGCGCATGCGCGGGGCTGGCTTTGCAATGCGAGTAGACATCCTGCCGTGTCTCCCGAGAATATAAACAAGATACTCACATCTATTTCCAGCGCAAACGGAGCCGGACGGATGAGTGCCAGGATGTTGCTGAAGGGTCTGCTTGCCTACCAGGCCTGGGCCAATGACGAACTCTTGGAGAAGCTCGCCGGTCTTGACCCGCGCCGCAACGCGAGGGAACGCCATGCCGCGCTGAGGCTGATGAACCATAGCCATGTCGTGTCGCGGATATTTGCGGCGCATCTCACAGGCGTCGCGCATGGCTACCGGAGCGACAACACAGACGAGACGCCGGCGCCGGCCGAGCTTTGCGCCGCCATGGCGGAAAGCGACCGCTGGTATCTCGACTATGTCGAAACCGTTTCGGAGCAACGGCTTGCGGAGCCGGTCGCCTTCACCTTCACCGACGGCGACAGAGGCTGCATGACGAGGCAGGAGATGCTGTCTCATGTCGTCCTGCACGGCAGTTATCATCGCGGTGAGGTCGGCCGCATGCTGTCCGGTATCGCAGTCCCGCCGCCTTGGGACACCTATGCCGTGCATCTGCATCGGGCCGAGCCGTCGCGTCGCCTGCGCAGTGAGCCGGAGCCGCTCGACGCCTGACGCGGCATTGCCAGAATGCGAGCAATAAGCTCACCTTGGAGTCGGCAAGCTTTGCCAGGGAACTGGCTCGCTTCTGCTTCCTCCTGACCTGTAGATCTTTAAGATGGACAAGATGAAACTGTCGCTGCGCCGCTGCTTCTCCATTGTGAGCAGCTTGCTCACATTTTGCTGTTCGCGCAGCACCAAGGATGTCTGGATGATCGGGCGATAGAAAGCGTCGGGAATTCTCGGAGATCCAATTTCACTTCGATCGGCAAAGATTCGCTGTCGTTTTTTGCGTCATTACCCTTGTCAGCACGTCTTGTGTAACCAAAATTCAATAACTGAAACTCATTGTGTTGCTTCGCTGGCTAGATAGCCGCGAGTCAGATATGCATGAGCACGCCGGGTCACTCACGACCTTCGGCAAAACGCAAGGGGCATCGCATGGCAAAGACGACAACCAAGGCGCCGGCGGCGAAAGCGCCGGCAAAGAAAGCGGCACCGAAGGCTGCCGCGAAACCCGCAGCAGTGAAGAAGGCAGCGCCGAAGGCAGCCGCCAAGGCTCCGGCGAAGGCCGCGGCGAAGCCCGCCGCCGCCAAGAAGCCGGCCGTCAAGGCAGCAGCCAAGCCCGCCGCAAAGGCAGCGGCGAAGCCCGCCGCCAAGGCAGCAGCGAAGCCTGCCGCCAAGAAGCCGGCAGCGAAGGCTGCGGCCAAGCCCGCCGCCAAGGCGCCGATGAAAGCGGCAGCCGCCAAGTCGACGGCAGCCGTGAAGAAGGCCGCGCCTGCCAAGAAGGCGCCGGCCAAGAAGTAATCGCGTAGCTCCGCTCGCGACACGGAAAGGGTGGGGGCGGACGCCGTCGGCGTCCCTCTCGCCAGTTCGGCGTCACAGCGGGCGAAGCGGATCGGCGAACGCCTTTCCTGAAGCTCCTGGAAATTTGCCGCCCGGCAAACTTCCGGGAGCTTTTTTGTTGCCCGGCTTCCTTTGTTGTCGGAGCATTGGCTACCCGGTTTCACGGTGCTGGCCGTTGCTCTGACGGGAGCATTCGGTCAACAGTGCGCGCAGAAAACTGGGAAACCGATCATGCCGAAGCTGCTCTACGCCTCCGCCTCTCCCTACAGTTCGAAGGTCCGCATGGCCGCCGCCTATGCCGGCATCGCCATCGACCTCGTTCCGGTCAAGACGGAGGACAAGCCGGCGGAATTGATATCGGCCAATCCGCTCGGCAAGATCCCGGTGCTGGTGCTTGAGGACGGCCGCACCATCCATGACAGCCGGGCGATCACCCAGCATCTTAACCGGCTGTCGAAGAACGCGCTGTTCCCGCGCAATTCCGACAAGCGGCTCGAGGCCGAAGTGCTGGAGGCGCTGGCCGACGGCATCTGCGACTGCGCGCTGTCGATGGTCTATGAGCGGCGCACGCGCCCGGACACGATGGTCTATCAGCCCTGGCTCGACCGGCAGTGGACGAAGATCACCGCCGCGCTCGATCTCCTCAACGCCAACCCGCCGAAGCTGCCCAAGAAGATCACCGCCGGCCAGATGGCGTTGCGCGCTACCCTCGGCTATCTCGCCTTGCGCTTTGGCGGCCAGTGGGAGAAGGGCCGCGGCCGGCTTACCCGCTGGGCCGCGCGCTTCGACGAGAAGTTCCCCGAGTTGAAGGGATGCGTGCCGGGCTAAATACAGCTGATCTCCCCCCACAAGGGAGCAGATCAGCAGCTTCGCCGCAGCGCCTCCACTTGAATCCCTACCCGCATCCGTGCTTGCCTGTCGCGCAAAACGCGGAGGGCTGAGCATGGCGAGGTCGGTCACCAAAATCAGCGCCGTCGACCCCATGGTCGAGCGCCTGCGCGCGGCCCTCGGTCAACGCGCCTTCACCGAACAAAAGATGTTCGGCGGCACCTGCTTCATGCTCAACGGCAACATGCTGATCGGCACCTCGAAGCGCGGGCTCTTGGTGCGTGTCGGCAAGGAGGCGCACGCGGTCGCCGCCGCGCAGCCCCATGCGCGACCGATGGAAATGGGCGGGCGCTCGATGGAAGGCTATGTCCATGTCGCGCCGGAAGGCACGGCCACCGATGCCGACCTCGCCGGCTGGCTCGACCGCGCGCTGGCCTTCGTCGAAACACTGCCGCCGAAAGACAAGTCCGCCAAGGTCGCAAAGAAGCGCGTGTAAGGAGATCGCGCAGTCTATGCAGTCTACCTTGTGCCGCATCGGCCGATGTCGGACCGGCTCGGCAACGGGAGGGAGCCATGGCAGTTCTAGCGGGGCATTGCATGTGCGGTGCCGTCACCTGGACATATTCCGGCGAGATCACACGCAATCTGGTCTGCTACTGTGCCGATTGCCAGCGCGCCACCTCTTCTCCCTTCACCGCATTCATGGGCATGAAGCCGCAGCAACTGACCTGGGCCGGCGACATCCGGCACTATGAAAGCAGTCCGAACACCTTTCGCGGTTTCTGCCCGTCCTGCGGCACGAGGCTCTATTTCCGCTCCGACAGATGGTCTCACGAGATTCACGTTCACGCCGCCACCATGACCAACCCCGAGGACTACCGGCCCGATGCGCAGGTCCTCATCCGCTCGCGGATGGAATGGCTGGACCGGCTGCCGTCGATTCCCGCCCATGACGGTTTCCAGCAACAGCCGTCGGTTCACCCGCCTGTCGAGACATGTTGAGTTCCAGAAGCACCGTCCACAGCCAACAAAAAAAGCCGGGCGCGAGGCCCGGCTTTTTTCGTGTCGTGGCTTGGACGACTTAGAACTTCATACCGACGCCGAAAGTGACGCGGTTGTCCTTCGACTTGACGTTGCCGAGGGCGCCGAAATCCTTGTCGCCGTAGTCGGTGTAGCGGTACTCGACGCGGCCGAACACGTTGTCCGTGATCTTGATGTCGGTGCCGACGCCGGCGGTCCAGCCCAGCATCGCCTTGCTCTCGTCGGTCGAGGTGACGCTGTCCGTGATCTTCTGGTTCTTGGCGGCGAGACCGCCGGTGCCATAGAGCAGGATTTCCGGGGTCACCGAATAGCCGAGACGGGCACGCAGCGAGCCTTCGAGACCGCCCTTGGCATTGATGCCGGCGCTGTCGCCCTTGACGCCATTGTAGCCGAGATCGGCTTCAGCACCGTAGACGAAGTTCTCCTGCTGCCACTGGTAGCCGCCGAAGACGCCGCCGATGAAGCCCTTGGTCTTCACGTTGACGCCGGCGTCGCGGGCATCGGCATGGCCGCTGAAGCCGTAGCCGAGGCTGATACCGGCATAGGGGCCGGCCCAGGAAGCGACGGGGAGTTCGGCAACCGGAGCGGGGGCCGGCGGCTCTTCCGAGACCACGTCTGCGGCATAGGCGGTACCGCCGAGGGCGAAGAGCCCGAGCGCAACCGCCAGCGGCCGCGCAAACTTGAGATTGGCTTGCATTGTTGTTTACTCCTTAAGCCACAAGACACGAGGCTTTTTATGTTCATGAATGCCCCGGCCCGTCCGGGGGGATAAACGGGCTTGGCGTTCAACGGTTCCAAATGTCGTGCTGAAATGCGGCTGAAGCTAACCTGAACTTGGGTCATTCCCCGGCGCCAATGAGGCTGAAAGGTGACGTTGCATCTTCGCAACAGCGAATGTCAGCAGGCTAATCATGTTGCCCTGCACACCGCTTGGTTCAAGGGGTCCAGCAGCATATATAGATTTATGACGGACCCGAATCCGGGCCGGGCGAGAGCGTGTATCGGCCGCTTCGCCATATTCCCGCCCCAGGTGGAAATGGTGTTTAACACCTTGCTCCGTCATATTGTGCCGGCTTCCCGGAATCGTGAAGCCGATTGAGGATTGACAACATGAGACAAGCCGCTGGCGTGGCGCTGGTGACGGGCGGAGCGAAAAGGATCGGCAAGGCGATCGTCGAGGATCTGGCCGCGCACGGTTTTGCCGTCGCCATCCACGCAAACCGTTCGGGCGACGAAGCCGAGGCCTTGGCCGGGCGCATCAGGGGCGAGGGCGGCCGCGCCGCCGTGGTTGCGGCCGACCTCACCGACATGGACGCCGTCGGCGATCTCGTCGGCCGCTCCGAGGCTGCCCTCGGCCCGGTCACGCTGCTCGTCAACAACGCCTCGCAGTTCGTCGACGACCGGGTCGAGGATTTCGACTGGCAGGCCTGGGACCGTCACTTCGCCATCCATGTGAAGGCGCCGGCGCTGCTGGCGCAGAACTTTGCCCGCGCCTTGCCGGAAGGCGCCGACGGCCTGATCGTCAACATCATCGACCAGCGTGTCTGGCGGCCGACGCCGCGCTATTTCTCCTATGCGCTGTCGAAATCGGCCTTGTGGACGCAGACGCAAATGCTGGCGCAGGCGCTGGGGCCGCGCATTCGCGTCAACGCCATCGGCCCGGGCCCGACGCTCAAGAACAAGCGCCAGGACGACGATGATTTCGGCAAGCAGGTCGAAGGCCTGATCCTGAAGCGCGGTCCGCAATTGCCGGAATTCGGTGCCACCATCCGCTACCTCTGGGAAGCGCGCTCCGTCACCGGCCAGATGATCGCGCTCGACGGCGGCCAGCATCTTGCATGGCAGACGCCCGATGTGACAGGCATGGTGGAATGAGTCCTGCCCAAAAACATAAGCGAAACGGCGCCGCCGACGATCTGCCCCCCGATGTCGACCCCGAGATCGACATGGAGGACGAGGCCGCGGAGGAGATCGTCGAGCCGGAGGCGGTTCCCGCCGGTCCCGATGTCGCCTTCACCGCGATAGACTGGACGCCGCATGCCGGCGACGCCGACGGCATGGTCGGCGCTGAGGTGATCCAGACCTTAGTCAAGCGGCTGCCCAATCAGCCGGGCGTCTATCGCATGATGAACGCTGCCGGCGACGTGCTCTATGTCGGCAAGGCGCGCAGCCTGAAGAAGCGCGTCACCAACTACGCCCAGGGGCGTTTCCACACCGCCCGCATCGGCCGCATGGTGCGCGAGACGGTGACGATGGAGTTCGTCGTCACCCGCACCGAGATCGAGGCGCTGCTGCTCGAGGCCAACCTCATCAAGCGTCTGCGGCCCCGCTTCAACGTGCTGATGCGGGACGACAAGTCGTTCCCCTACATCCTGCTCACCGGCGACCACGTCTCGCCCGGCATCTACAAGCATCGCGGCGCGCGCTCGCGCAAGGGCGACTATTTCGGCCCCTTCGCGTCGGCCGGCGCGGTCGGGCGCACAATCAATTCGCTGCAGCGCGCCTTCCTGCTTCGAAGCTGCACGGATTCCTTCTACGAGAACCGCACGCGGCCCTGCCTGCTTTACCAGATCAAGCGCTGCGCCGGACCTTGCACCGGCGAGATTTCGCATCAGGCCTATGGCGAGCTGGTTGCCGAGGCGAAGGACTTTCTCTCCGGCCGCAGCCAGAAGGTGAAGACCGAGATCTCGGCCGCCATGCAGCAGGCCTCGCAAGAGCTCGATTTCGAGCGCGCCGCCATCTATCGCGACCGCCTCGCGGCGCTCTCGCATGTGCAGGCGCATCAGGGCATCAACCCGCAAACGGTCGAGGAGGCGGACGTCTTCGCCATCCACCAGGAAGGTGGCCAGACCTGCATCCAGGTGTTTTTCTTCCGCACCGGCCAGAACTGGGGCAACCGCGCCTATTTCCCCAAGGCCGATCCGGCGCTTGAGCCGGCCGAGGTGCTGGGCTCGTTCCTGGCGCAGTTCTACGACGACAAATTGCCCGCGCGGACGCTCCTCCTTTCCCACGCGGTGCAGGAGCAGGAGCTGCTCGCCGAGGCGCTCTCCACCCGCGCCGGCCGCAGGATAGCGATCTCGGTGCCGCAGCGCGGCGAGAAGAAGGATCTGACCGACCACGCGCTGCAGAACGCGCGCGAGGCGCTCGGCCGCAGGCTGGCGGAAACCTCCACCCAGGCGCGGCTGCTGCAAGGTTTTGCCGAGACCTTCGGCCTCGCAAAGCAGCCCGTGCGCATCGAGGTCTACGACAACTCGCACATCATGGGCACAAATGCGGTCGGCGCGATGGTCGTCGCCGGGCCGGAAGGTTTCGTGAAGAACCAGTACCGGAAATTCAACATCCGCTCGACCGAGATCACGCCGGGCGACGATTTCGGCATGATGCGCGAGGTGATGGAGCGGCGCTTCTCGCGGCTGCTCAGGGAGCACAGCGATGCCAAGTCTTCAGGCGGGGCGGGCCAGGAAGCCGAGGACGATGCGGCCGAGGATCTCGTCGAGGGAAACGGCAGTTTCCCGGCCTGGCCCGACGTCATCCTGATCGATGGCGGCCAGGGCCAGATGACGGCGGTGCGCAAGATCCTGTCCGATCTCGGCATCGAGGATCGCGTCGTGGCCATCGGCATCGCCAAGGGACCGGACCGCGACGCCGGGCGCGAGCGCTTCTTCGTCAAGGGCCGGGATTCTTTCATGCTGCCGGTGCGCGATCCGGTGCTCTATTTCGTCCAGCGCCTGCGCGACGAGGTGCACCGCTTCGCCATCGGCTCGCACCGGGCGCGGCGCAAGAAGGAGATGGTGAAAAGCCCGCTCGACGAGATCGCCGGCATCGGTCCCGGCCGCAAGCGGGCGCTGCTGCTTGCTTTCGGCACAGCCAAGGCGGTCAGCCGCGCCGCGGTCGAGGACCTGGTCAAGGTCGACGGCATTTCCGAGCATGTGGCGAAGCTGGTCTACAACCATTTCCATGACAGCTGACCATTCTTGCGCCAATTTTCAGGCGGCCAATCGAATCTCGCCTGTTGACCCGCCACATTGGCTTCTGATTTGAGTACGCAGGCGGAGAAGAGTTCCCGATCAGACATGGCCCAGCGCGCTTTCAACCTGCCGAATATCCTCACCTACGCCCGCATCGTAGCGGTGCCGCTGGTGGTGCTGTGCTTTTTCCTCGAAGGCCATCTGAAGTCGTCCGACTTCGCCCGCTGGTCGGCACTGGCGATCTTCCTGCTCGCCTCCATCACCGACTATTTCGACGGTTACTTCGCGCGCGCCTGGCAGCAGACGTCCAACATCGGCAAGATGCTCGACCCGATCGCCGACAAGCTTCTGGTCGCCACCTGTCTGCTCCTGCTCGCCGCCGACACCGACCGGCATGCCGGCATTGCCGGCTGGTCGCTCTGGGCGGCGATCATCATCCTGTGCCGCGAGATCCTGGTTTCGGGCCTGCGCGAATATCTGGCGGCGCTGAAAGTGTCGGTGCCGGTGACGCAGCTCGCCAAGTGGAAGACCACCATCCAGATGGTCGCCATCGCCTTCCTGCTCGTCGGCCCGGCCGGCGACAAGATCTTCCCGCTGACCACCCAGATCGGCCTGGTGCTGTTGTGGATCGCGGCGCTCGTGACCCTCTACACCGGCTACGACTATTTCCGCGCCGGTCTGAAGCACATCATGGACGAGTGAGATGTCAACGAAACTTATCTATTTCGCCTGGGTGCGCGAGCGGATTGGCAAGCCGGAAGAGCATGTCGAGCTGCCGGCGGGCATCGAGACGGTAGCCGACCTTTTGCGCTGGCTGAAGTCGCGCGGCGAGGAATACGAAAACGCGCTGCAATATCCGGACGTCATCCGCGTCGCCATCAACCAGGAACATGTCGGCCACCGCGAGAAAATCGCGGGCGCGCGCGAGATCGCGCTGTTTCCGCCGATGACCGGGGGCTGAGATGGCGAGCGCCGTCGTGCCGGCCATCCGCGTCCAGCGCGAGGATTTCGACATTGCCGCCGAGATCGCCGCCTTGACGAGGGGCCGCGCCGACATCGGTGCCGTGGTCACCTTCTCGGGGCTGTGCCGCGACGAGCGGGGCGCGCTTGCGGCGCTTGAGCTCGAGCACTATCCCGGCATGGCCGAGGCCGAGATCGGCCGCATCGCCGCAGAAGCCATCAAGTGCTGGCCGCTGCAGGGGCTCACCGTCATCCACCGCCACGGCAAGATCGCGCCAGGCGAGAACATCGTGTTGGTCGTTGCGGCCTCCGCCCACCGTCAGGCGGCCTTCGAGGCGGCGAATTTCCTGATGGACTACCTGAAGTCGCGCGCACCATTCTGGAAGAAGGAGCACCGCGCAGATGGCTCCGAAGGTGGCTGGGTAGAAGCTAAGGAGGCCGACGACGAGGCCGCCGGCCGCTGGAAAAAATCGGATGGATAAACTTCGGGCGAGGTACCGGGAAGCCCAAAGTCGACCGCGCACGGTCTCAGAGGCAGCCGAATGTCTTCGAAATCCAACAAATGGCTGTCCGTAGCATCTGCGCTCGATAAGGCGCCACGCAAACTCGTGCTCTGCCCGTCCTGTCAGACAGCGACTCTTGTCGTACATGATGTACCTTTTGGCGACGAAGGCAGGTTCGAGCGCTGGGTTCATTGCCCTCTATGCGAGGACGGCACGCAGATCTTATATGGCCCACAAAATTCAAATTGATCCACTGCTGGCTGCGGCCATTGATTGACCGCAATCCTTCCTGAACCTGCAATCGGTTTGATTTGCTTTGCGGAGCAGGGTCATGCTGGACAGGATCGCGGAGTTCTTCATCTTCGGCCTGGTGCCGCTGGTCGTCGGCGTACTCGCCGTGCCGGAAATCTCCGGCGCCGCGGAGAAGACATTGACGGGCGAGGTGACCTATCGCGAGCGCATCGCGCTGCCGCCCGATGCCGAGCTTTCGGTCGAGCTCGCCGACGTGTCGCTTGCCGATGCGCCGGCGACGATCATCGCTCAGCGCAGGATCGTGCCGGCCGGCCAGGTGCCGACCAAGTTCGAGATCGGCTTCGATCCCACGGCGGTCAAGCCCGGCAGGACCTATGCGCTGCAGGCCCGCATCACCGTCGAAGGCCGGCTGCTGTTCGTCACCGACACCCGCCACCGGGTCGATCCGCTGGACGGCAAGCCGCAGACCGTTGTGATGAAGATGGTGGCGCCCGCCACCGAGCCGGATGCCGCGGCGCTCTATGGCCAGAGCTGGCTCATAGAATATATCGACGGCATCGGCGTCATCGCTGAACCGCAGGCGACGTTCCGCGTCAGCGAAGCCGGCAAGGCGGGCGGCAAGGGACCTTGCAATACTTACTTTGCTACCGCCAAGGTCGATGGCGAGAAGATCGCCATCGGCGACATCGGCTCGACCAAGATGGCCTGCGCGCCGGACGTGATGGCGCAGGAGAAGGCGCTGTTCGACGCGCTCGGCAAGGCTGCGTCATACCATGTCGACGCCGGCAAGCTCGTCATCGCCGACAAGGACGACCGCGTGATCCTGCGCTTCAACGCCGCGAGCTGAGGTCTCGACAAAGGGTGCTACACGCCGGGGCGGCGCGAAGGATCGCAAGCTGGGTCTTTCCTTGCACGCCACGACAATATCCCACGACTGCCGGAATAATCCGGGCGCCCGAGGCGTTACCTTTTCAGTAAGGCGGGCAGGCAAAAGGGCTGTTTCCAAAAACATCCCTTCACTGAAGCCGCCAGACCGAATGCGCGGCTCGATCTGGCCACTCAAAAGGAGACCAGACATGAAAAAGCACGCGCTCATCCTTGCCGCCACTGGTGCGTCGCTCCTCGCCTTCGCCGGCATTGCGAAGGCGGACGATCACCTGTTCAATGCCACACAGCATGGCCTCAGCCTCGACAGCCAGCCCTACCAGACCAACAAGGCCGGCCACAGCGGCGATCTTGCGCCTGGGCAGGGCAGTCCGTTCACCGGCGAAGAGACGAAGACGCCGGCCACCGACAACGAAACGGCTAATGATCATGCGAATGTGAAGGACCGCCAGCCGAAGTGACCTTGAAGCCCGCCGTGGGGGGCGGCGGTTTTCTGGCCGCAGAGCGGGTCGCGGTTGGCAGCTAGCGGGGTACAGTTCCGGGCATCGAACAGTCGAACGCCGGGGCGCTTGGCTGTGCATAGGAAGCGAGTCTGGGTCGCGTGGGCAGGCCGGCGATTTCTAGAAGCAGCTTTCGCCGGATCGCCACCTCGAACAAAGCGAGGTCGTCAATTCCGATCACAAATGCGTCCGGCCCACCGATGACGCAATGCTCATAGTACAAGGAAAGATACTGTCGGCCAAAGGACTGAAAGCCGTTGGAGGCACCATGCGCGAGCGATATCGGCAAGCCGTTGATGGTGATCCCCGAGCTTGTCAGCATGTCACGTACAGGTCCGACCGGCGGGCCGGCATTGTTCGGACCATCGCCGGATATGTCGATCACCCGGCGCTCGCCCGACGCCAGGCTGTTCGCCAACAAGCCGGCCGCCGCCAGCAATCCGCCGGAAATGGATGTGCCGGCTTCCGCCATGATTGGCTTCGTGGCGAGCGCGTCAGCGAAGCGCTTCGCATCTTCGGCGCTGCCAACAATAGTCCACGGCAAGACGACATGTTGATGCCCCGGCCCAGCCCACTCGAGATAAGACACCGCTATCGCGCCGCGCGCGCCCGATCCTATTGCCCACGCGAGGTCCGGATGGCGGAAGGCACTTACGTAGCCGTCGCGCTGGATCTTTTGCTCGGCGAGACTCATCGAGGAAGACACGTCGACTGCGAGGATCAGTTCGAGGTCGACGCCGGGCTTTCGTAGATCGCCTGCCACTATCGGAGAACAGGGGCTGCTGGCGAGAAGCGCTAGTGTCAGAAGACACGATCCCGGGGGCCCTCGTCTCATACGCGGGGCGGTTCCATGTTTCTCAAGCAATGCCGCCATCCGGCCCAAGCTTCCGGCACCTTCATTGACCTCGGCAATTGAGCAGAAATGTGCGCTTGCAGGCGGTTGCGCGCTTCACCCGAACGGGTGAAGCTGGCAATCAGCAGCGTGAAGAAGCTCGGAAACGCGACAGCAGCGCCGTGAGCTCGGCCTGGCGATGCGTTCCGGTCTTGGCGAGAATCGCGCGGAGTTGAGTTCGCGCCGTTTCGCGGCCGATCGCCAGCCGCGCGCTCGCCGCGTCGATGCCGCCGCCAGTGGCAAGGCTGGAGGCCAGCCGCGCTTCGGCCGCGGTCAGCTGGAAAGCCAGGCCAAGCAACCGTTCCGACGGGATCTTTTCGCTGACGAGATCGGTGAAGCTAAGCAGGAAGTCACCACCGTTGAACAGGTCGCGCACGAATGACGTCATAGGCACGATCTCGGCCAGCATCCAGTACGCTCCGTCGCGGGCGACGACTTCCGGCTCCGCCGGAAACGTTCCGTCTTGTGGGCTTTTGACGGCCATATGAATCATCCGCTGAAGACGTGAATCGCTCTCGCGATCCGCCGCGTGGATGCGGCTGTGTCGGACCATAAGGCCAGAGCCGAACAAGGCGTCCGCGTGCTTGTTGCAACGCCTGAGACCGCCGCGGCTATCGAGCAGCGCTGCCGCACAATTGAACTGGTCGAGCATGGTCAATGTCGGGTCAAGCGAAACATCCCAGATCTTCTCGGCCAGACTGACGATGCGGGCTAGGTCCGGCGCCACGCGCAGAAAATGCTCGGCTTCCGACATTTCAAAGGGGCCGCCCTTTGTGGCATCGCGGTACATCGACAGGACCCATTTGCGTCGCTTGACCGGGAAAACAACGGCGGCCCAAAACTCGCGATGCCCCGGACGGGCTATCTCCTGATAGTAAGGCAGGAGCCTTCTTTCCTCTGGCGTGGAGATTTCGTCTTCGACGGTGAAGCAGGGCGCCGGCTTCGACAGCCGCGGCTCCCTTTCCGGATGCGGATCCGGCGCGTCTCGGGCGTTCGCGACCCAGAGCTCCGTGAATTCGGCGTGTTCCAGCGAGTCCGGCGTCGGTCTGGTTCGCTTGCTTTGATCGCTGCGGAACGGATGCGTGTTGTCGTGGGTGCGGACAGCGCAACTCGTCACGCCCAGGCAATCAGCCAAGTTTTGCAGGGCCACCGGCCACCGTCCGAATTCGAAGGCGGCATCGTAGCAATCTTCGATCGCGAATGCGATTCCCCGATTGGCAGCCATTTCGAACTGACCTTCGCAATGGACGGGCTACCACCTATCCATATTAGCACAAGCTTGCGGAAAAAATCACAAGCAAACAACGCGACGAAGCGACGGCCGCAATCAAACTACGAGATTCTCGGGAGCGAGCGGCCAAGCGGGCTCTTGTCGTTCCATTGCAAGTTCATGGCATCGTCTGGATGCACGTGGCAACTTCCTCCAGCCGATTGACCGGGATGGCGGAAGCACCTAGTTTCGCCACAACAAAAATGGGGATGGGGTTCCCCCGAAACCGCCCCTTGGGCTGATGACTCCTGCCAGGCGTGCTTCGCGCGGCAGGATTTGCTTTTTCCGCTCGCCACATGCCTGTCTTTGGTAGCGCGATTCCCGCGAGGGTTTCGCCAGATGAAAGGCAATGAAGCGATGACCCTTGCGGCTTGCGCCCTGGTCCTGATCGGGGGCTTCTTCGGCGGTATTTGCCGCTTCTTCCTGTCGGGCCTGGTTGGCCGCAGCGTCGGCGAGACCTTTCCCTGGGGCACGCTGGCGGTCAACGTCTCCGGCGCGCTGGCCATCGGCGCGTTCGCCGGCGCGGCGCGGTCGGTCGGCGGCATCTTTTCCGCCGAGCTGGTGCGCGACCTGATCGTGGTCGGCCTGTTCGGCGGCTATACCACGGTATCGTCCTTCAGCCTGCAGACGCTGAACCTGGCGCTCGACGGCGAGCGGCGGCTCGCTGCCTTCAACGCCGTCGCTTCGTCGGCGCTCTGCGTGCTTGCGGTCGCCCTGGGCTTCCGGGTTGTCGTCTGGATGGCGGGGTAGGGCGTCATGTCCGGAAAAGACAGGCAGACGGAGTTTCGCCTCTATCTCTCGGTCGGCTGCGGCGCGGCAGTCGGCTCGCTGGCGCGCTTCCTGTGCGGCTATGTCATCGTCTCGCTGCTGGGCCTGAGCGCGCTTTACGCCACCGCTTTCGTCAACATCGTCGGCTCCTGGATCATCATGTTCTTTGCCACGCTGACCCGCCCGGACGGGCGCCTGATGGTCGGCCCTGCCGGCCGTCAGTTCGTCACCGGCGGCGTCTGCGGCGGCCTCACCACCTTCTCGGCCATGAGCCTCGACACCTTCATCCTGCTTTTCGAGGGCGACCTTGGCCTCGCCGCGACCTATCTTGCCAGCGTGGTCGTGCTGTCGCTGGCGTCCGCCTGGCTTGGCTACGCAATGGCGATCAGGATCAATCGATAATCAGGGAGGAGAACATGGAACTTCCCAGCCAATGCGTGCTGCTCAGGATCTTCTTCGGCGAGGACGACAAGGCGGCCGACGGCAAGCCGCTGCATGAGGCGATCGTCATCAAGGCACGCGAGACCGGCATGGCGGGCGCGACTGTGCTCAGGGGACCGCTCGGCTTCGGCCGCTCGAGCGTGCTCCACACCGCCAAGATCCTGCGGCTGTCGCAGGACCTGCCCATCGTCGTCGAGATCGTCGACGCGCCGGAGAAGATCGATGCGCTGATCCCTCAGATCAAGGCGCTGACCAGCAGCTGCCTGATCACCAGGGAGAAGGTCGAGGTGATCCGCTACGGCGACGGGGATTGAACCCGACCGTTCGATCAGCCATGGCGAAGACGACGGCTTACCGAGTCTTCGTCGAAAATGCCCGCGGAAAAGAGCTTCATGGCTTCGATCGCCAGCTCGGAGGCCTCGGGGCTGCCGCGGGTGATGCCCCGCTCCTCGCAGACCTGGTCATAGATACGCTTCAACAGGACGAGATCGTCCGGATAGGCAACGCCGCTTTCGGAAACATGGGATTTGATCATGCTTCCCTCCCTTTTCACGGGCGGAAGCGTGGTGGTCGCTCACAGCCGGCGACGCCCTTGCAACCTGTCGCCGATGCCATGGAGCTAGCGCGCGCTTCGCGTTTGTCCATCGCGGAATGAAGAAAGGGCGGCGCCGCTCGAGCGGCGCCGCCCTTATTCTCAGTCAAACGGCCAAGGCTCAGCCGACGATCTCGGTGTCCGAGAACCAGTAGCGGATCTCCTGCGCGGCGGTTTCCGGCGCGTCCGAGCCGTGCACCGAATTTTCGCCGATCGACAGCGCATGCACCTTGCGGATGGTGCCCTCGGCGGCGTTGGTCGGGTTGGTGGCGCCCATCACTTCGCGGTTCTTGGCAATGGCGTTCTCGCCTTCCAGCACCTGCACGACGGTTGGGCCCGACGACATGAACTCGACCAGCTCGCCGAAGAACGGACGATCCTTGTGGACGGCGTAGAAGCCCTCGGCCTCGCGGCGGCTCATCCACACGCGGCGCGACGCGATGACGCGCAAGCCCGCGTCCTCCAGCATCCTGGTGATGGCGCCGGTCAGGTTGCGCTTGGTCGCGTCCGGCTTGATCATGGAGAAGGTGCGTTCGATCGCCATTGGGTCGTCCTTGTTCTGGGAATGGAAATTGGAGTGGCGGGCTCTATACAAGCCGCCCGGCGGCTTGCCAAGGGGAGGCGGCTTGCCTCGTCTGCTCTGGCCAAAGCCTGCTCCTTGCGCGACAATGGACGCTTGCACACGCAAGCCAAAAAGAGATCCCGCCTGGGACCTGGAGGCAGACAATGAACTGGCCTCACCTCAGACCAGGAGACATCACCGGCGTTCTCTTCGTGGTCGTCCTTGTTGGTATCGTCGTCCTTCTGCTGCTGCTTTTTCGCGGACTGAAGCGGAACGAGAATTTCGGTTTCGGCCCGGAATGGCAGTGCACCCGGATGGAGCAGGGCGATCCGATCTGCGTCAGGCTGGTCGACAAGGATGCGCCAGACAAGGGCGCGCGGAGGTAGACGCTAAGAGCAGTTCATCGTTTCACGGAAACGCCGAGCTGCGCTAACCATTTGTTTTCACGCAATTCCGGCCGTAAAAGACCGTCACACGCTTTTTCTGGAATTGCTTTAAAGCTCGACCTCGATGGTCAATGTCGTATCGCCGGGCTTCAGCTGTTCACGTTGCCGCACCGAGGCCTTGACCGGCAGAAGCAGGCTTCCGGACGCCTTGTCGGGGAAGAGCGACGTGCTCCATCTTGTCTTGCCGATGACGGCCGTCACGCCGAGCGAGCCCCAGGGCCGCGCCCGCCCTGCCATCGCCGTCTTGATCCGGGCCGCGAGCTCCGCCGGCAGCGTCACGAAGTGCCAGCCGCCCTTGCCGGGATAGACCCAGATCTCGCCCTGCATCTCATAGCGCAGCATGGCGATCCCGCCGCCCGCGGCCCCGCGAGATCATCCCGTCACGCCGCGGCCGCGACCTGTCGGCCGATGCCATCATGCAGGCCGAGGCAGCGCTCGAACCACTGGGCCACGCTGTCGTCGGGCTCGAGCAGCCGATAGGGCGAGGCGATGCGCCCCCATTGCAGCGCGCCGAAGACGATGTAATCGGCAAACAGCGGCGATGCTCCGCCGATGAAAGGCTGGTAGCCGAGCATCGAGCGCAGCGGCTCCAGCGAGGCGCGGAAGCCGGCGAGCCCGGCGTCGCGGTTCGCCACCACATCTTCCAGCCGCTTGCCGTAACGCTCCTCACGGCTCCTCCGGAAATAGGCGGCGTTTGCCTCATCCTGCATCCCATTGAGATCCGTCAGTGCCACGGTCGCGACGTAAGGATGGATGGTAAGCTGCGACCAGCGCTCGATGAAGCGCGCCATTGCCTTGCCGCCTTCGCCGGAAAACAGCGTCGGCCGTTCCGGATAGGTCTCGTCGAGATAGAGCGCGATGGCGAAGGAATCGGCCACCACGCGGTCGCCGTCGCGGATCACCGGCACCGTCTTCGACACGCCGCCCTCCACCTCGGGCACTTCCAGGAAACGCGTCGGCACCTTGGTGGCGTCGAGCCCCTTATGGGCCAGCGCCATCTTGGTCTTCCAGCAATGCGGACTGAACGGGCGGTGGGCGTCGTGGCCGACGAGGTCATAGAACAGAATGGTCATTGCGGTTCCTGCGGGTTAGGAAGAGCCGGGATTCGTTGCGAACCGGATGGAAGAATGAAACAGCATTTCATGATGTTTGCGGCCTACAATCAATGGGCCAATGCGCGCATCTACGATGCCGCTGCCGATCTCAGCGACGAGGAATTCAACCGCGATACCGGCGCCTTCTTCGGCTCTATGATGGGAACGCTCAACCATATCCTGACCGCCGACCGTATCTGGATGAAGCGTTTCACAGGCGAGGGGCACGCACCGTCGTCCCTTGACGCCATTCTTTACAAGGCGTTGCCACCGTTGCACAGCGCGCGCGAGGCAGAGGACATACGGATCATCGACTGGCTCGGCGGCATGAGCGAGAAGGCGCTCGCCGGCCGCTTCTCCTACATGACGCTTTCCGATATGCGCACAGTCTCGCAGCGGCTGGCGCCGGCGCTCAGCCATTTCTTCAACCACCAGACCCATCACCGCGGCCAGGCGCATATGTGCCTCACCGTGCTCGGCAGGCCCTCGGTGCCGCTCGACCTGATGCTGTTCCAGCGCTCCGAGGAAGGCCGCGCCTACGCCTGAAGCTTGCTCGGATCTGGCTGGCCAATCCCAAAAATCTAATGCAATTTCGTCTATATTTTTAAAACAACAATATCGTGTTTGAAAACCACGATTAGCCATATGCGCAGAAGCTAAAGAAACCAAAAGCGCACTCTCGGCGTATCTCCTGTCTTAAAAAGTGCATGCGAGTGACATTGCAACAATGCTGCAATGCGGAAATAGAAAACCACAAGGAGAGTGTTATGGCTAGTATCGCAAAGAGATTCGCCAGCACGTTGGCGAGTGGTGCAATCATCGCTGTTCTTGCCATGCCGGCGAACGCGCAGAGCGTCGGGCTTGGAGGGGTTGGCGGCGTATCCGTAGGCGGCAACAGCGCCGATGCCAACGCGGGCGGCCCAAATGGGGCTGACGCCAATGCATCCTTCGGCGGCGGCAGCAGCAGCGCCAACGTTTCGATCGGCGGCACGAGCGGCGCCAACGGAACCGGCACCATCGGCGGCGGCGGTTCCACGGCCACGGCATCCATCGGCGGGACAAACGGGGCCGGAGCCGATGCGACTTTGGGCAACGGCGCCAATAGCGCGCTCAACGCGACGGTCGGCGGCACGAGCGGCGTTGGCGCCGGTCTTGGCGTTGGCGGCATCGTTCCTGGAGCTCTCGGCGCGACACCGCCCGGAACCCCGAACGTGGCTTCCGCCGTCGCCCAATTGTCGAGCGGCCAGCTGGCGCGGATGAAGAAGCGTTGCGTCGATGTGCTCAGCAGCGAAGGCACCTACGACCGCGATCTCAGGGCGCTTTGCCTGATGATTTCGCGTCGCTGACAGCGCCGCAGGTGGCATAGCCGGAACCAAGCTGTGAGGCTCTACGGCACTCTCCTACCGTGTCGCCGGCCGCTGCCGGCTGCATGCTGACGAGATCCTCCAGCCGTCGGAGAGCCCGCTGCGGTGGTAGGCCCTCTGACGCTTCAACCTTCGAGAGATCGAAAGGACAACTGGTTAACCAACGTCGCATTGAAGCTAATGTATTAGGATTTCGTTTGCGCTCGCACTGCACAATGGACCCGTTGCAGTGGGAGCAAATGCCATGCGCATCGATTTGTCCGCCACCAGTTGGGGCAGGGTGGTGGCTGTTACGGTCGCCGGCACCGCCTTCTTCATTGCTGCCGCCTTCTTTGTCGATTCCTTCAACTTTCCTTCGCTGTCGCCCGAGGCGCTGCTCTGGGCCAAGCTCACCGACCTGTTCCTGCCGCTCATCCTGGGCGGTTCCTTCCTGTTCTTCCTGATGTGGAAGATGCGCCAACTGGCCATCGCCCAGAGGGAGCTCAGCATCGTCGCTGCGACCGACAGCTTGACGGCGGTCTTCAACCGCGGCGCGTTCTCGATGCTGGTCGAGGCCTATCTCAACCAGGCCCGCAGCCATGACGTCGCCGATGCCGGTGCGCTGCTGATCGTCGACGCCGATCATTTCAAGTCGATCAACGACCGCCTCGGCCATGATTGCGGCGACGAGGCGCTGAAGCTGATCGCCAGGACGATCCAGGGCCAGCTCCACGGCGCCGACATCGTCGGACGCATCGGCGGCGAGGAATTCGCGGTCTTCCTTCCGGGCGCCGACGCAACGCGCTCCTTCCTGGTCGCGGAATCGATCAGGCTGCGCATCCGCGAGGCCGACTTCGCGCCCGGCGGCCAGCCATGTCCGCTTTCGGTCAGCATCGGCGGCATCGCTTTCAGCGGCCCCACCACCTATCACGCCATGTTCCAGGTCGCCGACAGGCATCTCTACAAGGCGAAATCGAACGGACGCGACCAGGTGAGCTTCGAAAGCCCGCGCAACCGGTTATCGGGCGAGGCCGCCAGCACGTTCCACTGATCGGTTCTGTGCGACGCACCTTACCGGCTCTCACTGGCGGCTGCGATTGAGCAGCGGCCTGTGCTGGCGGATGAGCTGGCGCTCGATGTCGAGACAGGGCCTGATCAGGCCCGCGGCCGTCAATGCCGGCTCGGGCTGATGGACAACCGCCGTCAGCATGCCATGCGCGGTCAGCAGGCCCAGCCACTTCAACGCTTCCCATTTCGGCGTCGCGCCGCCGTGCCCGGCCAGGCTCCGGTTGATATAGCCGGGATAGGAGAGCAGACGCTTGCCGGCCGATGCGCCGCAAGTGCCGATCCTGACCGGCTTGCCGTCGGCGGTGATCCAGACATAGACGGCCTCGCAAAGCTCGCACACCTTCGGGTCGGTTACCGTGACCCGGATCGACGACTTGTCGCGGCCGAGCCTCATTTCCGCCGCCGGTTTGAACTGGTCGTGATCGAGAAACATTGGCATCCCTGCTGCATGTCCGCAAACCTGCACGGGGAAGGCGAATGTTCTGTGCGCTGTTTCACGCAGCCGGCTGGTCTGTGCGCTGTTTCACGCGGCGGACCGTTCTATGCGGTGTTTCATGCAGCGCGGAAAAAGTTCGCAGAGGGCCGGCCAGGCAGCGGCATGCATAGGGGAAGACCCGTCTGAGAGCCATCTCAGACGGGTTTAGTCGGGCCGTTGTCGGCGTCAGGCGGGCCGATCTCAGGCGGCGAAGCCGCTATGGCCGCGCGCGACCGGCTTTACCGAGACGATCGGCTGATCCGACGGCCATAGGATGCCGGCCGTCACCGCGAAGGTGATCAGCGCATCGCGCGCCGATTCGGCGGAGATATCTCCGGCCCGTGCGGCTTCGCAGGCCTTCGCCGCGGCGCCGTAGCTCAGCCGCCGGCGCGACGGCGGGAACTCGGTCAGGAACTCATGCATGTCGGACAGCGAAGCGATCATGCGCTTGCGCCCGGCGCCGACACTGACTGCGACCGGCGTGAGGAAGAACCTGTCGTGCATTGAGACCTCTCGGATTGGGGCGGAGGACGGCGGGCTGCCGGCCTCGGTCTGGACGCCACACAACGCGCCTGGGGGCGCGAGGTTCCACGTTGGGAGATCTTTTCCTGCCGGCCGCCAGAGGCGGCAATCGCGAGGCAGATCGTCATGGGCCGGATCTGGTCGTGATCGCCATCACCGCCGGGGGTTGCGGGACGTGGTAATGTGCTGACAACACCAGCAGGAGGATGGCAACCCCTGCGAACAACATCGCAACAATGTTGACGAAGAGCTGGCCGGCCCGTTCGGCAAGCCGTTGCCGCCAACTCATCGCCGATGGGATCAAGCGCATTGTCCACCTGTCCTACAGGCGCCGCCCGCCGCGGCGTCAATTTCGTGAAGGGGATGGCTCCTAGTATCGCCAGCCTCCATGGCGGCCACAGCTCCAGGCTCTCTTCACGACCCAATGATGGTGGTGCCAGCGCTTGTGCACCCTGACCATGCAGTCGCGATGGTGACGATAGCTGCGCCAATCGCGCATCTCGTATCGGCTGCTGTAGCGCCAGTTGTCGTCGCGCATGTGATGGCGGCGCCAGTAGTAGTCGTCATTGTACCGGCCCATGTCGTCATCAGTGATGATGGTCAAGCTTGTCGCCTGCGCCGCAATCGTTGTCGGTGCCATGGCAGCCACGCCGAGCATGGCGGCTAGAATAAGATTCTTCATTGCAGCCTCCTTGCATTAGATTTTCCTAACGGAAATCCATTGCCGGGTGAAAAGTTCCATGGCGAAGGCTGCAGGGCGGTTGCTCGTTGTGTTGGCGGGTCGGGCGATGTTCGGGCGGATGCTATTTCCACATGCCGCGCATGCGGGCACCGAGATCGACCTTGACGCCCGGCCTTTGGCGCGGGTCGTCCTTGATCGCGGCGCTTGCCCAGGATGACTGCTCGAAGGCTTCAAGCATCGAGGCCGGAATGAAGCGGGTGCGCGAGGCATAGACGTGGCGGTCGCCGCGCGCGGGCTGGTTGTGCGGATAAAAGCGCTGCGGCACCACCAGATGCAGGCTGTCCTTGGCCCGCGTCATCGCCACATAGAGCAGCCGCCGCTCCTCCTCGATATCCTCCTTGCTGCCGACGCCGAGATCGGCCGGGATGCAGCCGTCGACGGTGTTGAGCACAAAGACGTTCTTCCACTCCTGGCCCTTCGCCGAATGGATGGTCGACAGGATGAGGTAATCCTCGTCGCGATGCGGCGGGCCGGCCTGGTCGCTGGTGGCGTCGGGCGGATCGAGCGTCAGCTCGGTCAGGAAACGCTCGCGCGAGGGATAGCCCGACGCGATCTGCTCGAGCTGCAGGAGGTCCGCCCGGCGCGTGATCGCGTCCTCATGGATGCGTTCCATATGCGGCTCGTACCAGAGCCTGACCCGCTCGAGGTCGGCCGGCCATTTCGGACCGGCGCGCAACCCGCTGTAGATATCGAGGAAGACCGGCCAGTCTGCAGCCGTGCGCTGCGGCGGCCGGAAGCGGGCAAGGCCCAGCGTCTCGTCCAGCGACGTCGCCATCGCCTCGACGATCTGCGAGGCGGCGGAAGGGCCGATGCCCGGCATGAGCTGCAGCACGCGAAAGCCGGCGACGCGGTCGCGCGGGTTCTCGGCGAAGCGCAGCATCGCCAGCATGTCCTTGACATGGGCGGCGTCGAGGAACTTCAGGCCGCCGAACTTCACGAAGGGGATGTTGCGGCGCGTGAGCTCCACCTCCAGCGGCCCGCTGTGATGCGAGGCACGAAAGAGCACCGCTTGCGCCTTCAGCGCCGTGCCGGCCTCGCGCTCGGCCAAGATCGCGTGGCAGACATAATTGGCCTGCTCGGCCTCGTCGCGCACGCTGACCAGTTGCGGCTTGTGCGACGACCGGCGCTCGGTCCAAAGGTTCTTGGTGAAGCGTTCGCTGGCCTCGCCGATGACCTTGTTGGCGGCAGCCAGGATCGTCTCGGTCGAGCGGTAATTGCGCTCCAGCATGACGATCTCGGCGCCTTGCGTGAACTGTTTCGGGAAGTCGAGGATATTGCGCACTTCCGCGGCGCGGAAGGAATAGATCGACTGCGCGTCGTCGCCCACCACGGTTAGGCCGGCGCCGTCCGGCTTCAGCGCCAAGAGGATCGAGGCCTGCAGCCGGTTGGTGTCCTGGTATTCGTCGACCAGCACATGGTCGAAACGGCTGCCGAGATGCGCCGCGATCTCCGGCTCCGCCGCCATCTGCGCCCAATAGAGCAGAAGGTCGTCGTAATCGAGCACGTTCTGTGCCTGCTTGGCTTCGACATAGGCCGAAAACAGCTCCTTCAGCTGGTCCGCCCATGCCGCGCACCAGGGGAATGCCGCGCCGAGCACCTCGCCGAGCGGCGCCTGCGCGTTGACTGCGCGGGAGTAGATCTGCAGGCAGGTGCTTTTTGTCGGAAAGCGGCTTTCGGTCTTGGAAAAACCGAGCTCGTGCCGGGCGAGATTCATCAGGTCGGCCGAATCCTCGCGGTCGTGGATGGTGAAGGCGGGATCGAGCCCGATCTGCTCGGCATAGTCTCGTAAGAGCCTCGCGCCGATGCCGTGGAAGGTGCCCGCCCAGGCGAGCGCGTCGGCGATGATTGCCGCGTCGCGCCCCAGCACCTCGCCGGCGATGCGCTCGACGCGCTTGGCCATCTCCGACGCCGCGCGGCGCGAGAAGGTCATCAAAAGGATGCGGCGCGGATCCGCGCCCTTGACGATGAGGTGCGCCACGCGGTGCGCCAGCGTGTTGGTCTTGCCGGATCCGGCACCGGCGATCACCAGCAGAGGTGCTGCCACCTTGCCGTCGCCATGCACCACCGCCAGCCGCTGCTCGTCATTCAGCCGGGCGAGATAGGCGGGCGCTTCGAAGGACGAATCACGGGCGGCGATGTTCATGGCCCATCAAGCATCGTTTCCGCTTTGTTCGCAATACAACTCACGCGCTGGCGAATAGCGAAAGCGGTCCAACAGAGGGGAGATGCGCGGCAGGGCGGACGGGGCGCTCTCGCGCCGGCTTTCTGGACTTGGGTTCCTCGCCCCACCTTCGGCGGGGGCGAGGAAAGGCAACTACCGCTTCGGCTCTACCCCCATCGCGGCGGACTGGCGCCGCAGCGTCCGTCGTTCGTCCAGCGGCGCGGCATCGCCGGACATCTCATAGATGATCCTCATCGTGACGCGGTAGGCGCTGTAAGCGAACAGTCCGACAAGCAGCAGGCGGATCATGACCATCTCCTCGGTGCGTTGGATTGTTGGGAGTTCAACCGGGGCTTGGATGATTGGTTCCCGCCGGCCCACGCAACCAAACCGCCGCCGCCTCGTTTGCCCCAAAGAAAAAGGGGCAACCGAGAGGAGGTCGTCATGAAGAAGCTTCCTGTGCTGCTGGCTCTCGCGGCAGGGCTCGCGCTTGCCGCCTGCGACAACAGCGTGCCGCCGACCAAGGCACCAAGCGACACCGTCAATCAGAACCCGCAAGTCGACAAGAACCCGGTGCCGAAATCGACCACCGGCGGCGACCAGCAGGGCACACCGCCGGCGCAGTGATGGTGCGACGACGCGGGCAGGAATACTCGGCCGGAACAGGCGGCGGTGATCGGGAAATGACGCTGCCGCCACAGAAGAAGGCCGGCGCTGCTTGGGAGGAAGCTGGAAAGCGCCGGCCAAGCGGGAAATCAGGCCCGCCGCACACATGAAGATAGCTGAGTCTCTCCGCCGCGTCATGGCGTGATCGCGCAAGCCGGCTATCGATGGCTGGTGCCGTCTTTCAAGGACCGAGAAATCTTTGAAAAGGATTGCGTGTTCGCAGCCTGCCTCAGGCCATCGCCGCCCGCTTCACTGGTATGCCGGCGATCTCGAGATCCAGCTGGCGCTGCGTCAGCGCCGCCTCGGCCATGATCCACTGCTTGAAAACTTCGACCTTGCGGGCGCCGTGCGCGTTGATCGGACTGACGAAGTACCAGCCGGCGGTGTTGGGATGGTGCACCGCGAAGGGTGCCACCAGCCGTTCGGCGCGGATGTCGCTCGCCATGTAGGCGCGGTTGGCGACGGCAAAGCCCATGCCGGCATTGGCCGCCTCGTAGGACATCATGCAGGAATCGAAATAGATGCTCTTGGTTTCGCCCAGCACGAAGCTCGCGCCGGCAAAGGCCAGCCATGACTGCCAGTTCTGGGTGCACGTATCGGAGTGGAGCAGGGTGAAATGCCTCAGATCCTCGGGCGTTACCTTCGACGGCGGCTTGTCGCCCAACACCTCATGGAACAGCTTGCGGCTGCACACCGGCGTCAGGTCCTCCTTGAACAATAGCTCGCAATGGAGGCCGGGGAAGTTGCCGTCGCCGTAGCGGATCTCCAGATCGTATTCGGAGGCCGAGAATTCATGCGTCGCATAGGAGGTCGACACCCGCATCTCGATGTCCGGATACTGCCGCTGGAAAGTGGATAGGCGCGGAAACAGCCAGCGCGCGGCGAAAGTCGGCAGCACGCAAATCTTCAGCACGTGCAACTGGGACTGGCCGGTTGCCTCCATGCTTGCCGCCACGATCCGCTCCAGCGCCTCGCGCACGCGCGCCACATAGGTCTCGCCCTCCGGCGTCAGCGACACCGCATTGCCGCCGCGCTGGAAGATCTTGAAGCGCAGCTGGTCTTCCAGGCTCTTCACCCGCTGGCTGACGGCGGAGGCGGTAATGAACTGCTCCTCGCCGGCGCGCGTGAAGTTGCGGTGCCTGGCGGCACTTTCGACGATTTTCAGCGAGTTCAGGTTGACCTGACTGAGCAGACGCACGGGGTTCGACCTTTAGCTGCGCTTAAAGTAGCACCAGCATTCCTAAATTTACAGGGGCGGGCGGCTTAATCGACTGTTTACCAAGTGTTGCCCCTACCTTGGAGAAGTAGAATGAACGCCCATACAATCCCCGAACTGCGCTATGCGATGAGCCGCGAAGCCATCATCGGCCATGATACGGCGTGGAAAGTGTCGAGCTTCGGGGTCGCCCAGTATCTTCACGGCTACGACGCGCAATTGCTTGCCGCGATCGAGGAGGCGGCACTGAAGCTAAAGGCCAGCCATGCGGTGCACAAGCATCTCGACCTCACCTTCATCACCGGCGCCGATCGCTACATTCCGGAGATCAAGGAGCTGCTCAACGACAGGCTGCGGCTGGAACGGCTGTCCGACATGATGGGCACCAAGCTCGAACCCTATCCGCTGTCGATCGTCGGCTCGACCGTCACCTTCATGAACCCCAAGGACGGCGCCGTCGAATGGCACTGCGATGGCGTTCCGGTCACGGAGCTCATTCCGCTCTCGATCAGCGACCCTCTGATCGGCGGCCATCTTGAGATCTATTGCGACGATTCCGAGACCGGCCGCGCCATCCTCGAATCCGGCCGCGACCTGCCGCGCAACAAGGTCATGCGCATCGATCACAAGATGAACTACGCCACGCTCGGCCAGTTCCTCGGCGTGCTGCATCGCACCGCGCCGATCCAGCTCGGCTCGCGCGTCACCCTGGTGGTCAACCAGCGTTCGGTGACGAAGCCCTATGTCGACGACAACCGCATGTTCTACCTCGCCGCCGACAACGACCAGGACCGCGCCTGGGTGAACGAACTGGCCGACGACGTCTGGACGAACCAGCTGCCGGCCTATCGCCGCCATGCCGAAGAACATCCGGTGTCGAAGCGGGCCGCCGAGCCGGTCGCGGGCGGAGCAAGGGAATCGTGGTAGTGGCAGATGACCCGGCTCGGCTGCCTTCGGCGTCGCCGAGCCTCGCTCCGGTCATGGTCGAAAGCCAGCAATCCCGGTCCAATGGTGCCTCGACCGCGGCGCTGGCGTTTGCCTTCGGCGCCGTGGCGCTCTGGGCGACCAATGCCCTGGTCGGCAAGACACTGCTTGCGAGCCACCCGGTGTCGCATGTGCAGTTTTTGCAGTTCTGCGGCGCGGCGTTGGTCTTTGCGCTGATCAGGCTTGCGGGCGCTTCTCCTTCCCCCCTTGTGGGGGAAGGTGGATCGGCGCGCAGCGCCGAGACGGATGAGGGGTGTTCCAGCGAAGTGAGACGTTGGCGTTCGCTGGAACACCCCTCATCCGACCTCGCTTCGCGAGGCCACCTTCTCCCACAGGGGGAGAAGGAAAGGACCCCGGTCGCCGCCTACGCCGTCGGCTTCATCGGCCTCGTCGGCACCATGGTGCTGCAATACGTCGCCTTCGCCTCGATGCCGGTCATCGAGGCCAATCTCGTCGCCTATACCTGGCCGCTTATGGTGGCGGCCGGGATCATCGTCATCGGCAACCCGAAGCGGCCGCTGTTGCTTGGGCTCACCGCCGCGCTCGGCTTCGCCGGCGTGGCGCTGGTGATCTCCGGCGGACGCGCGCAAGCCTGGTTCGAAGGCGGCCTCGTTGGTTATTGCGCCGCCTTGGGCTCGGCGCTTTGCATGGCTTTCTATTCAATCGCCGTGGGCCGTCTGGCCGTGCCGCCCGACCGCCTGCTTTTGCCCTCCGCGGTGCTCGGCGTCGCGCTGACCTTTGCCTGGTGCCTGCACGACGGCGTCTGCGGCATGGGCGGCCTGGATTTGCTGCTCGGCCTCTATCTCGGCGCCGGGCCGATGGGGCTCGGCTATTATTTCTGGTCGCGGGCGCTCAGCCTCGACCAGGGCGGCAGGCTCGCGGTCGTCGCCTATCTCACGCCGATCGCTTCCACGCTTTTGCTGGCGCTGTCGGGCGAAAGCCTGTCGATGACGGCCATTGCCGGCGCTGTCCTCGTCATCGGCAGTTGCATCGCTGTAGGCATCGAACGTCCGGAGGCCTGAAGACCATGCCAGGAAACATGCCAGGAAACATACTTGACGACGATGAACGCCGCGCCTGGCAGGAGGCGCATTGGCTGGTGAAGGAATTCGGTGCCGACGCGCAGCTCTATGCCGCCATGAAGGCCGAGAAGGCCATCGAGCAGAAGGATTTCGGCCGCTGCGCCCGCTGGAAACGCGTTCTGGATATCCTGGCCGGCGGCGGACCGGCCACCCTCCGGCGCGGGGCCGCCGCGAAATAAGCGACTCGCGCCATCGAATCGGGCACGATCGGTCATCCGGACGTGATTCTGTTCGCCAGCATCCATATCCGTCCTGAATTCGATTTTTGCAGGAATTACTCGCAAAAATCGAAGTGCTGCCCGGTCATTTCCGGTCTTGCGCCGGATTTCAGCGCGTAAAGTGTTTGTTATAGGTATTAGAATTCCTAACTTGCGCGGTCGCGATCCGCAGTGAAAACATACCTGCGGTATTGAGTCTCGTGCGTTTACTGACTCTGGACGGTCCGTTGGGGGACAGGTCCTATACGATACCTAGACCAAAGTCTTAAAAACAGCTGGTCACTTGAGAGCCAGCAGAGGATGAAAAAAATTGTCCAATATCGACGACAAGACTGCAATCGAGCTGACCGCCGACATTGTCTCGGCCTATGTAGGCAACAACCCGCTTCCGGCCTCCGGCCTGCCTGATCTGATCGCCAGCGTCAGCGCATCGGTGCGCAAGCTCGCCGGCGGCGTCGCCGTCAAGGAGAGCGCGCCGCAGACGCCGGCCGTCAATCCGAAGCGTTCGGTCTTCCCCGATCACATCGTCTGCCTCGAGGACGGGAAGAAGTTCAAGTCGCTGAAGCGGCATCTGTCGACCGACCATGGCCTGACGCCGGACGAATACCGCGCCAAATGGGGCCTGCCGGCGGACTATCCGATGGTGGCGCCCAGCTATTCGGCCACCCGCTCGGCGCTCGCCAAGTCTTCCGGCCTGGGCCGCAAGCCGGCCGCGGATTCGGGCAAGGGCAAGCGCAAAGCCAAGGCCTGAGCCGACGGCCATGTTGCCTGCAACGGACGACGCCAAGCTGTCGGCCGACCGGGTGGCCGCGTTCGACGCATTGCGTCGCAGGGTGGCCCTCCAGTCTTCCGCCGACGCCGGCGAAGGGGTCAAGGCGCGGCGCGTCCTGTTCTCATTGGACCTGCCGGCCGTCGATCTGCATGCCGCGCTTGTCGCGCTCGACAATTTCGAGCGCGCCATCGTCGAGCATGACGATCGGCTGGTCGTTGCTGCGCGACGGCTGAGATGCCTCGCCGTCCTGGGCGGCATCATCGGCGGATGAAAAGGCGCGCGATTGCGTCCTCTGCATTCCCGGAAGGCAGATAGCCAGACCGTGTCGGCGGTCCTGCCGGTGCTCTGGCAGTCCTCAGTTGCGAGGTGGCTTGCCGACCTCGGCGCGGCGGTCCTGCTCGGCCGCGAGGCTATCGGCCTCGACAGCCGTCATCTCCAGGAAATAGACCAGCATCTGATAGCGCGTGCGTGAAAGCATCTTCGCAAGCCTGCGCGTAATCTCCGCGACATATCTCAGCATGCGCAGATCGTTGGCTGCTCCGTCCATCGTGAGCTCCTGACACAGTCGAGTTATTGTTGTTATTGTTGATTGTTATTGGCGCCTATGCGCGACTCATGGCGCAATCATAAATTCGCAGGATTGCGGTAAAACTGAAACCAATTTTTCGCCAAGCATCACGGCTGGATCAAAAGATTTGCGACCTTTTCTGCTGGCAACTGTGCGAGCCGCGCCAATATAAGCCAAGGTGGAAGTTGCGGTTGTCTTGGCAGGATGGCCCTCTCCTACGCGAGGAAATAGCATTGCTCACCGATCGGTGACGGGGGGCCGGACTGAACGGCCAGGCCCCGCTGTGTCGCTCAGTCCTTGTAAGCGGAACAGAAGGCAGGCGGGTTGTCGTTGCCTATCATGGCGCAGCCGCGCTTGATCTCGTCGATCATCATGCCGCACGCGTTCTGGCCGTTGCAGGGCGGATGTGTCGCCGGCGACACCTGAATGCATTGCGAGACATATTGGTCCGATTTCGCCTTGCCTGCCGATTGCACGCACGGCCGCGTATCGTTCTGGCTTGCCTTGGCAGGAGCGGCCGTCGCAGGCGCAGCGCCAGCCGTCGCAGGCGCGGCACCAGCCGTCGCAGGCGCGGCACCAGCCGTCGCAGGCGCGGCGGCGCCGGCGGCTTGCGGTACGCAGGAGAGGTCGCCTTCCGGACATTGCAATTGGTGCTGCAACTGCGCCAGCCGGGCCTGGGTCAGCTCCGCCTTGCAGGTTTCGACCAGGCTCGAATACACCGAGCCGTCGGCATAGGGCCGGGTGCGGAAGGCGCATTCCTTGTCGCGGAACGGGATCCAGGCGCGCTGCGCATCACGCAGGCGCTGCTGGTCGGCGGTGGTGAGGCGTTCCGCCAGCGCCCTGTAGACGACGTTGAGCGCGGCATCGGCCGAGGTCGCGTCCTTGGCTGTGCATGTGGCGAGATCGGCCTGCGTCTTCGCCGCCGCGCAGTCTGCGGCCTGGGCAGGGACCGCCATCATGGCGGCAACCGCCACTGCCAGCACGGCCGAAAGGAGGGTGGTCTTACACGTCATCGGATCTGTCCTTTGCGTGGATAGGCCCCAGCCGCTCGCGCCAGCATAGGTTGAGACGATGGCAGCCATCAACGTCAAACCGGAGACGTGGCAACCAAAGGGTGAGCGGTTGCGATTGGCGAAAGCGGACGAGCGCGCAATCTCTCCAACTGGAGAAGGGCACAGGTGGCGCTGTGCCGCCGGCCTCTCAGTCGTTCACAGGCGACGCCTGAGATTGTTCTCCGGGATCGATTTGGATCAGCAGGTGTTCCATCTGGCGTGCCTCCGGTCCGCCGGCCGTCTCTGCCACGAGCGGGGAGATTGAAGATGTCAGCAACGCGCTCGCCGGCTCAGTCGAGGAGAGTGCTCCAGCGGCATCGCCCGCGAACAGAACCACCTGCGTCGCCAGCGCAGCCGTCGTGGCGACCTGGAAGAAGATGAAGGCGAGTGCGAGATAGCGGATCACGGGCCCCAAAACGCTCGGGGAGGCGAGTGGTTCCAGTCCGTCGGGTTTTTCTGCCGCATGGTCCACGGTCGCGCGCGGCGAGCCCCATCCGCGGCCTGGCTCTTGCGAAGCGCCGATGTCCCGTGCAAAAGCGCAGCCCATGCTCATCATCAACGACCTCTCGCTGCGCATGGCGGGGCGCCTGCTTCTCGATCATGCCTCGCTGACCCTGCCGGCCGGCACCAAGGCCGGTCTCGTCGGCCGCAACGGCACCGGCAAGACCACGCTGTTCAAGGCGATCACAGGCGATTTCCCGTCCGAGACCGGCTCGATCAGCCTGCCGAAGAACACCCGCATCGGCCAGGTGGCGCAGGAAGCGCCGGGCACCGAGGAGCCGCTGATCGAGATCGTGCTCAAGGCCGATGTCGAGCGTGCGGCTTTGCTTGAAGAGGAAAAGACCGCCACCGATCCGCATCGCATCGCCGAGATCCATACGCGGCTCGCCGACATCGACGCGCACTCGGCCGAGTCCCGTGCGGCCACCATCCTTGCCGGCCTCGGCTTCGACGATGCCGCGCAGCGGCGGCCAGCCTCGTCCTTCTCCGGCGGCTGGCGCATGCGCGTCGCGCTCGCCGCCGTGCTGTTCTCCGAGCCGGACCTTCTGCTGCTCGACGAACCGACCAACTATCTCGACCTCGAAGGCACGCTGTGGCTCGAGAACTATGTCTCGAAGTATCCGCACACCGTGCTTTTGATCTCGCACGACCGCGACCTGCTCAACCGCGCCGTCAACTCGATCGTCCATCTCGACCAGAAGAAGCTGACCTTCTGGCGCGGCGGCTATGATCAGTTCGAGCGCCAACTGACCGAGCAGCGCGAATTGCAGGAGAAGAGCCGCGCCAAGCAGGAAGCGCAGCGCAAGCACATGGAGTCCTTCGTCGAGCGTTTCCGCGCCAAGGCTTCGAAGGCGAGGCAGGCGCAGTCGCGCCTGAAGGCGCTGGAGAAGCTGAAGCCGATCGCCGCCGTGGTGAACGACACGGTGCGGCCGTTCTCCTTCCCCGAGCCGGTCAAGACGGTGGCGTCGCCGATCGTTGCGCTCAACGGCGTCAATGTCGGCTACACCGAGAACAATCCGGTGCTGAAGAAGATGACGCTGCGCATCGATGCCGACGACCGCATCGCGCTGCTCGGCGCCAACGGCAACGGCAAGTCGACCTTCGCCAAACTGCTTGCCGGCCGGCTGAAGGGCGAGACCGGCACGATGACGATTGCGCCGGGGCTGAAGGTGGCAATCTTCGCCCAGCACCAGCTCGACGATCTGCGGCCAGAGGAAAGCGCCTATGAGCATGTGCGCCGGCTGATGCCGGACGCGCCCGAAGCCAAGGTGCGCGCCCGCGTCGCCCAGTTCGGCTTGTCGACCGAGAAGATGAACACGGCGGCGAGGGACCTGTCCGGCGGCGAGAAGGCGCGGCTGCTGATGGGCCTGTCGGCCTTCGAGGGCCCGAACCTCTTCATCCTCGACGAGCCGACCAACCATCTCGACATCGACAGCCGTGAATCGCTGATCCATGCGCTGAACGATTTTCCGGGTGCGGTGATCCTGATCTCGCACGACCGGCATCTGCTCGAGGCGACGGCCGACCGGCTCTGGCTGGTCAAGGACGGCGCGGTCAATCCCTATGACGGCGACCTCGAGGATTACAAGACGCTGGTTACCGGCGTTTCGTCCAACCGCCGCGAGCAGAAGGAAGCGGACAAGGCCTCCAAGGCCGACCGCCGCCGCGAGGCGGCCGCCCGGCGCTCGGCGCTCGAGCCTTTGGCCAAGGAGATCCGCGCCACCGAGGCGCTGATGGACCGCATCCGCAAGCGCATCGACCTCATCGAGGACGAGCTCGCCAATCCGGCGATCTACGAAAAGGATCCGTCCACCGCGACGCGCCTGGCCAAAGAGCGCTCGCAATTGGCGCATACGCTGGCGCAGAACGAGGACAAGTGGCTGACCATGTCGGCGGAATACGAGGAAGGGATCTCGGAGTAGCGCCTCTCCTTCTCCCCAAACAAAGGGGAGAAGGGGAAGCCCCATCTGGCCCTACACCTCTCCGCCAAAACCCGCTACACGCCCCCCATGAACCAGCATGCCAAGCTCAGGATCGGCCATTCGGCCTGTCCGCACGATTGCCCCTCCACCTGCGCGCTCGACGTCGAGCTTCTCGACAATAACCGCATCGGCCGCGTCCACGGCGCCAAGACGAACAGCTACACGGCCGGCGTCGTCTGCGCCAAGGTCGCGCGCTATGCCGACCGCGTGCATCATCCCGACCGCCTGCTGAAGCCGCTGGTGCGCGCCGGCGCCAAAGGCGAGGGCGCCTGGAGGGAAGCGAGCTGGGAAGCGGCGCTCGACCTCGTCGCCGAGAAGTTCATCAGGGCCGAGGAGACATACGGCTCGGAGACGGTCTGGCCCTATTACTATGCCGGCACGATGGGTCTGGTGCAGCGCGATGGCATCCACCGGCTGCGCCACGCGAAAAAATACTCGGGATTCTTCGGCTCGATCTGCACCAATCTCGCCTGGACTGGCTGGATGGCGGGTGCGGGCGCGCTACGCGGTCCCGACCCGCGCGAGATGGCGAAGTCGGATTGCGTGGTGATCTGGGGCACCAACGCGGTGGTCACCCAGGTCAACGTCATGACCCATGCGATGCGGGCGCGGAAAGAGCGTGGCGCGAAGATCGTCGTCATCGATATCTACGACAACGCCACGATGAAACAGGCCGACCTCGGTCTTGTTTTGCGGCCCGGCACCGACGGCGCGCTCGCCTGCGCGGTCATGCATGTCTTGTTCCGCGATGGCATGGCCGACCGCGCCTTTCTCGAAAAATACACCGACGACCCGCGCGGGCTGGAAGAGCATCTGCAAGAACGCACGCCGGAATGGGCGGCCGCCATTACCGGGCTCAGCGTCGCTGAGATCGAAGCCTTCGCCCACCTCGTTGGCACGACAAAGCGGACTTATTTCCGCCTCGGCTACGGTTTTGCGCGCCAGCGCAACGGCTCGGTCAACATGCATGCCGCTTCCTGCATCGCCGCCGTCACCGGCGCCTGGCAGTATGAGGGTGGCGGCGCCTTCCACTCCAATTCCGGCATCTTCAAGCTGGATCAGGATGTGCTCGAGGGAACCGCGATGCGCGACCCGAACATCCGCTATCTCGACCATTCGCGGATCGGTCCGGTGCTGACCGGTGCGGCGGATGCGCTCTATGGCGGTCCGCCGGTGACGGCGCTGCTCATCCAGAACACCAATCCGGTCAACGTCGCGCCCGAGCAGCGGTTGGTGACTAAGGGTTTTATGCGCGACGACCTGTTCACCTGCGTGCACGAACAGTTCATGACCGACACGGCCAGGCTCGCCGATGTCGTGCTGCCGGCGACGATGTTTCTGGAGCATGACGACGTCTACAAGGGCGGTGGCAACCAGCACGTCACGCTGGGGCCGAAGCTGATCGAGCCGCCCGAGGGGCCGCGCACCAACCATTTCGTCATCGAGGAACTGGCAAAGCGGCTCGGTGTCTCCGACCGGCCGGGCTTCGGCCTGACCGAGAAGGAGCATATCGACATCATCCTCGGCAAGCGCGGGATCGGCAGCTTCGACAGCTTGAAGGAACAGAAGTGGATGGACTTGCAGCCCGGCTTCGACGACGCGCATTTCATCAACGGTTTCGGCCATGCCGACAGGAAATTCCACTTCCGCGCCAACTGGACCGGGCAGTCGGCGCCCAACCGGCCGCCGAAAAGCATGGGCCTGTTAGGCCCGGTCGAGCGGCTGCCTGAATTCCCCGACCATGTCGAGCTGATCGAGGTCGCGGATGAGGAGCATCCGTTCCGGCTGACGACCTCGCCGGCGCGCAATTTCCTCAACTCGACCTTTGCCGAGACGCCGGTGTCGAAGGCCAAGGAAGGTCGGCCGGAACTGCTACTCCACCCCGACGACGCCGCGGCGCTCGGCATCGAAGATGGCGGCCGCGTCGAGGTCGGCAACCGTCGCGGCGACCTCGTGCTGCATGCCAAGCTTTTCGACGGCGTGAAGCGCGGCGTCGTGGTGGCCGAGGGCATCTGGCCGAACAGCGCGCATGAGCGCGGCGAGGGCATCAACGTGCTGACCGGCGCCGATGCGCCCGCGCCCTATGGCGGCGCCGCCTTCCACGACAACAAGGTGTGGTTGCGGGCGCTCTGACTACTTCGTCGCCTGCGCGTCCAGCGCCTTGATCTGCTCCGCGGCCGCCTTGCGGGCCGTCGCATCGATGCCGGACGCGCCCTTGTCCTTGGCATAGGCGATCAGTGCCGTGCGCGTGTCCTCGTCGCATCCGTCCTCGCCCAACCCGTCGATGCCGGCCTTGCGGGCTGCGGCCAGTACGGAGTCGCAGGCGTCGGGCGCGAATGCGAACTGGCCCATGATGGCGCCGAGCGTCAGCGGATCCTGCAGGCGCGGATCGTCGCGGATGGCCTGCAACGTGGCGTTGCCCATCGCCTTCGATTTTCGATCCTGCGCGATCTGCGTCAGGTCGAAGATGAATTCGAATTCCGCCTTGTCGACGCCCGCCGGTTTCGACACGAGGATGTCGAGCGCATAACGTATGACCTGGTCGGGCGTGACGACCGCTCGCACTGCCTTTGCCTGATGGTAGTTGCGCACCAGCGCCCAACGCGAGGGCAGGTCGCCATAGCGAGCGAGCATGTCGAGCTGCTTGATGGCGGCCAGCTTCTGCTTCTCGGTCTTGGCGGCCTGCGCCTGGGTGAAGACCTTGTCGCGGACGCGGTCGAGAATTTCGCCCGCCAGCAGGTCGGTGGCCGGCGCTGCCTGCTGCGCCCCTGCGGCTTGCGGGCTGGGAGCATCGCCAAGCGGGCCCTTCGCGTCGACCCAGTCAGCCAGCGCCTTGCGCGCGTCCGGGCCGAAATAGCCCTTCGGCTCACCGGCGTAGAAGCCTTCGCTTTTCAGCGTCGTCTCGATCGCAACGCGGATTTCGTCCGGCAGCGTCTTGCCGACGCCGACCAGGTTCTCTTCCTCGAGGCCGGCTGGCGCCTCGCGGAACGCGTCCATCACGGCGGCGGCGACCGCAGCCGTTCCGGCGCTGGAGGCCGGTCCGGAAAACAGGCCGCTCAGTTCGATGTCGGCGCCGCCGCCGAACACGCCGGCGCCCATTCTGCCGAATCCGTCATTGTAAAGCGCGATACGGTCGGTGATGCCTTCGCGCAGCGTCATCAGGTGATCGAAACTGTCGAAGGTGAAAGCATTGGCGAGCTTGCTTTTTGCCTTGAGTGAACCGAGCCGCGCCGCCTCGCGCCACGCATGCAGGCGTTCGCGCGGGTTCTTGTCGATGCCGAGACCGTTGTCATAGGCCTCGCCCAGCAGGACCATCGCCTCGACGC
The DNA here is from genome assembly GCF_003999155.2 of Mesorhizobium sp. M1D.F.Ca.ET.231.01.1.1. Classification (NCBI taxonomy): domain Bacteria; kingdom Pseudomonadati; phylum Pseudomonadota; class Alphaproteobacteria; order Hyphomicrobiales; family Phyllobacteriaceae; genus Mesorhizobium; species Mesorhizobium sp. M1D.F.Ca.ET.231.01.1.1. The sequence continues at coordinate 186,094 of NZ_RZOZ02000009.1, forward strand.
TGCCTAGATTTGCGGCGTTGATCAGCATCGCGGTCGCCTTCGCGTCGTCCTGGGGGTAGACCACGCCCCGCCGCAGGAGCTTGGCCTGCAGCAGATAGGCCTGCACTTCCTTCTTGGCTTCGCCCTGGTCGATCAGCGCTTTCAGTTGATCGTCGCTCAGCCCGTCGTCGCGGCGCGACGGCTTATAGCTGGTCGAATCGAGATTGGCATATTGCGTCGAGGCGTAGAGCCAGAGCGCGTCGCGGTCGCCGGCATCCGCCAGCGGCTTCAGCATGGCGCGCGCGGTGTCCTCGCTCTTGAACTGCTGATTGTCCGAAAGCTCAAGCCGCGCCAGCGCCAGTGCCGCGCCGGGCTCGCCCGCTTCGGCGCCGTCGCTCAGGCGTTCGACCAGCAGATCGGGATAGTCGACCCGCACGCCGTCATAGTCGAGAAGCGGGCCCGCAAGCCTGATGCAGGCATCGAGATCCCATGAGGCGTTGAATAGTTGGACCGCCGCCCGCGGCTGGCGGCCGACGAACTTGCCGTCCAGCAGCAGGCCGGCGAGCATCGGCCCGGCCTCGGCAACATTCTTGGTGGCGGCGCGCAGCATGGCGATGGCGCGCTTGCCGTCCGCCGGGCCGCCTTCGCCCTTGGCCAGCATGTCGGCCAGCATCGGGACGGCGTAGTCGTCGTGACCGGCGCGCGCCTCCAGCAACTGCCTGGCCTTTGCCGCATCCTGCGGCGTCCCCCGGCCCAGTCGCAGCGCCGTGATGTAGGCGAGCGCGGATCGTCCGGAGTCATTGGTCCCGGCCTGGGAATCGGCCTCGACAGCATGAAAGGCCTTTTGCTGCTCGTCACTGGTGAAGCCATCCTTCTCCAGCGTCTTCTGCGCGATCAGCAGCGGCATGGCGGCGCGGAGCTGGGCGTCCCATTCGCCGGGCGACTGGCCCTGGGCCGGCGCGCCGCTGATGCGCTGCGCGATCTCGACCATTTTGCGCGCGTCGCGGCGCAGCAGCGGCCCTTCGCCATACTGGCGCAGCAGCGTCAGCAGGGCGGTGAGATGACCGGCCGCGCCAGCTTTCTGCAAGGCATCGAGCGCCATTTCGCGCGTGACCGACGGCGCACCGGCATCCGCGCTGTCGCGCCGATGCACCGAGTAGAACTCGTAGAGCAGGAAATTCGCTTCAGGGCTGCCGCCATCGGCCAGCGGCTTGACCTGCGGGATGAGCCAGGTCAGTCCCGGCTGGTCGAGCGCCACTTCGACCCTCAGCCATTGCAGCGTCAACCGCTTTTCCTGTGGCGCGCCGAGCATCGCCGCCTGACATTTGTTGGCCAGGTCTTTGAGTTTGCTGAGGTTCATATCGAATGGGAAGAGCGCGCCATACTGGACCGGCGGCGCCTTGGCCTCAGGGTCGAGCGGCACGGAGGCGCCACGGTCACAGGTGCTGATCGCCTCGGCGAGCGCGGCCTTCTTTGCCGCATCGTCGGGTTTGTCGGAAGACGCCTGCGCCGCGAAGGCCCCGCCGGCAAGTGACGCCGGAGCAAAGCAGGAAAGAACAGTGAGGCAGGAAAGAACCAGGACATGCACTGGCCGCAACATGGGCGTCCCCCTCGGACACGGTCCGGGCGTCGCAGCCGGACACTGACGCCAAATTAGCACGTCACGTCAGCGATGATGAGTGTGGCGCTTCACATTCGCGCGCGGTTCGCCCCAGCTTTCTGCGGGCTTTGCGATCTGGCCCAAGCGGCTTCGGTCGCACCCGCCAGCTCCGGCGGCTATAGAGGCACCACGCAACGAAGGAGGATGCCGTGGCCAAGGTCTCGCTTCTGGGCATTCCGCATGACGAGAACTCGTCCTATCTGCGCGGGCCGGCCGAGGCGCCGCCGCTGATCCGGCGCGAGCTGGCCAGCGACGCCTACACCTCGTGGTCGGAAAGCGGCTTCGATTTGACCGATCGCTTCATCGATCACGGCGACATCGATTTCACCCAAGCCGGCGACCCGTGGCAGCGGATCGAGAACGAGGTCGGCCGCGCTCTGGATGCTGGGCACCCGCTGATCTCGCTCGGCGGCGACCACGCGATTTCCTGGCCGGTGCTGCGCGCGGTGCGCCGCCGCCATCCGAGCCTGACGATCGTGCACATCGACGCGCACCCGGACATCTATCATTCCTATGACGACAATCCGCGCTCGCACACCTCGCCCTTCGCCCGGATCATGGAAGAGCGGCTGGCCGACCGGCTGATCCAGATCGGCTTGCGCACCGTCAACGACCATCATCGCGACCAGTTCAGGCGCTTCGGCGTCGAGGTGGTGGAGATGCGGCATTTCAAGGAAGGCTTGCAACTCGACCTCAAGACGCCCGTCTATATCTCGATGGACATCGACGCGCTCGATGCAGCCTTCGCCCCCGGCATCTCCCACCGTGAGCCGGGAGGCTTCACCACCCGCCAGGTGATCGGCCTGATCCAGGGAATAGACCAGCCAATCGTCGCCGCCGACGTGGTCGAATACAATCCGCGCCAGGACCTTTCCAACGTCACCGCGCTCGTCGCCGCCAAGCTGGTCAAGGAGATCGCCGGCATGATGCTGAAGACGAACGGCGCGACGGCCGGCTGAATCAATTTGCTAAGGCGGCGTGCTAAAGGTTTGTTGCGACTCGCATCTCGACGGGGAAAGCCATGCCGCAGCCGCTCAGGATAGCCATAGCCGGCGCGCTCGGCCGCATGGGCCGGCAGATGGCGGAAGCCGTTCAGGCCGATCCGCGGCTGGAGCTTATCGTGCGCTTCCATCGGCCGGGCAGCGCGGGCGAGGGGCTGGTCGAGCGCGACGAGGCGCTGGCGCTTGCCGATGTGGTCATCGATTTCACCACGCCGGCGGCTTCGGCCGAACTGGCAAAGGCCTGCGCCGCGCGCGGCGGCCCGGCGCTGGTCATCGGCTCGACCGGCTTCGACGCTGCCGAACTGGCCGCAATCGCCGAGGCTGCGAAGACAATCGCCATCGTGCGTTCCGGCAGCTATTCGCTGGGGCTCAACATGCTGACCGGTCTGGTCGAGCAGGCAGCGCGGGCGCTCGGTGCCGACGACTGCGACATCGAGATTTTCGAAGCGCATCACCGCTTCAAGGTCGATGCACCTTCGGGCACGGCGCTGATGCTGGGCGAAGCGGCCGCGCGCGGGCGTGGCGTCAGGCTGGACGGTGTGGCCAAGCATGCTCGCAACGGCATCGTGGGCCCGCGCCCGCAGGGCGAGATCGGCTTTGCCGTGCTGCGCGGCGGCAGCATCGTCGGCGAACACAGCGTCAGCTTCTTCGGCGAGGGCGAGAAGCTCACGCTTTCGCATGCCGCTAGCGACCGCTCGATGTTCGCGCGCGGCGCCATCGCGGCGGCGCTCTGGGTCGCCGGCCGGCCGCCGGGCGAATACGACATGCGCGACCTGCTTGGCTTCGTCGCTTCGTGATCGGCAGTCGCCGCGGAATTCGTCCGTTCGGCCGTCAAAACGGCTGAAAGCCAGCTGAAAGCTTGGGCATGCAATGACAGTTCTGCGGCGTTGCCGCGTGACCGGTCGGGGAGCGGCCGGCAAGGAGGAGATGCGGCGCAGCCTGGAGGGCGCGCCGCCCAGGTGGAGGAAGTTACGTGACCGGTTTCATCTCGAAGTGCGTCTTGCGTTCGGCAGCGCTCACGCTTGCCGTTGTCGCCGCCAGCGCGACGGCGGCATCGGCCGCCGACAAGATCACCATCATCGTCGGCGGCATGGAAAAGCAGATCTACCTGCCGGCCGTGCTCACCCAGCAGCTCGGTTACTTCAAGGATGAGGGGCTCGATGTCGAGCTGGTCAACTCCCGCGCCGGCGTCGAGGCCGAAAACGAATTGTTGGCGGGCGCCGTGCAGGGCGTCGTCGGCTTCTACGATCACACCGTCGACCTGCAGTCGAAGGGCAAATACATCCAGTCGATCGTCCAGTTCAGCCAGGCGCCCGGCGAGGTGGAGCTGGTTTCCGCCAAGCATCCGGAGATCAAGTCGCCGGCCGACTTCAAGGGAGCGACGCTCGGCGTCACCGGCCTCGGCTCCTCGACCGATTTCCTGACGCAGTATCTTGCCGTGCGCAACGGCCTGAAGCCTGGCGACTACACGCTTTTGCCCGTGGGCGCCGGCAACACCTTCATCGCCGCCGTCAAGCAGGACCAGATCCAGGCCGGCATGACCACCGAGCCGACCATCGCCAAGCTGCTCCAGACCGGCGAGGCCAAGGTGCTGGTCGACATGCGCACGCCCGAGAAGACCAAGGAAGCGCTCGGCGGCAACTATCCGGCGGCGTCCTTCTATGTCCAATCCGCCTGGATCGAGAGCCACAAGGACGAGGCGCAGAAGCTCGCCAATGCCTTCGTCAAGACGATGAAGTACATCGCCAGCCACTCGGCCGAAGAGATCGCCGACCAGATGCCGAAGGACTACTACGCCGGCAACAAGGACCTCTATGTCCAGGGTCTGGCCGGCGGCAAGGCGATGTTCACGCCCGACGGCCGCATGCCCGCCGATGGCCCGGAGACTGTGCTGAAGGTGCTGTCGACCTTCTCCAAGAGCCTGCAGGGCAAGCAGATCGACCTGTCGAAGACCTACACCACGGCATTCGTCGACGCCGCCAAGTAGCATCGATTGGCGAGCCGCGCTTGCCCGGCGCGGTCGTTGAAGAACAACAACTTGCGCGGCTTGCCTGAATCAATTCGGCAGCGGCGCCTTCCGGATGCCGAGGCACCGCAGGCCCATGGGCGTAAGCCCCCGGGCATCCCCGCACCATCGCCAAAGGAGTGTGCCATGCAGTTGCAAACCATGGCGGCCGAAAGGCTGTCTCCGGCCGCGCCGCCGGCCGATGCCGCAATCGCCATCGACGACGTGACGCTGCGCTTCGTCACGCCCGACGGCCACATGATGACGGCGATCCGCGATTTCACCATGACGGTGGCGCACGGCGAGTTCGCCTGCGTCGTCGGGCCGACCGGCTGCGGCAAGTCGACGACGCTCAACCTGGTCACCGGCCTGCTCAGGCCGACCACCGGCAATGTCCGCGTCATGGGCAATCCCGTCACCCAGATCAGCCGCGACATCGGCTTCGTCTTCCAGGCCGACGCGCTGTTTCCGTGGCGCAGCGTCATCGACAATGTCGCCGCCGGCCCGCTCTATCGCGGCACGCCGAAGGCTGAAGCCTATGAGCGGGCGCGCGACTGGATCGCCCGCGTCGGCCTTGCCCGCTTCGAGAAACACTATCCGCATCAGCTGTCGGGCGGCATGCGCAAGCGCGTGGCCCTTGCCCAGACCTTCATCAACCAGCCGAAGATCCTGCTGATGGACGAACCGTTCAGCGCGCTCGATATGCAGACCCGCACCGCCATGCAGGACGAGCTGCTTGGTCTCTGGTCGGAGCTGAAATCCTCAGTGGTCTTCGTCACCCACGACCTCGAGGAAGCGGTGGCGTTGGCCGACAAGGTCTACGTGCTCACCGCCGGCCCGGGCACGGTGAAAAGCGTCTACCGCATCGACCTGCCGCGCCCGCGCGTCATGGCCGACATCCGCTACGACCAGAAATTCATCGAGATCGCCAAGGTGATCTGGAACGACCTGCGCGAGGAAGTGCAGCTCGGCCAGAGCCGAGGCCTGCAGACCGGCCATTGAGAGGAGAAACAGCATGACCGCCATTTCTTCCACCGATCAGGCTGCCGCCCGCGCGACCTCGATCGTCGCCGCCGAGGCCCGGGCGAGGGCGCGGCTGCGCCGCCGCCATGCCCTGGTCATCGGCCTGCGGCTCGCCATCCTGATCGTCTTCCTCGCGCTCTGGGAACTCGGCGCGGACTACAACATCATCGATCCGTTCTTCTTCTCCAGCCCCTCCGGCATCTGGGAGCAGATCTGGTCCTGGGTCACCGAAGGCACCTCGCAGGGTCCGCTCTGGCTGCAGATCTACGTGACGCTGGAAGAAACCTTCCTCGGCTTCGTCATCGGCGCGCTGGGCGGCATCGCTGCCGGCATCATCCTCGGTCGCAATCGCCTCCTGGCGGATGTCTTTTCGATCTACATCAAGATCGCCAACTCGGTGCCGCGCGTGGTGCTTGGCTCGGTCTTCATCATCGCGCTCGGCCTCGGCATGGCCTCCAAGGTGGCGCTCGCCGTGGTCATGGTGTTCTTCGTTGTCTTCGCCAATGCCTTCCAGGGCGTGCGCGAGGCCGACCGGGCGATGATCGCCAACGCCCAGATCCTCGGCGCCTCGCCCTATCAGATCACCACCACGGTCATCATCCCGTCGGCGATGAGCTGGATCCTGGCGAGCCTTCACGTCAGCTTCGGCTTCGCGCTGGTCGGCGCCGTGGTCGGCGAGTTCCTCGGCGCCAAGCAAGGCATGGGCCTCTTGATCTCGACCGCGCAAGGCGCCTTCAACGCCAATGGCGTTTTCGCGGCCATGATCATCCTGGCTGTGATGGCGCTTGTGGTGGAATTCCTGATCACCCGCTTCGAGAACTACGTCGTCAAGTGGCGCCCGGCGCCGTTCAACGAGCAGGGGACCTGATCGGTCCGTCATCGGAGGAGGCCAGCGGCAGCCGCACCTCGACCTTGAGTCCGCCGCCGGCGGCGTCTCCAAGCGTGACGCTGCCGGCGGCATTCTCGACCACCTCGCGCACGATTGCCAGGCCGAGCCCGCTGCCTTCCTCGGTCGCGCCGGCAATGCGATAGAAGCGCTCGAAGACATGCTCCCGCTCCTCAGCCGGAATGCCGGGGCCGGTATCGGTGACCGTCAGCACGCCCTCGCGATCGACCGCGGCCAGCTTGACGGTCACGTTGCCGGTAGCCGGCGTGTAGCGCAGTGCATTGTCGACAAGATTGACGATCATTTCACGCAGCATGGTGCCGTCGCCGATGACGAGCACCGGCCCAGTCTCATCGAGCCCAAGGTCGATGTTGCGCTCGATCGCCTTCGGCGCTTGGCCTTCCAGCACCTGGCGGGCGGCTTCGGTGAGGTTGATGCGGTCGGCGCGCGGTCGCCGGCTGCCGGGCTCGGCGCGTGACAAGGTCAAAAGCTGTTCGGCCAGACGCGCCAGCCTGCCGGAGCTTGCCTGCAAGGCGACAAGCGCCTCCTGGCGCTGGTCGGCGGCGCTTTCGCGCAGCGCATAGCTTGCCTGCGTCGACATGAGCGCCAGTGGCGTGCGCAGCTGGTGCGCGGCATTGGCGATGAAACGGCGCTGCGCCGCCATCTGCGCCCGCACGCGCTCCATATAGGCGTTGAGCGCGTCGATCAGCGGCCGGATCTCGCTTTGCGCGCCGGGAACCTCGACCGGGTCGAGGTCGCTGCGGTCCGGCGAGCGCACCGCATCGCGCAGGCGGATCAGCGGCGCCAGCCCACGGCGCAGGCCAAGCAGCACGAACACGCCGGCAATCGCCACCAGCGCCAGTTGCTGGGCGAAGGCGCTGAACCAGAGGCGCTTCACCATCGCGTCATGCCCGGCAAGCGTGACGCCCACGGTGACCCTGATCGGCGAATCCGCGCCGGCGCCGATCACCGCATGGCTGAGCGTTGCGAGACGCAGCCGGTGATCGCGATAGGAAGCCTCGATGCTGCCGCCTTGCGGCGCCCCGGGCAGGTCGGGATAACCGGTCAGCAGCCGGCCGTTCGCGGTCTCGACCCGATAGTAGACACTGTCGCGGTCGCCGGTGTCGAACATCTCGATCGCGGCTGGCGGAACGGTGGCGTCGAGAACGCCGTCGGCCATCGCCACCTGCTCGGCGATCGCGCGCGCCGAACCGACCAGCATGCGGTCGGTGACGAGGTCGGAGGTCGACACGGCGTTGCGCTGGCTGGTCCACAGGTTGACGGTCACCAGCGCAGCCAGCGGCAGCACCACCCAGGCCAGCAATTGCAGGCGGAGGCTGCTAATCCGCATGGCGCCTATTCTTCATGGCGCAGCAGATAGCCGAGGCCGCGCAAGGTGGCGATCTGGACGCGCGAGCCTTCCAGCTTCTTGCGCAGGCGATGCACATAGATCTCGATGGCGCTGGGGTCGGCGTCGGTGTCGAAATCGTAGATTGCCGCCGAAAGGGCCGCCTTGCTCACCGTGCGCCCGGCCTTGACCACCAGCTGCTCCAGCACCGCATGTTCGCGTGGCGTCAGGGACAGCGTCTCGACGCCGAGCGAGAACAGCCTGGTGTTGGTGTCGAAGACGAGGTCGCCGCAGGAAATGACGGGCGCGGTCCGGTCGTTGGCGCGGCGCAGCTGCACGCGGATGCGCGCTTCCAGCTCCTCGATCTGGAAGGGCTTGGCCAGATAGTCGTCGGCGCCTTCGTTGAGGCCCTTGACCCGGCCGTCGAGACTGGCGTTGGCGGTGAGCACGATCACCGGCACCGGGTTGCCGCGCGCCCTCAGCCGTTTCAGCACCTCCATCCCGCCCATGCGGGGCAGGGCGAGGTCGAGGATGATCAGCGCATGGTCCCCGGCCGCCAGCGCATGCTCGACGTCCTCGCCGTCATGGACGACATCGACGACATAACTCGCCTGGCGCAGCGTCTTGCTCAGCCAATCGGCCAGTTCGCGATTGTCTTCGACAAGCAGGAGCCGCATCGTCTGTCGTTGTTCACTCCGCGGACCGCGCCGGCCCTGACGAGCGCGCGGCGTCCGAATTCGATCCTCAACGTCAACCGATAGTATCGATCCGTTCACAAGGCAAACGCCGGCCGGAACCTGGCGGCGCCGGCTTTCGATCGCTCAGCCGATCTTGACTCTGATCAAACCGAACGGTTCGGTTCAAATTATGTTGACGAATTGTGCGTCACGGGTGAACACCGGCGCTCCAATTGAGGGCGCGGCGCCGGATGTGACGACATGTAACTTATTGCAAATAAAAGAATATCTAATTGCGATGGGGCGCTTTTCTTCGGACTCAAGGTCGAACCGATCGGTTCGATTTGCACTTTTTCGTGATTGGAAATGGCAACAGGGTAGACCCATCTCGGGGTGGTCCGAGCGACGCGAATTTCCATTAAGGCACGCCACTAACGGACACGACTTTTGAAATCTGGAGTCCCTGAAATGAACAAGATTGCTCTTACCGCCGCCGCCGTTCTCGTTGCCACCGGCAGCGCCTTCGCCGGCAGCGACCATTACGGTTCCGACAACGTCAACCAGCCGGCTGTCACCCAGTCGGCCGCTCCGCGATCCGGCGACAATATCGATCGCAGCATCACCGGCTCGATCCGCAAGTTCGAGCAGCGCGATCTCGAGATCACCCCGGATCAGAACCAACCGGAATCCGGCCAGGGCATCTGGGGCCGCTAAGCCGACCCGATCCCGAAACCGATAAGAACCACAGACCTCAGAGCGGCGGGGTTGTCCCGCCGCTCTGCTCTTGTAGAGCCGGCTGCCGGTCGGCCTGAATCTGTTGTTGCGAAACGAACTTCCAGGCGCGGCCACGACGGCGGCTTCGACGTGCTCAGCGAGGAAGAGATTTCGCCCGGGAATAAAACCGGGCCGTTCCGGGTCTTGTCGGCAGCGGGGCCATCCTCCCAAGGCGCCGCCGATGAAACGACAGGACAAGGAACACTCAAATGACCAGGATCGCATTCGTCGCGGCCGCCATGCTTGTCGCTGCCATGGGCAGCGCCTCTGCCGGCAGCGACCACTACGGCGCCGACGGCGCCAACCAGACCAACGCCGGCGTCGACCAAGCTCCGACCGCCTCGATCCGCGTACGGGACATGGCGCATCACCAGGCTTCGGTGGCGACCGGCTCCGGCGAGACGGTCGCCGACATGATCGCCAGGCACAATGACGAAGGCCTCTGGGGCAGATGACGGCGCCGAACCTTCCTCGAAAACTCCATCCACACTCAACGACAGGAACTTCTGAAATGACCAGGATCGCTCTCACCACTGCCGCCATGCTTCTCGCCATGGGCTCCGCCTTCGCCGCCAGCGACCATTACGGCGCCGACAACGCCAATCAGCCGACCGCCGGCGTCGACCGCGGGCTCACCGCCTCGGTGCGCAAGCACGAGGCCGCCAAGCCGGCCAATGTGGATTCCACAATGACCACCGGCCCGGCACCATCGCAGCTCTGGCCGGATCCGGGCCAAGGCATCTGGGGCAATTGATTTTTCGCCTCGAGGATTTTGCTGAGCGGTGAAGCTGCCGATCTCCCCCCTTGTGGGGGAGATGTCCGGCAGGACAGAGGGGGGCGCGAAGGAACGCTGCCCGGGCAATTTCGGCTGATGGGCTGAGGGGCGGAACACCGGAAGGTCGGCGGGACAGCGCCCCCCTCTGCCTTGCCAGGCATCTCCCCCACAAGGGGGGAGATCAGCAGCTTCGGCGTCTACCCCAGATCCTTCGGCCTGATGAAATCCGTCAATCGCGCGCCGCCGAATTCGAGGTTCGCCCAACCGTCCTTCACCGTGAACCGCGCCAGCGCCGCCGTCGGGAACTTCGCTTCGATCTTCTTGAACACCCCTTCATCCGATCCGGCGCCGGCGAGCCGCAGCGCGAAATTCTGCAGGCCGGGATTGTGGCCGATCACCAGCAGGCTCTTCGCTTTCGCTTGCCGCACGCGCGCCAGGATGGCGGCGGGCGCCGCTTCGTAGAGCTCCTCGGCGAACTCCGCCGGCACATGCTTCGGCAGTTCCCGGGAGACCAACCGCCAGGTGTCGCGCGTGCGCAGCGCCGGCGAGACCAGCGCCAGATCCGGCTGCCAGCCGCGCCGCGAAAGCTCGCGCCCCATCAGCGGCGCCGTCTTCAGCCCGCGCGGTCCGAGCGGTCGGTCGAAATCGGCAAGCTTGGGATCGTCCCAGCTCGACTTGGCGTGGCGCAGGATAAGCAGTTGTCTCATCGGCATTGTTCAGGACCAGGTAATCTCGGCGTTGAAATCCTTGCCATATTCGCCACCATATTTCGCGCCCGTGGCGGCATCAAAGGCCCCTACCAGTGCACCGAAGACAAACAGGCCCACGCGCTGTTCGTCGCTATCCCACCTCACGGCCTCTTCGTACTCGAAGACACCTGCAATGTCGCCTTTGGTGCAGACCGCGCTGTCGAAGATATCCACGGCTACCAGGTCCCGATTGGTGCGTCGTCTCTGCCTCTAAGGCGTGATCCGCGCCAGCTGTTCGAGGTCACGCTCTTCGCGCAGCGGATCCGGCGCCATCACCACCGAGGTGGCGTTGTCGGCGTCTTCGGCGAAGTGGGCGAGCACGGTGTGGCCCTTTTCCATGCGGGCCTTGCCTTCGGCGACCAGACCCAGCGCCAGCGGGTAGAGGCGGTGCTCCACTTTCAGCACCCGTGCGGCTAAAGTGTCCTCATTGTCGCCGACCATCACCGGCACGGCGGCCTGGGCGATGATGGGGCCGTCGTCCATCTCGGGCGTGACGAAATGCACCGAGCAGCCATGGATGCGCACGCCGGCGCGGATGGCGCGCGCATGCGTGTCGAGCCCCTTGAAGGCCGGCAGCAGGGCAGGGTGGATGTTGACTATGCGCCCTTGCCATTTCTCGACCAATCCGCGGCCAAGGATGCGCATATAGCCGGCCAAGGCCACGATCTCGGCGCCGAAGCCGGTGAGCCCCGCGTCGAGCGCTGCGTCGTACGCGTCCTTGCTCGGATGGTCGGCGCGCTGGATGACCTTGGTGGCGATGCCGCGCGACTGCGCGATGCCGAGGCCGGCGGCGTTCGCGCGGTCGGAGATGACGCCGACGATCTCGGCCGGATAGGTTGGGTCCGCGGCCGCCGCGATCAGCGCCGTCATGTTGGAGCCGCGCCCCGATATCAGGACGACCGTGCGCTTCCTGCTCATAGGCCGATCGAGCCCCGATAGATGACGCCCGCGTCGCGCCGCGGCACGATGCGCCCGATCGGCGTCACCGTCTCGCCCGCCTCCTGCAGCACCGCCGCCACCTGCGCCGCCTGGCCGGAAGCGACGGCCAGGATCATGCCGATGCCGCAGTTGAAGGTGCGCATCATCTCTTCCGGCGCGACGCCGCCGGTCTTGGCGAGCCACGAGAACACCGGCGGCACGTCGATCGCCTCGAGGTCGAGCTCGGCCGAAAAATCCTTGGGCAGCACGCGCGGAATGTTTTCCGGAAAACCGCCGCCGGTGATGTGGGCGAGCGCCTTGATGCCATGCGTGTTGCGGATGGCCTTGAGGATCGACTTCACATAGATGCGCGTCGGCTCGAGCAGCGCCTCGGCGAGGCTGATCTCGTCGTTGAACGGCGCCGGATCGCTCCAACCAAGGCCGCTCGCGGCGACGATGCGGCGCACCAGCGAGAAGCCGTTGGAGTGCAGCCCGGAGGAGGCGAGCCCAAGCAGCACGTCGCCCTCGACAATGTCGTCGGTGGGAAGCAACTGGCCGCGCTCGGCCGCGCCGACGGCAAAGCCCGCAAGATCGTAATCCTTGTCGTAATACATGCCTGGCATCTCGGCCGTCTCGCCGCCGATCAGCGCGCAGCCGGCCTGCCGGCAGCCCTGCGCGATGCCGCCGACGATCGCCGCGCCCTGGTCGGGGTCGAGCTTGCCGGTGGCGAAATAGTCGAGGAAGAACAAAGGCTCGGCGCCCTGCACGACGATGTCGTTGACGCACATGGCGACAAGGTCGATGCCGATCGTGTCGTGCTTGCCGGCATCGATGGCGATCTTGAGCTTGGTGCCGACGCCGTCATTGGCCGCGACCAGCACCGGATCGGTGAAGCCGGCGGCCTTCAGATCGAACAGGCCGCCGAAGCCGCCGATCTCGCCATCGGCGCCCGGTCGGCGCGTCGCGCGCACCAGCGGCTTGATCTTCTCGACCATCAGATTGCCGGCATCGATGTCGACGCCCGCCTCGGCATAGGTGAGCCCGTTCGTGCGCTTGGCCTTGTCGCCCTTGCTCATCTTCGGCTCGTCCCTGTTTCCATTGCGGGCTCTTCGCATGAATGGTTTCGGGGAGCAAGGTTGACGCGCAGGCGAGGGAGTTTGTTCCGGGGAAAGTGCTGGCGAGGCGATTGGCCGTCACCGCCGCATTCGCAAATGGCCAGCGCAGAAGAAGGAAGCAAGCCCCCTCCCTTGCATCCACCCCCCATCTCCCTCATCTATTTCCCAATAAAGCCACGACGGGACATCGCGTGACCATACCCAACATGATCACGATCATGCGCCTGCTGCTGGTGCCCGCCGTGGTACTGGCCATGCTGCAGTCGCGATGGGACTGGGCGTTTGCCGGCTTCCTCGTCGCCGGCATCTCCGATGGCATCGACGGCTTCATCGCCCGCCGCTATCGGTTGTTCTCGCAGCTCGGCGCCTATCTCGATCCGATAGCCGACAAGCTTCTCCTGGTCTCGGTTTTCGTCGTCATGGGCTTTGCCGGCGAGCTGCCGCTGTGGCTGGTCGTGACCATGGTCTCGCGCGACGGACTGATCGTCTGCGCCGTGCTTTTGTCGAGCGTGATGGCGCATCCGGTCGAGGTGAAGCCGCTCTTCGTGTCGAAGATGAACACCGCCGTGCAGATCGCGCTTGCGGCGCTGGTGCTGGGCGAGCTTGCCTTTTCCGTCCATCTCGATCCGCTGCGGCCGGCGCTCATATTGCTGTCCGGGGTCTTGACCGTGGCTTCGGCCGCGGCCTATCTCGTGGCCTGGCTAAGGCATATGAGCGGCAATGGCGAAGGCTCCCAGACGAGCGGCACCAAGTCGGGCAATTCCAACACCGGCACCTGACAGCGAAGCCTGGACGGCCGCGGCCTCGACCGCGCTCCGCCGGCAGATCGCGTTCTGGCTGATCTTTGCCGTGCTCCTTGCGCTGTTCCTCTACATCTTCTCCGGCATCCTGCTGCCCTTCGTCGCCGGCATGGTGCTCGCCTATTTCCTCGATCCGGTGGCCGATTGGCTGCAGCGGCTCGGCCTTTCCCGGCTCATGGCGACGGTGGTGATCCTCATTGCCTTCATCGTCGTCGTTGTGCTCGCCTTCGTCATCCTGGTGCCGGTGCTGGCGACCCAGATGGCCGATTTCGCGCGCAAGCTGCCGGAATATCTCACCCGCCTGCAGTCACTCATCACCAGCTTCGATCCGAAGTGGCTGGAGCAGCGTTTTGGCGTCAACGCCGCCGGATTGCGCGACGGGCTGAACTCGCTGCTCACCTCCGGTTTCAGCCTGTTGACCACCGTCTTCACCTCGATCTGGAGTTCGGGCGTGGCGCTGGTCTCGGTCGTCAGCCTGTTCGTCGTCACCCCGGTCGTCGCTTTCTACATGCTGCTCGACTGGGACCGCATGGTGGCCGTGGTCGACAGCTGGGTGCCGCGCGACTATGTCGAGACGGTGAGAGCGCTCGCCCGCGACATCAACACCGCCACCGCCGGCTTCGTGCGCGGGCAGGGCACGCTCTGCCTTGTGCTCGGCGCCATGTATGCCACCGGCCTGACGCTGACGGGCTTGAACTTCGCCATTCTCATCGGCTTCTTCGCCGGGCTGATCTCCTTCATCCCCTATGTCGGCTCGCTGACCGGGCTGGTGCTCGCCGTCGGCGTCGCCTTCGTCCAGTTCTGGCCGGACTGGACGATGGTCGTGCTTGTGGCTTGCGTATTCTTCGTCGGCCAGTTCATCGAGGGCAACATCCTGCAGCCAAGGCTGGTCGGCAAAAGCGTCGGCCTGCACCCGGTCTGGCTCATGTTTGCGCTGTTTGCCTTCGGCGCGCTGTTCGGCTTTGTCGGGCTGCTGATCGCGGTGCCGGCTTCGGCGGCCATCGCGGTGCTGGTGCGCTTTGCGATTTCCCGCTATCTCGAATCGCCGCTTTACAGGGGCCACGCCACCGAGACCACGCCGCCGCTGCCGGCCGATCGCGGCGGCGGCCACCGCAGCCAACCGCGTGGCTGAGATGGCTGGTGAGCGCACCGAACCGCCGCGCCAGCTGCCGCTCGACCTCGGCCACGGCACCGGTTATTCGCGCGACGAACTCGTCGTCTCCGGCGCCAATGCCCAGGCGGCGGCACTGGTCGACCGCTGGCCGGACTGGCCCTCGCCGGTGGTGGTGCTGGCCGGGCCTCCGGGTTCCGGCAAGACGCATCTCGCCCAGATCTGGCAAACACGGGCGCATGCGGTCGCTATCGCTCCCGACAGGATCGGCGAGAACATCGGCGGGCTTGGCGCGATGCCTGCGCTCATCGACGACGTCGACAAGAGCCCGATCGACGAGCAAGGCCTGTTCCACCTGATCAACACGGTGCGCGGCGCCGGCTCCACGCTGCTTCTGACGGCACGGCGCTTTCCCTCCGCCTGGCGCGTTACGCTGCCGGACCTCGTCTCGCGGCTGAAGGCGGCGGCGACGATCGAGATCCACGAGCCGGATGACCTGCTGCTTGCCGGCGTCATCACAAAGCTCTTCGCCGACCGCCAGGTCGAGGTCGAGCCGCATGTCGTGCAATATCTGGTGCGGCGCATCGAACGCTCGCTGGCGACCGCCATGCGCGTCGTCGAGCGCCTCGACCGCGCCGCGCTCGAACGCAAGACGCCGATCACCCGCGCACTTGCCGCCGAGACCGTCAGCGCCATGGACGAAGGGCAGGGCGAGTTCGATATTTAAGGCATGGCTCCCGAAAGTGGGAACGGGTTTCGGGACAAAGACATGCGTAAAATCAGAACCTAAAGCGCACGGGCGAGTCTGAAAGATCGACGCGCCTTAGGATAACGAGGAAGGCGCTCGACCGAGAGGTCCTTCTACGCCCATAGCCCTGCCAAATGCTGGACCAGTAGATAGACCCCCGTATGCGCCGCCACGTAGCAGGTGGCGACGAAGACAAAGAATATGAGGCTCGCCGATCGCGACCGGCCGGCGCCGCCGTTCTGCCTCTTGCTCGGCCGGTTGTTCCAGATCCACAGGGCAGCGCAAAGAATTGCCCAGACGACCATGACCGGAACCGTGAAGCCGTAATAGGCCAGGTAAGCCGGGCCGATCAGCGACAGCAACGCCTCGATACCAGGCATCGGAAAATCCCCCTTTTGTCCAAAGTCTAGACCGGCGGCAGAGTTGGAAGCGAGCGATTATTCGAGCCGTGCTCGGACAGAAACTGGTGCACTTCCGAAAAGTTCTGGCGTTCGATATCGAAGCGGCTCGTCGCTATGCCAGTCTCGCCGTAAAGGCCAGAACCGCCGGCAAGGGCTTCCCGGTCCGGATGGCTACATCGCGCCGATCGCCGCCGCGAGAGGTTTCCAGGTCGCTTCGCGAGATGTCGGGCCGTTCCATGCGGCGGGTGTGCCACTCATCAATCCATGGGGTGGCGCATGGTCCCATTCCGGGACGGTTCCCGCTGGCATCCATCTTGCACCGTGAGAGACGCCGGTTGATCCCGGTCCCGATCGCGTTTCAGATCGGGTTGTAGGCTCGCCGGGCTTGAGGTTGTTGGGGACTCGCCCGGCGGGTTTACGGCCGCTTCCAACTCCAATTGAAATGGACCAGAAGATGGTCTATTTGAGATGGACCAGATCGTGGTCCATCGGAGCAGCCATGCAGATATCCGTGACAGATGCCAAGGGACAGCTAACCGAGCTGGTGCGCCGGGCCGAAGCAGGGGACGAAATCATCCTGACCCGTCACGGCCATGCCGCCGTACGCCTGGTTCCGGTGCGGCCTGGGGTGGACAGGAAAGGGCGGCGGGCCTTGCTGGAAGCCGCTCGGGCTGCAGGCGCGGCCAAGGCCAGTAACGGCCCGTCCGCGGCGCGCAGCCAGGACTTCCTCTATGGCGATGACGGCTTGCCGGAATGATCGTGGTCGATACATCCGCCTTGATGGCCGTCGTCCTCGATGAGCCACAGGCAGGCGCATGCACGGCGGCGCTCGAAGCGGAAGACGAGCTTCTGATATCGGCGGGAACCGTGGCTGAACTGCTGATCGTCGCGGCAAGGCGAGGGGTGGTCGAGGAAGTGTCAGCCTTGATCGATGGGCTTGGCTTCGAGATCGCGCCGGTGACCGAGGGTGCCGCGCGCCGCATCGCCGAGGCCTACGCGCGGTGGGGCAAAGGCATCCATGCAGCGGCGCTCAATTTCGGCGACTGCTTCGCCTATGAAGTGGCTAAGGATCGCGGCTGCCGGCTGCTCTATGTCGGCGAAGATTTTTCGAAGACCGACATCGAAAGCGCGCTATAGGATCGCAGCCCCTGCTCATAGATTGGAAACCAAGACAGAAAATGGTCGGAGTGGCGTGATTCGAACACGCGACCCCCTGATCCCAAATCAGGTGCGCTACCAGGCTGCGCTACACTCCGACGCTCGCGGCGTATAGGGTTCCGTGGCCCGGAAGGCAACCCAAAAACGGAAGCTTTCGCACGCGGAACGCGCCTCAGCGCTTTTGCCTGGCAATCCTGCCGGCGACTGCCGCGCCCTGGATGCGGGCGTTGGCGAAGCAGCCGCGAATGCTCGGCCGCATGCCGGTGAACCAGAGGCCGGGCAGCTTCGGGTCGCTCGCGGCACCGTTGAATAGCGGCACGCCCTTGGCATCGAGCACGCCGAGTTTGCCCACCATCGCGTCCAGGCCGGTGCGGTAGCCTGTCGCGGCAATGACGATGTCGGGCGCGATCGTCTGGCCTTTCTCGAGGACGACGCTGTCGTGTCCGAACGCCTTGACCTGCGGCACGACGATGATGCGGCCGGCCTTGATTGCCTCGACCGCGCCGTCGTCGGCGGCGATCGCCGTATAGTCCGAGCCGAGGCGGCTGGCGCCGCCCGACGGGGCAGGGGGCAGGCCGTATTTCCTGAGGTCGCCGAAGACCAGCCGCTGCGTTGCCGTCATAACCGCGTCCGCCAGCCGGGCCGGCAGGCGCGCCATGACGGGCGAGAAGCGATGCACGGCGATCTTGCCGATGCGTTTGGGCAGGAGCGACGGCCCGTTGCGCGCCGAGAGCCACATCTGTCCGGTCTCGACGCCGGAAAGGTGGTTGAGCGCGTCGAAGCCGGAATTGCCGGCGCCGACCACCAGCACCTTCTTTCCGGCATAGTCGCCCGCCCGGCCGAAATGCGCCGAATGGACGATCTTGCCCGAAAAATCCTTCATGCCCTTCCAGGCCGGGATGAAAGGCTGCCGGTCGCGGCCGGTGGCGATCACAACATGGCGGGCCGCCCGCCGTCCCGCGTTGGTCTTCACCAGCCAGTGGTCGCCGCGGAATTCGATTTCCTCGACGACGATGCCGAAGGCGATCGGCAGCCGGTGCGTCCGGGCGAAGTCGTTGAGATGGCGGATCACCGCGCTGCGGTGCGGAAAGGCAGGGGTGCCTTTCGGAAAGGAAACCCCGGGCAGTGTCGACAGGTCACGATGCGTGTTGAGATGCAGGTTCTCATGGCGGTGATGCCAGGGCTCGGCCAGGCGTCCCTCGCGCTCGAGGACCTCGGTGGCGATCCCGGCCTCGATCAAGGCGTAGGCGGCCGCCAATCCCGCGGCGCCGGCACCGATCACGATCGCTCCTTCGAGGATCGCCGGCTCGCCGGTCCAATCCGGCGAGATTTCCGCTTCCATGCCCATTCTTGTCTTTATCGTCGTCATGGCTCTCAGGTGCCACGGTCATGTATCCGACATATGCCGCTGACAAGGCAATGGGAATAGGCCACGGTTGCGAAGGGCCCGGCATTGTGTCGCGGATAGGGGGCCGTCTGCCGGGCCGCAGCCGCTTGCGGGCGCCGCCGTTGCACAGTATTGACGGGTTGGCGCGCGGCCTCGGGCTCGAATTCGGCTTCTCGGACGCGCGCCGCGAAAAGGGTGCCCGGTCTTCGGGCGGCAAAGAGGTGGTCATGTCCGCGCGCATTTTCAGCCCAGCCAAAACCGCGATGCAGTCCGGCAAGGCCAAGACCGGCCACTGGGTGCTGGAGTTCGATCCCGCCCAGCGCAAGAAGATCGACCCGCTGATGGGCTACACCACATCGGGCGACATGCTGAGCCAGGTGCGGCTCACCTTCGACACGAAGGAAGAGGCGGTCGCCTATGCCGAGAAGCAGGGCATTGCCTTCCGCGTCGAGGAGCCGAAGGAGACCAAGCGCCGGCAGATTTCCTATTCGGACAATTTCCGCTATGACCGCAGGACGCCTTGGACGCACTGACCTTCCGGTCGAGCGTCCCTCGGCATGAGTGGCATCAGCCGGCCTCGGCCGGCCAGCGGTCCCGTAGCTCAGCTGGATAGAGCACCGGCCTTCTAAGCCGATGGTCGCAGGTTCGAATCCTGCCGGGATCGCCATTTTTATAGTTCCCGATCTGGAGAATGGCAGAACGATCTCTGAGTCGTCGTTCCATGTGTGTACGCTTTTCGCTTACGAAGCCTTGATGTGTGTATGCTATTTGCTTACATGAAGCTATGATCAAGTCGTTCAAGAGCAAGGCGCTGGCGAAGCTGTTCTCAACCGGGAAAACCGGGAAGATCGACGCCAAGATGCAAAAGCGTATCCTTCTCAGGCTTGATCGTCTCGAAGTCTCCGAACGGCCTGAAGACATGAACCTGCCGGGTTTTGATTTTCATGCTTTGAAAGGCTTCGACCCGACCCGCTACACGGTCCGTGTGAACGGCCCGTGGTGCATTACATTCGAATTCGACGGCAAGGATGCCGCCCGCGTCGACTTCGAGCAATATCACTGAGGCGGACAGTTTGGAGCAGTCGGTTTATGAGCGAGCACAAGCCGAAGCGTCCGATTGAACGCTGCCCGTCCCACCCGGGAGCGCTGCTTGAGGACATCATCCCGGCGACCGGAAAGACCAAGGTGGAAATTGCCAGGCTGCTCGGCATTTCGCGGCAGCAACTTTACGACATCATCCGCGAGAGGAAGCCGATATCGCCGGCCGTCGCGGCGCGACTTGGAAAGATGTTCGGCGACGGCGCCGCCATCTGGCTTCGCATGCAGGCCGCCTATGATGCCTGGCATGCCGAGCGGGAAGTGGACGTAAGCGCCATTCCGACACTGCGCGCGGCGTGAGAGTATAGTCGCCGGTCTCACGACTGGGCACCGGCCCTCCAAGCCGACAGTTCCAATCCGAGGTGATCGCCGCCGCCGAGGAACTGAACGCCTGATCCAAGGCGGAGACCCGGCGTAGCCGCGTGGAACTGCATGCTTGAAGACGCGCGCCGGGATCAGTATATCGCGCCGAAAAGGGGGCGGTGGATTCAGGGTGTTACAAGAAGGTTATCTCGAATTTGTGTTGCGCTGGCATCTGTATCGCAGATGGCATTGTCCGCCGCGCCCGAAGAGGCGGGCTGAGTTCGACTTTCATCAGTTGATGAGATCCCTTCCGCGCCATGGCTGCGGAATCAGCGCGACCACATTTGTCGCTGGCGCCATAAGTCTATGGGCGTTCGCCAAAGACGATATCGACCGGCTTCTTTAATTTGCTGAGCAATTGGCGCGTCGCCGTAGACATTGAAGAATTGATGAACGCGTGGTCCTGCGAACAGCTTTTTACCCCGCGTGTTGTAGTTCCTAATTTTAAGGCGATGCGGGCTGATGGTTCGACCATCTTGGGATAGGGCGATGCCAATGCAGAACTGCTCAGCAGCATCTATCATCGCGATCTCATGAACGGCGAGCATCGGAGGATAGGCGTCGAGTAGGGCAGGAAGGTTGTCACGGTGCACGCCGAGGATGCCGCTATTCCACATCGGCTCATGGCCGGTCACGACATAGTCGCCGACCCGAACACCTTTGCCCTCCAGCCGCGGGCACCACGCATGCGGCCCCTCGCAAAGACGCATGATTGAATGGCAGGGCGTGATGGCCTCGAAGGCTCGGGATGGGTTCCCGACCGGGTACATATCCGTGTCCATGAAAAGCAATCGGTCAGCGCGCTTCAAGAGCTTGATAAGGCCCCCCGCCTTGATGCCGAAATGATAGCGCCAATCGAAGGATAGCTCGTTCTTGTTCTCGGCGCTCACAAGTATCGTCTCAAGCGGGTATCCGCGAAAGAACGCCGGTCTGTCAGTTGCGACGATTATCTTGGCGCCGGGGCAATGGTGCAAAAGCTTAAGCGCGCTGAGTAGCGCGCCAAAGCGATAGAGTTCGTTGTCGCCATAGGCGATGTAACCAAAGACGTCATTCATTCGGTCAAGTCGTTCATTCTATTAGGCGGAGCGGGCCGTCCGCTCCACTATCAACACTCCCAGGCGCAATCCACCGCAAAACACAGCGCCAAGAGACGAAAAAGGCTGAAACCGATATCTTCGGCGATCCGGTCCCAACCTGAAGATCACTCGCCCGGCTTGTGAAACCTCAGGCTTGTGGATTTGGCCCATCTGCGGCTATGTCGTTGTTGTGCTGGGGTAGGCCTTCAGAATGTCCGTATTATCCGGCTGGTTGAGGAACGCTCGCTCGAAACTGCCGGAACACGTGACGGTAGGACGCCACACCTATGGGATGTCACGGCGGAAGGTTTTTTTCGCCTCAAAGGAGGCCCCGCTAACGGTTGGGGCTTTCTGCTCGATCGCCGGTGAAGTGCTTTTCATGTGCTCCGGTCAGCATTTGACCGATCGCGCCACGACATTTCCGATCCACAGCCGGATGCTGAAGCAATCCGATCCCGTCGGAAATGGCGGCAGACCGAGCGGTGTCACAATCGGCAACGACGTCTGGATTGGCCACGGCGCTATAATATTGCCGGGGGTGAAGATCGGCGATGGCGCAGTCGTCGGCGCAGGGGCTGTGGTCACCAAGGATGTGACGCCTTATGCGATCGTTGGCGGCTCGCCGGCCCGACTGATTAGATATCGCTTCCCTGACGATGTGATTTCGAAGCTGCTGGCAATCCGGTGGTGGGAATGGGACGACGATAAAATCAAACGGGAAGCCGACACGCTCACCGGCCCCATTGAGACTTTCATAGAGAGCCATTTTGTGGCAGGCACCGCTTCGGTGTAGTACGGCGGCTGGGATAAGCAGTTGGGTGGCTCAAACTGCGTAAACCGCAATTGATTTTAGATCGGCCCGTCAGGCGAAGCTCGATATCATGGAGGCAGGCTTGCAGCGGCCGTGCTACTTCTTGGCTACGGATAGCAATTATTTTCCCTATGCATGCCTAACGGCGCGCCGGATATTGGATGTTTCCGCGCCAATTGATGGCTTCATTCTCCACGTGAAGGTTCGTGAGAGCGATATGCAAGTCGCGAGGCGGCTGCTCGGGAACAGAGTAGCGTTGCTCGACGTGTCTGACTTCATGGATCGCGTTGGCTTCCGCTTTGGCACCTACAGCATCGCTGCCTATGTCCGCCTGTTCGCGGACTTGCTACCGCAATTCGACAGCTATGGCCGGGTCGCCTACACCGATTGTGATGTCCTGTTCAACCGCGACATCAATGACCTGGCTTGCCAAGGGCTCGACGCGCCTCTGCTCGCGGCCCACGACGATTACATGTACTTCCGGCCGTCTTATCGCAAAAGCCTCGGGATGCAGCAGGGCGCGCCATACTTCAATTCCGGCGTGCTGGTCTTCGACATGGATGCGGTGCGCGCGGAGGGCCTCCTGGAGAGGACGCGCCAGACTGCCATTAATGGAAAAATGAACGACCAGAACGCGCTCAACATCGTCTTCGAGGGCAAATGGCAGACGATGCACCCGAACTGGAATCTGATGTCGAACGCCACCAGCGAATTTCGGTTCTCCCAGGCCTATGCCCGGCATTTCGCGGGCGGCAAGCCATGGGGCAACCAGGTTGGCGTCGAACCTGATGCCCTTAAGGTGTGGCGCGATCTGGCAAAGGGCACGCCCTGGTGCAAACCCTTCGAGCAGCGCGTGCCGTTCGAACGCGGCGTGATCAAGCGCTTCCTCCGGCGTTTCGACGCTGTCGCAGGCGTGTTCGGTAAGGATGTTCAGCGCCGCCGCGCGCGCTATGACGGGGCGAAAATGCACCGGATCTACGCCAGGCAGGCGGAGGCGGGGGAGATGGCGGTTCAGTTTCCGGAAGTGCTTGGCGGGTTCGACTGATCGAGGCGGCGAACGGTCCGGGGTCGGTCGGGCCCACCTGTGGATAGTAACCTCTCGTTGACCACAACCTGACCCCGGCGTTGAATCCGGAGGCCCCGCTCGCCGAAATGAAAGGGCCTGAACAACAGGCGCCCGAAGCCCAGCGGCCGGCGTTTTCATGTACCCCGGGGGAGGCGCTCTGAACCCTCTCCGGTATACGCCGGCCGCGCTGCAGTTTCCGTCCAGATTGCCCGGCGTAAAAATCAAGCCCGCCCCGGCGATGGGAAGGCCGGAACGGGCTCGGCTTGGGTCTGGAACCCCGTAGTCACGAGACTACAGGGAAGAAACAGGTCGGCGGTTGCAATGTTCCGAAATTTCTCGGCTTGCGGGTCGCCGACTAGGCCAGCAGGCCGGCGGCCTTCGCCGCCTTGCGCAGGGTTTTGCGGGCTTCGACGGGACTTCTCAAACCGTCGAGCGCATCGCGGCAGACACGGCTTGCCGACCGCCAGGCGCCGTCGCGCGCCCGTCTTGGCCAGCGCTGGTCAAGGCATTCGACCGCCTCGAAGCAGCTTGAGACCTTGTGTTGTCCGCTTGGTTCGAAATCGATCACGACCGGCTCGGAAAACCAGACGTCGTTCACCAGATCCTCCGTTCGTATGATGGTCTTTTGACAGCGGCGCCGGCGGGCGCCGGTTGGGATGCAGGTCCGGGATGATTGGCGGACCCGCGCATTAACCAACCACTCCCGATAATGTTCCGAAGAATTCTTGAGATCGGCGATCGGTCGTCCGGGTCGGCTGACGGGCCGGATTTTTGTCGGCGCGCCGCGCAAAAGACGTGTGACCAAAGTCACTGGCTGCGCTGTCGGCCGCGGCGATAATCGGATCCGACACGCCGCAGAATGCGGGAAGACCTCTCATGCTGATCGCCGTGCTTGCATCCACCATGACCGTCGCCTTGTTGATGGCGACCGCTTTCGGGCTCTATGAAGAGGCGGAGCGCAGCCGTTCGCACGCCGAAGCGGACCGCAAACAGCGGTTTCGCCTGGCGCGCCGGCTTCCGGTCACGCGCAAAACGCCGGGCGAATTGCGCAACCGATAGGCGCCGGCACCGCCAGACATGTCCGTCCCGCTCTACCTGGTCATGTGCGTCTTGCGGGCAGCAATCCTGCTTCCCCCCGCGGCGTTCGCGGTGGTGGTGCTTTGTGGCTCTTCTACAGATAGGCAGGTCGTCAGTTGCCGCCGTGGACCTATTCGACCAGCACATGCGCTTCGCGCGCGGCGCTGATGAAGGCTTCCCTGGCGTTGTCGGCCGGAACGTCGCCGCTCATTGCCCGGCGGCAGGCACGCAGCGCCGCGCCATGCTGCGCGCTGCCGGCATCGCGCCATTGGCCTGTCAGCAATTCCACGGCCTGTTGTGCATTGGAAATGTGTCGGATCGAGCCTGCCACGCCGACGGCGACTTCGACCGGCCTGGAAAACCATCCCTGGATCATCGCGAAACCC
The DNA here is from genome assembly GCF_003999155.2 of Mesorhizobium sp. M1D.F.Ca.ET.231.01.1.1. NCBI lineage: Bacteria > Pseudomonadati > Pseudomonadota > Alphaproteobacteria > Hyphomicrobiales > Phyllobacteriaceae > Mesorhizobium > Mesorhizobium sp. M1D.F.Ca.ET.231.01.1.1. Next base: position 210,486 of record NZ_RZOZ02000009.1, read on the forward strand.
CTGATGCGTTGTGAGCGGATGATAAACGCGCAACTGCCCGGCAGGTTTCATCCCGATATTTCAACAGGATGTGAGCAGCGCACCGACAACGGACATGGCCCCGTTTCATCGTCCGAGCGGCTTGCGGGAAAGTTCGATGAGTTCGGCTTCGTCGGTGATGCCGGCCATGTAGTTGGCGATGATGCGCGAGGCGCGTGCCTCCTTCTGCTCTTCGGTTTCTCCATCGACGCGCCCGTTCTCAAAGACGCGCCCGAACAGAGCAGTCTCGGCGGGCGTGAACGCGTTTCGTGAAATGTTGGACATGGGCGTTTTCCTTCAGCTCATGTCCCCCTTTCTTCCCCGGCTAATATTAACACGGGTTCGCAAACGAGGGTGAGTCTTCAAGGAGATGGCGACAATGTCTTTCGTGACGTCCGGGCTAGTGGGGCTTTCGGCTCGTTGTCTGGACTTCAGGCATGCCGAATACTGGGCCAGCTTCGCTATATCCTTGCCGAAACAACGAAGCGCTGATACTCATTAGCAGCGCGGAATTATTCCGAGTCTGCGCCAACTTGCGTCACGCAGCAACGCGGCGCATGCTGTCCGAGGCCAATATCCCGACGTGGTGGCAACCGGGTTACGAAGGGGTTTGGTCGAACAAAGAAGCAGGGCAGGTTCCGACTCCGGGTCGGTGCAGGCCAACCAAATGCTCTGGAATTCTGAAGCCATTGCCCCCATGGCCTCGGAAGAGCATGAACATGGGGAAACCGATGGTGACGAAGAAACTTACCGCCAACGCAGAGAGCGCGGCAGCCTTTCTTGCGGTGATGGGCAACGAGAAGCGTCTGCTCATCATGAACTACCTGGCCGAGGGCGAACTGTCGGTCGGCACGCTTGCCGACAAGGTCGAGCTCAGCCAGTCCGCACTCTCCCAGCATTTGGCCAAACTGCGTAGGTTTGGCCTGGTCGACACCCGCCGCGACCGCCAGATGGTCTACTACTCCTGCAAGTCGTCCGCAGCGCGTGAGCTCCTCGCTCTGCTCGACGGCCTGCTGACCATGGACAGGCCGCTCGCCGGCCCGGCCCGGCAGGCTCTTGTCGAAAGGATGCGGCGGCCCCAGGCCGCGTGATCGGCTGCGGCGCAGGCGAGGGCCGGAGGGTCTTCGCCTGCGCGAATGCAACGGGATGGCAACGCGCCGCGCGGTGCCGGTATTTTCTTTTGCCTAATGTTTGTTTTGCCTATTGCCCAGCCGGAATATTTCGATCCGTAATTCCCATTACAAATTCGTAATTTAGCGGCCACAAGTTCGCCGGGAATGCGCTTGAGACAGCGGCTTAAAGCGCCTCGCCAGGATCCGTTCCTGCGCGACGCGGTTCAAGGAGCCTTGCCGAATGTCCCGTGACGCCTACACGTCCACCCAAAAATTCCTGCATTGGGCGCTCTTTGTGCTGGTCGTATTGCTCTACGCCCTGACCTATGGCGAAGACCTGCTGCGCCGCGGGGATCCGACCGTCGAGGCCGTCTGGCGGCTGCATATTTCGTTCGGGCTCCTGCTCGCCGCGTTCGTCTTTTGGCGGGTCGTCCTGCGCGGCATGAGGGGAGCGCCGCGCCTCCCGGCGGATATGCCTGCCCCGGAGCGCGCCGCCGCCCGGATCGGGCATTTCGTTCTTTACGCGCTGCTCGTGGCCATTCCCGTGCTCGGCATCCTTTTGACCTGGTTCAGGGGCGACGCTTTGAGCTTCTTCGGCCTGTTCACCGTGCCGGCCCCGTTTGCCCCGGACAGAGCGACCGCGCGGACCATCCGCGAACTGCATTCGCTGTGCGCGAACGGCATACTGATCGTGGCTGGCATACATGCCCTGGCCGCGCTCTATCATCACTTCGTTCGCCGGGACACGATCCTGACCAGGATGCTGCCGGGAAATCGGTAGCCTCTCTGAGCATCCGCCTGACCGGCTCGTCGGGTGGCGGGAGGCCCATGGCGTCCTTGCCCGTGTCTCGCCGGCGTTCCCATCACTTTTGATTGAAGGGCGCCGCATCGGCGCACTCGCGGATGCTTGCAAGGCGATGATAATACGGTCCTTTTTGCCGACACCGCTCGCTGTTGCCGGCACGAAGCTTACGGATTTGTAAATCGCCCGCCGGACCGCCATTGGCTAAGGTCAGCGGGATCCACACCCCCGGATCATTAGGAGCCAAACTTCCACTTTGGCGCCCGACGAGGCCCGTCGCTCCCGACGGGCCTCTTTCGTCTGGGTGAGCGGGCTTAGGGTGCGGCTTGCCGGCGCGTGACGACGCTGCGCACGGCGAGCACCAGCACGGTGATGATGATCAGGATCACCGAGAGCGCCGCGATCGCCGGGTCGATGTTGTCGCGCAAGCCCATCCACATCAGCCGGGGCAGGGTGATCGCGTTCACCGAGGTGATGAACAGGGTCACGCCGATCTCTTCCCAGGAGAGCACGAAGGAGAGGAGCGCAGCGGTGACGATGCCGAACTTGATGTTGGGCATGATGACGCGCGTCGCGCGCTCCCACACGGTTGCGCCGAGGCCGCGCGCGGCGAGGTCGATGCGGCGGTCGAGCTGGCTGAGCGAGACCAGGATCAGCACCGTTGCGAAAGGCACGGTCATCACCGAATGCGCCATCGCCACACCCAGCCAGGTGTCGTAGCCGAAGAAGGACGAGATGCCGGAGACCGAGGTGAGCAGGAAATAGAGCGTCACCGCCGAGACCACCGGCGGCACCACCATCGGCAACAGCACGAAGCCGACCAGCGCCGCCGTGAAGCGCGGCTGGAACATCCACACCCCCAGGCTGAAGGTGAGCGCGAGCACGGTGGAAAGCGCGCTGCTCACCACGCCGACCCGCAGCGAAAGCAGGATGGACTCCAGCCAGCGCGGATCCTCGATCAGCGAGCGATAGTGGCGCAGCGACAGTTCGCCCGTCGGCATTGTCAGCATGCGGCTCGGCGTCAGCGACACCGGGATGACGGCGAGCAACGGCAGAAGCAGGAACAGCGCCACAAGTACGGCAAGCCCAAGGGAGACGGGACCGGGGCGGTAGGTCGGCATCGCGCTACACCAGTTGCTTCGGTTTGACGTAGCGGAAAAGCAGCGCCATCAGCGCGCCGACGAACACCACCAGCACCACGCTGATCGCCGCGCCCAACCCCCAATCCGGGCTCTGGAAGATGCGCAGGTAGATCAACTCGGCGATCATCACGCTGCGGCCGCCACCGAGGATCGCCGGCGTGACGAAGAAGCCGAGCGAGAAGACGAAGGTGATCATCGCCGAGCCGATGATGCCGGAGCGCGTCATCGGCACGAACACGGTCCAGAAGGTGCGCATGCGGCTGGAGCCGAGCCCGCGCGCCGCCAAGAGCACGCGCTCGTCGAGACTGCGCATGGCCGATGCCAGCGGGAATACCGCGAAGGGGATGAGGAAATGCGACATGCCGACGATGACGCCGAACTCGTTGCGCACCAAAGTCAGCGGCTCGGAGATGAAGCCGATCGACTGCAGCCAGGTGTTGATCAGCCCGCGGTTGGACAACAGCGCCACCCAGCCGAAGGCGCGCGTCAGCACCGAGATCCAGAACGGCACCAGGATGCAGAACTCGGCTAGCACGCGCTGCACCGGACTGCCGCGCACCCACACCACGGTGATGGCATAGGCGGCGGTGACCGAGACGACGGTGACGATCGCCGCGATGCGCAGGGTGCGGATGAACACCGATTGAACCAGGTCGTCGGTGACCAGGGCGTGGTACTGGCCGAGGCCGGGCGAGGGGAGGGTAAAACTCCACTTCACCACGCCGAGGAAGGGCCAGGCATAGGCAAGGATGAGGAACAGGAGCAGCGGCGCCATTAGCAGCGCCGCGCCCATCCTGTCGGAGAGGATGTTTCTCATCGGTCCGAAATCTCGGCCTGATCAGGCCGAGATGATCTTTGTGTATTCGTCGAGCGCTGCGCCGTAGTTCTTGGCGTACCACTCCATGTCGAGCGCGATCTGCTTCTTCATGTTCTCCGGATCGACGGGATTGATGCGCTTCTTGTCGGCCGGGATCAGCGCGTCGGCCGCCGGGTTCGCCGGGCCCTGGCCGAGCTTGTCGAACATCACCAGTTCCTTCTGCGGATCCTGGGTGCTGGCGATGAACTTCATCGCCGCTTCCTTGCCGCCGGGGTTGTTCTTGAGCACGGCCAGCGCGCCGGGTGAGATCAGGCCCTGGTCCCAGATGAACTTGATCTGGCCGCCCGAGTCCTGCTCGATCAGCGAGGCGCGCGTCGACCACACGATCGCCATGGAAGCCTCGCCGTTGAGCAGCACGCTCTGGCTTTCGGCGCCGCCGCCCCAATAGGAGACGACGTTTTCCTTGAAGGCGGCGATCTTGTCGTGCGCGCGCTTGAGGTCGAGCGGGTAGAGCGAGGCTGGCGCCACGCCGTCGGCGAGCAGGGCGGCTTCCCAGCTCGACACGCCCCATTTGTAGAGCGAGCGCTTGCCCGGGAACTTCTTGACGTCGAAGAAGTCGGCCATGCCGGTTGGCGCGTTGGAGCCGAATTTCTGCGAGTCATAAGCGATCACGTAGGAGAAGAAGTAGGTCGAAGCGGCGTATTCCCAACCGAAGCCCTCGCGCATCTTCTTCTTGTCGACGATTGTATAGTCGATCGGTTCGAGCATGCCCTGGCCGCCCAGCGTGATGGCCGAGAACGGATCGACGTCGACCAGATCCCAGGTCGGCGCGCCGCTCTTGAACTGCGCGGCGATCGCGCCTTCGGTTGGACCAGAGCCGTCCATCTTGACGGGAATGCCGGTGTCCTTGGTGAAGGCCTGGCCGTAGGCTGCGTCGTAAGCGGTGATGGCGTCGCCGCCCCAGTTCACCAGCACCAGCCCTTTCGTCTCGGCGAAAGCGCCGGTCGAGCGTAACAGCATCGGCGTGCCGGCAAGCACAAGGCCGGCAAGCTGCGCAAATTGCCGGCGCGAGATCTCGCCGCGCTTTGCTCTTTCGGCAAGCGATTCGATGGTCTGTTTCCTGGTATCGTTCGTCATGTCAGTTCCCCTTGTTTTGTTTGATCTGATCCGGAAGCCGGTGCGGCGATGTCAGGCCGCAGCGGTATTCATTGTCCTCCATCCGGAAGGAGGAAGCCTTTTTCGGCCGGCCAGGTCAGCCAGACCGAATTGCCCTTGCTGAGCGCTGCAGCCGCGACCTCGTTCGGCACCGAGACGGTGACCTTGGCGCCCTGGCGCGTGGTGAGGTCGAGCTTGGTCGCGGCGCCGAGATAGGTCGAGGCGACGGCGGTCGCGGCAATGCCGTTCTCGCCGACGGCGGCCTCAGGGGCGATCGACATATGCTCGGGGCGGATGGCGAGGATGGCGTCGCCGCGGACCTTCTCGGCCTTGCAGCGCATGTTGACCGCGCGGTCCTCGCAGAGGCCCGTCGCGCCATTGTCGGCGGGCTTGACGCCCTTCACCGGCAGCATGTTGATCTCACCGAGGAACTCGGCGACGAAGCGATTGTCCGGCCGGTCGTAGACCTCGTCCGGCCTGCCCACCTGCAGAAGCTTGCCATGGTTGAAGATGGCGACGCGAGAGGACAGCGCCAGCGCCTCGCTCTGATCGTGGGTGACGAAGACGAAGGTGGTGCCGGTCTCCTGATGCAGCCGCTTCATCTCGGCCTGCATCTGGCCGCGCAGGCTCTTGTCCAGCGCCGAAAACGGCTCGTCCAGCAGAAGCACGCCCGGCTCGAACACAAGCGCGCGGGCCAGCGCCACGCGCTGCTGCTGGCCGCCGGAAAGCTGCGCCGGCAGCTTCTTCTCGTGGCCCTTGAGGCCGACTCGATCGACCATCTCGCCGACGCGCCGCTTGATCTCGGCGGCCGATTTCTTGCGCACCTTGAGCGGGAAGGCGATGTTCTGTTCCACGCTCATATGCGGGAAAAGCGCATAGCCCTGGAATACCATGCCGGCGGCGCGCTGTTCGGCCGGCCGGTCGGTGATATCGACGCCGTCGCTGAAAAGCCGGCCCTCGCTCGGTTGCACGAAGCCGGCCAGGATCATCAGGAAGGTGGTCTTGCCGGAGCCGGATGGACCGAGCAGCGTCAGGAACTCGCCGCGGCCGATATCGAGCGACAGATTGTCGAGCGCCCGGAACGAGCCGAAGCTCTTGCCGATCCCATTCGCCTTGATTTCCGCGGCCCGGCCGGGTTGCTGCATCCTGCCTCTTTCCTCACCGTCAACTCAAATCGTAGGCACGGCTGCGGCTCACCGCAACCGAATAGTTTTCGCCTGATCGGCAAATTTGATTCACGTCTGGAAAGGGCGGCGCCCTGCCTCAGTAGTTCGCCACCCTGTTTTCCGACAGCTTGGCCCTCAGCCAGTCGCTGAAGGCATTGAGCACCGGATGCCCCGCCTTCGCATGCTCGAAGACCAGGAAATAGGCGCGCGGCGAGGGCACCGACGCTTCGAACGGCTTCACCAGCCGGCCCTCGCTCAGCGCGCGGCGGCCGAGCAGTTCGTCACCCAGGGCGATGCCCTGGCCGGCGATAGCCGCCGAGAAGACGAGGTTCATGTCGGAAAAGAAGATGCCACCTTCGGTATCGGGATTTTCCACCTTGGACAGCGCCAGCCAGCGCGCCCAGTCCTCGGTGTCGCTGAGATGGAGCAGGTTGGCTCGCAGCACGTCGGCCGGTTTGGCAAAGCCGCCGACCTTGTTGAGCAGCGTCGGGCTGCAGAGCGGCATGAAGGAGACTTCGCAAAGCAGCTCCACCGCGCGGTTGGGCCAGTTGCCGACGCCGAAGGCGATGAAGGCGTCGGCATCCGGATTGCTGACGTCGTCGAGGCGGCGCGGCGTCAGCACCGACAGCGCCACATCCGGATACATCTGCTGGAATTCGCCGATATGGGTGCACAGGAACATCGAGGCGAAGCCGGGCGGGCAGGAGATGGCGAAGGAGCCGCCGACGCCGGCGCCGTTGGTCTGCGTCCCGGCGTCGCCGAGCACGGTCAGCGCCTTGCGCACATCCGAGGCGTAGCGCTGACCGCGCGGCGTCAGCGCCACGCCCTTGCCGATGCGCTGCAAAAGATCGAAGCCAAGGTCGCGTTCGAGCAGCCTCAGCTGATGCGAAACGGCGCTGCGGGTGAGGTGGAGCTCGTCGGCGGCGCGCCATACGCTGCCGTGGCGGGCGAAGCTGTCAAGGGCGCGCAGCGCCTGCGTTGAAGGTATGCGCAAGAGGCCTCAGGTGAACCGAATTTGCACGAGCCGGGAAAACATATCACTTTTTGATGAGCCGCTTCACTGCTTTCTTTGCGGCATGGAGAGACCGGTGACGACCTCGGCGCAAGAGACCGCGCTTGCCTGCATCGACGGGATCCAGCCGCTCTTGTCGGCCTGGACGCGCACCATTTTCGACTTCGGCGAGACCGCCTGGCGCGAGTACCAGTCGGCGGCCTGGTATGTCGACCGGTTGAGGCGCGAGGGCTTTTCGGTCGAGGAAGGTTCCGGCGGCATGCCGACCGCCTTCTGCGCCCACTGGACGAACGGTGACGGGCCCACCGTCGGCATGTATGCCGAATATGACGCCGTGCCCGGCAACTGCCAGGACGCGGGAGTGGTGAGGCAGCCGCGCCCAGGTCTCGGCATCGAAGCCGGCGGCCACACCGACCCGCATTCGGGCCTTGGCATCGGCAGCCTCGGCGGCCTGCTCGCCGCCAAGGCGGCGATGCAGCAGCATGGTATTGCGGGCACGCTGCGCTTCACCGGGGAGCCGGCCGAGAAGGTGAGGGGCTCGAAACCGATCCACGCGGCCAAGGGTTACTATGACGGCCTGGCCGCCATGATCTCCTTCCACCCTTTCTACATGCTGCCGCTCTGCAACACCGCGCGCTGGGACACCCATTGCGGCGCGGCCTATGCGATGATCTACCGCTTCGTCTGCGACGAGCCCGAAAAGTGGGTTCGCGCAGGCGATGGCGCGCCGATCCCGCAGGCGCATTCGGCGGTGCGGGCGCCCGGTGCCAACGACGCGCTGATGATGATGTACATGGCCTCCAGGGCGCTGCGCGATTCCATGCTGACGCATCAGGGCGGCTGGTCGATCAGCGAGGCGATCCTCACCGCGGGGCAGGCGACCGCCGACAATCTGCCGGCGGGACTGGCCGAGATCCAGTACATGATCCGCGTGCCGACCATAGCCATGGCCGAGCAGGTGGCCGCCGTGCTCGACCGCAACGCGGAGGCGGCCGCCAGGATAAGCGGCTGCCGGTACGAGCGGCACTGGGTGTCGAAGTCGCGGCCGGGGCTCGCCAATCACGTTATGGCCGATATCACCTACCAGGCGCTGTCGACCGTCGGTGTGCCACAGTGGAACGAAGAGGCGAGGGCCATCGCCCGCGAGATCCAGGTCAATGCCGGCGGCGAGGCGACCGAAAACCCGTTCATCGACGAGATGGAGCGGCTGATTTCGCCGCAGGAGGCCGAGGCGATCCTGCGCCGCGACCTGCCGCCCTCGCAGGTGAATTCGACCTCCGACGACTACACCGATATGAGCTGGCACGCGCCGACATCGCGCTTCTACGTCGGCCGTCCGGCGCTGCGCTCAGCCAACGGCCACGCCTATCCGTCCTGGGTGATGAACGCGCTGGGCGGCATCCCGGCGACCATCGACCCGATGGTCACTTGCGCTTCGAAGACGGTGGCGCTGACGGCGCTTCGCCTGCTCGAGGACAAGGCCGCGCGCGATGCCGCGATGGACGAGTTCGTCGCCCGCACCGGCGGCGGCGTCGGCGGCTCGAACTGGATCGCGCCGCTTTGCGACTATGATCCGCCGATCCATTTCCGCTGGCCGGAATATGTCACCACGCCGCGCGGGCGCGACTGGTGGATTCCGTCCGCTTCCACCGCATGACAAACATCGATCGAGGAGAACCCCATGACCGTCCATGACCGCATCGTCGCCGAGCCCTTCTCGCTGCAGCGCCGCAATCCCGATGGCGGCACCAAGCCGCTGACCGCTTGGGGCTTCGCCAACGAGACCGATCCACTGACCGACGTGCTGCTCGGCTCGCCCAATTTCCTGCGGCATCTCTCGACCAGTTCGCTGTCGAGAAAGCATCTGCGCGAGGCGCCCTGCAACATCCAGATCGCGCAGGCGCAGCACAAGGACCTTGTCGCCGCTTACGAGCATTTCGGCGTCAACATCCACTGGCACGAGCCGACGCCGGAACTGCCGATGCAGGTCTATTCGCGCGACTCCAGCGTCATGACGCCTTATGGCGCCTTCATCACCGCTATGGCCAACTGGTGGCGCCGAGGCGAGAACTACGCCGCCATCCGCACCTATGAAAAGCTCGGCATCCCGATCTACGACATGGTGACGGCCGGCACCTTCGAGGGCGGCGACTTCAACGTCATCGAGGAGGGCGTGGTGCTGATCGGCTGCGGCGGCGCCCGCACGCAGGAGGAGGGCGCCCGCCAGGTGCAGGCCTGGTTCGACAAGGAAGGCTGGGAGACGCGTATGGCCTTCATCGACGAATACTATGTCCACATCGATCTCATGGTGGTGCCGATCGCCGAAAAGCTCACCGCGGTCTGCCTCGCCTGCACCGAGCCCGGCATCGTCGACTGGCTGAAGGGCAAGGGTCACGAGATCATCGACGTGCCCTTCCAGGACACGATGGCGCTCGGCTGCAACTTCATGTCGCTCGGCAAGGACAGGGTGATCGCGCCGACGTCGAGCAAGACGCTGATCGAAAAGCTCAAGGCCCAGGGCTTCGAGGTTGCGGCCGTCGACATGAGCGAGATCTCCAAGACCGGCGGCGGCATCCACTGCATGGCGCAGGCGCTGAAGCGCGTGAAGGCTTAAGGGGCGGTTCGTTTTATAGCGTGCGGGAGTGCAAATACTCCGATGCTGGCGGGACAGCGCTCTCTCTGTCCTGCCGGGTAGCGGAGCGAGGCAGGGCGGATCGATCGGGCATTAGCCGGGGTTCCCGGCGAAACGTTTCGGCCAGACGGTCCCGCCGAAAAGCCTCCAGCACGAAATCGACGAAGACCCGCGTCTTGGCCGGCAGCGGGGTGCGGCTCGCGTAATAGAGCGAGATCGAGCCGAGATCTGCATACCAATCAGGAACGAGGCGCAGCAGCGCTTTGCTCTCCAGATAGGGCAGCGCTTCCGGTGGCCGCTACCGGCACGGACGTCGCCCATGTCGAAGGCGGGCGGATCAAGTCGCTGCACGTCTTCCTCGACCCGGAGCCGCGCTGAACACGCTCACCCGTGTTCGACGCGAATTGCTGGGCATGTCGCCAGTTGCTCAACGCGCAGCCTTCCTCGGCGCGACAAGCGCATCCAGGCGCTCCTGCAGGTGGCCGTTGAGCACGATCATCTCCTTCAGCGCCTTCACGGGGTCGCCCTTGTGCCGGGCGATGAAGCGCTCGGCGGTCGCCTGAAGTGCCGCTTCCTGGCGGCTGTCGAGCCTCACGATGTGGTCCATGGCGGGTGCTCCCTTTGGCTCGTATTAGCATGTGAACAAAAAGTGAACAAAAATGTCAAGAGCGAATTGACTTTGCGAGGAATGGGTTCCTATTTTGTCAGGAGATGGGGCGGTTTGCTCGGGATCAGGGAGAGCCGCATTGGGCAGACGGAAGGGCCGCTATGACAGATTGTTCCGGTCGGACGCGGAGGCGATCATTCGCGACGCGCTGGAGCTGCGCCAGACCGTGCTGGCGGCGCAGCTCAACCTCAAAGCCAATGGCGAAATATACTGGCGGCTCAACGGCTTGGTGGAGAAGCTGCATGAGGTGATGGGCGCGGTTGCCGGAAGGGAGCCCGACTTCCGCGCTGCCTGGCTCGGCCTGTTGCCGCTAACCGAGGATTACTGCGACCGGACATGAGAGATGGCCGGACCCATGGACAGCGTCGGCCGGGCGGCCAAGGCCAACATGCTGCTCGTCGTCGAATGCCGCCACTGCTATCACGTCGGCCGCTTCAAGGCGAACGACGTGGCCAAGGTCGTCGGCTGGAACAAGCCGCTCGAAGCAATCCGCTTCCGCTGTAAGCATTGCGGCCGCAAGGACACGGAGGTCAAGACCCAGTTCATCGACCAGGACCATCCGCCCAAGGGCTACATCTGGGTGCTGCAGAAAGCGAGGACATGATCGCTAGGCGCTTTTCCACTGCGTATCGATCGCTCAAGGACGACCTGACAAATTACAGAAAGCACGCACGGGATCGACGACGTAACCGGCCGAACCTACAGTGGCGGCCCTCGACACCCTCAAGCCCTGCCCGGAGCCGCCCATGGACAGCCGCCTCGATCGCATGATCGCCCGCCTTACCACCCAGCGCCGGGCACTGGAGCGGGCGGCGCAGGAGATCCGGGGCCTGCCTGGACCAGTGCTGGAGATCGGCCTGGGCAAGGGCCGCACCTACAGCCATCTGCGCAAACTGTTCCCGGAGCGCCGGATCATCGCCTTCGACCGCGACCTGCACGCCCCGGCCGATGCTGCGCCCGCCGGCACCGACCTAGTGCTGGGCGATTTCCGCGAAACGCTGTCCGCCTTGTCCGGCCGTGCGTCCGCAGCCTTGGCCCATGCTGATTTCGGCAGCGAGGACCCCATCCGCGACGCTGCCCAGGCCGGCTGGCTGGCGGCGCTGATCGACGCGCTGATGGCACCGGGCGGACTGGTGGTCAGCGACCGGGTGATGCAGTCGTCGCGCTGGACCGCCTTGCCCTTCGACACGCCGGACTGGCCATATTTCCTCTGGCGCGTGAACTGACCGCCACCACACCCTGGTGCTCGGAGACGATGCGGGCCGGGCTTCGAATGGGAAGGCCTCTAAAACAACGACCCCTGCGCCGGCGGCTCGGCAGGAAACTTGATCTGCGTCGCCGGCTTCTCGACGATCACCAGCGCGTCGTCCGGCGCGGGCCGCTGCAGCGTCCTCGCCTCCGCCCATGGCGCGGTGAGCCACGTCTCGGTCTCCTCCTCAGTGGTCAGGATCACCGGCATTGCCTTCTCGTGGATCGGCGCGATCAGCGCGTTGGGCCTTGTCGTCAGGAACCCGTAGAGCTCATGGTCGCCCGGACCTTCCTTGGCCCTGCGCACGCCATGCCAGGGGGTCCAGAGGCCGGCGAAGAAGAACAGCGGCTTCTCGTCGCTCAGCGCAAACCAGAAATTCTTCTGCACGCCGGTTTCGGGGTCCTTGTCGCCGGGCGTCGGCGAGGGCTCGGCAAAGCTCGTCACCGGCACCACGCAGCGGTTCTCGACGCCGAGATAGGGCAGCCAATGGGCATATTGCGGGTTGCGGATGTTGGTCGTGCCGGAATCGGCGTTGCCGCGCATCCGCTCCGGCGGCGTCGGCATGCCCCAGCGCAGCCTGGCGAGCTCGCGGTTGCCGTCGGCGGCGTTGCGCACCACCGGCGCCGGCTGGTTGGGATAGATGTCGACCGAAGGTTCGAGATTCCCGGCAATGTCGCGCAACGCCCGCGTCCACTGGCGGATCGCCTCCTGGCTGGTGGTGATGTTGTAAAGATTGCACATCGGCAGCGCTCCCGTCCGCGGATTGTTCCCGCATTTCCGGGCGAAGCGCAAACCACCCGATCCCGGAAGCGGAGCCTGCCATGCCAGTCGCTTACCTGCCGGATTGTGTCAACGTCCGCGCCCGCCGCGCCGCCTTGCCTCGACCGGCTCCTCGGCCGGCGGCTCGCCCGGCAGGCCCAGCCGGTGCCGTTCCTCCTCGGCGAAGGCTTCGGCTTCCGCGTGAATGTCGAACACCTGCTGCGTCAGTCTTCCGCCTTCGACGACGCGCACGATCCACTGGCCGTTGATGCCCTTTACGCGGACGCTGTCTGGTTCGCCTGCCACCATGTGCAGCTCCAGCTCGTTGCCACAAGAAATGCATCCTTGAACGGCAATACGATTTAACGTGCGAAGGGTTGCCGCAAGTATCGGCGCATTGGCCTTTAGTAGGAGAGCAGTCGCCGGCCGCCCGTCGATTCGACATCGCAAATAAAAATATCGAGAAACCGCCGATGCTGTGTAAAAAAGCCAGGTTTCGGAACCGTGGTTAATGCACGTCGCGCCAAAGTGAGCGGCGGCTTTGCGAAAACGACATGCATAACAACAAAGACCTAAAGCGCGTCGCCCGAATCCGTTTCAGCGCGACGCGCTTTAGGGCATGCTTGGCGGAATTCGACTTCGATATGTCACCCGGTTCGCGCAACAATACGCCAGCGAGTCACGAACGCGTCCAAGCGGATTGTGAGGCCGACATGTCCGCCGCGCCGATGGTTCGGATCGAATGTGAGGGTGGTCGAAGGCTTGCTTTGGCGACGTCCGCCGCGCCGGCGGCCCGGCAGCCTGGGGGGGTGTATTGGGTTCGGCGGCCGGGCCTGACCGGAGTTTGCGAGCCTGCCGGCTATCTCGAACATGCGCTTGTGCTTATACAAGGGCAAGAACGACCTAGGCCCTAGGACCAAAGCAGTGGGGGCGGCGCAAACGGCCGAAGCGGCGGCCTTCTCCCTTCAACTCCGGCTGGCCCGTCTTGAACTTGCCGCGCTCAGGCAGGCGCGTAGCGCAGCAGCGTCACGCCTTGGGAGAGGCGCTCCCTGCCAAGTGGCGTCAGCGCGAGCGACAATCCATACTGGAAATACGGCTTGCCGCCGCCCAGGACGACCGGGTGCATGTAGAGTCGGTACTCGTCGATCAGGCGCGCTCGGGCCAGATGCGCCGCCAATCCGGCGCCGCCGACACTGATCTGGCCATCCGTCTCAGCCTTCAGCGACCTTGCCACCGCCACGGCGTCGCCATCAGCCAGGCGGGCATTGGCGCCGACCTCGCTGAGAGTCGTCGAGAACACGATCTTCGGCGTCTCGCGCCAGGCGCGGGCGAAGTCGCGCTCGACCTCCTCGGCGCTCGTCGCCCGCTCAGGACTGTCCCAGAACCGCATCGCCTCGTACAGACGCCGCCCGCAGAGCGCGATTGCGGTCTGCCGCATGTCCTCGTTGAAATGCCGGTGCAGCTCTTCCTCGGGCGCCGGCAAGTCGATGTTCCCGTCCGGCCCGGCAATATAGCCGTCCAGCGACATCAGCATGGAATAGACGATCCTGGCCACCGGCGCCTCCTTCCGGCCCGCTCCACCGCCAAGGATGCACAGCCTGATTGCACATTGCAATCGGTTTGTCGCGAGTCGCGGAGGAAAACCGGGAGCGAGCCCGCCTCAAAATCCGAAGAACTGCTTGCCGACGAAGTAGCCGAGCGCGACGATCACCAGCGGGAAAAGCGCCGGCGCGATCCTGCCGAACGGCGAGCGTTTCATCTCTCTCGCTGGAGCGTTGGGCTTGGCGTTGCCGAGATTCTTGGTCATGGGTCCGTCGCCGGGATTTGTTGCCGGGTGACCCATAATATTAGAAATCGCTGATTAATTTTCTGACAATTCGATCGATGCAATTTGCAGCTATCGTCGGTAGTCGCTATTCCGCCTGCTGGGTGCGCTCGGCGAGCGCGAAGGCCTGCAGGTTCCTCGATTTGCCGAGATCCTGGTCGGCATTGGCGATGATGGCGTGGAAGGCGGCGCGGGCGATGTCCTTCTTCTTGGTACCGGGATGCACCTTGCGCACCGCCTTGACCAGCTCCTTCGGTGTCATGTCGGGCGTGACGAGGCGCATCAGCGTGTCGCCTATGGCCTGCAGTTCGCTGGCATCCATGACCGGAACCCTGTGTTGGCTGCATGAGCCCGGCATATAGCCGGGTCAGCGCGTCACTTTTGTGATGCGCGCCGACAAACGGTCTCGCGGCCTTCCTGATCAGGGTCTGGCGGCCGCCACGCCGGTGTCACGGCCGATCGCGGCGGGTTGCATGGCCGGGCGGACGATGATCGCCGCCCGGCTGTGGTTATCGCCTATGCGGGCACCAGGACGGCGATGCGATGCACGCCGACCTCCTTGCTCGTATTCGTCGCCTCGTCGGTCTTGCCCTTAGAGCAGGTATACATGTCACCCACCTTGAGCTTGAACTCCTTGTCCGCCTTCTTGATGGTGAATGCGCCTGACGTGATCGTGCACACCATGTCGTTGTCCATCACGCTTTGCGGGGCATGCGCTCCGGGCTGAAACACGACGTCGACAATGGAGATGCTTTTGTAGGCGGGAATGTCGGAATTGCCGGTACCGACCTCCACAACCCTGACGCCGGGCGCTATCTCCTTGCCTTCCTTCGGACCGTATTTCTTGGTTTTCGCAAACGTTGTCGTCGTGAACAGGGGCGCCACCGCGGCGGCCGTCACGCCGAGAGCAATTGCGGACCTGCGATTGATCGATTTCATCGCATCCTCCCTAAACCTGTCATGCACGGATGAGCATGGCTGCTATATATTAGCACAACCTGATTTTACTGTGCAGAACAAGTGTCTGTCGATAGCCGGGCTGCTTAGGCGCGCCTCACTCCACCTTTAGCCGGAACTTCGAATGGCAGCTCGCGCAATCCTGCAGGATGAGATGCAGGAGATGTTCGGCCGGCATCCTGGCCGGATCGGCTGCTGCCGCGTTCGGGCGCTTGCCGAGCAGGCTGCCGCCATCCATCGGCAGTCCCGTTCCCATGCGCATGTCGTCGCCGATCGCGGCGGGCGCTTCCTCGGCCTTGGCGGCGAGCGCCTCGGCGAGACGGCCGATATGGCGGGCCAGCGCCTCGAATTCCGGCCGGGCCTGGTCGACTTCCGGTTTGGCAGCTGACGGCGCGCCCAGCGTGCCGGCAGGGAATTCCGCGATCAGGGCAGGGCCGGTGCGGGTGCTGAGCGTGCCCGCTGCCGCCCTGAAGGCCGCCGGCTCATAGGCGCGCTTGCCGTCGAACATCTCGGCGATCGCCTTCGCGGCCGCCGCCATCTCCTTCATCGAAGCCTGGCGCGCCTTGACGATTGCATTGCTTGGCCCCTCTGCCAGCGACGGGGCGGCGAGCAGCGAGCCGGCCAGCGTCAGCACCGCCGCCGCATACACGGTGCCGGACTTCATGCCTGCACGTCGACAATGCCCATCATGCCGAGCTGCTCGTGCTCGAGGATGTGGCAGTGATACATGCGCGGCCCCGGCCGCTCCTGGCGCAGAAGCAGCCGCACCGTCTCGCCGCGCGCCACGTTGACCGTGTCCTTCCACGCCAGATAGGGCTGCTTCGAGATCTTGCCGTCGCGCTCGCGCTCCACCACCTGGAACTGCGTGCCGTGGACGTGGAACGGGTGGTCCATGTCGGCCTGGTTGACGATTTCCCAGAGCTCGGTCTCGCCGGCCCTGGCGACGATGTCGACGCGCTCCATGTCGAAGGCCTTGCCGTTGATCAGGAAGCCCATCTCCATCCCGGTGGCGTTCATCGCCATGGTCTCGGTGAACACGAAGCGGCGGCTGACCGTCGGCTGCCCAAGCGGCGCGATCGGCCTCAGCCGCTCGGGCAGCGGCGGCATCGCTTCCGCCGGCGTCTCGGAGACGTCGACCGTCAGCAGCGTCAGCCCCGCGTCCGCCGGCCGGCCGGCGCCCATCCAGCCGCGGTCGTAGTCGAGCGTGGTGAGCGTTGCGGCGCCAGGCCGGTCGAAGGCGACGACCAGCTCGACGCGCTCGGCGGGGCTGAGGAGGATCTCGTCGGCCGCAACCGGCTTCCCCAGCAGGCCGCCGTCTGTCCCGATGATCGTCATCGCCGCGCCATCGAAGGCAAGCCTGAGGAAGCGCGCATTGGTGGCGTTGTAGAGCCGCAGGCGCCGCTTCGCGCCCATCGCCATGGCGAGCCGCGGGTTCTTCTGGCCGTTGACCAGGACATGGTCGCCGACGCGGCCGTTCATCAGATCCTTCATATCGCTTTCGGGCATCGAGCCGTCAGCGGCAAGGCGAAGGTCGGTGAACATGAGCACCGTGTCGCCATAGGCCGCAGGAACGGGATCGGCCTTGGCCTTGACGACGAAGGCGCCGGCAAGGCCGCGATAGACCTGCTCGGCCGTCCGGCCGTGCGGATGCGGATGATACCAGTAGGAGCCGGCGCTCCCTTCCGGCAGCTCGAAGGCGTAGACGCGGTCCGCACCCGCCGCCACCTGGTCCATCGGATTGCCGTCCTGGTCGGCGGGCACCGGCATGCCGTGCCAGTGGATGGTGCTTGGCTCGCCCTCGATCCGGTTGGCGAAGGTGATCTCGACGCGGTCGCCCTCATGGGCCTCGATCAGCGGGCCCGGGCTCATGCCGTTATAGCCAAGGATCGGCGTGTCCCGGTCAGCGGCGAAACGCGCCGTGGCGGGCGCCGCCGTCAGCCTCGCCCTGAACAGGCCGGGCGGGCCGGCGTCGTTGGCAAGCAGCGATAGCTCGCGCAGCGCCTCGCCTTCTGGCAGCGGGGCCGGGCCTTTCGACATGGCGCCCATGTCGTGGCCCGCGTGGCCGCCCATCCCCGGCATGGAATCCATGTTCGACATGCCATCCATCTTCATCTGCGCCAGCGCGCGAGGGACCGACAGAGCCGTTGCCAGGCCGGCTGCCAGAAAGCCGCGAC
This sequence comes from Mesorhizobium sp. M1D.F.Ca.ET.231.01.1.1, assembly GCF_003999155.2. NCBI lineage: Bacteria > Pseudomonadati > Pseudomonadota > Alphaproteobacteria > Hyphomicrobiales > Phyllobacteriaceae > Mesorhizobium > Mesorhizobium sp. M1D.F.Ca.ET.231.01.1.1. The sequence goes on from NZ_RZOZ02000009.1 coordinate 227,973, forward strand.
GATGCATCTTTTTCTCCTCGATTTCGATCAGAAGGTCCCGCCGAAAGGTCTGGCCCGACGCTAAGGGTTCCAGTTGCTGGAAGGTCAAGCCCGATCGAAGCCTTGCGCCGGAATTTCCGGCGAATGGATCGTAGCGGCCCCGGCCGCGTTCATGCGCAGGGGATGCAACCAGCCGTTTCATCGAGCAGAGGCCGCATCATGCTCATCCAACCGATCGATTATTTCCTCGTCGCCTGGTTCGCGCTCGCCGTTGCGTCGACGCTCTATGTCGGCTTCGACCAGTACCGCAACAATCCCGAGCCGGTGGTGATGAAATGGGGCTTCATCCTTGTGACTCTCTATATGGGCCCGCTCGGCCTGCTTCTTTATGTGTTGGCCGACAAGGAGCCGCGTCCCGGCGAGCACGAGGCCTTTACCGGCCCGCTCTGGAAACAGGGCGTCGGCTCGACCATCCATTGCGTTGCCGGCGATGCCACCGGCATCATCCTTGCCGCGGTCGTCACCGCCACGCTCGGCCTGCCGATGTGGCTCGACCTCATCGTTGAATATCTTGCCGGCTTCGCCTTCGGCCTCTTCATCTTCCAGTCGCTGTTCATGAAATCGATGATGGGCGGCAGCTATTGGGAAAACGTCCGTAGGAGCTTCCAGCCCGAGTTCATCTCCATGAACTTCATGATGGCCGGCATGGCGCCGGTCATGAGTTTCCTGATGATGGGCCGCGACATGCGCGCCATGGAACCGACCGAGCTTCTGTTCTGGGGCGTGATGTCGATCGGCGTGATCGCCGGCTTCACGCTGGCCTACCCGGCCAATGTCTGGCTGGTCGCGCGCGGGCTGAAGCATGGCCTGATGACGGAGCGCGAAAAGGCGGCCAAGGCGACTGCCCAGCCTGCGAGGGGACGGCATGCGCGAATGCAAATGCAGCAGGCTGATGCCGGCGGCCATGGTCATCATCGGCAAGGCGGCGGCCCGGCCTCCGGCAACGGCGGCGCTGGCCATCACATGCGCTCGGATGCGACCACGCCGCAGATCGCCGCCCTCGGCATGGCCTCGCTGGTCGCGCTTGCCATCGGAATGATCGCGCCTGCGAACTGGCTGAACCTGACCTTGTCGGCTCGCGACGTCGGCGGGGTGATCATGCCGCAGGGCATGATCATGGACCGCGACACGCCGGCCGACGCCATGCGCGACATGGCGGCGGCCGACCCGCGCCTGGTGACCGCCTCCTACGATCTTGCGGCCAAGGGAGATCAGGAATTGCCGTTCCGCATGGAGAATGGAGTGAAGGTGTTTGAGCTCAGGCCGTCGGTGGTCCGCTGGCAGATCCTGCCGGATGTGGCGGTCGACACCTATGCCTATAACGGCCAGATTCCAGGCCCGCGCATTCATATACGCCAGGGAGACCGTGTCCGCATCGACGTCACCAACGGCTTGCCGGAGGAGACGACGGTGCACTGGCATGGCTTGATCCTGCCCAACCAGATGGACGGGCCGGCCGAGATCACCCAGGCGCCGATCGAGCCTGGACGGACCTATTCCTACGAATTCACGGTCACCCAGCACGGCACCTATTTCTATCATCCGCACGCCAAGCCCGACCGGACCCAGGCGCTCGGCCTCTACGGCGCGCTGATCGTCGATCCCGCCAATCCCGCCGACGAGGTCGCCGCCGATCATGACTATGTCATCGAGTTGCAGGAATGGCTGGTGCGGGAGGGCCTGACCTATCCCTCAATGCCTATGGACGGCGGTATGCCGAACTTCTTCACAATCAACGGCAAGGCCTATCCCTCGACCGATACGATCCGCATGAAGGTCGGCGAGACGCTGAAGGTCCGCTTCATCGGCACCAACAACGGCTTCATCCACCCGATGCACATCCATGGCGGCCCGTTCGAGGTCGTCGCTCGCGACGGCGAGACGGTTCCAGCCTCGGCTCGCTTCCTCGCTGACACGGTCAATGTCGGGCCGGGCCAGCGCTATGACGTCGTTTGGAAGGCACAGCGCCCGGGCAAGTGGCTCATCCACTGCCACATCCCGCATCACACGACCAACAACAATGTCGAGGAGAAGGGCGGAGGCGGGCTGATGGTCGTCATCGATGTCACGTGATCGCGACGGGGCGGTCCGTCGGCCTTCCGGATCCGGCGACGCGCCTTCAGAGCTTGGAACTCTTGACGCTCCCGCAGGGTTTATAGGCGAGGCGAACTGCCATGGAAGACAAACCGCCTGCCGAAAACCCGGGAAGGACCCTAGCCATCGTGCTGGCGCTCTGTCTCATCATCATCGCCTTGTTCTTCATCGGCTTCAGATATTCGGAGCGCGATCAGGGTGCCTTGATCGTGCCCGGAACGGCGCAGGGCACCAAGTGACCGGCCCGAAGTTTTTGCCCGACAGGCTGAAGCTTCCCGTCGGCTCCATGCTCTTGTGGCACGGCGCGTCTCCGCTTGCGGAAAGGACTGTAACACTTTGATTTTGCGCCTGATCGTTTGCGAAGTTTTGGCCCGGGATCATACGCCCTGGAAGAAACAGGTTTTCCGAAACGTTTATCGAACAGGCAACGCTCAACGCCTGGCATTTGACAGTAGCCCCTGTGAGCAAGGAACCCCTCCGGCAACAGCGCGCACCGCGCCCGAGGCCCAGGGAGACAGTATATGTCCGCCAACGCCTACATCAACCGGATCGCGACGGCTGTTCCGGAGCATGAAGTCCATCAGTTCTACCTGCGCTACGCCGCCTCGATGCTGGCCGACGATCGCAGGAGGATATTCGAGCGCATGGCTGGCCTCGCCGGTATCGAGCACCGCTTCTCATGCTTTGCGCCCGCCCTTGACCCCGAGGGGCCGTCAGCCGACCTCGGCGGAACCTTCAAGCGCGGCGCGTTTCCCGGAACGGCCGCCAGAATGGCGATGTTCAGCGAAGCCGCGCCTGTCCTGGCGCAAAAGGCCATCGACGGACTGGGCCTTGACGACGAAGCATCGCGCATCACCCATCTCATCGTCACCACCTGCACCGGTTTCTCCGCGCCCGGCATCGACCTCGACCTGGTTCGGCGCTGCAACCTTCCCGATAACATCGAGCGCACGATGATCGGCTTCATGGGCTGCTATGCCGCGGTCAGCGGCCTCAAGCTTGCCCGCCACATCGTCCGCTCGGATCCGCAGGCGAGGGTGCTGCTGGTCAATATCGAGGTTTGCACCCTGCACATCAGGGAGACCAGCGAGCTGGAAAAGCTCTTGTCCTTCTGCCTTTGGGGCGATGGCTGCGCGGCGAGCCTCGTCACCGCCGAGCCGCCCGGCATAGAGCTCGACTCCTTCTGTTGCACCGTTGCGGACGAGCGGCGGGACTTGATGACCTGGGACATCCGCGACCACGGCTTCGACATGTATCTTTCGGGCCAGGTGCCGGCAGCGGTCCAGGAAGCATTGCGCGGCAACCAGGACGTTATCCTCGGCGGCCGGGCGGCAGAGGCGATCGACCTTTGGGCTGTGCATCCTGGCGGCCGCACCATTCTCGACGCCGTCGAGAGGGCGCTGGACCTCGAGCCGGCCGCGCTTGAAGCGTCGCGCGAGGTGCTGCGCCGATACGGCAACATGTCGTCGCCGACTGTCATGTTCGTGATGGAAGAGATGCTGAAGAAGCCGGGCGGGCTGCTCGGCTGCGGCATGTCGTTCGGACCTGGGCTGACGGCGGAGACCATGCTGTTCAGGACCGTCTCATGAGCGCGCTCGCCCAGCGCAGCCTCATCCCGGAAATCCTCGATCGCCTCGCGGCCGACGATCAACGGGCGCTTGCCTCGCGCCGCGACCTGCGGCGCATCAATGCGCTGATGTTCCAGGCGCCGATCATGGCATCGCTCATGCGGAAATTCTTGCCGCGGCCGCCCGGCCACATCCTGGAGATCGGCGCCGGCGACGGCACCTTCATGCTGAGGGTGGCGCGACGTATGGCGAGCGACTGGCGCGAGGTGGAGCTGACCATGCTCGATCGCGTCGGTCTCGTCACGCCGAAGCTCGTTGCGGATTTCGCCGCGCTGGGATGGACGGTCGAAACCGTCACCGCCGATGTCTTCGACTGGGCGAAGCGGGCGGATGACAGATGCTTCGACGCGATCACAGTCAACCTGTTCCTGCATCATTTCGACGACGCCGGACTGCTGCTCCTGTTTTCACTTTTGCGGCGCAAGGCTCCGCTCATCCTGGCGTCGGAACCGCTGCGGGCAGGCTTCGCGCTGACCGCCGCCCGGCTTCTGCCGGCAATCGGCGTCAACGACGTCACCCGGCATGACGCGGTCCAGAGCGTGCGCGCCGGCTTTCGCGGCAGCGAGCTTTCCGACCTCTGGAGCGCCGCCGGCGGGAGACCGCTGGAGGAGCGGCGCGCCGGGCCTTTCTCCCATGTCTTCGCCGGCGCGGCGTCGGCGGCGGATGCGTGATGAGGCGGCCATCCACCCACGATGCGATCGTCATCGGTGGCGGTCCGGCGGGCGCGTCTGCGGCGCTGGCGCTCGCCCGGCGCGGATGGGCCGTCGCGATCGTGGAAAAGAGCGCGTTTCCGCGCCGCAAGGTGTGCGGCGAATACATTTCGGCAAGCAACCTCGCGCTCCTCGACAGGCTGGGGATCGGCGATTCCTGGCGCGCCGAGGCCGGTCCCGAAGTCCGCCGGGTCGGCCTGTTTTCCGGCGACACCCGCATCGAGTCGCCAATGCCGGGCGCGCGTGCCGGACCCGCGGCAAGAGACGGCTTCGGCCGCGCGCTTGGTCGCGACATATTGGATAGCTTGCTGCTCGATGCCGCCCGGTCGGCCGGCGCTGAAGTCTTCCAGCCCTGCCGCGCCGTCGCCATCGAACACTGCGGTGATCGCCAGGCGGTGCGGATCCAGGTTAAAGGCGGCAGCTCCCCCGACGAGGGGACGATCCTGCGGGCGCCGGTGATCGTCGCCGCGCACGGCTCGTGGGAACCGGGGTCGCTGCCGAGCCAGCTTGGAAAGGTCAATCGCCCCTCGGACCTGCTCGGCTTCAAGGCGCATTTCACCGGATCGTCGCTGCCGCCCGACCTGATGCCATTGCTGACATTCCCCGGCGGCTACGGCGGCATGGTGTTCGCCGACAATGGCCGCATGTCGATCTCCTGCTGCATAAGGCGCGATGTGCTGACCCGGCTGCGCGGCAGCCTCGCCCGCGCGGGCTGCGGCCATGTCACAGCGGCCGAGGCCGTCGAGCATCACATTCTGGCGACATGCCGGGGCGCGCGGGATGCCCTGGAACAGGCCCGCCGCGACGGTCCGTGGCTCGCCGCAGGGCCGATCCGGCCAGGCGTCCGCGCCGGCTACGAAGCGGACGTCTTCCGCGTCGGCAATGCCGCCGGCGAGTCGCATCCGATCATCGCCGAGGGCATTTCAATGGCGCTTCAGTCCGGCTGGCTCCTGGCGCTGGAGCTCGGCGAGGGGGCAAGCGGGCAGGGGAAGCGCGAGGCGGCCGGCAGGCGCTACGAGGCGGCCTGGCGGGGATTGTTCTCGACGCGGGTCCTTGCCGCCGAAGCCATCGCCCGGCTGGCCCTTGGCCCCGGCGGCGCTGCACTGATGGAGGCGGTCGTCCGCAATTTCCCGCGGACGTTGACGCTGGGGGCGCGGCTCAGCGGCAAGACGAAAGCCGTTCCCGGCCTCGCCGATGCACGCCTTGCTCGATAAACTGCCTCAGGCCACAGCCACTATGACATGCGCCTGAATTTTGGCCGCGACCTCGCCGCTACCGTGCCTATCCGCAATCACCGATGCGGCATAGTCCGTCGCCGCTTCCAGTTTGCCCGCGTCCCTGGCCTCGATTTCGTTGCGAAGGGGGGAGCCCTGACAATAGCCAACGGCCGGAATGCGCGGCGAGGATGCACGACTTTGTTCGGCCCGCGTCTCGATCACCACTCGGGAGAAACCTGCGTCCTCCAGCTCGCGGCGGATCAGTGCCGTATCGTGGTAGCCGTAAGGCGTGCGGGCCAGAAAGCGCGGCGGATCGTCCGGAAAAATCTGCGCAAGCGCGTTCGTTATATCGTCCGCAAAGACATTCTCCTCGATGCGGTCCCATACATTGAACAGAAAACGTCCTCCGGGCTTGAGCACGCGCTTTGCCTCACGGTAGCCAAGCGTGCGGTCTGGAAAAAACATCGCGCCGAACTGACAGCAAACGACATCGAAGGCCGCGTCCTCGAACGGCAGCGCCAGGGCATCAGCCTGGCGCCACGTGATGCGGCTGTCGGGTTCTTGCCGCGAAGCGGCGTAATCGAGCATCGGCTGGCTGAGGTCGGTTACGACATAGCTTGCGCCGGAGGGCAGTTTTGGCGCCAACGCGCGGGTGACAACGCCGGTGCCCGCGGCGATTTCCAGAACCGAGCCGGGCGAGAGCGAGGCTGCCCGTCGCGCCAGATCCGCGGCGTAGGGCTCGAAAATCAACGGCACCATATAGCGGTCGTAGTTTTCCGGAACCGAGCCCGCGAACACCTTATCCGTTTCCAACATTGCGATTACCCGCCGTTCATTCGATGGCTCGCAAGACTAGCACATAGATGTTTGTTTTGGTTCGGTTTCGACCGAGATCCGCGCAATGGCATATGGGGTTATGCCGGTCGTTGCTGTCGGGCGTTGAAGCGCCCGCACCGGCCAAGCTTGTGGAACATTCCGAAGCCACCGGAGTTCGTATGTATCCGGCTCTTTTGCCGCCAAGCCCGTGATGCGTTGTGATGTGGCCTGAGGGCGACGCTCGCCACGCCACCGGGAGGCATTACGATGGCTAACCATACGATCCCCCACAATCCGCACAGCACGGCGAGCATTGCCGGCCATCCTGTCCACGCAATGCTGATACCGTTCCCGATCGCCTTCTTCGTCGCGACCTTCGTTTGCGACCTCATCTTCTGGCGGACCGGCAATCCGGGCTGGGTCACCGCTTCGCTTTGGCTGCTGGGGGCTGGGCTGATCATGGCCGCGCTGGCCGCTCTTGCCGGCCTGACCGATATTGTGGGCGATGCTCAGATCCGCGATCTTCGGGATGTGTGGCTTCACGCCGGCGGCAATGCGGTCGTCGTCCTGATCGAGCTTTACAACTGGTACTCGCGATATGCCCACGCGGAAGCAGCCGTGGTGCCGGTCGGCGCGGTTCTGTCGCTGATCGTTGTTCTCATCCTGCTGTTCACCGGCTGGAAGGGCTGGGGAATGGTCTACCGGCATCACGTGGGGGTCGCCGACGGCCCGGACCAGATGCGCTGAATTCGCGACGCTTGCCAGCCCTTGAATCAATCCGGGAAGGGCGCAGCAATTTCGTCAGGAATTGCGTGAAAACAAATAGTTGGATTGGGTAGGCGCTTCAAAAGCTGAGCAGCTTCAGGGCGCCCCGTGGGCCTGGGGACCTTGGGTAGTGTCTCGGTTTGAAAACCCCATCTACGACTACGAAGGAATCGCTACGCCGCCTCGAAGGGTGTAGGATGCTTTGTCGTCCGCACCCGGCCGAGGCACACGGACGCTTGAAACAGCAGATCGCGCTTTCGCCCATCCAAGGGAGAGGGAAGCGTTATGGCTTTCACCAAACACAGCGGCATATTTGGCCCAGGCGAGCTTGAGCTTCTCCAGAAGGTATTTGACCAACTGTGCAACGAGCGCCGTCTGGCCCTTAAGGACGGCGACCAAAGAAAACAGCTTGCCTGCGACGTCATCCAAGCGTTCCAAAGCGGCTTCACCGCCGAAGTGGAGTTGTGGCAGTCGCTTTCGAAGCGCCGCGCGGCCAGGGTGCGAAGCGACCTGGCTTGATAGCCCTGTCCTTGATTTTCGGCACGCGGCGCAGCCGTCCTTCCCGCCACGGGGCTGCGCGTCGCATTCCGCTCGCGAAGAACTGCCGCACCTCGCCACGCCAGGCTCTTCCTGCCGCTTTTTTACCTCAATCCGTCCTTAGCTGGCGATCGTCCGAGAGGGCAAAACCTTCGCGTTTGCTTGACTCAGCCCGCAAAAACGGGCAGCAAAAGCGGGCGAGGGAGAGCATTTTTACCGTGGCGAAGACCATGGAGGGCTCTTTTTTCGTATGGACCGTCGCCACAATGGCGATTGGTGGAGGGATTGGTTAACCATCTTTGTCCATCTTTTGAATCAATCGGCAACAGACGCGTGAAGGTGCAGGGGGCACCAGGCGAACTGTGATCGTGACGGGTGCCAGGTCCGCAAAACCGGCATGCCGATTGAGAGTGGTCGTATGGCGTTTTTGCGTTTGAAGAACCGGGGTGACACTCCTGAAGAGGGGGTAACTTCGAAGAAATCTGGTGGTCATCGTTGGGTTGTGGTGCCCGCTGTCGGCGCCGCGCTCGCCCTATGGTCGGTGGCTACCGTGGCAGGGCTCTATTCGGTAAGCACCTCGCTCACCGCTGCCTCCAACGGATTGCCGCAGAGCCTGGTCGCGCCGCGCAACATCGCGCTCGCCGGCCAGCGCCGCCACCTTGCCAATGCCTGGGCGCCGCGCCTTACCGCGGCCGGCGGCTACAAGACGGGCTCGCTCACCGGCGACTGCGATGCCGACTGTGTCGGTCTCGCCACCAGCTTCGCGCCCTCCGCTGTAACCCATGACGGCAAGGCGGCGCGCCTGAAGCCGGCGACGCCGGATAGCGTCGCTTTTGAAAAGATCAGCGTTGCGCGTGAGAAGGTCGTTCTGGAGGCTTCCGCCGCGGATGTCGCCGACCGTTTCGACACCGTGGTCAAGCGCGCCGGGCTTTCGCCGCAGAAACTCGCCGATGCCTTCCATCGCGCGGAGAACGCGCCCTTCCTGCTTGCGAGCCTGCCGGCGGCGAGCCGCTTCGGCGGCGCCGCCCAGACCGATTCGAGCGGTCCGGCCGAGGCACGTTTCGGCTCAAGCCAGGTCGATGTCAAGCGTGCGTCCGAGCTGGCGCTTGCCCTAGCCAACGTCATGCCCGAAGAGACGGTCGACGTGCCGACCGCCGTCGCGCTCGCCAACAGCGATGCGCCCGATCTTTCGGCGGGTGCTCCCGACGGTGGACAGGCCGCAGTGCAGGTCGCCTCGCTGCCGCCGCAGGATGGCTTGCCCGATAGCATCGCCGTTCCCGGCTTGAGGCCGCGGGCCACGCTCGAGCGCGCGACCGAGGCGCCCGAACAGAATGCCGAGCGCAAGCCGGAACCGGCCAAGTCGCAGGCAAGCCAGGCCGCCAGACCCCAGCCAGCCAGGCCGGAACCTGCCAAGCCGCAGCCGGCCGCCGTCGATACCGCGGAAGGCCAGCAGTCGCCGCGCTCGCTGAGGTTCTCCGACCAGGCGCTTCCGGGTGTGCAGGGCTCGAAGCCTCTCGTGCCGGACTCTAAGCCCGCCAAGCGCGGCAAGGCGCAGTCCTCCGAGATGCTCGCCTATGCCAAGCCGGACACGCCTGAGCGCGGCGGCCTCGGCAGGGCTTTCGGGAGCCTGTTCAATTCGCCTTCGACGGGCAATGGCGTCGCCGTCTACGACATCTCGGCGGCGACCGTCTACATGCCCGACGGCTCGAAGCTCGAGGCGCATTCGGGGTATGGCTCGATGGTCGACCAGCCGCGCTTCGTCAACCGCAAGAATGTCGGTCCGACGCCGCCCGACACCTACAATCTGTCGATGCGTGAATCGCGCTTCCACGGCGTCGAGGCGATCCGGCTGACGCCGACCAGCGGCAACAACAAATATAACCGCAACGGCCTGCTCGCGCACACCTATATGCTGCGCGGCGGCCGCGCCGAATCCAACGGCTGCGTCGTCTTCAAGGACTATCACCGCTTCCTTGCCGCCTACAAGAAAGGCAAGATCAAGCGCCTCGTCGTGGTGCCCCGCCTGACCAGGTCGCCCACCCAGGTCGCCCAGGAAGGCCGCCAGGGCTGATCGTCGCCACTTTGCCGGCAGCAGCCTTGTTGCCGGTAGCCTGCGTTCGATCTCTGGCGGTTTACGGTCTTTCGCTGCCATCGGCGCGGAGGTGCCGCGCCGACGGTGCGGCGGTGGCTGCTAAGCTGCTGGTCGAGGTCCTGGGCCAGTCCGGCCGGTGACGTCACTGCGTCAGTTCCGCCAGCGCCCTTTGCAGCGGCGCCGGCGAGACCTGGATCGGGCCTGAGAAGGGCGAGTCCATATCGATGATCAGGTAGATCGCCGCCGCCACCAGTGCCCCGGAAATCAGGCACGTAAAGACGATGGTGGCATTGCGCGGCGCCCGAAAGCCGAAGCTGGCGAAGATCAGCGTCAGCCAGGCCACGAGCAGGGCGATTAGCGGCGCGGGAATGGCGCCCTCGGACTGCTCGGCCAGTATCCAGCGTTGTTCGATCACCTTCTGCAGTTGCTGAGTGGCGGCCTGCTGCACGGCAGTCTGCTTGGCATCCGTCGGTGTCAATCCGGCCAGGATGTCGCCGATTTGATTGAGCAGCAGTTCCGACAGCCTGTTCGGGACGACGGTTGTGTCGCTGTCGGCAGTCGAGGTGTCGACCACGCGCTGGACATAGGCGGTGAGCGATTGCCGGGCGCTATCCGCCTCCGGTCCGTAGTGCCGGAGCGTTCGGTCAAGCATGATGAGATCGGTGGCGAAGGTGTGCACGTTGCCGTCGATAGCCTCGAACGTGTTCTTGGCCGAGTTGATCATCAGGCCGAGGACCAGCGAGGACATCACCACGAAGAGGTTCGCGGCAAGCCGCACCACGGCGCTGGTATCGTCCTGGAGATGGTGGGTGGGGAAGCGCGCATGGACCACCAGGCTGACCAGCGAGGCCCCGGCCAGACAAGCAAAGATCGCTGCTCCTGCAAGCACTTCGCCCATGGCTGATATTGCGCACGGGAAGGGGCGCTTGCCAATCGGGTGCGCGGCGGTTGAATCAAATTGGTAACATAAAGGCGTATGCTGTTGTTGGAAAAGGGCACTTGTGACCTGTGCTTCGCGCGAAGCGGAGCGGCAGGCGAAAACTGCTTCCAATAGCGGCCGAAGACGCTATCTATGGCGCGGGGCGGCTCCATCCTCACAATCATTCACGAGGCTATCCATGACAATACGCGCTGTCGTCTGGGGCGAGAACATCCATGAGCGGACAAACGAGGTGGTGGCCGGCATCTATCCGGAAGGGATGCACACGACCATCGCCAACGCGCTCAACGCCGACAAGGCGATCTCCGCCTCGACGGCGACGCTGGAGCAGCCGGAGCACAGCCTGCCGGAGGCGCGCCTCGCCGAGACCGACGTGCTCGTCTGGTGGGGCCATAAGGACCACGGCGCGGTGGCCGACGAGGTGGTCGAGCGCGTCGCTCGCCGGGTGTGGGAAGGCATGGGGCTGATCGTGCTCCATTCCGGCCATTTCTCGAAGATTTTCAAGCGGCTGATGGGCACGCCCTGCACGCTGAAATGGCGTGAGGCCGGCGAGCGCGAGCGGCTCTGGGTCACCAGCCCCAGCCACCCGATCGCCGAAGGCATCGGCGAATATTTCGAGCTTGAGAACGAGGAGATGTATGGCGAGCAGTTCGCCGTGCCGGAGCCGCTGGAGACGGTGTTCATCTCCTGGTTCCAGGGCGGCGAGGTGTTCCGCTCGGGGCTGACCTACCGGCGCGGCGCCGGCAATGTCTTCTACTTCCGCCCCGGACACGAAACCTATCCGACCTATCACGACGCCACCGTGCACAAGGTGCTTCGCAACGCGGTGAGGTGGGCGCATAGCCCGCAAGGGGCAAAGCCCGCCATCCTCAACGCGCCGAACGTGCCGGTCGAGAAGGCGCTGGAGCCGATCGTAGAGCGCGGCGGCAAGCTGCACGCGGCCGGCGAGGGCGGCTTCCGCTAAAGCATTCGGGAATTGCGCGAAGACAGCGCTTAGGCCACATTGGGCATGTAATTGAATCGAACCAATCCGCTCGGAGGAGCAAGAATGCGACTTTTGATACTCGGTACCGGCTGGATGGCGCAGGAGCACGCCCGCCGCTTCAGTGCCATCGAGGGCGTCGACATCGTCGGCGCCGTCGATGTCGATCCGGCGCGCGTCGGCGAGTATGCCGACGCCTATAATATTCCGAAGCGTTTCACCTCGCTGGAAGCGGCGCTCGACTGGGGCGATTTCGACGCGGTCGCCAATGTCACGCCCGACCGCATCCACCATCCCACCACCATGGCGCTGATTGCCGCCGGCAAGCCGGTGCTTTGCGAAAAGCCGCTGGCCGAGAATTTCGGCAAGGCGAGCGAGATGGCCGATGCGGCGGAAGCCGCCGGTGTCGTCAACATGGTGAACCTCACCTATCGCAATGTGGCGCCGCTGCAGAAGGCGCGCCAGATGGTGCAGCACGGCGAGATCGGCACGGTGCGCCATGTCGAGGCGTCCTATCTGCAGAGCTGGCTGGTGTCGAAATTCTGGGGCGACTGGCGCAGCGACCCGAAATGGCTGTGGCGGCTGTCGCGCGGCCACGGCTCGAACGGCGTGCTTGGCGACGTCGGCATCCACATCCTCGATTTCGCGAGCTATGGCGCTGCCCTCGACATCGACCATGTCTTCTGCCGGCTGCGCGCCTTTGACAAGGCGCCGGGAAACCGCATCGGCGACTATCAGCTCGACGCCAATGACAGCTTCGCCATGACGCTCGACTTCGCCAACGGCGCCTTCGGCGTGGTGCATGCCAGCCGCTGGGCGACCGGCCATCTCAACGAGCTTCGCCTGCGCATCTATGGCGACAAGGGCGGCATCGAGGTGGTGCATAATCTCGAAGGGTCGACGCTCAAGGCCTGCGTTGGCGTCGACGTCGAGAACGCCAAGTGGGAAACGCTCGACGCCGGCACGGTGCCGACCAATTACCAGCGCTTCGTCGATGCCGTCGGCAGCGGCGTGCAGACCGAGCCGAACTTCCGCCACGCCGCGGGCCTGCAGAAGGTGCTGGATCTGGCGGTGGTGTCGGACGAGAAGCGCGCCGAACTGAGGGCCAACGCGGACACGCAGTGAGGGTGGAGCGCTAATCTTGCCGCTTGCGGGGGAGATTGGCTGTCATCACGCGCAAATCTTTCAATCATTTCTTGAAGCCGCCGTCGAACTGCTTGGCGCCGACCGCATCGACCACGGCGTGCGGGCGATCGAGGAGCCGGCTTTGGGCGAGTTGCTTGCACAGAGGCGGATTCCGCTTGGCGTCTGCCCGATCTCCAACATCGCGCTCGGCGTCTATCCGTCGCTTGCCGAACATCCGATCGATGCGCTTCGCAAGGCCGGCGTCCCGGTCTCGATCAACACCGACGATCCGACGCTGCTCGACACGACGCTCGAAGCGTCTTACGCCGCCTGCGCGGAGACCCTCGCCTGGAACGGCGAAACAATCCGCCAGCTCGCCGCGACATCGGTGAATGCGAGCTATGCCGACACTGCGGTGAAGGCGCGGATCCTGGCGGATCTGGCGGTGTGGCGGGCCTGACAAGGGCTGCCGCAAACGGCGCGAAGCGTCCTTCCGCTGTGTTGCCAAACTGCATAAGCTCTCATGCCGCTGTCCTGACGAGGATCGAGGAGCTGGAAGGAGCCGCTTATGGTGACCCGTCGCGCCCAATGTTCCTGCGGTCAGCTGTCGGCCACTTGCGTGGGTAAGCCGGTGCGTATCTCGGTGTGCCATTGCCCCGACTGCAAGCGGCGTACCGGCAGCGCCTTCAGCTACAATGTCCGGTTTGCCGAAGGCGACGTTTCGATCGAGGGACGGTCAGCGCAATTCACGCGCGTCGGCGAGCAGGGTGGCCGCGTCATTTACAGCTTCTGTCCGGACTGCGGCAGCAATGTCCACTATCGCATCGACACGCAGCCCGGCCTGACCGCCATTCCGGTGGGCGCATTCGCCGATCCGTCGTTCCCGCCGCCCTTCCAGTCCTTCTATCATGACAGCCGGCGCTGCGAGTGGGTCGAGATAAGCGCCGAGCCTTTGGCGAAATTCGGCTGACTTCCAGCTTGGGTTTCTCTTCCCCCACTTCGTGGGGCGAGGAACATCTCGTCACGGTTTGCGACAAATCCCCACCGCCGCCTTCACCAGCGCCGCATTCCCTTCGGCCACGCTGCCGTCCGGCAATTCCTTCCCGTCCTCCAGCCCGACACGGGTGGAGAATTTCCGCAGCGCCGCCCGTTGGACGAAGGGCCACACCGTCGCATTCTCGCCATGCAGCAGGATGGAACGTCGTATGCCTTCGCGCTGCAGCACCTTTTCGACGCCGTTGGCGATGGCAAAAGCCTCGTCCAGCGTCTGCTCGGAAATCTCGATCAGCACGCGCAGCACCCGCCCGCCATGGTCGAGGCCGGCGAGCCTGAGCGCGTCGCCGATCGATGCCAGCCCCGCCTCGATGCCGACGCCGCGGCCGCGCAGGGCCTCCATTACTTCGGGCGCCGCCGCCTCGCTGAGGTTGACCGAGGCGTAGTCGGGCAGTTCATGCCAGCCGGCGATGGCGGCAAGCGTGCGCCTGTCGTCCTTCTCGATCCAGGCGCCGGTGGAGACGCCGATCAGCGTGCCCGGGCAGGCCCGGCGCAGCGCCGCCACCGTCCGGTCCATCGCCTCGGGCGCCAGGCTTTCCTGCCGGTCGGCGCCGCGCGCATGGACATGCAGTTCGGCAGCGCCCGCCGCGATCGAGGCCGCGCCGTCGCGCGCCATGGCATCCGGGTCGAGCGCAAGCGCCGGATGGAAATCGGCGGGACGCGCGCCGTTGATGCAAGCCTGGACGATCATGACGATGGCGATCCTGTTGCGGGGCCGAGTCTAGCGCAGAGTGGGCGAAGCGGAAACGGCCGATGGTGAGCTTGCAGACAGGGGCACCTTGTCGCCGTGATCTCGGCAAGCGCCGCGACCCTTCGCGCCTAGCTGTAGAGCGCGAACCTTGCAGGGCTGTCTGCGACCTCAACGTACCCGCCGCGCCATAACAATCCCGATCGACCACGCTCACCGCTTGCGGCGTCTTTTCCAGCGGCTGGTCGGATTTGCCGGCGCTGGCGTCTTTCCTGGCCTTGTAGCCGTCGAAGTCGGAAGTGCTGTCGCCGGCCTCGCCCTCGACCTGGATCGGGGCCAGCACGTCCTGTTTGTCCTGCGCCAGCGCATGCGGTGCATGCAGGAAAGTCATTGCCAGCAAACCCCGCCAGAACGCGCCGCTTCGTCATCACCCTGATCCCCATCTCCAAGCTGCGGGCAGCGCCATTCAAGATGAGTAAAAGAGTCAACTTTTAATTTGTCAGGCAAGACGGAGGCTTGCGATCAAGGGCGGAGATCAGCAGATCGTAAGGCTGGCGCTACCCCAGATGCTCCGCCCGCAGCTTCTCCTTCATCCGCTTGATTGCCGGATCGCCGCCGGCTGCGAGCCTATCGGCAATCCGGGCGAGGTCATCGTCGGCCTTGCGATATCTGCTGCCCCACGCGCCGACTGTCGCCAGCACCGGCAACAGGTCGATGCCGGCCTCCGTCAGCCGGTAGATCGCCTTCAGCCCATGGCTCGGGTCGTCGCTGCGGGTGAGGATGCCTTCGTCCTGCAGCGTCTGCAGCCGCTCGGCGAGCGTGCGTGACGAGATGCCCTCGTCCGACTGCAGGAATTCGCGAAAATGCTTTTTCCCGGCGAAGGCCAGGTCGCGGATGATGAGCAGCGTCCAGCGGTCGCCGATGACTTCGAGCGAGAGGCTGATCGGACAGCCGGACCGTTCCCTGGTCGACATGGATATGGTTCCATTTTTAAATCACTTTACAATTGACATCACTAGTCTCGCAAGTCAATACTTCCAAAAGTAAACCGTTTACCGGAAGGAGGACCGCGCGATGAAAAAGCTCATCCTGCAGATGCAGATGTCGGTCGACGGCTTCGTCGGCGCGGATGAGGATCGTCGCTGGCAGCTTTGGGAATGGGGCGATGAGAGCGACTAGGACGACGAGCTCAAGGAGGACTTCAACGCCGTGTTCGAAACCGTCGACACCATCCTCTTGAGCCGCAAGATGGCCGAGGAGGGCTATCTCAACCACTGGAGCAATGCGGCGCGGAAATATCCGAAGGACCGTTTCTATGCGTTCGCCCAGCGCATCGTCGAAGCCGAGAAGGTGGTGCCGAGCGACAGGCTGAAGGTCTCGCGGTGGGAGCGCACGCGGATCGTCAGCGGTGACTTGCCGCGCGAGGTCAACGCGCTGAAGGCGGGCGAGGGCGGCAACATCGCCGTCTTCGGCGGCGCCGGCTTCGCCTCGGCGCTGATTGCAGCCGGCCTGGTCGAGGAGTTCCAGCTCTTCATCAACCCGGCGGTGCTGGGTGGCGGCCGCCGCATCTTTGACCAGGGCGGCTTCGCCAGGCTGAAGCTCATCGGCTCGAAAGCCTATGCCTCCGGCATGGTGGTGAGCCGCTACGCGCCGGCCGCGCGAGGGACCTGAATCAGTCCGGCAGCGCGCCGTCTCAACCGCTTGTTCGCTTGCGATTTTCCTGGAGGAAAGGGGTACTGTCCGCGGCCCGCGTTACCGGCCCTGAAGAGACCCCAGCGCGTCGATTTCCCGGCATCCCGCCTCGTCGTTGGCCGCGGCCGCGAGCCGCAGCGCTTCATGCGACGTCAGGCCGATGAGCACGCGGCCGCCGAATTCGGCGGGCTCCTCAATGGCCGTATCAAACACCGTCCAGCGGTCGGTCGGGTCCTGTAAAGCGACGAATCTCATCCGAGACTCCATCCATGAAGAGCCTCTAATATAGAAGGCGTTTCATGCCGATCCTGTGATCTGGCCCACACATCTCCGATTACGTCGATTCGGTGCCGAACGACAAATCCGCACCCTGCGCTCGGGCAGCACCGGAGGCCTCGCCGCCGTCACTGCCCCGCCTGGTCGGCGTCGGTCAACGTGCTGAGGAAAGCGACGATGTCGTCGATCTCGGCATCGGTGAGCGCCGGCTTGTCGCCTAGCGTCCTGCCGTTGAAGGGCGGGTCGGTATTGAGGTTTCCCCAGTAAGCCTTTGGCAGGTCGTCGAATTTGTTCACCGTGCCGTCGGCGTTCTTTGGATACCAGCGGCCGGAATCGGTGTCGCGGCTGGCGTAGAAGGCCACCGCCTCGCGCAGCGTGTGGAAGCGGCCATTGTGGAAGAAGCTTTTGCGCTGCGCGACGTTGCGCAGCGTCGGCGTCTTGAACAGGCCGCAATATTCGGAACGGCCTTTGAAGTCGGTGCGTAGCGGACCGCATAGGCCGAGGTCGAAATAGGCGGGATCGGCATTGGCCGGGATCGCCGGGTTGCGCGGCACTGCGATGGCGATCAGGCCGTAATCGGTGAATTGCGGCGGCTCGCCGTCATTGGCGGGCTCGCTCAGATGGCAGCTTGCGCAATTGCCCTTGGCCTCGTCCTCGAACAGCGCGCGGCCGTGCAGCTCCTGTGCGGTCAAGCTCGCCTTGCCGGCGAGAAAGGCGTCATAGCGGCTGGAATAGGGATAGAAATCGACGCTGCTCTGCTCGAAGGTGCCGAGCGCCTCGACCGCGGCGTCGAAGGCATCTTGCGGATGGTCGAACACATCGGCGCCGAACGCCGCCTTGAAGGCGTCGGCATAAGGGACCTTGCGCAGCGCCGCGACCACGGCCCCTTCGTCCTTGTTCGCCATCTCGAAGGGCGAGAGCAACGGAATCCTCGCCTGGTCTTTGCCGTGGTCGGCGCGGCCGTCCCAGGTCAGCCCGCCGGTCGGGCCGTTGTCGACGCTCTCGTCGCCTTCGTCCTCGGAATCATAGAAATGCTCGGCGAAGGCGGGCGCCGCCTGCAGGTAGCGCAGCGACGGCACGGCGCGCAGGCCGGGCTGATCGAGCTTCGGGCCGCCCCGTTCGACTGGCGCGGCCGAGGCCGGGCCGAAGGCATGGTTGGGATCGTGGCAGGACGAGCAGGCCTGTTTGCCCGAGGCCGACAGCGAGGGATCGAAAAACATCTGCCGCCCGAGCGCCGTGAGCGCCTCGGCGCGCGCGAAAGCTTCGGCGCGTGATAGCGGGCCTGGATGGACGCCCCCAGGTCCCGCCGTATTCGCTGGCGCGGCGAAGCCGAATATCGATGCCGCTATGACGGCGATCGCCCGGCCTTTCCATCGTCCCATTGTCATCGGTGCCATCCTGAGTTCTGCCGGGAAGTAAGGTCGCAGTGCAAAGGAATGATGACCGGTCTTCGTGCTCACGAAACCGTGTATCGCAAGGGCTGGAAATGTCACAAAGGTGATAAGGCATCGAAGTAGCTGGGTCCATGCCAGTCCCTTGTTCCGACACATGCGTTGCTCCTCCAGCCATTCCTCAGCCACGAGGCATTTTCCAATGATCCGGTCCCTTCTCTCCCTTTGCCTCGCCTCGACGGCGCTGGCATCGCTCACTGCTGCTGCCCATGCCGCTCCCCCCGGCTACGACAAGATCGACACCGTCGTCGTCATCTTCGCCGAGAACCGCAGCTTCGATAATCTCTATGGCGGCTTTCCCGGCGCCAATGGCCTGGCGAACGTCTCGGCCGAGCAGGCGCGCCAGCTCGACCGCGACGGCAAGCCGCTGGCCGAGCTGCCGCCCGCCTGGGGCGGCCTGACCGGCAAGGGCGTCACCCCCGCGGTGACGGAGGCTCAGACCGCGCATCTCGCCAATGCCAGCTTCGCCATCGACGATCCCAAGGGTTTCAACGAGAATATGGGCGTCATCACCCGCGACCTCTGGCACCGCTTCTACCAGGAGCAGATGCAGATCGACGGTGGCCGGAACGACAAGTTCGTCGCCTGGGCCGATTCCGGCTCACTCGTCATGGGCCACTATGACGGATCTGGCCTGCCGATGTGGGCGGTGGGCAAGAAATACGTGCTTGCCGACAATTTCTTCCAGGGCGCCTTCGGCGGCTCCTTCCTCAACCACTTCATGCTCGCCTGCGCCTGCGTGCCGGTCTATCCCCATGCCGACACCAGCCCGGTCAAGGCCCAGATCGCCGTCGTCGAGCCCGACGGCGTGACGCTGAAGCTGGCCGACAATTCGCCGCACTCCGCGCTCGGCGGCGCGCCGAAATTCGTCAATGACGGCGCCATCACGCCCGACTTCCACGCCGTCAACACCATGCAGCCGCCGTACCAGCCGAGCGCCAACAAGCCGGCCGAGGGCGGCGACAAGGCGCTCGCCGATCCGGCGGCACCGACCACGCTGCCGCCGCAGAGCGAGATCACTATCGGAGATCTCCTGTCGCTGAAGGGTGTTTCCTGGGCCTGGTATTCCGGCGCCTGGCAGGCGGCGCTCGACGGCAAGAACGCCACCCCGGTGCCGAACTTCCAGTTCCACCACCAGCCGTTCAACTATTTCGCCGCCTATGCGCCCGGCACCGCCGCGCGCGCAGAGCATCTCAAGGATGGCGGCCTCGGTGGCACCGAGTTCATCAAGGCGATCGACGACGGCAAGCTGCCGGCCGTGACCTTCTACAAGCCGCAGGGCAACCTCAACGAGCATGGCGGCTATACCGACGTCGCCAGTGGCGACCAGCATCTGGCCGACGTCGTTGCGCATCTGGAGAAGAGCCCGCAATGGCAGCACATGCTGGTCGTCGTCACCTATGACGAGAATGGCGGCTTCTGGGATCATGTCGCGCCGCCCAGGGCCGACCGCTGGGGCCCGGGCAACCCGTCCCGGCCTTCATCGTCTCGCCCTATGCCAGGATGGGCACGGTCGACCATACGCAATACGACACGACCTCGATCCTGCGCTTCATCACCGCCCGCTACGACCTGCCGGTGCTGCAAGGCATCGTCGCCCGCGACAAGGCGCTGGCCGCCAACGGCGAGCCGCCGATGGGGGATCTGACGGCGGCGCTTGATTTGACGAAGTAGTCGTCGAAGCCTTTCTTGCGAAAGGCCCGCTCCGTCGGGCTTTTTTCGTTGGCGCGCCGCAAGGGTACTTGCTAGGATCGGTCTTCCTGCCACACAAGGTGCCATGTCCGACAATTACCTGCACATGGTTCCTGACGATCCGTACTGGCAGCCCGATAAGACGGCGGCGGAAGAGGCTGCCAACTTGGTGCGCAGACTGTTCCCCCAAGCTGAGCATGTCGGAATCGAATACAAGGAAGCGGTCACTTTCTTCGATGCAGGCGCGAATACGGAAAGCGTCCACTGCGCCTTCTGCGGGAGCGACCTGGAGGATTGGTGGGGCGATGCCATGGATCAGGCAGCCGCTTCGGATTTTAACAACCTCACGATCGTGACGCCTTGTTGCAGCAAATCCACGTCGCTCAACGACCTCCGCTATGTATGGCCCGCCGCGTTCGGCACGTGCTCGCTTACAGTCGTCAATCCTGGCGCGACCACCCTCGGTGCTGATCAGTCGCGAAAGATTGAGCAGGCGATTGGCTCGCCGCTCAAGATGATCTGGCAGCATCTCTGAGCCAGCCGAGGGCCGGGTAGATCAACCGAGCGGCTGAGCAGGACCAAGGAAACACAATGGCAGAGCTGAAGATCAGAACCCGCAACACTGGCGCGCTTGCCGTCCTGCCGCCGGGCGGCCTGCCGGCGGTCACGACGCCGACCGGCGGCACAGTCGACGTCGTCACCCAGGTCAGCGCGCCGGGCTTCAATCCGCTCGATCTGCTCTACGCCTCGCTGGCCGCCTGCATGGTGCTTAGCGCCCGCATCGCCGCCACTCGCCTCGGTGTCGCCGACCGGCTCGGCGGGGTGAGGGCGGATGTGAGCGGTGAGAAGGCGAAGGACGAGCCCTCGCGAGTCGAGACATTCACCGTCAGATTGGAGATCACCGGCGACCTCGACGTTGCGACCAAGCGGCAAATCCTCGCCGACGCTGAGGACATCTGCACCGTTTCCAACACGCTGCGCGGCGCGCCGGCACTGCACGCGACGCTGGGGTGAAGCCGATGGCGCATCTTTCCCCGATCGACTACGCGACCGCCCCGGACGACATCCGCGCCGAGCATGACCGCGAACTTAAGCTGCGCGGCCGCATGACCAACATGAAGCGCATCCTGCTGAATTCGCCGGCCGCGCATCGCATCTACGCCGAATGGTTCACTCTGCGCGATCTCCTCAAGCCCACGCTCGACGACCGCGCGATCTGGCTGTTCTCGAAGGCGATCGCCGAGACGATGCGCGCCGAAATCCCGGTGACCTTCTTCCGCCGGGCGCTGATCGAGAACGGCCTTGATCCCGAAGGGATAGCGCTGACCGCCGACGAGGTGCTGCTGATCGAGTTCGGCAAGACGGTCGCAGCCGACGCCAATGCCGTCCCGCACGAGACCTGGGCCGCGCTCAAGGCACGCTATGACGAGACGCTGCTGGTCAATCTCACCGCCTTCGCCGGCATCATGGTGGCGACCTGCGTGTTCACCAATGCGGTGAAGGTGGACCTCGACCCGGAGCTGGAGAGGTATCGGCGGCGCTGAAGCTGCTGATTTCCCCCCTTGCGGGGGAGATGCCCGGCAGGGCAGAGGGGGGTGCTGTCCCGCCGACGTGCCTAATCATGGTATGTCACGGCCGCTCGGCTTCGACACATTTCTTGTAGGTGCGGACGTCGAAATGCGCCGTCGAACCGAAATCAGCCCAGAATTGGATGCCGGCCGCGATCGATGCAAGATCGGGCGGCAGCGAACTGAGCCCGGCTGGCCGCTCCGGCTTCGCTACCAGTTCATAGGCATGAATTTCTGCTCTTGCTACCCTATGAATATCCGTCCAGTCGAACACGTAGAAGCCTCGCTCGGCTAGCGCGATGTAGCTGCTGGCGTCCTTAACGGGGACCAGCAGATTGGCCTTCGATACGATCGGGACCTCGTCGATCCGAGCTTCGATGGAAGTCGCCTCCGAAAAATCCGTGGCGAAGACCTCGACTGGAATTGGGGCGCTGCCCGCTGTGATGAACGCGCCCAACCGGCCATCGCGGTCCGAGGCAATCCACGCGTAGTCGATGCCGAATGGATAGTCCATCCCACTGCTCTCATTTGGTGCTGGCCGCTCCAAAGGAGCATGCGCCGCTCGTGCTGGCAACCTCAGCATGAATCGGGTGGCTCCAACGTCTCCTCCGCCCCACTTTGAAGTCATCAAGGAGCCAACCCATGACCATCCATTCCCTCAACACCAAACGCGCCAGCCGCTCCGCCGAATCCCGCGTCGCCGCGCAAGACTGGCGCAGCATCGTCTCCGACCTCAACGCCCATGGCTGCGCCGTCATGCCCGGCCTGCTGTCGGCGGACGAATGCGCCGATATCGCCGGTCTCTATCCGCATGAGGAGCATTTCCGCAGCCATGTGATCATGGCGCGCCATGGTTTCGGCAAAGGCGAATACCGTTACTTCAACTACCCGCTGCCGGACCTGATCGAGGACTTGCGCTCAGCCCTCTATCCGCGTCTTGCCACGGTCGCCAATGACTGGAACGAGAAGATGGGTGTGGCGCTTCGCTATCCCGCCGACCACGCCGCCTTCCTGAAGCGCTGCCATGACGAGGGCCAGACGAAGCCGACGCCGTTGCTCTTGCAATACGGCCCCGGCGATTTCAACTGCCTGCACCAGGATCTTTACGGTGCGCTCGCCTTTCCGCTGCAGGTGGCGATCCTGCTGTCGGAGCCGGGCGAGGATTTTTCCGGCGGCGAATTCGTGCTGACCGAACAGCGCCCGCGCATGCAGAGCCGCGCCGAGGCGGTGCCGCTGAGAAGAGGCGATGCGGTGATCTTCGCCGTCCACAATCGGCCGGTGGAGGGCTCGCGGGGCTACTACCGCGTAAACCTGCGCCATGGGGTCAGCAGGTTGCGCTCGGGCCAGCGTCACACGGT
Source organism: Mesorhizobium sp. M1D.F.Ca.ET.231.01.1.1 (assembly GCF_003999155.2). NCBI lineage: Bacteria > Pseudomonadati > Pseudomonadota > Alphaproteobacteria > Hyphomicrobiales > Phyllobacteriaceae > Mesorhizobium > Mesorhizobium sp. M1D.F.Ca.ET.231.01.1.1. The sequence goes on from NZ_RZOZ02000009.1 coordinate 250,696, forward strand.
GGGGATCATCTTCCACGACGCGAAGTAAGGTTAGGGGAGTAAGGGAGTAAGGGAGTAGGGGAGTAGGCGAGGGATGTGATCGCCGAAGCGGCGGATAAGGGGTTCCCTTATCTCGCGCATTCGCTTATTTGCCCTACTCCCCTACTCCCCTACTCCCCTACTCCCCTACGAGCCCATGATCCGTCTCGAAAGCATCGGCAAGCAGAACGGCCAACAGATCGTCTTCGTCGAAGCCTCGGCCGCCTTGCAGAAGGGCGAGAAGGTCGGGCTCGTCGGCCCGAACGGCGCCGGCAAGACGACATTGTTCCGCATGATCATCGGTCAGGAGCAGCCCGACGAGGGCCAGGTCTCGGTCGATCGTGGCGTCACCATCGGCTATTTCAGCCAGGATGTCGGCGACATGGGGGGATTAAGCGCCGTGGCCGAAGTCATGGAAGGCGCCGGGCCGGTCAGCGCGGTCGCCGCCGAGATGCGCGAGCTGGAGCACGCCATGGGCGATCCCGACCGCGTCGACGAGATGGATCAGATCATCGAGCGCTACGGCGAGTTGCAGCACCGCTTCGAGGAGCTCGACGGCTATGCGCTCGACGGCCGGGCGCGCGAGGTGCTGGACGGCCTGGGCTTCTCGCAGGAGATGATGGACGGCGACGTCGCAAAGCTTTCCGGCGGCTGGAAGATGCGCGTGGCGCTCGCCCGCATCCTGCTCATGCGGCCCGACGTCATGCTGCTCGACGAGCCGAGCAACCACCTCGACCTCGAAAGCCTGATCTGGCTGGAGAAATTCCTGAAGGACTATGACGGCGCGCTGCTGATGACCTCGCACGACCGCGAGTTCATGAACCGCATCGTCTCGAAAGTGATCGAGATCGATGCCGGCGCGCTCACCTCCTATTCCGGCAACTACGAATTCTACCAGGAACAGCGGGGGCTGGCCGACAAGCAGCTGCAGGCGCAGTTCGAGCGCCAGCAGGCGATGCTGGCCAAGGAGATCGCCTTCATCGAGCGCTTCAAGGCGCGCGCCTCGCATGCCGCGCAGGTGCAGAGCCGGGTCAAGAAGCTCGACAAGATCGACCGCGTCGAGCCGCCGAAGCGCCGCCAGACGGTAGCCTTCGAGTTCCAGCCGGCGCCGCGCTGCGGCGAGGACGTGGCGACGCTGAAAGGGATCCACAAGTCCTACGGCAGCCGCTCCATCTATTCAGGCCTCGACTTCCAGATCCGCCGCCGCGAACGCTGGTGCGTGATGGGCGTCAACGGCGCCGGCAAGTCGACGCTGCTGAAGCTGGTGGCCGGCGCCTCCGAGCCGGACGAGGGGACCGTCGCGCGCGGGCCAAGCGTCAAGATGGGCTATTTCGCCCAGCACGCCATGGAGCTGCTCGACGGCGAGCGCACCGTTTTCCAGACCCTTGAAGACAATTTCCCGCAGGCCGGCCAGGCGCCGCTCAGGGCTTTAGCCGGCTGTTTCGGCTTTTCCGGCGACGAGATCGAGAAGAAGTGCCGCGTGCTCTCCGGCGGCGAGAAGGCCCGCCTGGTGATGGCGCTGATGCTCTTCGATCCGCCCAATCTTCTGGTGCTCGACGAGCCGACCAACCACCTCGACATGGCGACCAAGCAGATGCTGATCGAGGCGCTGGCGCAATATGAGGGCACCATGCTCTTCGTCTCGCACGACCGCCATTTCCTGGCAGCGCTCTCCAACCGCTTGCTGGAGCTGACGCCTGACGGCATCCACACCTATGGCGGCGGCTATACCGAATATGTCGCCCGCACCGGCCAGGAAGCGCCGGGGCTGAGAGGGTAGGGCGGCGCCTCCCCACGCTGGATCGGCGCCGGCGCCAATCACCCCTTCGCCAACCCGCGCTCGATCAACCGAGCAAGTCGCGCAGAGAACGCCTTCGCATCCGCCGGCTTGTCGCCGTCGAGCACGCGCGCCTCGTCGTAGAGCAGATGCGCGGCGTCTTCCTTGAAGGCCTGCTCGTCGTCGCCGAGCCTGGCCAGCGCCGCGACCCGCTCGTGCCGCGGGTTGATCTCGAGGATCGGCCTCGCGGCCTTGTCCAACCGGCCGGCGGCGTTGAGCAGCCGCTCGAACTGGCGGTCGGGGCCATGCTCGGGCGCAACCAGGCAAACCGCGCTTTCGGTCAGGCGGTCCGAGGCCTTGACGTCCGAAACCTCGTCGCCGAGCGTCGCCTTCACGAAAGCCAGGAAGCCGTCGATTTCCGGCATCGCCGTCGTCTCCGGCTTGGCTGTCGTGTCGAGCAGCGGGATCTCCGATAGCTCGGCGGCTCCCTGCGTCACCGACTTGAACGGCTTGCCGTCGAATTCCGGCGCCATCGTCGTCCAGAAACTATCGACCGGATCGGTCAAAAGCAGCACTTCGATGCCGCGTGCCCGAAAACCTTCGAGCTGCGGCGAGGCCTCGATCCGGGCGCGGTCGTCACCAGCCATGAAGAAGATCGCCTTCTGGCCTTCCTTCATGGCGGCGACATAGTCGGCGAGGCCGCGCAAATCTTCGCCCGAAGCCGTCGAGCGGAAACGGGCGAGCTTCAGCAACTGGTCGCGTCGCTCGTAGTCCTCGTAGAGACCTTCCTTGAGCACGACGCCGAAATTCTCCCAGACCTTGGCGTAAGCCTCGGCATCGTTGTCGGCCAGCTTGGCGAGATCGCCGAGCACGCGGTTGGTCACGCCCTTGCGGATCGCGGCGAGCAGCGGGCTTTCCTGGATCATCTCGCGCGAGACGTTGAGCGGCAGGTCGGCGGAATCGACCAGACCGCGCACGAAGCGCAGGTAGCGCGGCAGGACGTCGGCGTCGTCGGTGATGAAGACGCGCCGCACATAGAGCTTCATGCGTCCCTTGCGGTCCTGGTCGAAGAGATCGAACGGGCGCGAGCCCGGCACGAAGGCGAGCACGCTGTATTCCTGCCGGCCCTCGGCGCGGAAGTGGATCGTGGCGGCCGGCTCGTCATATTGCCCGGCGACGCTGCGGTAGAAGTCGGTGTATTCCTCCGGCTTGATCTCGCTCTTTTGCCGAACCCACAGCGCCGTGCCGTCGGCGATGTCGCGCGGCTCGGCGCCCGGCTTCTCGACAAGCGCGATCGGCACCGGCACGTGGCCCGACTGCGATTTCGCCAATCCCTCCAGCCGGTAAGGCGTCGTGTAGGAGGTCGCATCCTCCATCAGGTGCAACACGACGCGCGTGCCGCGCTTGGGTGCCGCCGCGAGCGGCACCGGCGCGATCTCGTAGGTGCCCTTGCCGTCCGACGACCAGCGCCAGGCTTCCTCGCTGCCGGCCTGCCGGCTGATTACGTCGACATGATCGGCCACCATGAAGGCGGAATAGAAGCCGACGCCGAACTGGCCGATGAGCGCGGAGTCTTCCGCCGCCTTGCCGGCCTCGACCCGCTCGATGAAGGCGCGGGTGCCGGAGCGGGCGATCGTGCCCAGCGCCTCTGCCATCTCGTCGCGACTCATGCCGATGCCGTTATCCTCGACGGCGAGCTGCTTGTTGTCCGGGTCGGCGCCAATGGTGATGCGCGGCCTTGCGTCCTCGCCCAGAAGTCTGGGGCGGGTGATCGCCTCGAAACGCAGTTTTTCGCAGGCATCGGCCGCGTTGGAGATCAGCTCGCGCAGGAAGACATCCCGGTCCGAATAGACTGAATGCACCATCATATGCAGCAGCCGCGAGACGTCGGCCTCGAATGCCCTCGTTTCCGTCTTGATATCCGTCATCCAAACTTTCCCACGTCTTCTTTTTTGCCCGTCGCGCCCAAACGCGTCCGGGATCTCATCCTTCGACCATTTTAATTGCGCTGGCGGCGCCCGGCCGGGGCCGCCCTCGGTACGACAATATCGTGACGAGACGCGAAGGCAACAAGAGGTTGGGTTTGCGGGTCGATGGCGGGTGAACCTACCGGCCCCCGGCAAGGGCGAAAAGGCACTTACCGCGCTCGGCAGAGGTGACGCTGGCGGAACGTCGCGCAAGCCTCTGGAAACCCGCGATAACCTTAATTTCTTCCTTCTTTTGGTCAGGCTTCCCGCGCGGAACGTAAAGGGATAAATTAGTAATTCGTTAAGTAAGACGGCGGGTGTGAGCGTAAGAGGTGTGCCGTTATGAATTTCAAATCCCTGATCAAGCGGGCCGAAGACGTAGACAAGGAATTTCAGGAGCTCCAGTCGGATCTGGCTGAGGCTTTCGAGGAATGTCTTTCGGCTGACGAACAGACGTCCTTGGAAGACGATGCGGTCGCCGCTGCGGCGGCAAGCGACGAGGATCCGCCGGGCGAGGCCCAGTCCGAGGCTTCGGCCTCGCGGCTGACGCCGCACACACAGACACGGTTGGCCGCTCTGGAAGCCGTTGCCGGGCTGTTCCGCGACGGACAGGGTCATCTGGAGGAGATCGGGGCGAGGCTGGCCGAGATCGCCACCGCGCATCAGATGACCCGCGAGATCCTGAACGTCCTGCATCGCGATGCGCTCCGCGCCAATGAGCTTGAGCTGGAGAACGCCGCTTTGAACGCCGGACACAAGGCCCTGGCGGAGCAACTGCTCGACGCCTCCAGGAAGCAGCGCGAACGCGACGGCGCGGCCGAGGCCTGGCAGCAGCGTGAGGCAAGCCTTGTCCAGGACCGCGAGTCGCTGCGCGAGGCGCTAGCGGCGGTGCGGCTCGAGCTGGTCGAGACGGGCAATGAGAGCGCCAGGCGCGAGGCGGAGTTCGGCGAGATCGTCAAGACGCTGACGGCCAAGACCGTCGAGGCCGACAAGCGTGCTGCCGAGAACAAGCTGCTGCGCGAAAAGCAGGTCGGCCTTTCGGTCGACCTTGAGCAGGCGCAAAAGCGCGAGGCGGAAGCCCGGCACAAGTTCGACGAGTTCGCGGCAACCCACGCCAACGAAAGCGCGCGAATTGCCGAGCTGATGGCCCAGATCGGCAATCACGAAAAGGAAGAGGCTCGGCTGCAGAAGTCGCTCGAGACGACGCAAGCCAAGCTTGCAGAGACAACCGAGGCGGCCAGCATCGCCGAAAGCGATGGCGCGTCGGAGCTGGCGCGGAGCCAGGCGGAGCTGCGCGGCTTGCGCTCCGAGATCCAGGAGCTGCAATCGCGGCTGGAGCAGGCCTCCAACGACAAGACCGAAGCCGCTGCCGACACGATGAGGCTCAAGGCACGGTTGAACGATGCCGAGACCGAACGGCAGATCGCGGAGGAAAGGCTGGCCGTTCTCCGGAACGAGAGCGAAATCGACAAGAAGAACCTGTCGGTGGTCAGCACCAACCTGTCGCAGCTTTCGCTGCAGCAGGCGTCCGAGCAGATCCAGCTCGATATCCAGAAGCAGGAATGCGAGGATCTGCGCGCCGAGATCGCGACGCTCAACGCCCGCATCAAGGAGCTGCTGCCTTACGAGCGGCTGCACAGGGTGACGGATGCGAGGGCGCGCAAGGACGTCGTGCCCGTGACCAACGGCATCATCGCGGAGGCCGCGCGCCCGACCGCCCGGCGCAACAGCCGGCGCAACATGCGCGCCAACGCAAGTTGAGATCGGGAAGCGCCTGCGTTACTGGCCGGCCATGTGGTCGGCCAGCTGCTGCGCCTCTGCGAGCAGCGCCGGGAAAGCCGCATCGCCGGGCAGCCGCTCGCCCATGCAGGCGCGATAATCGCCGTCGCCTTTTTCCCAGGCTGCGTTGGCGGCATCGTAGGCCTGCTGGTCCTTGAGGTCCGAGCTCTGATAGGTCTCCTGGAATTTCTGCGCGGTCGCGTCCGCCGCTGTCCAAAGCGCCTCGCAGGCTGCGATCTTCGGCACGGGCGGTGATGCGGGCGCCTCGGCGATGAGGACGCGGTCGCCCTTGACCACCGCGACGACGACCTGCTGGGCGTAGATCGGCCCGACGTCCTGTGTCCAGCCGCCGAGCCTGGCGACAACGATATCGGCGCCTTCGGGCTTCTTCAGCGCAAAGTCGAGCGTCTTCACGAATGCGGCGTCGGCGCCGATGGCCTGGGTGTAGAAGGCATCGAGCTTGAGCGCGTCGTCGATGCCGGTTGGCAGCTTGAGGCTCTCATCGTCCTCATCAGTCTTGGACCGCAGCCAGCGCTCCGCGAGCCCGCGCGTCGTCGCCACGATGCTCGGGCCCTCGTCGCTCTTGGCGTAGCGCAGCCCGTCGAGCATGCCGAAGCCGATATCGGAGGCACTTAGGCTTTCGAGGTTGATCTTGCCGGTTGCCGGAAAATCCTTGACGGAAAGCGGGCCGAGAATAGCGGCAAGACGCTTTTCGAGATCGGCCTGCGCCTTGGTGTTCGCGGCATCGAGCGTTTCCACCTGAGTGTTCGAGCTCTCCAGCGCCGCGATGTCGGAAATCGCCTTGTCGCGCTGGGCGATATAGTCGTCCTCCGGCGAGGCCGCGAAAGCAGCAGTGCCCGCGAGCGAGAACAGAAGTGTTAAGACCAACCGCATGATATGACCCCGCTCGGCGTTTCGCCCAAAGACATACGAACGTTTGAAGACAAGATTGGGCTAAAAAAAGACAGCAGGCGACGGCGACGAAGCTGCCGATCTCGCCACAAGGGCATTGATGATTGGCGAAGGGCTGCGAGATGGGTGATCTCCCCCACAAGGGGGCAGATCAGCCCTCTCACCCGTTGCGCTTCTCCACCTCGGCCTTCCGCAGCAAGAACCGCTGGATCTTGCCGCTCGGGGTTTTCGGCAGCTCGGTGACGAATTCGACCTCGCGCGGATAGGAATGGGCCGAAAGTCGCTTCTTCACATGCTGCGCAAGTTCTTCCGCAAGCGCGTCGCTGCCCTTATAGGCCGGCGCCAGCACCACGAAGGCCTTGACGATCTCGGTACGCTGCGGATCGGGCACGCCGACCGCGGCCGCCTCGTTGACCGCCGGATGCTCGATCAGCGCGCTTTCCACATCGAACGGGCCGATGCGGTAGCCGGCCGAGGTGATGACGTCGTCGGCCCGGCCGATGAAGGAGACCGAGCCGTCCGGCTCGTATTCCACCGTGTCGCCTGTGCGGTAGTAGCCGCCGGCGATCGCCGGCGTCTCCGCCTGATGGTAGCCGTCGAACCAGCGCAGCGGCGATTTGGCGATATCGACAGCGAGCACGCCCGGCTGGTTGGGACCGAGCTCGCGGCCCGCTTCGTCCAGCACCACCATGCGGTAGCCCGGCATGGCGAAGCCGGCCGAGCCCGCGCGAACCGTGTGCGCCAGACCATGGTGGTTGTTGACCATCATGCCGTTCTCGGTCTGGCCGTAATGGTCGTGGATGGGCGCGGCGAGGTGGGCGTCGAACCAGCGGATCACTTCCGGGTTGAGCGGCTCGCCGGCGCTGCTCACGACGCGCAGCTTGCCCTTGACGCGGGCGGCGGCCTCGGCGCCTTCCGCCATCAGCAGCCGATAGGCGGTGGGCGAGCCGGCAAGGCTGGTGACGCCTAGCCGCTCGATGATGTAGTAGGTGCTTATAGCGTTGAAAGCGCCTTCGTAGAAGGTGGTGGCGATGCCAAGCTGGAGTGGCCCGGTGATGGCATAGTAGAGCCCGTAGGCCCAGCCAGGGTCGGCGATATTCCAGAACACGTCGTCGGACCGAAGCCCGATCGCGTCGCGCATGTAGGCGCCGAAGGCGAGCAAAGCGTTGAGCGGCACCGGCACGCCCTTCGGGTGGCCGGTCGTGCCGGAGGTCGACATCATCATGAAGAGATCCGAGCCCTTGCGCATCACCGGGTCACAGTCGGGGGAGGCGGCGGCAAGCGCGGCGCGGAAATCGATGTCGCCGGCGGGTAAGGTCTCGCCAGGCCCGAGGATGGTCGCGACGCGCGGCGGGTTTTCCACCTCGTGGAGCTTGCCGCGATTTGCCGGGTTGGTCACCACCAGCTTGGCCTTGCTGTAGCTTAAGCGATGCTCGATCGCGTTCGGGCCGAAGGCTGTGAACAGCGGCTGGTAGACCGCGCCGACGCGCCAGGCGCCGAGGATCAGCGCCACCAGCTCGGGAATGCGCGGCAGCATGCCGGCCACGACATCGCCGGGGCGAACGCCCAGATCCTTCAGGAGATTGCCGACGCGGCCCGACATGTCGGCGAGATCATCAAAACTGTATTCGCGCAGCTCGTCATTGGCGGAGATCGCCCGCAGCGCCAGCCGGTTTTCGCCGGTATAGCGGCCGCAGCATTCGACATAGGCGTTGATGCCGCTCGCCGGATCGCCGGAGAGCCTGGCGATCTCGTCCTCGATGCGGAAGCGCCGCACGGCATCCTCGTGGCGCGGCAGCGTCGCTGACATTTCGGTCATGGCAATCCTCCCTTGGCCGCACGCCACCTCCCTATCGCATGGGCTGAGGGAGATTGCCCGAAAACCCGGCGCTGGTCGATTACGGTGAAAGTCGGGGAGAGGGGCGCGCTCGCAGGCTTTCGCCACGCTTCCGATAAAGGCTGATCGTCATGTCCTTGCCCGCCCCGGCGGGCGTCAGCATGACGTAATCATAGGTCACGACCTCGCCACTTGGCCCAACCAGCCCCTTCGACCAGATCGGCGCTTCCTCGACACGCATCTCCGCCCATTGCCGATCGAACTCCGGGCTCAGCGCCCTGAGCGGATCGAGCACGGCGCGGATGTCTGCAGCCGCCGCATAGCCGACCGTCGCCGAGCGAAACTGCGCGATGGCTGAGCGCGCCACCACCTCCCAGTCGGCGAACAGCGCCCGCCAGTCCGGATCGAGGAAGAGCCGCGTGAGCAGGTTGCGCTTCACCGGGTCCTCCGGGTCGAACCCGCCGAACAGCGCCGCCGCCTCGTCATTCCATGCCGCGAAATCCCAGGCGCGGTTCAGCGCGTAGGCTGGATTGGGCGAGAGCGCCGCAAGCAGGTCAGCCATCCACGGATCGGGCGAGGGGCGTTCGGACCGGGAAGTCTCGGGCAGCCATTGCGGCTTCGCGAGTTTGAATAGATGCTCGCGCTCGACCGGCAAGAGCTTCAGCACGTCGGCCAGCGCGTGGAGCACCTGGGCGGACGGGTTGGCCTCGCGCCCTTGTTCCAGCCACGTGTACCAGGTGGCGCTGATGCCGGCGAGCAGTGCCACCTCCTCGCGCAGCAGGCCCGGGGCGCGCCGTCGGGTGCCGGGGCTGATGCCGTGCCGCGCCGGCTCGACGCGCTCGCGCATGGCGCGCAGAAAGCGACCGAGCTCCTTGCGTCTGTCCGCCTCAGCCGTCCGTTCCAGCATCCCGTACCCTCGAAGGGGGTTAGCGGCGCTACCAGCAGCGCCGCTCATCTTGTACTACCTGACTACCAGTATAAATCCAGCGGCGCTTCTAACACCACACTGGTCGCACCCGACGCGGCCAACTTGGACAAGGATCCAAAAATGAATGCGCTGAAAAAGATCAGGAACATCGACTACACCGTCATCTTCGCCCGCGACATGAAAGCGATGCGCGGCTTCTACGAGGACGTCATGGGCTTTCCCGTTCATTCGAGCCTCGGCGAGGGTTGGACCGCCTACCAGGTCGGCTCCTGCCTCCTGGCCCTGACAGAGCGCAGCGCAATGTTCAACGACGCGACGACGCCGGCAGGCGCGCTTTCGCTGCAGCTTGCCTTTCGCGTCGCGCCCGCCGAGGTCGACCAATGCGCCGAGGCGCTGCGAGACAAGGGCGTCGCCATCGAGATGGAGGCGACCGACCAGCCCTGGGGCCACCGCACGTTGTTCTTCCGCGATCCGGATGGGAATGTGCTGGAGATCTATGCGGAGATTTAGGGATCAGGGCAGGCGAAGCCCTTGCGCTTCCATGTGCCGTTTCCAGCGGCTGCGCAGCTCTGCCGGCCGGCAGCCGATGCGCTCGTCGAGGAAGGTGGCGGCGCTGATGCGGTCGGTGCGGAAATGGCGGAAATCCTGGCGCAGCTCGCACCAGGCTGCGAGCAGCCGCACCGTCTCGGCATAGCCGATCATCGTCGGCCAGATGACGCGTTCGCTCTCTTCCTCGCGTTCGTTGCGGTAGCGGATGCGGATCTTGTGGCCGTTGCGGATCGATGCGCGTGCCCGTGCGATGTCGAGCCCGTCCGGTAGGCTTGCGCGGCTGAGCGGCGCACCGACGCTCGGCTGGCTGACGCAGGGGCGCAGGCGCTCCGGCACGACAGTGGCGATCTTGGCGATGAGGTCGCGCGCCGCTTCCGCCAGTACCGCGTCGCCCTTGTCGGCTACCCATTGCGCGCCGAGCACCGCCGCCTCCAGCTCGTCCGGCGTCAGCATCAGTGGCGGCATATCGTAATCGCGGTCGAGCACATAGCCGAGGCCGGCTTCGCCCTGGATCGGCACGCGCTGGCCGATGAGGTCGGCAATGTCGCGATAGACCGAACGGCGCGAGGTCTCGAGCTCCTCGGCGATCCGGCTGGCGGTTATCGGCTGGGTCGAGCGCCGCAGGATCTGGATGATCTGGAACAATCTGTCGGCGCGGCGCAAGGCATGTCTCCTGTTGCCACTATGCTGGCAGCAGGCCTCGTCCACAAGTCGGACACGGCGCCGCAACGGGCGCCAGCATCTGATGGAGAAGATTCATGAATTTCGTTTCGACCCGCATCATCACCGCCGATGTCAGGCGGCTGGTCGACTTCTATGAGGAGGCGACCGGTTCCAAGCTCACGCTTTACACCGAGGATTTCGCCGAACTGATCACAAAGGCCGGCACGCTCGCCATCGGCAGCACGCGCACGCTGCAGCTCTTCGGCGGCGACCACGTCGCTCGGCCGGCAGCCAATCAAACAGCCATCATCGAGTTCCGCGTCGCAGATGTCGATGCCGAGTACCGGCGGCTCGCCGATCGCATCGATGGCTCACTGGTGCAGGCGCCGACCACCATGCCGTGGGGCAACCGCTCGCTGCTGTTCCGCGATCCCGACGGTAATCTCGTCAATTTCTTCACGCCGGTGACCGTCGAGGCGATCCGGAAGTTCGAGAGGTGACGGGGATTGGCCCGGCCGGCGCTGCCCTGTATTGTCGCGAGGTCAATGCGGAGAGGGGAGGCGCAAGCATGCGGCTTGATCGGAATCTCTGTCATTTGAGGATCTTGGCCTTCATCGGCGTTATCGGGCTTTGGAACCAGGCGGCATCTGCGGATCCAATCTCGCCCGAGCGGATGTCGACGGCCCTGTCGAAGCTCGAGGCGCTGGCGCAGGGCGCCGTCGCGGACGGTGCCGTGCCCGGTCTCGCCATCGCGGTCGTTCATGACGACGAGGTTGTCTTCCTGAAAGGGTTCGGCCATCGCGAGGCCGGCAAGCCGGAGGCCGTCGACCCCGACACGGTGTTCCAGATCGCGTCCCTCTCCAAGCCGGTCTCCGCCACGGTCGTGGCGGCGCTGGTCAGCGACGGGGTCGTGTCCTGGGATTCCAGGATCGCCGATCTCGATCCGGGCTTCCGGCTCGCCGATCCCTATCCCACCAGCCAGCTGACGGTGCGCGATCTCTTCGCGCATCGCAGCGGGCTTCCGGGCACCGCCGGCGACGACCTCGAGGACATCGGCTACGATCGCGCCACGATCCTGCATCGCCTGCGCTTCGTGCCGCCGTCGTCGAGCTTTCGCGCCGGCTACTCCTACAGCAATTTCGGCCTGACCGAAGGCGCCGTCGCGGCCGCCATGCCGACGGGAAAGTCCTGGGAGGAGGTCGCCGAGGAAAAGCTTTACCGTCCGCTCGGCATGGCCTCGACCAGCTCGCGTCTCGCGGATTTCGTCATGCACGCCGATCGCGCGGCGCTTCACGTCAGGGTCGACGGCGCCTGGGCTGCGAAGATCAAGCGCGATCCGGACGCGCAGGCGCCCGCCGGCGGCGTCAGCTCCACCGCCCGCGATCTCTCGCAATGGGTGCGCCTGCTGCTGGGCGACGGCGCCTACGCCGGCAAGCCGCTGATCGCGGCAGATGCGCTCGCCCAGACGCATGTGCCGCTGATGACGCGCGGCAAGAACCCGGTCTCGGGCGGCGAATCCTTCTACGGCCTCGGCTGGAACGTCGAATTCGGCCGGCACGGACTGAGCTGGGGCCATGCCGGCGCCTTCAGCGTCGGCGCGCGCACGGTGGTGACGCTGTTCCCGAAGGAGAAGCTCGGCATCGCCATCCTTACCAACGCCTTCCCGACCGGCGCGCCGGAAGGTCTCTCCGACAGCTTCGCCGATCTGGTCTTTGACGGTTCGGTCGAGAAGGATTGGATCGGGGCCTGGGACGCGATCTATGCCGACCTGTTCGGCCCGGCTGTCGAGGCGGCCAAAGCCGCCTATGCTAAGCCGCCGTCGCCGGCAAGGCCGGCGGCGCCGGCCGGCGCCTATATCGGCCACTACGCCAACGACTTCATCGGCCAAGCGGTCGTATCGGGCGCGGGCGACGGCCTCGTGCTCAAGCTGGGCCCGGCCGGCGCGCGATCCTATTCATTGAAGCACTTCGACGGAGATATTTTCCTGACCTTCCCTGATGCCGAGACCCCGAACCGGCCAGCGGGCGTGAGCTTTGTCGTCGGCCCGGACGGCAAGGCGTCGGCCGTGACGATCGATTTTCTCGACGACAACCATATGGGCACGCTGCGGCGGGTGGGGGACTAACTCAGCATACTGCCCTGTGCCCTACTTATGCGCCGTCCTTGCGTCGAAATGTGCGAACCGGCATCTCGCGCCGCCAATGCGTCATCACTTTTTCCTGAAAGCGATCGCCTTTGAATCTTACGCAATGACTGCTCTCGATCAGAAATATATCGTCCTTGAATGCAACGTCCTCCAGGAACCGGTCAGACAGGACGTCTAGATTGACCTCACTCCCCGAAGTTTGACCGATCAATTGGGAAAAGGTGAACATTGCATAGCAATAATTGTCGAAGGTCTCGAACTCTGAAAAGTCTGCAATGCGACATTCATCCAATGTCATTGCGGGATAGCTGTATGGACCCGGACTACTCCTGTTCGCGTCTCGCTCAAGGAGCCGGGGCATAGCGGGCGGTCGAAGGGCCTTGGTGGCGCCAGCCGCCTCCAGCACGGAGGTACTCCACTCCCAGCAACTCGTGAACCAGTTATTGAATGCTTCGCGCATCACGCCGTGTTCGTCTGGCAACCAACTGTTAAATTCTCGCTCGGCCTCGATTAGCCGGTAAACATCGAAAAGAAACTCGTATATGAGTGCAGCCACCGTCGCGTTTCGCATTCCTCGACCTCATGCGGCTTGGCCTGCACCCTTAGGATTATTCGGCAATTTCTTTGTGGTGAAGCAACCTGAAGCAATCGCCGCTGCCGGATTTCGCCTGCGTCAGCACGGGTTTCGCCCGGTCGATCCATTCCTGGTGCGATCTGGCATCGGCTTCGATCGCATCCGCCGATGCTGCGCTGACGAAGCCGCGGCCCTTGCTGAACAGCCAGCACGCGCGGCCTAGGAACTGCCTGCTGCGCAGGCGCAAGAGATCGGCGTCATAGAAGATGTCGAGCACCTCGTGCTTGATCTTGCGCTCCTTCTCCGGATTGGCGACCGCGGCCTCGACCGGCTCGCCGCCGATCGCGTCCTGGAGGTCCTTGTAGTCGAGGACGAGCTGGGTGGTGGCGTATTTGATCTCGCTCTCGTCGCGCACGATGTTGAACCACAGCTTGGGATCGATCTCGTTGACGACGAAAGTCGTCTCGAAATCACGCGACAGGTTCAGGATGTCGAAGTCGCGCACATCGATATCGCGCTCGACCAGGAGGATCTTCGTGACCTGCTTGCCGAGTTCGCTTCCCTGCGCGCTCACCGCAGCGTTCTTTCCGCCAAGATCCGGGCTGATATAGGCGCCGCCCTCGTCCAGGACATCGTCGAACTCGCCGAGCGTTTCGATGACGGGCGCGCCGCGGGCAATGCGCGCGGCAAGCTTGGCCAGTACCTGCTGCAGCTCGGTCTCGCGTTTGCGCTGGTCCTGATAATTCTGCTGGAAGAAGAAGATGAACAGCGAAACGCCGATGCCGATGAGGATGACGCCAAGCTGTGAGAAGATGTTGCGGTAATATTCCAGCAGCTTTTCGCGGTGGCGTATGTCGTCGCGCACACTGTGCGCCACATGCAGATTGACGATCAAAGAAAGGATCAGCAGTCCCGCGCCGACCAGGATGAGCCCGCCGATCAGGAGGTAGCCATGGCCTGTGTTGAAATCCATTGTTCGCCCCCGAAGCCCCGGATGGCTGAGACTAATAGCATTTCGCTAAAACAACTATCCGCATGGGCAGGGAGCGAGGCGCGGCGCCTGCTGGTCTGCGGCAACCGCGGCGGTTGACCCCGCCGCCCATCCGGCCGATAGGTCCGCCGAAATTGCTTGCGGGACCTCCGATGACCTCAGACGCCAACCTCAAACAACCGGCCTTCGCGCCCGACGCCGCCTGGCAGGGCGATGTCCGCGCCGGCGTGCGCCATGTCCGTGACCTTGCCGCGCTGCCGCTTTCGCCCGCCGAGCGCGGGGCTGCGCAGAAAGCCGCGGCCAGCCACAAGGTGCGCGTGCCGAAAGCTTACCTCGACCTGATCGACTGGAGCGATCCCAACGACCCGATCCGCGCCCAGGTGATCCCGTCGCCGGACGAGTTGATCGCCGCCGAGGGCGAGCTCGACGACCCGATCGGCGACCATGCCTACAGCCCGGTGCCGCGGCTGACGCATCGCCACGCCGACCGCGTGCTTTTGTTCCCGACCTACCAATGCGCGGTCTATTGCCGCTTCTGTTTTCGCAAGGAGTCGCTGACGTCGATCGGCCGCGGCTATACGCGCGAGGCGCTGGAGCCGGCGCTGGCCCATATCGCCGGGCACCCCGAGATCCGCGAGGTGATCCTGACCGGCGGCGATCCGCTCTCGCTGCCGGACAAGGCGCTGGCCGAAATCCGCGCCCGCATCGAGGCCATCCCGCATGTCCGGCTGTTGCGCATCCACACCCGCGTGCCGGTGGCGCTGCCGTCGCGCATCACGGCGGGGTTGGTGGCGGCGCTGCAGGGCCGGTTGTTGGTGACGGTGGTCACCCACTTCAACCACCCGCGCGAGATCACCGGCGAGGCCGAAACGGCCTGCCGGACGATGCGGCAGGCGGGTTTTGTCCTGCTCAACCAGAGCGTCCTCTTGAAAGGCGTCAACGATCATGTCGAGGTGCTGGAGGAGCTCTGCCGCGAGCTGATGTATCGCCTCGGGGTAAAGCCCTATTACCTGCACCATGGCGACCTGACGCGCGGTATGGCGCACCGCCGCACGACAATTGCCGAGGGGCAGGCGCTGGTCGCCGAACTGCGCCATCGCCTCTCCGGCATATGCAACCCGACCTATGTCATCGATTTGCCCGAAGGCGGCGGCAAGGTGCCGCTCGCGGCAAGCCATATCGAGGGCCGCGACGGCGAGACCTGGCGGATTCGTGGGCAGGACGGGAAGGTGAGGGAATATCGCGAGGTGGTCGGCTAGCTCCTTCCTCGCCCCGTATGGCGGTGGAGATAGGTGGCCGCGAAGCGGCCGGAGAGGAGGCTTCGTAGGGCGATGACCTTCTTTATGGTCGCATGGCGCGGGTTAGCGCCACCACTTAGTCTCGGCTTCGCCGAACCACCATTTCATGGGGACGGGAACTTCCATCCCGTGCCTGGCATTCTATGAGCGGGGGCTTAAGGAGTGCAGCGTGAAGGCTTTGTTGGGAATCGTCGGCGGCTTCGTGCTCACCCTGGCCGTGTTCGCCAGCGGACTTGGCTTCGCCACCTGGCTGCTGGCCGCCAAGCCGGTGCGCCAGGCCACACCCGCGATCGGCGTTTCCGAGCTGTGGACCAAGGATGCCCAGCCGGTCGATCCGGCGAAGCAGGAGCTCGAGCGCATCCCGGCCCAGCAGGCGGCCGGCGCGCCCGCCAAGGCGGATACCGGCGCGCAGACCACCGCTCTCGCCACCCCGCAACCCGCCGCGCCGCGGCAATTGCAGCCCTTGCCCGCCCAGCCCAACGCTTCACAGATGGCCCAGCCCGATGCCAATGCGGCCGCCCAACCTTCCGGGCAGACCTCTTCCGAGCAGGCACCGGCCGGGCAGGCCCGATTGCCCGCCGCCCATCTCGAATGGTGCGCCAACCGCTATCGCAGCTATCGTCCGGAAGAAAACAGCTACCGCTCCTACAGCGGCGAGCTGCGCCCCTGCGTCTCGCCTTATTTCGATCCGGGCGGCGACGCCACCGCTTCGACCGACGCAGGTCGGAGTGGCCAGGCCGATCAGGGCGAGGTGAGCGACGACGAGGCCGAGATGGAAGGCTACGCTCCCACGCGTGACGGCTACGCCACCACCTATGGCGGCCCGCCGGAGGAGATCGCGCCCGAGGAGCAAGCCCCCAGGGATCGCCTTTTGGGCCCGCAGTTTTCGGGTGACCATGTCAGCGACTGCTTCAGCCGCTACCGCTCCTACGATCCGCAGGACAACACCTACCAGCCCCTCGACGGCGGCCCGCGCCGGCAGTGCGAGTAGGGGCGGCGCGCTTCCCTCGCCGGCAGGATAGAAAGGGTTGCCTCGCGCCGGTATCCCCTCTGTCAAGCGCGCCAACCTAGTGCGTTTCACCGTTTCACCTAAACGGCGAAACGCCCTATCTCCTTGTTTTTACGCAATTCCGGACGGAAAACCGCTCACACTTTTCCTGGAATTGCCCTAGTTCAGCACCCTCTCGTCAATCTCCGCGACATTGCGCGTTCCCGTCAGTGCCATGGTGACCGACAGTTCCTTGCGCAGGATATCGATGGCGGTCGCCACGCCCGCCTCGCCGCCGGCGCCGAGGCCGTAGACATAGGCGCGCCCGACCAGGCAGGCGCGGGCGCCGAGCGCCAGCGCCCGCATCACATCCTGGCCGGAGCGCACGCCGCCGTCGAACAGCACCTCCACCTGCGAACCCACCGCCTCGGCGATCCGGGGCAGCATCGAGATAGTCGAGGGCGCGCCGTCGAGCTGCCGGCCGCCATGGTTGGAGACCACGATGGCGTCGGCGCCGGCCTTGCAGGCCGAGCGCGCGTCGACGACATCAAGGATGCCCTTGAGGATAAGCTTGCCCGGCCAGATGCTTCGGATCCACTCGACGTCGCTCCAGTTCAGCGACGCATCGAACTGGTGCGACACCCAGTCCGCCACACCCTTGACGCTGCCCTCGCCCTTGAGATGGCCGGCGAGATTGCCGAAGGTCCATCGCTTTGCCGTAAGCATGCGGGCCGCCCAGGCCCGCCGGCTGGCGATGTCGAGGATCGTGCGAACTTTCAGCGCCGGCGGCACCGAAAGCCCATTCCTGACGTCGGCGTGGCGCTGCCCCAGCACCTGCAGGTCGACGGTGAGCACCAGCCCGCTGCAGCGGGCGGCATGCGCCCGCTCGGCCAGCGCGCGCACGAAGCCGCGGTCCTTCATTACATAGAGCTGGAACCAGAACGGCTTGCCGACCGCTTGCGCCACGTCCTCGATCGAGCATATCGACATTGTGCTCATCGTATAGGGAATTCCGGCGGCCTTTGCCGCGCGGCAGGCGAGGATCTCGCCATCGGCCCATTGCATGCCGCCGAGGCCGATCGGCGCCAGCGCTATGGGCAGCGCCACCTTCTCGCCGAGGATGGTGGTCGACGTGTCGCGCTGCTCGACGTCGACCAGCACGCGCTGCTTCAGCGTGATCCGCTCGAGGTCGGCGCGGTTGGCGCGCAGCGTCTGCTCGGCATATGAGCCGGCCTCGGCATAGTCGAAGAAGGCGCGCGGCACCTGGCGTCGCGCCGCCTGGCGCAGGTCCTCGATGCAGGTCATGTTCGCCATCAGCTTTGGTGCCGTCGCCGTCGCCCCGATCGTGTCCGGCAACGTCACGATCCCTGTCGGAACATCGAGCACCGTGGGGACCACTCTTTCCATCGTCGTCCTCCCTTCGAAGATTAGTAAGCACTGATCATTGAAGGCCGCGCTTGCCCTGATGTAAATTCACTAGCGAGTATACTTTCGACCGGCAGCGCCCATGCCCAGAACGTCCGACGCGACCAGGCCCGTGATCTTGCAGGCGGCGTACAAGCTCTTTCGCCGCCGGGGTTTCTTCCGCGTCGGGATGGACGAGATCGCGGGCGCCGCCGGCGTCACCAAGCGCACGCTCTATTATCACTTCGCCAGCAAGGACGCGCTGCTGACGGCGGTGCTCGCCTCGCAGCACGAGCGCACCTTCGCCGACTTCCAGAATTACGGCATCGATCTGTCGGGCGGCGCGGATGCGCTGATCGACAAGCTGTTCGAGGGGCTCGTCAAATGGTCGTCCAAGCCGCGCTGGGCGGGCTCCGGCTTCACCCGCCTCGCCATCGAGCTCGCCGACCTGTCGGGCCATCCCGCGCGCTCGATCGCGCGCCAGCACAAGGCGCTGATGGAGCGGAACCTGGAGGCGATGCTTGCCCAGGCGAACGTGCCGGCCCCGAAGGAGCGGGCGCGCGAGCTGATCATGTTGATCGAGGGCGCCATGGTGATGATCCTGATCCACGGCGACCGGAACTATTGCACGGCGGCAGTGCACGCGGCGAAGCGGTTGGTGGCAGGGGCTGGCCCTGCCGCTTGATCCCAAGCTGCACGGACGCCGCGATCCTTCGCGCCGGCGTCTCAGTCGTTCTTCTCGCTGTGGGAGAGGAACCCAGCCTCCCGCAACCCGATACGCGGCAGAGACAAGCCTGAAACATATCGCCTCCACAACCGGCATGCCGGCGAAACACCAAGGCGTGATCCTCACGCAGACCAAGGACGCCGAGGAGCGCGCCGATGACACCCGACCAGATCAGGCTTGTGCAGGATAGTTTTCGCGACGTCGCTGCGGCCTTGTTCTGCGAGAAGCTGTTTGCCATCGACGGCAGCCTCAAGGCGCTGTTTCACACAACCGAGATGGAGAAGCAGGGCGCCAAGCTGATGACGGCCCCCGGCTTCGTCGTGCACGGGCTTTCCCGCGCCGAGACCATCCTGCCCACTGTTCAGGATCTCGCCAGGCGCCATGTCGGCTACGGCGTCGAGGAGCATCATTACCCAATCGTCGGCCAGGCGCTGATCGAGACGCTCGAGGCGGGCCTCGGCGAGGCTTTCACGCAGGAGATGCGGGAAGCATGGCAAGCCGCCTACGGGCTGCTCGCCGGCGTCATGATCGCGGCGGCGCGTGAGGTTGAGCTGGCGGCTTGAATTCGGCTTTTTGGCTCCTCGCTTGGCGGAGCGAGGGGCCGAGCCAAGCCGAGGCGGAGAAGGGGCTTTGTAGCGAGTTCCCCTTCTCCGTCTTGGCTTGCCTGGCCGTGCGGGCGATATGGGCGAAAGGAAATCAGCGCCTCATTCCTTCGCGCCCCCTCTGTCCTGCCGGACATCTCCCCCACAAGGAGGGAGATTGGCAGCTTCGGCGCTCCGCTCATTCCTGCAACGTTGGCGACTGGCGAAAGCCAACACGACGTCCAATCTCCCCCCTTGTGGGGGAGATGGTCGGCAGACCAGAGGG
Source organism: Mesorhizobium sp. M1D.F.Ca.ET.231.01.1.1 (assembly GCF_003999155.2). Classification (NCBI taxonomy): domain Bacteria; kingdom Pseudomonadati; phylum Pseudomonadota; class Alphaproteobacteria; order Hyphomicrobiales; family Phyllobacteriaceae; genus Mesorhizobium; species Mesorhizobium sp. M1D.F.Ca.ET.231.01.1.1. The sequence continues at coordinate 270,121 of NZ_RZOZ02000009.1, forward strand.
GGGCGCTGTCCCGCCGGCCTCTCAGGGCATAGCCGTCACTCCCCCGAAACAACCTTCCCCGGATTCATCACATTGCCCGGATCGATCATCGCCTTGATCGCCCGCGCCAATTCCCGCTTCACCGGGTCGGCGTGGCGCTCATAGGCCTCGCGCTTGTCGAGGCCTATCCCGTGCTCGGCCGAGAACGAGCCGCCGGCTTCGTTCAGCCCCTCATAGAGCACGTCCTCGATCGCCTCGTGCCGCTCATGCGGCACCTGCCCGTCGCAGTTGATGGATATGTGCAGATTGCCGTCGGCAAGATGGCCGTAGACATAGGGCGCGTATGAAGCGTCGAGCGTCTTCAGCCCGGCTTCGATGCGCGCCACATAGGCGTCCAGCGCGCCGGCCGGCACCGAGACATCGAAGGAGGGCGCCAAGGGATGCGCGCGCTCGATTTGCTCCGTCTCCTCGCGCAGCCGCCACATCGCGGCCGCCTGCGCCTCGGAAGCCGCGACCAGCGCGTCGACGATGCCAGCCTCTACCCAGATCGCCGCCAGCCCGTCCTCGAGCGCCGTCCGCGCCGCCTCGATCGAGTCGGCGCCGAGGCCCAGCACCAGCAGGCAAGGCGCGTCGAGCGGCAACTGCCCGGGCGCGTAGCCAAGCCCCCGCTGCATCAAGGCGGCAAAGCGCCGCCACAGGATCTCGGCGGCGGTAAGCCGCGTGCCGGTTTGGCTCAGAAAATGCCGCACGATGCGCTGCGCGCTGGCCGCATCCGGCACGCCGACCAGCGCGGTTGCGCTTGCGCCGGCCACCGGATCGAGCCTGAGCGCCACGCGGGTGACGATGCCGAGCGTCCCTTCCGCGCCGATGAACAGGAGTTTCAGGTCATAGCCGGCGCTGGTCTTGAGCACCTGGGTGAGGTCGGAGAACACGCGCCCGTCCGGCAGCACGGCTTCCAGGCCGAGCACGCGGTGGCGCATCGTGCCGTTGCGAAAGGCCATGATGCCGCCTGCATTGGTGGAAACCATACCGCCGATGGTGGCGCTGCCGCGCGCCGCAAGGTCGATGCCGGGGTCGAGCCCATGCTGGGCCGCAGCCTCCTGCAGCGCCCCAAGCGTCGCGCCGGCCTGGACGATCGCCACCCGCGCGAACGGGTCGATCTCCTCGATTTGGTTGAGCCCGCCGAGATCGCAGATCACCTGGCCGGAAGAAGTCGCCGCCCCGCCCGCCAGCCCGGTGCGCCCGCCCTGCGCGACCAGCCCGATGCCGCGCTCCGCGCAAAACTTCACCAGCGCCGCGACGCTCGCGGTGTCGGCCGGCCGCACCAGCGCCGAGGCGCCGAAATTGCGGGCGTCGAAGCCGGGGTCACGAGTGGCGAGCTCGGCGGCGTCCCAGATGGTGGCGTTAGGGAGGAGGGCGCGCAACTCGGCGACAAGGGAGGCGGGCATGGGACGGCTCCGGGGAGGGGAGAAAGCGCCATCCTATAGAGGAACCGGAGCCTCGGAGTCACGCGAGCTTGCCCCAGACGCCGATCGCGCAGTTTCCAGGCGTCAAGCCCGTTGTTGCGGCCGCGCTCGATTTCCTGCGCGACGAGGACGTCACCGTGCGCGCCGTCGTCCGCTGGACGCAACAGCACGAGAGGACCGCTTCTACCTGGCGGCGTGCATCAGCCCTTTTTGACGTAGCCCTCGGTAACCTCGTCCTTGTGCGCGGCGAAGGCCTCCAGCACCTCCGTCTTCTCAGCCTTCGGAACCTTGAAATGGTCCAGGGTCCGCCCGAGTTCCGCTGCGACCTCGTCGAATTCCGCCGGAGAGATCCGCAAGTCGCGGTGAGCCTCTTCAAGGCCGAGCGGCGTCGCGCCGGGCCTTGTGGCGACGAACTTGAAGGGGCCGCCGGAAACGTCGCAGACCCACAGCGTGCGCATGAATTTGAGGCCTGGGAGTCGTTGAAGGTTCTTGGTGTGCCATTTCCGCAGTTGCGGGTTTTTGGACTTCTTGCCGACGATGGGGTTCTTCACGACGGCATCGCTGAAGTGATCCACCACCGCCGCAATGGCGAACACGCCCCCCAGCCGCTCATACAGACTTTTCGCAGGCGCGGTTTGCTTGGTCTGCGCGCGTGCGTTGTCGGCGGGCAATACAGCCGTCGATGCGGCGGTAACCGCCAGCCCCGCGACGACACATCGTCTTGTGAAAGAGGCCAAAACAGCCGTTGTCATCTCTGGTTCCCTTCGAGGTTACGCCAGAGCAAGCCGCGGCCTGTCTGGCGGCTTCAATGATTTTGATCGTCGAATATGTCCACTTTGCCTTACCTGGCATTATCTGAGGAATTAACGAGTCCCCAGCCCCAAATATTCCGTTCGAGTGCCTGTTTCGTGGCCATGCAGTTGCACGACCCGCGCCAGCGCGCGTGGTCCAGGTTCAGGAACATTCCGCGTCGAGCGGAGTTTGAAAGCACGGCCCCGCTCGCTGTGGCCAAGATCGGTCGATACGGCGAGCTTATGTCGTCTGGATGAGAATGCGATGAACGTCAGCGGCGAAGCGACCAGATCTTTTTGGATGCTCGACACCAGCTTGCCCAGCGCTCCCCGCCTCGAGCAGGACGAGCATTGCGACGTGGCCGTCATCGGCGCCGGCATCGCCGGTGTTTCAGTTGCCTATGAACTGGCCTTGGCAGGACGCAAGGTGGTGCTTGTGGATCGCGGCCCCTTGCTCGGCGGGATGACATCCCGCACGACCGCCCATTTGGCGCCAATCTGCGACGACGGTTTGAGCGCTCTGGTCAAGATGCGCGGCGAGGCCCTCGCGCGCGGATTTCAGGAAAGTCAGCAAGCCGCCGTCGACTGTATCGAACAGCATGTCGGCAGGCTGGAGATCGATTGCGACTTCCGGCGGCTGGACGGCTTCCTTTTCCCGGCCGCCTGGATGGATGAGAAAGAGGCCGCCAGAGAATGCAACAAGGAATATGCCGCCGCGGCAAAGATCGGCGTCGAAGTTGAGCATGGCGAGGGTGTACCGCTCAAGGGCCATGAATCGGCGCCCATCCTGCGCTATCCGAACCAGGCCACTTTCCATCCGCTGAAATATCTTCGCGCGCTGCTCGCCGATTTCCAGAAGCGAGGCGGCAAGGCATTCGCCGACAGCGCCGTCGTCGAAATCGAGGAGGGGAAGCAGGTTCGCCTGAAATGCGACGGCGGCTCCACTGTCACGGCGTCGAACGCGGTGTTTGCCACGAATTCGCCAATCAACACCTTGGTAAAGATCCATAGCAAGATGGCGCCTTACCGCACCTATGCGATGGCTTTCGACATCGAAAGGGGAATTCTTCCTGATGCGCTCTACTGGGACATGGACGATCCCTATTATTATGTCCGACTCAATCCCGGCCTCGGCGAGACCGACTGTCTCATTGCCGGCGGCCGCGATCACAAATCGGGCGAAGCCGATGACGGCGAGGTTCGCTTTACTGCGCTCGAAGCCTGGATCAGGGCATTGGTGCCCGATCTTGGCAGAGAAAGAGCGAGATGGTCGGGTCAGGTTCTCGATACGATCGACTATTGCGGCTTTATCGGCCGCAGCCCCGGCAACGGCAACGTCTTCATCGCCACCGGCGACTCCGGACAGGGCATGACGCACGGCGTATTGGCCGGGCTGCTGATCCGCGATTTGATCGTGGAAGGATCGAACCCGTGGGAAGCCGTGTATGCCCCGGATCGGACGCCGCCCGCCGCCCTTGCGCAATACGTCAATGAGAACCTCACGACGGTGAAGAACCTTGCTGGCTATTTGCTGCCCGGCGAGATCAAATCGGCCGACGATCTCAAGCCTGGTGAAGGCGGCATTCTTCAGGACGGCTTGAGCAAGCTCGCCGTATGCCGCGAACGCGACGGAAAGCTGCACAGGCATTCAGCGAGCTGCACGCATCTGGGCTGCATCGTGCAATGGAATTCCACGGAGCAGTGCTGGGATTGCCCCTGCCACGGCTCGCAGTTCTCGCCAGACGGAACGGTGCTCAACGGGCCGGCGATCCGGCCTCTGGCCTAGCCGGCCGGAGAGGCTTGACCGCTGCAAACCTGCCCAATATTTCGCCGGTTGCAGCGCGCCCAGCACCGGCTTCCGATTATTCTGTTTCGGCACCGAGCATCATCGGTCGGGCGAAAGGCTACGGCGAAGTCGCCGAGCCTAACTGTTTGATCCCGGCATTTGATGGTGCATTGTTTTCCCAAGAATGGAAGGATGCACTATGGGCCAGGTTCTTCACGGCAGCGCCACAACGACAGAGGCGATCCGTCGAACAATACAGAATAGTCAAGAGAGCCTGAGAA